>CAKZPE010000032.1 GCA_937138495.1 uncultured Oceanospirillaceae bacterium
AACATCTGATCAACTTGTCGAAACAATTGCCACAATATGTGGTGAAGAACTGAGCGAAGTAGGTAAAAACTTCGTTGCGGTATTAGCTGAAAATAAGCGTTTACCATTATTAGCTGCTATTGCTGAACAATACGAAGTATTGAAAGCTAAACAGTTAGGAATGAGCGATGTAGAAATTACATCAGCGTTTGAAATTGACAGTGAATTAAACGACAAACTGGCAAAAGCTCTAACAAATAAGCTCAACGTGAAAGTGAATATTCACACTCAGGTTGATGAAACTCTAATAGGCGGTGCAGTGATTCGTGCGGGTGACTTAGTCATCGACAGCTCGGTTCGTGCACGTTTAGCCAAGCTTAACGAAGCAATGACTTCTTAAGTTTGAGGGATAAATGATGCAGCAACTAAATCCATCAGAAATTAGTGACATCATCAAACAACGCATCGAATCTCTTGATGTGTCGTCTGATGCAAAAAATGAAGGTACTATCGTTTCTGTAACGGATGGTATTGTACGTATTCACGGTTTAGCCGACGTAATGTACGGTGAAATGGTTGAATTCGACGGCGGTATTTACGGTATGGCGCTTAACTTAGAGCGTGATTCTGTAGGTGCAATCGTATTAGGTGATTACTTAAATCTACAAGAAGGACAGAAATGTCGTTCAACAGGTAGAATCTTAGAAGTACCTGTAGGCCCTGAATTACAAGGTCGTGTAGTCAATGCTTTAGGTACTCCAATCGACGGTAAAGGCGTAATTAATACTAAATTAACCGATGCAATTGAAAAAGTTGCTCCAGGTGTAATTTGGCGTCAAAGTGTTGATGAGCCGGTAGCAATGGGCCTTAAATGTGTAGACTCAATGGTACCTGTTGGTCGTGGCCAGCGTGAACTTATCATTGGTGACCGTCAGGTCGGTAAAACTGCAATCGCAGTTGACGCGATTATTAACCAAAAAGATTCTGGTATTAAATGTGTTTACGTCGCTATCGGACAGAAAGCATCGTCTATCGCTTCTGTAGTACGTAAATTAGAAGAACATGGCGCAATGGAAAATACCATTATTATTGCCGCTACTGCTTCTGATCCAGCTTCTATGCAATTCTTAGCACCTTTTGCCGGTGCCACTATGGGTGAATACTACCGTGACCGCGGTGAAGACGCGCTAATCATCTTTGATGATTTGACTAAACAAGCTTGGGCTTACCGTCAAATCTCATTGTTATTACGTCGTCCACCAGGTCGTGAAGCATACCCAGGTGATGTATTCTACTTGCACTCACGTCTACTTGAACGTGCATCTCGTGTATCAGCAGCTTATGTTGAAAAATTCACTAATGGTGAAGTGAAAGGTAAAACAGGTTCTTTAACTGCATTACCTATCATCGAAACGCAAGCAGGTGATGTATCTGCATTCGTACCAACTAACGTAATTTCGATTACTGATGGTCAGATTTTCTTAGAAACTGACATGTTTAACTCTGGCGTACGTCCAGCGATGAACGCCGGTGTATCGGTTTCTCGTGTTGGTGGTTCTGCACAGACTAAAATCGTTAAGAAATTATCTGGTGGTATCCGTACTGCACTTGCTCAGTATCGTGAATTGGCAGCGTTCTCTCAGTTCGCATCTGATTTAGATGAAGCTACAAAAGCACAGTTAAACCACGGTGAGCGTGTTACTGAGTTAATGAAGCAGAAGCAATATTCACCATTAAGCACATCGCAAATGGGTGTTGTACTGTACGCGGCGAACGAAGGTTACTTAAACGATATCGAAGTTTCTAAAATTCAAGACTTCGAATCAGCATTATTATCATACATGGGATCAGAGCACGGCGATCTAATGAGTGAAATCAATGCTTCAGGTAACTGGAATGGCGATATCGAAGGCACTTTCAAGTCTGCGATTGAAACATTCAAAGCGACGCAAACCTGGTAATTTTTTAGCAGAGGCTCTTGTGAGTCTCTGCTTTGTTGCTTCTAACGTGTTCATATTAGTTGGAAGTCAAGGGGTCGAAATATGGCTGGTGCCAAAGAAATACGTACACAGATTTCGAGCATCAAGAGCACGCAAAAAATCACTTCAGCTATGGAAATGGTTGCGGCGAGTAAAATGCGTAAAGCTCAGGACCGCATGCAGGAAAGCCGTCCTTACGCCCGCAGTATCCGTGGCGTAATTCAGCACCTGGCGAAGTCCAACCCTGAATACCAGCATCTGTATCTGCAACAGCGCGAAGTGAAGCGTGTCGGTTTCATTGTAGTGGCAACCGACCGCGGCCTTTGTGGTGGCTTGAACGTTAACGCGTTTAAAGCAGCGATCGCCAAAATGAAAGAGTTCAGTGAACAGAATGTCCAGGTTGACGTCTGTGCGCTGGGTTCCAAGGCGGTAAGCTTCTTCAAGTCATTCGGCGGAAACGTAACTGCAGCGAAGAGCGGCCTGGGCGATCAGCCTGAAATGGGCGATCTGATCGGTGCAGTGAAAGTGATGCTGGATGCCTACGATGAAGGCACGCTGGACCAGTTGTTCGTGGTATCTAACGAATTCGTTAACACCATGACACAGCAACCACAAGTTGAGCAGCTTCTGCCGCTGAAAGCGGAAGATGATGATGACCGTCTTAACCATCACTGGGATTACATCTACGAACCGGATGCAAAAGAGCTGTTAAACGGCTTACTGGTTCGTTACATAGAATCTTTGGTGTACCAGGCGGTGGTTGAGAACAATGCCTGTGAACAGGCAGCCCGTATGCTGGCGATGAAGAACGCAACTGACAACGCCGGCGACTTAATTGATGAGCTTCAGATGGTATACAACAAAGCTCGTCAGGCCGCGATTACTCAGGAAATTTCTGAGATCGTGAGTGGTGCTGCAGCTGTATAAGCTAAGTGAACAGGTTTAAACGTTAAGAGGATCCGAACATGAGTAGCGGACGTATTGTTCAGATCATCGGCGCGGTAGTCGACGTGGAATTCCCACGTGACAGCGTACCGAAGATCTATGATGCACTGACTGTTGATAGCAAAGGTCTGACACTGGAAGTACAGCAGCAGCTGGGTGACGGTGTCGTACGTGCAATCGCTATGGGTCAGACTGAAGGTGTAAGCCGTGGTCTGGAAGTAGCAAATACTGGTGCGCCAGTTTCTGTACCTGTAGGTACAGCGACTCTGGGTCGTATCATGGATGTATTGGGTAACCCAATCGATGAGTGTGGTGATATTGGTGAAGAAGAGCGTATGCCTATTCACCGTGCAGCACCTACCTATGCTGAACAGGCGGCTTCTAACGAGCTGCTGGAAACCGGCATCAAGGTAATCGATCTGGTTTGTCCGTTCGCCAAGGGTGGTAAAGTTGGTCTGTTTGGTGGTGCCGGTGTAGGTAAAACCGTAAACATGATGGAACTGATCCGTAACATCGCGATTGAGCACTCCGGTTTCTCAGTATTCGCAGGTGTTGGTGAGCGTACCCGTGAAGGTAACGACTTCTACTACGAGATGAAAGAATCCAACGTACTGGATAAAGTATCTCTGGTTTATGGTCAGATGAATGAGCCACCGGGTAACCGTCTGCGTGTAGCGCTGACTGGCCTGACAATGGCTGAGAAGTTCCGTGACGAAGGCCGTGACGTACTGTTGTTCGTAGACAACATCTACCGTTACACCCTGGCAGGTACCGAAGTATCTGCACTGCTGGGTCGTATGCCTTCTGCAGTAGGTTACCAGCCTACACTGGCGGAAGAGATGGGTGTTCTGCAGGAGCGTATTACCTCCACGAAGACCGGTTCTATCACATCTATCCAGGCGGTATACGTACCGGCGGATGACTTGACTGACCCGTCTCCGGCAACCACCTTCTCCCACCTTGATGCGACTGTAGTACTGTCCCGTCAGATCGCCGAGCTGGGTATCTACCCTGCGGTAGATCCGCTGGATTCTACATCCCGTCAGCTGGACCCGCTGGTAATCGGTCAGGAACACTACGACGTAGCGCGTAATGTTCAGGGCGTACTGCAGCGTTATAAAGAGCTGAAAGACATCATCGCCATCCTGGGTATGGACGAGCTGTCTGAAGAAGATAAGCAGACAGTAAACCGTGCGCGTAAGATTCAGCGTTACCTGTCTCAGCCGTTCTTCGTAGCTGAAGTATTCACCGGCGCGCCTGGTAAGTATGTTTCTCTGAAAGATACTATCAGCGGCTTCCAGGGTATCCTGAACGGTGAGTATGACGATCTGCCTGAACAAGCCTTCTACATGGTAGGCGGCATCGACGAAGTGGTTGCTAAAGCTAAGAACATGTAATTGTTCTCAGGGTTGGCGGGTAATACCGGCTGACCCTTAGCTAAACCTTAGAGGAAAGAAACATGGCTATGACTGTTCATTGCGACATCGTAAGTGCTGAAGAAGAAATCTTCTCCGGTCTTATTGAATTCGTATCAGTGACAGGTAGCCTGGGTGATCTGGGTATTTATCCGGGTCACGCTCCGCTTCTGTCGGAACTGAAACCAGGTCCTGTAGAGCTTAAAAAGCAGGGTGGTGAGCAGGAGATCTTTTACGTTTCTGGTGGATTCATTGAAATTCAGCCACACAAAGTCACTGTCCTTGCGGACACTGCACTGCGTGCCGGCGATCTGAATGAAGCTGCTGCAGAAGAAGCGAAAAAGCATGCCGAACAAGCTATGGTCGATCAGAGCAGCGAGCTGGATTACTCCCGCGCAACTGCTCAGCTGGCTGAAGCTGTGGCGCAACTGCGTACCGTTCAGCAGATTCGTACAAAGTTAGGTAAGTAATCTAACTGCTACGTTCTGTATTAGAAAAAAGCGCCTTCATGGCGCTTTTTTTGTGCCTGAGATTTAAGGCGAGAGCTTGCAGAAGCTGTGGCGCAACTGACTCTCTACACGTACAGGTTCAGCAGATTCGTACAAAGTTAGGTAAGTAATCTAACGGCTACGTTCTGTATTAGAAAAAGCGTCCCTCATCGAGTGCGGTGCTTTTTTTTTGTCTGAGATTTGTGTCACACTAAGTTTGCCTTTATTAAAACGGAAAAATAAAAAATGGCTACATGGACAGACCGTATCCTCGCTGCAATATTTCCTTTGTTGACATATGTAATCTGGTTACTTATTTCTTACCCGGCGTTTTTAATCCCTGTCATTGTTTATCTGGTTATCAACCGTGTAAAGAGGCCATTTGTTGCAGGCTATCTGCTCCGATATATCGATACTCTGTTAACTGTTATAGTTTTTAGTTTTATTTTTTTTATGTCAGATTTTTCGCTGGGTATTGCCAGTAAAGATGCCGGTATCTTTATTCCTTTTATCAGTGACGGTGGTTTATTAACGGTTGGTCTGTTGATTCTGCAGGGGTATGCACTTATCTCAGGTATCTTATTTACGGTGTTTCCATTCTTTGGCGCAGGTTTTCAAATGCCTGTATCGTTACGGATACTGGAATCTCTTAGAGGCAAACCTGTTTGTCAGGTAACAGAGAAACAGAGCGGTTGAATGCTCTAAGTACAGATAAATTCACTCTAAGTTATTTTGGCCACTAAGTTGCAGCGCTGTACGCGAATGGCTATGGTTGATCACCATTACTGATCTGAAAATAACCGCCAAAGAAGTACTCCCTCATGCATGAACACGTCCAGGATTATTACGGCAAGACCCTGCAGGGGTCTGCTGATCTGAAAACCGATGCCTGTTGTACACTGCAGGCACCGCCACAGCCGATTAAAGACATTCTTAAGAAGATCCATGCTGAGGTCAGCAGCCACTACTACGGTTGTGGTCTGGTGGCACCTGAGCAGCTTAAAGGTCTGCGGATTCTGGACCTTGGCAGCGGTTCCGGCCGCGATGCCTATACGCTGGCCGCATTAGTAGGTGAAAGCGGTTCCGTGGTCGGGGTGGACATGACCGATGAGCAGCTGGAAATTGCTAACCGCCATCTGGATTACCATGCTGAAGCCTTTGGCTATAAAGCATCAAATGTTGAATTTAAAAAAGGCTACATCGAAAAGCTGGATGAGCTGGGGCTGGAAGAAAACAGCTTCGACCTGATTGTTTCCAACTGTGTGATTAATCTGTCACCGGATAAAGAAGCGGTGCTGAAGCAGGCCTACCGTTTGCTGAAGCCGGGCGGTGAAATGTACTTTTCGGATGTTTATGCCGATCGCCGGGTTCCGCAGGAACTGGTGAATGACCCGGTGCTGTACGGTGAATGCCTCAGCGGCGCGCTGTATTGGAACGACTTCCAGAATTTGGCGAAACACTGTGGCTTTGCAGATCCCCGTCTGGTGGAAGACCGCCCGCTGGGAATAGATAACGCAGACGTGGAAAAGCGCATTGGCCATATTGGATTTTACTCGGCTACTTACCGTTTGTTTAAAATTGAAGGGCTGGAGCCTGCCTGTGAAGATTATGGCCAGGCAGTGATTTATAAGGGCACTATTGCCGATCAGGAAATGAATTACCTGCTGGATAAGCATCACCTGATAGCGGCAGGGAAGGTGTTCCCGGTGTGTGGCAATACCTACCGGATGCTCAATGAATCGCGTTTGCAGCAGCATTTTGAATTCATCGGCACCTGGGATAACCACTACGGTATTTTTGAAGGCTGCGGTTCCAGCCTGCCGTATGATGAAGATTCTGGCAGCGCACCGGCATCCGGCGGCGGCTGTTGCTGATAGCCGTTGTTGATAGCTTTTGTTGATATAAGGGGCGACAGAGATGTTGCCTGATAAACCGACAGGTTATGATTGTTTTTGAGTGTGGTCAGCACTGAATCTGACTATACTGCCTGCCCCGCGATGGTTGCTGAAGGCTTTCCCTGCTGCAAAAGCAGACTAAGCTGATCATAAACAGAGGCTGCGCTGACCTCAGCGCAGTAACAATACCCGGATATGCCCATGACTGATGTTGATTACACCAATAACCCCCTGCACGGCGTGGGACTTAACCAGCTGTTAACTGAACTGGTTGAGCACTATGGTTTTGAGATTCTGTTTGCTTACCTGAACATCAACTGCTTTAAGACTAATCCAAGCGTTCAGTCCAGCGAGAAGTTTTTAAAGAAGACTCCGTGGGCCCGGGAAAAGGTTGAGCTGTTTTATTTGTATAAGTTTAAGAATCTGCCCCGGGTATCGTCGGAACAGTTTTCTGTAGCCCCCCGGGAACGGATCATTCCGGCCCATCAGACACCGGGGACTCCGGCAGAGCTGAGTCTGGAAGATGCTGAGTTACAGCGGGAAAAAAGCGCTAAAAAAGCGGCGGAGTTTAATAAGCCTAAACGGCCAGGAAAGCCGCACCGTAAACCTGCTGAAAAACGCTATGAAGATGCTGAACGGCCACGCCGGAAACCGGAATCCTCCGGCGGTACGGATGATGATCCCTGGGCCAAATGGCGTAAATGAGGCTTTTCGGCGTTTCAGAAAGATTCGCTGTCCAGCTGCATCATGCTGCTTTCCCCGGCCATAATGCTGGCGAACAGGCTGCTGTTCTGCGGCAGCAGTTTATGGATAAAAAAGCGGGCAGTATGCAGCTTGGCGGTATAAAAGCCACTGTCATCGTCCGGATGTTTAAGTGCTTCTTCTGCCATTCGGCACCACATATAACCAAGCGCCACCAAACCGAATAAACGCAGATAATCACTGGCAACCGCAGCAGCCGCTTCGGGATTCTTCAGGCCGGTAAGGGCAATCTGCTGGCTGGCTTTCTGCAATCGGCCGAACGCTTTGCTGAGCGGCCCGGTAAATTCCGCCAATTGGGTATTGGTCTGGTGTTGCTCAAGATAATCCTGAACCGGATGGAAGAAGTGCCGCAGATAACGGCCGGCTTTTTGTGGCATTTTCCGGCCGATTAAATCCAGTGCCTGAATACCGTTGGTGCCTTCGTAAATCTGCGCAATTCTGGCATCCCTGACCAGCTGTTCCATACCGTTTTCACGGATAAAGCCGTGGCCTCCCAATACCTGCATTCCAAGATTGGTACATTCAAAACCAAGGTCAGTGAACAGGGCTTTGACGACCGGGGTTGTGAGCTGGACGAATTCATCGGCATCCTGACGGACCGTTTTATCGCTGTGTTTGCGGGAAATATCCAGCTGCAATGCGACCCACAGGCCAAATGCCCGGCAACCTTCTGTGTAGGCTTTCTGAGTCAGCAGCATGCGGCGTACATCCGGGTGGACGATAATCGGGTCGGCCGGTTTGTCCGGGGCTTTCACACCGGACAGGGCGCGGCCCTGTAACCGTTCCCGGGCGTAACTGACAGCGCCCTGATAACTGGCCTCTGCCAGCCCCAGGCCTTGTATACCCACCGCGAGCCGGGCCTGATTCATCATGGTGAACATAGCCCGCATGCCTTTGTTCAGGTCGCCGATCAGCCAGCCAGTGGCGGCATCAAAATTGATCTGGCAGGTGGAAGAGGCCTTAATCCCCATCTTATGTTCGATACCGCCACAGCTGACTTGATTATTTTCCAGCAGATCATTGTTCAGCTGTTTTTTCGGTACCAGAAACAGGCTGATGCCTTTAATGCCTTCCGGGGCGTCCGGTGTACGGGCCAGCACCAGGTGAACGATGTTTTCGGTCAGGTCATGGTCGCCGGCAGAGATAAAAATTTTGTTGCCGGTCAGTCGGTAAGACCCGTCTTGCTGAGGAACCGCTTTGGTACGGCATAACCCCAGGTCTGTTCCACAGTGGGGTTCAGTGAGGCACATGGTGCCGGACCAGCTGCCATCCGCCAGTTTTGGCAGGTAGGTCTGTTTCAGGTCATCGCTGGCATAACGGCTGATGGCGGAATAGGCGCCGAAACTCAGCCCCGGATAGATACCGAACGACAGGTTAGCCGAACAGATCATTTCTTCCAGCAGAGTATTAATGGTTTTGGGCAGGCCGCTGCCGCCGTACTCCGGTTCGCAGGCCAGTGCTGCCCAGCCGCCGTCACAGAATTGCCGGTAAGCCGCTTTAAAGCCTTCCGGTGTTGTTACCTGACCATCACTGTACAGACAGCCCTGTTCATCGCCACTGTGATTCAGCGGCTGCAGGACTTCTGCAGTGAGCTTACCGGCTTCTTCCAGAATACTGTCTACCAATTCCCGGTTTACCTCTTCGAAGCCTGTTAACTGGCTGAGCTGCAAGCCATCTAACAGTTCATACAGCACAAACTGCATATCGCGGATCGGGGGCGTGTAAGTCAGCATAACCTTTCCTTTTGTCAGTTGCGCAGCGGTTTTCCGGTCAGCAGCATATGTTCAATGCGTGCCAACGTATCCGGGTGGCGGATAATCTGCATAAAGTGCTGCCGTTCCAGTTGCAGCAGATCATCCTCGGTCAGTGGCTCGGAAGGATCGGTATCGCCGCCGGCCATAATGTCTGCCACATGCAGTGAGACGGTCTGATCGTGTCGGGTGGCTTTACCGTTGCGCACGAAACCGTTTACCGCCATTTCAAAGGCCAGTTTGCCGCTGCTGCCGGGCAGGGCGTAAGTCGCCGGTTGTGGTGGCTGATAATCTTCAGCCAGTTTCAAAGCGCTAGCTTTGGCATCCGCCAGCAGGCGGTCGCGGTTCATGGTGATGTTGTCATCGGGCCGCAAAATCAGATTGTTGCGGGCCTGTTCTGCGGATTTAGCCACTGCCGCGGTTGAGATCAGTTCAAAGACTTTTGCTGCCGCTGGCATCGGGCCCTGCGGGTAATCCGGTTTTTGCTGCCAGCGGGCAAGCATTTCTTTACAGCCGCCCCAGGCCGGTACCAGGCCGACGCCCACTTCAACCAGCCCGGTATAGGTTTCTGTATGGGCCTGAATAGCATCACTGTGCAGCAACACTTCACAGCCGCCCCCCAGCGCCAGACCACTGGGGGCACTGACCACCGGGAAGGGCGCATATTTAAGGGCTTTAAAGGTTTGCTGGCCGGCGGCCACCATGGCCTCAATGTCCTGCCAGGCGGCGATATTGGCGGTGAACATCGCCAGACCAAGGTTGGCTCCGACAGAGAAATTCTCCCCTTCGTTGTAAATCACCAGAGCTTTGTATCCCCGTTTAACCCGTGCGATGCTCTGGTGCAACAGGCTCATGATATCCGGATCCAGTGAGTTCATTTTGGAGGTGAATTCGAAACAGAGTATGCCGTCATCAATATCCCAGACGGCAGCTGAGGCATTTTTTAACAGTGGCTGGCGCTGGCGTTTAATGTCTGAGAGTAGTAACACGCCTTCGGGACGTATCAGGGGCTGATAACGGCCGTAAACGTCCATAAAGTGCAGTTTGTCAGTGTTTCCCTGATAATCCTGCAAGGTATACAGGGGGCGGCGGGCGGTGGTGGCCAGCATGGCCGGCAGGCTGAAACCGTCGGTCTGTAAATGTTCTGCCAGCCAGCCTGTCCCCAGGATATCCATCAGCTCGAAGGGGCCGTATTTCCAGTTATAACCCAGTCGCATGGCCGCATCGATGGCGGTAATATCTTCAGCAACTTCTCCTGCCAGACTGGCGGCATAACTGAGGGTCTGGGCCATGACCCGCCAGGTATACTGACCGTATTTATCATCCCGGGTAAGCAGGTTGCTCAGTTTATGCACCCGGGTGTCCGCGCCGGGTACTTTTGGTCTGCGCGCCGGACTGTATTCGCCATCATTCAGACAGATTACTTCTTTAACGGGAGGGTTCTGGCGGCGGTCCAGCCGGTAAAAACCGCCCTTGCCTTTACGGCCGGTGTAACCCTGGCTGATCATATTGTCGATCAGGGGCAGGTGCCGTTGCAGCTGGACGAAGGGGTCGTGTTCCGGCAGGGCCTGACACATGGCGCCGACGATGGCAGGCATCAGGTCAATGCCCACCAGATCCATCAGCCCGAATACGCCGGTTTTCGGTACCCCGCAGGGCTTACTGAGCAGTGCGTCAGCCTCTTCAATGCTGAGCCCCATGTCGATGGCTTCAACCAGCGCACAATAGATCCAGAAAATCCCCAGCCGGTTGGCAATAAAGCCCGGGCTGTCTTTACAGTGGATGACCGTTTTACCCAGTTTAAGATCAGCAAAGTGTTCCAGTTGCTGCATGGCTTCCGGGCGCATTTCACCGGCGACGGTTTCCAGCAGGCGCATATAACGGGGCGGGTTAAAAAAGTGCGTAATGCAAAAGTCGGCAGCAAAACTGTCTGGTAAACCCTGAACAAGGTAATGCAGGGGCAGGGTGGAGGTATTGGATGAGACAATGCTGCCGGGCTTACGGACTGCGTCTATCTGTGTATAGAGTGTTTGCTTGAGGCTAAGATTTTCGCTGACCGCTTCGATAATCCAGTCACAGTCGGCGATTAAATGCAGATGGTCATCAATATTCAGGGGGCTAATAAAACGGCTGTTACGCTTATGAGTCAGGGCTTCCGGGCTGGCTTTCAGTAACCGGCTAACCGCGGCTTTGGCAATGCAGCTGCGTTCTGTTTCTGTGTCAGAGACTCTGTCCAGCAGCAGCACCGGTACCCCTGCATTAGCGATGACAGCGGCAATGCCGGCTCCCATGGCACCGGCGCCGATAACGGCGACCTGTTTAATGCTGTTCATCAGATAGCCTCCAGCAGTGTCGCTATCCCCTGACCGCCGCCGATACACTGGGTGGCCAGCGCGTATTGTCCGCCGGTTTGCTGTAACAGACTGGCAGCTTTACCGACAATCCGTGCCCCCGAGGCGCCCAGCGGATGGCCCAATGCAATGGCACCGCCGTGAAGGTTGATTTTGTCCGGATCCAGTTCCAGTTCCCGGCTGCAGGCCAGCGCCTGGCTGGCGAAGGCTTCGTTCAGCTCGATGATATCCAGATCACTGCTGTTCAGGCCGGCACGCTGCAGCGCTTTACGGCTGGCAGCAACCGGGCCCATTCCCATCACTTCGGGCGCGCAACCGGCCACCGCAACGGTCTTAATCCGTGCCAGGATGGGCAGGTTGTGCCGCCGGGCATAGCTTTCTGCGCACACCAGTACGGCGGCTGCACCGTCGGTTAGTGGTGAACTGGTACCAGCCGTGACACTGCCGTCGCTGACAAACGCGGGGTTCAGCCCTGCCAGGCCTTCAGCGCTGGTCTCTCCGCGGATACAGCCGTCCTGCTGAAGCTCTTCAAGTGGAATAATTTCGTCACTGAGTAAGCCTTCCTGCTGAGCGTGCAGGGCTTTTTGCTGGGAACTGACAGCAAAGGCTTCCTGTGCGTCACGGCTGATATTGTAATGCTCAGCGACTACCTCGGCAGTCTCTCCCATCGACATGTATATCCGGGCGTTTTCTTTATACAGCTTAGGGTTGGGCAGGGGGTTATACCCCATCATCGGGATACGGCTCATGCTTTCGACGCCCGCGCAGATAAAGGCTTCCCCTGCCCCCATCGCAATGCTGCCGGAAGCCATATGGACGGTTTGCATCGAAGAACCGCACCAGCGGTTGATGGTCGCGCCGGGAATACAGTCAGGCAGACGGCTGAGGAATACCAGCATCCGGGCCATATTCAGTCCCTGCTCGCCTTCGGGGAATGCACAGCCACACAGCAGGTCTTCAATCTGCGTCGGGTTAATACCGCTGTTACGGACCAGCCCGCGGATAACCTTGGCGGCAAGGGTGTCCGGACGTACCCGGGCCAGAGCGCCTTTATGGGCGAAGTCGAAGGGGGAGCGGCAATAGCCGGCGATCACTGCGTGTTCCATAATGCATTCCTGCCTGTCCTGTGTGCTGTTAATGGTCGGTACGGTCTGTCTTGCGGGTTGTATTGCTCAGGGCATCCAGACACTGGGTGCGGATATCCCTGAGTTCTTCCAGTACCTGCAGCAGGGCGTCCTGCTGGCTTTCCAGATTCTCTATCCGGGCGCAGACTTTTTTATACAGCAGTTGGAGCTGTTCTGTCTGCTGAATATCTGTGGCGTAGAGGTCGAGAAACTCACCAATGTCTGCCAGTGAAAACCCCAGCCGCTTGCCCCGCAGAATCAGTTTTAGCCGGGCTTTATCCTTTCCTGTATAGATGCGCGTATTGCCGGCCCGTTCCGGAGAAAGTAAATCTTTACTCTCATAAAACCGAATAGTGCGCGGAGTGATGCCTAATTCCCGGGCCAGTTCCGGGACGGTATAAAATGCCGGTTTACTCATCATTCATGCCCGGGCCGTTGCTCCGGCTCTGGCCTGCTGTTCTTCAACCAGTTCTTTCTTCGACAACTTGCCGACCATGGTTTTAGGCAGGTCTTCACGGATTTCGATGTCTTTTGGCATTTCTATCCGGGATAAACGGTCATCCAGAAAGGCTTTGATAGCCGCGCTGTCCAGGTCTTCATAGCCTGCCGCCAGTTTAACGAAAGCCTTGGGTGCCTGGCCCCGGTATTCATCGTCGATACCGATGACAATCGCTTCGGCAATGCCCGGGTGGCAGTAAAGCGCATCTTCAATGTGTCGCGGATAGACGTTATAGCCGGAACAGATAATCAGGTCTTTAATGCGGTCCACCAGGAAGATATACCCTTCTTCGTCGGCGTAGCCGATATCGCCACTGTGCAGACCGCCGTTGATAATGGTGCTGGCGGTGGCTTCCGGCCGTTGCCAGTAGCCCATCATCACCTGTGGTCCGCTAATGACGATTTCACCTTTTTCACCCTGAGGGACTTCTTTACCCGGTTCCGCCGGGTCCTGAATGCTGATACGGGTGTTTTCCAGTGGCAGACCAATAGAGCCGGCTTTTATTTTGCCTTCAAAGGGATTCACCGTGGCCACCGGGCCGCATTCGGTGAGGCCGTAACCTTCCACCAGTTTGCAACCGGTAGCGTCTTCAAAACTGGTTTTGGTCTGAACCGGCAATGGTGCGCCGCCGGAAATACAGTAGGTCAGGCTGGATAGATTAAGCTTGCTCAGGTTTGGCGCATTGTTGATGGCGGTATAGATAGTCGGTACGCCGGGAAACAGTGTCGCCCCTTTGGTTTGCAGGGTTTTCAGCAGCTGGTTTAGCTCAAACCGGGGCAACAGAATCAGCTCAGCACCGATGGATATACCGAAGTTCATCACCACTGTCATGGCGAATACGTGGAAAAACGGCAGGACTCCGAGCATCTTTTCTTCGCCTTCCACAACCGTGGGAATGCACTGGCGGATCTGCAGAGTGTTAGCGGCAATATTGCCGTGGCTGAGCATAGCGCCTTTGGGCTGACCGGTGGTACCGCCGGTATATTGCAGCACGGCCAGATCATCCGGTTGCGGGGTAACGGCAGTGAAATGACCGTCGGTATTGCTCAGCCGGGTAAACGACATGTGCGCCGGATCTTTCGGAAAATCGGCAATTTCGGAACGCTTAAGTACTTTAAACAACACGCTTTTCACCGGTGGCAGAATGTCCGACATGGCACAAACGATGATTCGCTGTAATCCGGTGGTTTCCAGGCAGGCATGAACCTTGGGATAAATCTGCTTAAGGTTCAGCGTAATCATGATTTCAGTGTCAGAATCGTCAATCTGATAGGCAATTTCAGACAGTGAATAGAGAGGGTTAAAGTTCACCACGGTGCCACCGGCTTTGAGAATGGCGTAATAGCAAATCAGGTGATACGGGGTATTCGGCAGGCATAAGCCAACTTTACTGCCTTTTCGCACCCCCAGTTGCTGCAGGCCTTTAGCGGTTCGGTTTACCAGTTCATCTATTTCGCGATAGCTGTATTTTTTATCCAGAAAGTCGACACAGAGGTTCTCAGGAAAACGGCTGACGGCCTGATCAAAGTAACTGATAACGCTTGTATTCATGTCACTGCTCCCGGGGTTGTGTCCTTTGGGATGCGCATGACGGCGACTTAACTTAAAGCGTCAGGCGCTATAAGTAAGTGTAGTTCCCTATAGGTCACTTGCAATTGCAGTACGTGAGGTGAGTGACCGGAAAACTGTCGCTTTGCCCCGCAGGCGCAGGGCATCGGAGAGATTGAAAACGTTAAAACCGCATGACCAGCCCCAGGCTGAGAATATCCACTGAAGAGTCAAACTGGCCGGAATAACGGGTGGGTACAGCGGCGCTGGTGCGGCTGTCTGATACCCTGGCGTCTTTGGTAAAGATGTGTGAATAGCCAATGTTAAGGCGGGTATCCGGTGTAAGCTGGTAGGCCGCGCCTACAGACGCCCAGGTGCGGTCAGCATCCGGAATGCCGGCGGAGCGATATGCATCGTTAGCGGCACCTTCATCGTAGGCAACGCCAAATTTTAACTGCAGTTTGTTACTGTACTGATAATTGGCGCCAACGGCGGCGAAAACAGTGTCCTGCCAGAAATAATCCGTGGTGGATATATGCGCACCGGTATCGCTGTTGTTGATGACTAACTGATCCAGCTGTGACCAGTCCGTCCAGGCAAGGTCAGCCAGCAGTGTCCAGCGATCATTGACCTCCTGATACCAGCCGACAGATGCAATGGCAGGCAAGGTAATGCGGGTATCAGCGTTCTGGGTGCTGATACCGGCAACCTTCACGGTGCCTTCAAGTGTGTGTTTAATCTGAGAGCGGTAATTCAGCCCGATCCGGCCATGTTCACTGTATTCCCAGAGCAGGCCCAGCCCGTATCCCCAGCCGGTATCATCCGCCTCAATAATTGATGAGGTAGCGCTGTTCAGGCCGGTGGTAATTTGCCGGGTGAGGGTACCCTCAACCTTGTTGAATTGCAGGCTGGCACCGAGGGAGAGACTGTCGGTTAGCCGGTAGGCAACAGCCGGGGCAATGTTGAGGGTTTTAATCTCGCTTTTAACGTTAGCGTTGGCGCCTACCCAGTCAGCGTCGTATTCAGTGGATAAACCAAAAGGCACGGTGATGGCCAGGCCGACTTTTACTGACTCAGACTCCCCCCAGACTGCAAACAGAGAAGGCACCAGGGCATCTTCACCGCCATTTTGCCGGGTATCAGTAAAGGGGGTGCCGGCGGTTGAGTTGCTGCCGTGTTTGTATTCTGCGCTGGGGGCAATGTAGGACAGGTTTATTTCTGTCTGGGTGCCCTGCAGACGGGTCATTCCGGCAGGGTTATAAAAGATTGTACCGGGGTCCTGTGCTTTGGCGGTCTGGCCGGCGAATGAATTGCCCTGGCCTTCGGCGCTTTGCTCCTTCAGCTGAAAGCCGGCGGCCTGAATCAGGGAAGATGAAGCGATGCCGAGCGTGATGGCGCAGCTTCGGATAAAGGCACAGTTCAGGGGAACAGAACGGAATAACAGCATAGATTCTCCGCAGCGACACCAGTGACAGACCAAGGTTATCAGGTGCCTTCAGGTTCTTATTATTCAATGCAATACGTTGTTTTTACTTAACCGCCGGGTAACTTTACAGAATCTTAATGGCAGGATCAGCTCCGAATGGGATATTCGGGGAAAACGGCGTGTAAATCCTCTACAATAGGCGCAATTTTAATAGATTCGACCTGATAAAGGTCGCCGGAAAAGGTTTTGCCATGAAGTTCTCCTCTCTCGATTTATCCGCCGACCTGTTAAGTGCGCTGGATGCCTGCGGGTATACCGACATGACGCCCGTACAGCAGCAGGCCATTGTGCCGGCGCGCCGTGGTAAGGATATTCTGGCCAATGCCCAGACCGGTACCGGTAAAACCGCCGCTTTTGCGTTACCGGTTCTTCAGCAGATGACGGAACGTCCCAAAGCCGTTCTGCCGGGTCATGTCCGTGCGCTGATTCTGACGCCGACCCGGGAGCTGGCTGAGCAGCTGGCCGATACCATTGGCCGTTATGCGCAGAATTTGCCGCTAAGTGTGTTGGCGCTGTATGGCGGTACGACGGCGGCAAAGCAGGCGAATAAGCTGGCGAAAGGCGTGGATGTACTGATTGCTACCCCCGGCCGCCTGATCGAACACGCGGTGGAATGTAACCTGTATCTGTCGCAGGTCGAGTTTCTGGTGCTGGATGAAGCAGACCGGATGCTGGATATGGGCTTTTTGTCTGATGTCAGCAAAATCCTGCAACAGACCCCGGAAAGCCGTCAGAGCCTGCTGTTCTCCGCGACCATTTCGCCGGAAGTGAATGAGCTGTCTAAGCAGCTGCTGAAGCGTCCGGAAGTGATCCGGGTGGCGAAGCAGAATGTGGTTGCCGATACCATCGACCATGTAGTGTATGAGATCGATGAACAGCGTAAGCCGGAGCTGTTTGCCAGGCTGATTAAAGAAGAAAACTGGTTTCAGGTACTGGTATTTACCAGTACCAAGGCACAGGCTGACAGTCTGGCGGTGGATCTGAAAGTTGACGGCATTAAAGGGGTTATCTGCCACGGCGATATCAGCCAGGGCGCCCGTCGCCGGGCGCTGGCAGACTTTAAATCCGGCAAAGTACAGGTACTGATCGCCACCGAAGTCGCCGCCCGTGGTCTGGATATCCAGGGGCTGGAGCACGTAGTGAACTTTAACCTGCCGTATCTGGCGGAAGACTACGTACATCGGGTGGGCCGTGCGGGCCGTGCCGGTATGCCGGGCAAAGCGATTTCCTTCGTCAGCCGGGAAGAAGAGCGCACTCTGAATGATATCGAACACCTGATCGGCAGCCGCATTAAGCGGGTCTACATGGACGGTTTCGAAGTCAGTAAGCGTGAAGGCCTGAAAAAATACCTGAAAAAAGCCCGTAAAGCGCCGCGCAGCAATAAAGTGACCCGCACTAAGATTGTTAAATCTGCCGGGGCCGGTAAGAAGAAGCCTTCTAAGCGTAAGTAAGTATGTTTCTGCTGATATGCAGAAGCTCTGACTGTTATTTTCGTCTATTGAGTCCGTTTATATTCTATAAGCGGACATCAATACAAAATGTATCTCCAGATTTGTTATACCGTACGTCAGTTATCTAAACGTTTTACCGCTTTTCGGTAAACATCACTGCGTTCACGTTTACCTACCGCTAATACGCTTACTGTAATGACATCATCTTCTACCTTGTAGACCAAACGGTAGCCAGACTGGTGCAGTTTGATTTTATACATGTTGATCGCTCCGGATAACTTAGTAGCCGGGACATGAGGATTCTCTAAGCGCTCAGCAAGTTTTTTCTTAAACTGATGTTGCAGTGAAGCGGTCAGTTTTTTCCATTCTTTGAGTGCGCTCTTCCTGAATTCGAGTTTATGGGTCATCCAAATTTACCGGTATGCTCTCTTCCAACGCACGTTCCTGAGCAATAGCAAGCAGTTCAAGATCTTCAAGCCTGTCCATCATCATTTCGTATGCTTCAGCGGGAACACAATAAAAAGCGGGTTCATTCCGGTTCAGCACAGCAACGGGTTCACCACAGGCGCTTGTTGCAACTTTCATGGGGTTAGCTTTCAGCTCAGTAATACTTGCAGCGACATCAGCTAAAATTCTGGTGGTCATTTAACAGGTCCTTTAAAAGGTCTTTGTACAGGTTATTTTAGATTCATCCGACTGCTATAACAAGGTGCTGCATATCGCTGGCTATCCACTGTTAAAGGTCAGTTATACGGGAATTTTGCCATTATAAGAAAAAATTATTATGCGAAAAGTAAGGCTGTAAATTTCGTTTTTTGTATTTTTATTGATCAGGTTTGTGAGTTTTTGGCAGAGATTCATGAGTTTTTTGTCGTTTTCAGCCCTTTTGATAAGCCCTCCTTTTTACCATTATTAGTATTACTACTAATCCCTGCCAGGCGTTGCACCTGTTGGTTTTATTGCCGATATTGGACAGATTAAGGCGTGTTTTCGCACGTCAGGTCCTAACAAAATACCCGCGGTAGGGAGGCAATAATGCCTTTTGGCTTATTAAAATATGGTCTGAGCAAGGATTATCCCGCCCAGCACCATTTCACACCCAGCAGCACGGAGCTGAAGAAACATTACGACGTGGTCATCATCGGTGCCGGTGGTCACGGGGCGGCCTGTGCGTATTACCTGTCCAAATATCACGGTGTAAAGAACATCGCTGTACTGGATAAAGGTTACCTGGGGGGCGGTAATACTGCCCGGAATACCGCGGTAATCCGTTCTAACTATCTGACCGAAGAAGGGGTCAGCTTTTACCGGGATTCGGTGAAGCTGTATCAGAACCTGAGTAACGAATTCGGTTACAACATCATGATGGAAAACCGTGGTCAGCTGACCCTGGCGCACAGTGATGCAGCTGTACGCAGCTTCCGCTGGCGGGCAGAGGTTAACCAGCATCTGGGTGTGCGTTCAGAACTGGTAGACCGCCAGACCATCCGTGAGCTGGTGCCTAACCTGAACATGCCGGAAGATGGCCGTTATCCGATTATGGCCGGTCTGTGGCATGCCGACGGCGCTACGGCCCGTCACGATGCGGTAGCCTGGGGCTACATGAAAGGCGCCTGTGAACGCGGTGTTGAATTGCACCAGCTGACCGAAGTGGAAGATGTACTGATCAGCAACGGCAGGGTCACCGGGGTGAAAACCAACCGCGGCACCATTAACTGCGGTTCTGTAGTCCAGGCCGTTGCCGGTACCAGTTCGGTTGTGGCGAAAATGGCGGGCATCAAACTGCCGGTCCACAGCTTCCCGCTACAGGCGATGGTAACTCAGCCGTACAAGCCGCTACTGACACCTCACGTCAGCTCCCCACACGTTCATGTGTATGTACACCAGACCTCCCGCGGTGAATTTGTTATCGGCGGCGGTTCCGACCCGTATCCGCTGTACAACACCCGCTCGACTCTGGATATGAAAGAATCTCTGGCCGCCGCCGCACTGGAACTCTTCCCGTTCCTGTCGCAGGCACGACTGATGCGTCAGTGGGCCGGTATCACCGATATGACCCCTGATTACAGCCCGATCATGGGCCTGAGCCCGGTCGAGAACTACTACCTGGATGCCGGCTGGGGCACCTGGGGCTTCAAGGCAACGCCGATTTGCGGCCAGACCATGGCGGAACTGGTTGCCACCGGTAAGCCACCAGAGCTTATCAAGCCATTCGAGCTGGAACGTTTTTACCGTCATCAGCAAATCAACGAAGCCGGCGCAACTGCAGCCAGCCACTAAGCGGGAGAAAAAAGTCATGAAAATACTGAACTGCCCGCTGAACGGGCCACGCAACATCTCTGAATTTATTTACGGCGGTGAGCTGCATGAAATGCCAGACCCGAACCGCTGCGACAGTCGCGAATGGGTTGAACATGTTTACTTCCACGAAAATGCAGCGGGAATCGTCCGTGAATGGTGGTGCCACAGTGCGACGTCGTACTGGTTTCTGGCGGAACGTAACACCATTACCGATGAAATTATCCGAACATTTCCCGCCAGCGAAGTATTTAACCAGCGGGTTGAGTTTACCGCTGTGGAAGGAGAGTAACCGTGCCTGTTTATAACGATAACCGACTGGCCAATGGCGGTTTGCTGGTCGATCGCAGCAAAACCGTCAACTTCTCTTTTGATGGCCGTGAATTTAAAGGCTTTGCCGGCGACACCATCGCCAGCGCACTGGCGGCGAACGGTCAGTGGCTGATCAGCCGTTCATTCAAGTATCACCGTCCCCGCGGTGCATTAACCATGGCCGGTCAGGATGCCAATACTCTGGTGCAGTTGCCATCGGACCCGAACGTACTGGCGGACCGGGAAACTATCCGTGATGGCCTGAATGTATCCGGTCAGAACTTTAGCGGCAGCCTGGAAAAAGACAGCAGCCGCCATTTGGGTATGTTCAGCAAGTTCATGCCGGTGGGGTTCTATTACAAGGCCTTCTACAAGCCGGCCGGTGCCTGGGAAAAATGGGCGCCGGTAATCCGTAAAGCGGCGGGCTTAGGTGTGGTGGACGACACCTTTGAGCCGGAATATTACGACAAGCAATACAGCTTCTACGACTTAGTGGTTGTGGGTGCAGGCCCGGCGGGGATGACCGCAGCCATTCAGGCGGCCGAACAGGGCGCGAAAGTCCTGCTGGTGGATGAGAATCCGATTCTGGGCGGCAGCCTGGCGTACAGCCGTCTCGATGCGGAAGGTACGCAGGCAGAAGCGCTGCGTCAGGCGATGATTGCTGACATTGAAAGCCATGCCAATATTGATGTGAAGCTGGAAGCGATCTGTAACGGCTACTTCGGTGATAACTGGCTGCCGGTGATACAGGGCAAGCGCCTGTACAAAGTACGCGCCAAAGAAGCCATCATGTGTGTGGGCTCGCTGGAACAGCAGGCCGTCTTCCATAATAACGATCTGCCGGGCGTGATGATGTCCAGCGCGATCCAACGTCTGATCAAACTCTACGGCGTGAAGCCGGGTCAGAAAGCGGTAGTCGTTACCGGTAATGACGAAGGTTACGCAACTGCGCTGGATATGCTGGATGCCGGCATTGAAGTGGTAGCCGTTGCCGAACTGCGTGATGCGGCACCGGAAAGCGAACTGATGCAGGCGGTCAGCCAGCGCGGTGTGCGTATCCTGAGCAACCATGCGGTATACGCTGCAAACGCCAGCTCAGATAAGAAGCACTTATCAGCCGTTGAGATCCGTCAGCAGATCAGCAAGGGCCAGTGTGCCGACAGCGGCGAAACCTTCGCCTGTGACCTGCTGTGTATGGCGGTGGGTTACACCCCGACGTATCAGCTGATTTGTCAGGCCGGTGGTCAGTTAAGCTACAACGACGATACGGCGATGTTCACCCTGAGCAAGCTGCCGAAAGCGTTCCAGATTGCCGGTTCAGTAAACGCGAACTGGTCAGTGAACGCGGTTTGCGGTGATGCCCGGCGGGCCGCGGCGATTGCCGTTAACCGTCTGGCGGAAACTGTTGAGCGCGTCAGCGCAATGGCCGAACCGGCTCCGGTCGCAGACGATAGCGCTAACAGCCCGAACTACAGCTGGCCGATCTTCCCACATCCGAAGGGTAAAGAATTCGTCGATTTCGATGAAGACCTGCAGATTAAAGACATTGTGAACGCCACCCGCGACGGCTATGAGCACGTCCAGCTGGTGAAGCGTTATTCAACCTGCGGCATGGGGCCTTCACAGGGTCGCCATTCGGCACTGGCCACTGCCCGTATCGTGGCGAATGCTACCGGTAAGAGTGTTGCTCAGACCGGTGTTACCACGGCCCGTCCGCCGTTTGCACCGGAACGTCTGGGCCACCTGGCAGGCCGCAGTTTCTACCCGGCCCGTTATACCAATATGCACCACCGTCACCTGGAAGCAGGTGCACAGATGCTGCAGGCCGGTGCCTGGTTCCGTCCGGCCTATTACGGCCCGACAAACCAGCGTGATAACTGCATCGCCGCTGAAGTAAATAACGTGCGTAATAATGTGGGTCTGGTGGATGTATCTACTTTAGGCGGCATTGAAGTCCGCGGCCCGGATGCCGGTGAATTCCTTAACCGGGTATACACCTTTGGCTTTGCCAAGCAGCCGCTGGGCCGTGCCCGTTATGCGCTGATGACCAACGAAGCCGGTGTGGTGATTGATGACGGCGTAAGCTGCCGTTTCCACGATCAGCTGTTCTACGTGACAGCGACTACCGGTGGCGTCGACCGTGTCTATCAGAACATGCTCAAGTGGAATGCCCAGTGGTGTCTGGATGTAGACATTGCCAACGTGACTTCCGCCTGGTGTGGCGTGAACATTGCCGGCCCTAAAGCCCGTGAAGTACTGAGCAAACTTTGTGAAGACATTGATCTGAGCAGCGAAGCATTCCCGTATATGGGTGTGCGTGAAGGCCATGTGGCGGGTGTTCAGGCCCGGGTGATCCGCGTCGGTTTCGTCGGTGAGCTGGGCTACGAAGTACACGTACCGCAACACGCCGGTGAAGCACTTTGGGATGCCCTGATGGCGGCTGGTGAAGCGCACGGCATTAAGCCATTCGGCATTGAGGCACAACGGGTGCTGCGTCTGGAAAAAGGCCACATCATTATCGGCCAGGACACTGATGCTATGTCCACGCCGGAAGAAGTGCAGATGGGCTGGGCAGTTTCCAACAAGAAGCCATTCTTTGTGGGGCAGCGAATTATCCGCGAGCTGAATAAAGAACCTCAGTACCGTTCACTGGTGGGCTTTGTGGTGGATGATCCGAAGGCGCCTCAGCCGGAAGAAAGCCATCTGGTGATCGACGGCGACAAAATGACTGGCCGGGTGACATCGTGCAACTACTCCCCAACCTTAGGCAAGCCGGTAGGCATGGCCTATGTGCCGCCGGGTAAAACTGAGCCGGGCAGCGACATCGTCATTAAAGTCGACGGTGCGCCGGTAGCCGCCAAGGTTGTCGCGCTGCCTTTCTACGACCCTGACACTGCCCGTCAGAACCTGTAATCCCGCGGCGAGGAATAAGACATGAATGAATTTGAAACAACAGCGCCGGACAGCGGTTTACGTCGTAGCCAGCTTTACCGGACGCAGCAGCAAGGCGGGGCGGAATTCGCCAGCCTGAACGGTGCAACGGTCGTGAAGCAGTTTGCAGCGGATGATGCGCAACAGCTGAAATCACTGGCGATGGTCGACCTTTCCATGCTGCCACGCAGCGGCTTCAAGGGCCGTCAGGCACCGGAATGGCTGACCCGGCAGGGCGTGGAAATCCCGGCAGAACCGAACCGGGCAACCCGTCAGCAGGACGGTTCTCTGGTGGCGAGTCTGTCGGTGCAGGAACACCTGATCCTCAGTGATCTGCAGATCACTGCCGGTAAACCGCAGCAACTGGAAAACGATTGGCAAATGGATGCAGACACCGCCTGCTATGCATTGCCACGCAGTGACAGCCATGCCTGGCTGTTACTCACCGGAGAACATTTACGGGACATGCTGGCCAAGGTCTGCGGCATTGATTTTGCTGCCGAAGAGTTTGCCAACCATCAGGTGGCGCAAACTTCTGTGGCCCGGTTAAACAGCATCCTGATCCGTGATGATGTGCAGTTGGCGGACGGCAGCACTGTGCTGGCCTTTCACCTGCTGTGTGATGTGAGTTCAGTTGAGTTCATGTGGGATTGCCTGCAGGACGCAATGGATGAATTTGGTGGCAAGCCGGCGGGTCTGGCTGCGCTACTGGCGTGATCCGGACCCGGTTTCGGCCGGGTTCATAAAAATAGCAGCTAAACCGTCATACGGCGGTGAAGGCAGCAAACAACAAATTGAAATAAGTAGATGGGACTTAAGTCCCACACAAAAATAACAGGAACGACAACATGGCATTCCCAAAGAGTTCACCTTATGTGATCGTTGGTGCCGGTATCCACGGTCTGAGTACCGCGTATCACCTGGCGCTGGAACTGAAAAAACGCGGCAAAGGCAGCGGCGAAGACATTATCATCCTGGATAAGTCCGGCATCTCTGCCGGTGCGACCGGCATCGCCTGCGGTGTTATCCGTAACAACTACTTCCAGCCAGCGATGCGTGAGCTGATGGCCCACAGCGTTAAAGTTTGGGAAAGCGATCCGCAAGCGTACAGCTACCACCCGGTTGGCTATATGCAGATCAGCCCGGAATCCATGCATGAAGACGTTGCTTCTATTTACGAACAGCAGCAGGCGATTGGCTATGAGTCTAAATTCATCGAAGGTGAAAAAGACTGTACCGATTACATGAAGACCATCTTCCACGACTGGCAGGCCCAGGGCATCACCTCTGTACTGCACGAAATGCCAGGTGGTTATGCCAACAACACCAAAGCGATGTACGGCCTGGCGGCTAAAGCAGAAGCTGAAGGCGTACGCATCATTACCGGCGTTACCGTAACCGGTTTCCAGCAGGCCACTGACGGCGCCATCACTAAGGTCGAAACCAACAAGGGCGATATCGAAACCGATTACGTGGTAATCGGTGCCGGCCCGTGGGTTAAATCCTTCTGGGAAATGCTGGACCTGCCGAAGCACATCAACATCAAGAACCCGACCTCTGGCCAGATCGCCACCGACGTGCCGATGTGGGTGTACTGGTCACTGCAGGAAGGTACTCTGGGTGTGGATCCTGGCCTGCAGGTGACCAACGACGGCAAGATGCCACCGGTTATCCACGTGGACAGCAACGCACCGCTGTATTCCGACGTAGACGGTTCCCTGATTACTGAAGACATGTGGGGCATTTACTACAAGCCTGACTACCATTTCGGCGGCGTACAGGGCGGTGCTGCACCCTTCATCGTTGATAAGCCTGCTGATGCGGTTCAGGTTGATCCGTACGGCCCTGAGTCCCCTGAGTTCATCGTGGGCCCTGACTTTGCGCACATGTGGGTATCGGCACTGGCACACTGTCAGAAGCGTTTTGAAGGCACGATTCCTAAATACAAGGATGAAGCGTCCGGCGGTATCGGTTGCTTCACACCGGACAGCTTCCCGGTATTCGACACCTTCCGCAAGAACTGCTTTGTGATCGCGGATTCTAACCACGGTTACAAGATGCTGGGCGTTGGTAAGCTGGTGGCTGAACAGGTAGTGGGCGAGAAGCCAAGCCTGCTGGAGCCATTCCGGTTCTCCCGTTTTGAAGAGGGTAAGTTACACCCGACTTCGAACAGTCCGTTCCCATGGAGCTGATCACTCCAGTGTGATTTTCTGGTTGTGACCGCAACCTCAACGCCGGGCTTTTTAGTCCGGCGTTTTTGTTTTTGGTTACCCTACGGGTGGTTTATTTAGGTTGATGGTTTTGTGTATTTCTTTGTTTTTGTGCTGACGTTTAACTTGGGATGATCTTTTTCGCTAACGCGATTCAAGACTTTTGTAACCACACAAAAGTCTTAAAAATCTAAAAGTGGCCCCACCGCTTGTCCGGCTCCGCCGGATTCCCTGCGCGTCTCACTGACAACAGGCCTTCTAAAAACTCGACCGCTACGCGCTCTCAAACAATTTATCCGGCTTATCTGTTGTCAGCTACGATGCTCGGCTGCACGGAAGGGGAATCGGGCGACTTCGTAGTTATTTGAGGAAGTAATCTGTGAAGGGGTTTAAGGTGAGGGTAATAGATGAAATTTGATTTTGGGGTTTTACCGATGAACATGACGAATACCAGACTCATCGGCATTAGTGGACTCTTTTTACAGTGATTTACTTAACCAGGATGAATAGTCCGTAGCCACACTCTTTAGTGTTGCACTATCAACCGGTGACGTAAGCGTTATCATGTATTCCTGTTGTATGAAGGTTATGCTGCTTGTAGTCTGAAGTGTTGAACGGTACTCACTGAGCGTGGCAAAGTCTCCGATTCCTTCGAAGACGCTTAAAGTCATGCCTTCAGGTAGTTCCGTCACCAAGCCTTTTTGCAGTTTTTCTATTTGTACTTTTGGCTCTGCTAAAAGATGGAGGTTGGCATCTATCGCCAGGTCGCCAACAGAATAGGTGTGATTAACAGCAGACAAAATACCCGCGTCTTTTAGTGTGTTTATAACGATTGCCGGTACTGCTGGTTTCTTGGGAGGGTTACTGACATCTTCAATGACTAAATCTAAGGATAAATCAGACGTGTATTTTGATTCTGATGAAGGCATTACAAATTCTTGAATGTGTTTATTTCCTTCATTACTGCATGCACTTATCGCAAGAATTGAAAATATAAAGAGAATAGCTTTTTTCATAATTAAAAGTTCCATTTTTAAGATGCGGTCTTCCGAATAAGGATTATATCTGTATGGCTTCATTAGCCCAGTGATAGAGGCGATTAAGTTGAAGGAAGTCAGATTTGAGGGGCTGCAATTCTTTGTTCTGGCAGAAACTGTCGTAATTACTATGTCGCTTATCAGGCAAGCTCAATATGATAGGTATATGCCAGTAACGGAAGATTAAATAAGGACTTTTAATGAAACTCGAAGAATATAAGAAGGTGCAAAAGGCAGCGAAGGAGGTGCATGCACAGCTTTGTGCCTTTATAGATGCGAAATCCACTGAACAGAGCATTGCAGAAAAAGCCGTTGAGTTGATGTTACATCAGGGGATTTCTGAAACCTGGTATTACGATACCCCAGCCTTTGTATTGCTAGGTAGCAGGAGTTGTTTGTCTGTTTCAGGTAAGGATTATGTTCCTTCTGATGAGGCTGTCGGAGAAACCAATTTAATCACTGTTGACCTGAGTCCGATGACTGGCGATGTCTGGGGTGACTGTGCACGATCATTTTATGTAGAGGGCGGTGTGTGTACCACAAGGCCTCAGTCTGCCGCTTTTAAAGAAGGCAGCGCTGCTGAACTGGAACTTCACCGGCTGATGAAAGAGTTTGTTTCCCCGTCGACAAAATTCTCAGAGTTGTTCGAATTTGGGAACCGGAAAATACAGGCGTTAGGCTACGAAAATCTCGATTTTCTGGGAAACCTTGGACACAGTATTGAAACTGCACCGTCTAAAAGACGGTTTATAGATGCGTCATGCCATGAACAACTGGGCGCGGTTAAGTTTTTCACTTTTGAGCCCCATATAAAAAAGGTACAGAGCAACTGGGGCTTCAAACATGAAAACATCTATTACTTTGATCATGACGGATCCGTTTTAGAACTTTGATCCCGGTTTTGGGGCCATTGGTTTCAGTGGTTTCAGGGTCAGGTCTTTTCTTTAGTGGTTTCAGGGTCAGGTCTTTTCTTTTGCTTTGTTTATTACTGATAGCTGCAAGTTAGCACCAAATTTTCCCCTTCTGTGCAGCCGAGCAGCGCAGTTTTTGTATGGCTAAGCGTATGCATTGTCTGAGGGCGCGGAGCGGCCGAGTTTGCAGAAGCGCATACAAAAATGAGCAGCGCAGGGCATCCGGCGAAGCCGGACAAACAGTGGGGCCGCGTTTGGATTCTTAAGGCCTTTGCGCGGTTCCAAAGGCCTTGAGTCGCGTTAGCGAAAAAGGTCATCCCAAGATAAGCATTAGCATCAAAACAAAGAAAAACACCCAACCATCAGCCCTTTTTTACATCGCAGAATTTCCCGAAAAGGGAAAAGATCATCCCAACTATCAGTCCCTTTTCTTAAAGCAACTCTGCATAGAGAAAAACAACACGTCGCTTATGCATAATGACTATGCAAAAACTGACCTGTACCTCAGCACCCCCCTGCGGCAAGATATTCCGACGTATCCCAAGGAGCCCCCGATATGACAGCAGCGACACAATCCGCCGCCGACCGCAAGTTACTGGGTATCAGCCTGATCGTCATTGCCGTTTTTATGATGTCGGTTCAGGATGCGCTGGTTAAGCACTACAGCGGTGATTTGTCCCTCTGGCAGATCTTTACCTTGCGGGGCGTGCTGGCCATACCGCTGTTGTTACTGGTGGCCATGCTGATGCGTCAGCAGCAGAACATCTGGCAGGATGCGATACAGAAATGGGCGCTGATCCGTTCAGCATTTATGGTGCTGATGTACATTTCTCTGTATGCGGCCATTCCTTTTCTGAGTCTGTCGGTCATTGCGGCCGGTTTTTATACCGGGCCGATTTTTGTCACTCTTTTATCGGCGTTTGTGCTCGGCGAGCCGGTGACCCGGCGGGGCTGGCTAGCGATAGGGATGGGCTTCTGCGGCGTGCTGGTGATCCTTCAGCCGGGCGGTGATGCCTTTACCGCCTGGGCGCTGATCCCGGTGTTTGGTGGGCTGATGTATGCCCTGACGAACGTCACCACCCGCAGTAAGTGTCAGACCATGCCGATGGCGGCGCTGGCGCTGTCTTTAACGGTGATGTTGCTGTTGCTGGGGGCGGTGTTCAGCCTGATTCTGTATTACTGGCAGGGCTTTGGCGGTGCGGCCGAACAATTGCCGTTTTTGTTAGGACAGTGGAGTGAAACAGGTTGGACGCAGTGGCTGTTATTTCTGGTGCTGGCGTTTCTGACCATAGGGATCAGCATTACGCTGGTGGGGGCGTATCAGGTTGCGCCACCGCCATTGGTAGCAACCTTTGACTACAGCTATCTGGTGTTTGTCGGTGTCTGGGATTTTCTGTTTTTTAATACGGCACCTAACGTGACGACCCTGTGTGGCATGCTGCTGATTATCGCTGCCGGGCTGCTGGTAACTGTGAAGCGCTAGCCCGGCGTTTTATCCGCAGCGACTTCTACCCGGATTGCTGCCGCTTCCATATCAGCCTGCGCCTGCAGACTGGCGGTGTTTGCCATGCCACCAACCGGTTCGGCAACGGGCACCTGCTCAGTACTGATGGCTTCTTCAGCAGGGTGAGGTTCAACCCAGTTAATGGCGTGGTGATCAAAGCCACTCTGAACCATGGGTTTGATCACTTCAAAGTAGGGTGAAACGTCGAAATCCCGGGGGGTAAACAGGCTGGGATCACGGTGGCGATGCATGCGTTGGTAATGGCTGATCCGTTCAGCATCTTCGGGGTTTTCGTAAATGATATCTGGCAGGATCGGGTATTTGATGGACTGAAACGCCTGTGCGATCAGTGAAGAGCAGATCGCCCGGGTGGGGTCTCCGCTGCCCAGCGTCAGGGCTTTACGCCGCCATTTCGTCGGGATCGGTGGCGTGGGTATCAGATAACGAGCCAGATCGAAGATGTTTTTCAGGTCATAGCTGTCGCCGATGCGGGTGACCGCGAACTGAATAACCTGATTAATCTCACTTTCTGATAAGCCGATGGGTCTGCAGATGCGGCTGTGCAGGGTTTCATAGGCGCTCAGTGGGAGGACTCTGACCCCGTACTCGATATCGGCTTCCAGCAGTGACAGGGGTTCGATACCTGCGTCGAGGTCTTCCTGGCTGCTGAGATGGTCGCCGATATAGAGTGCGGCATGCGACCAGGTGGACTGGGAAAGGTATTTGATACTGGTGCTGAAGTGGCTGGTGCCTTCGACCAGTAAAATGTCCCCTTTGCGTAATGTTCTTTGTAACAGTGCCGGATTACTGGTGGGAAATAACTCCTCGGTATCGTGGGGCTTAGCGAGGAAATGTGCCAGTTTGCGGCCAATATAACTGAACAGCAACACCGTAATACCCTCTTTTTTTACAGGTTACTTTAAGCTTAGCAGGCGTCACCCAGAGTGGTGGGTAAAAAAGAGAAATTTCTTGTTAGCACGGTGGTTAGCCGGGTTACCTCAGACTATATCTGCCGGGGGCTGCAGGGGTGTTTTCAGCGATGTTTTTTTCCATACCAAAAATGTCACCTTCGCGCATTTTGATCAGAAAACCGGCCCGGTCATAGAGTTTCAGTGCCGGATTACAGATAAACACCTTCAGGCGCAGGTACTCACAATTGTGCTGCCGGGCCAGCTTTTCTGTTTCCTGCAATGCCCAGCTGCCAGCGCCTTTTCCCTGCCACCCCGGGATGATCTGCAATTCGCGGATGTAGGCGTTGCGGTTATACAGGGACAGGCTGAGCAGACCAATGGGGGTATTGTTCTGGCAGATACTGTAGTTGCTGCGGTGAGGCCAGTTCTGATCAAAGGTCTGCTGATTCCAGACCATGGCGTATTTGCGGTAATAGTCGCCCATGTTGCTGCAAATCAGCCGGGCAGCAAAGCGCCGGTGGTCTTCGCTGTTGTCCAGACGTTTCAGGTGAAAGGGCGCTAAGGTTTGCATGGGGGTTATCTTAGAGCGGTGATTTAGCCCTGTAAAACCGTTTTTATACTTGTCGCGGACGCCGCTTTGGTTGATAGTTGCAGCACCTGTACCGATGAGAATTTCACGTGCTGAAGAATGAAAAGTTTGCTGAGCTGAGCGCCCTTAAAACTTTTGTTGCCATTGCTGAGTCAGAAACCATTACTCAGGCCGCAGAACGGCTGGGCATTACCCAGTCAGCTGTATCCCAGACACTCAAGCAACTGGAAACCCTGTTTGCGGTGCCGCTGGTGGTGCGCCGTGCCCGGCCAACCCGGCTGACCCTCAGCGGTCAGGTGCTGTTGCGCTATGCCCGGCAGTTACTGGGAGAAAGCCAGCAAATGATGGCAGCGGTACAGCTGGCTTCCAGCGAGGGGCTGGACCGGTTGCGGCTGGGGATGATTGATTCCTTTGCAGATGTTGCCGCTCAGAAAGTCATGGAGCAGCTGGCCAGTTCGGCCCGTAAATTATCCTTGCGTACCGGCATGATGGCGCCCCTGAAAGACGCATTGCTGGAGCGTGACATCGATATTCTGATCACCAGTGACCAGATGCAGCAGCATCCGGAACTGGAAGTTCATCCGGTATTACGGGATCCCTTTGTGCTGGTCGTGGCCGATGAACATGTGAAAACCTATGGCCGGGATATCCGTACTCTGGTGCAGTCGTTGCCCTGTATCAGTTATAACCGGGAACTGAGGTTGGGCAGTCTGACCCAGCTGATTGCCCGTCGCATCGGGGTGGAACAGGCGGTCCGTTATGAACTGGACAGCACCACGACGCTGCTGCAGTTTGTCCAGAGTGGTCAGGGCTGGGCATTTGTGCCCACCATGAGCCTGTTGCAAAACCCGTTATTACTGAAAGGGGTGACGACCCTGCCAATTACCCCCGGCAGCCATGCCCGTTATATTTTCCTGCTGGCCCGGCGTGAAGAGCTGGGCACTTTACCGCTGGAAATTACCCGCATCTGCCGGGATATTTACGATAACCAGCTGGTCCCGCAGCTACCGGCTGAAATCGACTGGTTACCCCGGGAAGCCTACAGCGTGGAAGACTTCCCGCCGTATTGATTGGATCGTTTTTTCTGAAAACTATTATCATCGATAATTCGTACTTCACCGTACGAAAAGTCTTTGATCTTGCTCAGGATATGCTTCTTGTCTCCTCCTACCTTCCCCGAACAGAAACGAAGAGTTCTGAGCTGTCCAACGCGTTGGACAACTGCTGCTTAAATAATTAACTCGCACTATAGATATGAATAATCGCAATCCTGCGAAATTCAATTTATGTGGAGGTTCTTCAAATGGAAGTAATTCAGGTAATACAGACGTTTCAGATAATCGTTAACGGTAGTGTTATTGAGTTTAATGGCGAATTTAAAGCACAGGCTGCATCGGCTCACATTAAGCTGAAAGTAGATAAAGAAGCTTTTATGAATATTCTGGAACTGTTTGATAAACAGCTAAAATTCAACTGGTATTATCCGCTGGCTCAGGTTACGGCGTATATTATTTGCCGGTTAGTGGCGTGTTAATGTCGTTTAATTATTCTTTTTGACCCCTGCTGATTGGGTAAGGTCGAAGCTGCTACAGCTGTATGTAACAGCTGCCGACTGACGTTCAGAGAAGAATAATTACCATGACCTTTCAGACGACTAATCAGACAAGCCTTCAGACGCCTCTTGATACGGCCGGTTCTGCGACTCCCAGACACGGTGCCTGCCTGGATTTTATCCATAACCTGAATTTTGATGCGCTGCCGGAGGCGGTCATTCAGCAGGCGAAAATCTGTTTGCTGGATTTATTAGGTGTGGCCGCGGCCGGGCAAAGTACCCGGCTGAGCCGGATCATGTCCGGTTTTGTGCAGAGCCAGTATCCCGGGGATATTCCGTTGCTGTTTGAGGGGGCCAGTGCCAGTGCCTGCGGCTCGGCGCTGTATGGCGCGATGCTGATCGACAGTGTGGATGCCCATGACGGTCAGGTACTGACCAAAGGGCATGTGGGGGTGACTGTGCTGCCGGCAATGCTGAGCCAGATCTGTGCGAAGCCGGTCGATGGTAAAGAGCTGCTGACGACGCTGGTGATGGGCTATGAAATTGCTACCCGGGCGGGCATTGCCCTGCATGCGACGGCTGATGACTATCATACTTCGGGGGCCTGGAACGGTCTGGCGGCAGCGGCCGTGGTAGCGCGGTTACGCGGTCTGGATGCCGATAAAACCTGGGAAGCCATCGGCAGCGCTGAGTTTTATGGTCCGCGCAGTCAGATGATGCGCTGCATTGATTACCCGACCATGGTGAAGGACGGTTCTGGCTGGGGCGCGCTGGCAGGAGTCAGTTGCGCGTTAATGGCTGAGCACGGCTTTACCGGTGCGCCGGCAATTACCATCAGCGATGAACAGGTAACAGATATCTGGGGGGATCTGGGGCAGCGCTGGTATATTCTCGAACAGTATTTTAAAGCCTATCCGGTGTGCCGCTGGGCACAGCCGGCGGTAGAAGCTGTCCGGCAGATTGGCAGCGAGCAATCGCTGAATCCGGATGATATCGCTGAAATTCATATTCATACTTTCCATCAGGGCGCGCGTTTGCATGTGAAGCACCCGGATACCACCGAACAGGCGCAGTATAGCCTGCCGTTTTCGGTTGCCTCTGCGGTGCTGGACGGGGTGGTGACGGCAGAAGCGGTGGCAGAAACAGATTCCGGGCTGGGAGATGCCCGCCGGCAGGCGCTCAGTGGTAAGGTGATCACCCATGAAGTAGCGGAATATGACGCGCTGTTTCCGGCAGAGCGCTGGGCTCATGCCCGTATCGTACTGAATGACGGCACTGAGCTGGCATCTGAGCCCTGCATTGCCCGGGGGAATCCGGAAAACCCGCTGACGGAAGACGAGATCATCAGTAAATTCCATACTCTGGCTGGCCCTTATGTGGCGGACACGCGCCGCCAGAATATAGCGGAACTGTCGATGAACCTGCAGGCGCTGGACAGCGATGAAATTGTTGCCTATCTGGCGCTTTTGAAAGATTAAACCCTTTCAATGCCTGTATGCGACAGCTTTGTAAGCCATGCGACGACCCCTGACAGGCCTGCCGCGGCAGGCTTGTTGGTTGTGCGTGCAATGCATATATTCGGAGATATAAGAAGAAGGTTCCGCACAGGGTAGCCAAAGTACTGTTGTGCAGGGGGCCTGTATAAAAATACCCGTATGGCAGTGCGCACATGGCGATAACTAAACGTACCGATCCGCTCCTGACACCTTTTCAGCTGCGGCACCTTACTCTCCGTAACCGGATTTTCAGCTCAGCTCATGCACCGTCTTATGTGGAAGGCGGGCATCCCCGGGACCGCTACCGGCTTTACCATGAAGAGAAAGCCAAAGGCGGTGTGGCCCTGACCATGATCGGCGGCTCCACCAATATCGCCCCCGACAGCCCCTCAGTATTTGGCCAGTTATACGCCGGTGATGATTCCATCATTCCCTGGTTTCAGCAGTTAACTGCCGGCGTACAGCAGCACGGCGCAGCCATCATGTGTCAGATAACCCACATGGGCCGGCGTACAGTGACCGATGATGGCCACTGGTTACCGGCAATCGGGCCATCAGTATTGCGGGAACGGGCACACCGGGGCTATCCGAAAGCCATGGAGCAGGAAGACATCGACCGGGTGATCAGGCAGTTTTGCGATACGGCCGTGCGCTGTCAGCAGGGCGGTTTTGATGGCATCGAGCTGTTATCCCATTCCCATTTGCTGGGTCAGTTTCTTTCTCCACTGATTAATACCCGTGAAGACGGCTACGGCGGTAATACCCATAACCGGCTGCGGTTTGTGACGGAGGTGCTGGATGCCGTCCGGGGGGCGGTTGGTTCGGAGTTTGTAATCGGTATGCGACTGACCGCCGATGAGCTGCTGAAAGGCGGGATGGATACAGCAGAGTGTATTCAGATTGCACAGGCTCTGGCGGCGACCGGCCAGCTGGATTTCTTTAACCTGCTGGCGGGCGCACCCTACGACGATCTGGGGCTGGCGGGCTGGATTCCGCCAATGGGCATGCCCTCTGCAGCCCATCTGAGCATTGTCGGTGAACTGAAACAGGCGGTGGACTTGCCGGTGCTGCATGCCGGCGGGATTGCGGATATTGCCACTGCCCGGCACGCTATCAACAGCGGTTTGCTGGACATGGTGGGCATGACCCGGGCGCAGATAGCTGACCCGTATCTGGTGAATAAGCTGACCGCCGGTGAAGAAGATTCCGTGAGGCCCTGTGTAGGCATGGGCTATTGCGTCGACCGGGTGAATCAGGGCAAAGATGCCCTGTGCGGGCATAACCCGGCTACTGGTCGGGAACAGCAGATGGATCACGTGATTGCCCGCGATACCGGGCAACCGCAGAAAGTGGTGATTGTCGGTGGTGGCCCTGCCGGGCTGGAAGCGGCACGGGTCTGGGGATTACGCGGCCACCAGGTGGTGATTCTGGAAGCCGGTGACCGTTTGGGCGGCCAGCTGAATCTGGCGGCTAAAGGCGAAACCCGGGCGCAAATGGCCAGTGTGGCTGAGTGGCTGATTACCCAGGTGGAAACCCTGGGGGTGACCGTGCATTACCACACATATGCAGATGCCGAACGGGTATTAGCGGAACAGCCTGACTGGGTCATTGTGGCCACCGGCGGTTTGCCAATGGAACTGGGGTTCAGTGGCGAACAGCACTGCCATACCGGCTGGGATGTACTGGGCGGAGACCGCTTCAGTGGTGAGGTGCTGCTGTTTGATGAACAGGGCGGTCAGGCCGCTGCCAGTACGGCAGAAGTGCTGGCACTGGCCGGTTGTGCGGTGCGCTTTGTCACGCCGGATCACAGCCCGCTGCGGGAACTGGGGCCGACCACGCATTCAGTAGCGATGCGCAGCCTGTACGCTAAAGGTGTTCAGTTTATGGCGGACCATGAACCGGTAAATGTGGTGCCTGAAGCGGGCCGCAAACGGGTCACCCTGCGAAATCTGCTGACAGGATCGGAACAGGATCTGCTGGTGGACGCAGTGGTCACTGAAAATGCCACTCTGCCTCTTGATGAAGTGTACTTTGAGCTGAAAGCAGCGTCGGTGAATCATGGCCAGTATGATCAGCAGGCACTGGTAGATGGCCGTTTGGAGTTACCGGCACTGAATCCTGAAGGGCAGTTTACATTGTTGCGCATCGGTGATGCGGTGGCTCACAGGGGCCTGCATGCGGCTTTGTACGATGCGCTGCGTTTCAGTCTGCTGGCATGAAAAAAGCCCGTGCAGGACACTGACACGGGCGTGAAAAAAGCGGGATAGCCTGAGCTGGACTGATCAGTCCGGCGCAGGGCCTCTGTTACCCGCTTTGGAGTGAGGCTGTGTTTAGGCTGGTTGTTTAGCCGGTGCTTATTCCGGGGCACTCCAACTGCCAGGTTTCATCGCTTCCCGGGGCAGTTTGATATCAAACTCAGCCCGCAACTGCTGATCAATTTCTTCACTGATGATATCCGGGAAGTGGCTGTTCAGGGTTTCTGCGGCACGCAGTTTGGCTACCTGACGGATATCCATGCTGCCAGCTTCCTGCCAGTCATCCCGGGTGCGGCGGTCAAATACGCTCGGATACAGGTATTCGCTGGTCATCAGGCCGATGGTATGGGCGTGGCCGAGGTAGTGGTTGTCACCGTTACAGACATCGTGAATGACATCGACTGCCAGTGATTCATCGGTCACTTCGATACCCCGGGTCAGACGCATTACCGCACCGTTGACGTCATTATCGATGACATATTGCTCATAGGCGACGGTTAGCAGGCTTTCCAGAAAACCGGCGGAGTGGTGTACATAGTTGGACCCGGCCAGCGCTGCAGTGGCAGTAGTGATGCCTTTTTCAAATCCTGCCTGAGCGTCACCGACTTTGGAATCAGCAATGCCGGATGAATTGTAGATCGGCAGGTTGAGGAACTGGGCGATCTGGGCGCAGGCGGCGTTCAGCAGGGCAAATTCTGCGGAGCCGCCGGTGAATGAGCCGGTCCGCAGGTCGGCCTGTGCCGGTACGCAGCCCATAATGGCCGGGTAGCCGGGGCTTTTCAGGTTCACATAGGTGAAGCCGGACAGCTGTTCAGCAGTCAGCTGCACCAGGGTGCCGGCCAGCGAGGCAGGTGACGTTGCGCCCGCCTGTGGGGCCGATGACAGTACAACCGGAATATTGTGGTCGATGATTTCATCAAGAATTTCCACCGTTTCCATGGCGTAGCGCAGGGGGGATACCGTCCAGCAGGCGGTGAAGGACAGCGGTGGACGGGCATCAAAGGCGTCTTTACCACCGACGATCATTTCACCCATCTTACGTAAGTCAGCCACTTTTTCAGGCAGGTAAGCGTTACTCATGACGTGCTTCTTGGTGGCACTCATGCAGGCATACAGCTGGTTGATGTCGATTTCGTCGTTTTCCAGATCCCGACAGACCACCGGCCGCATATAGAAGTGAATATGATCCAGTGTGTCGACCAGGCGGCCAATGTGATAGTTATCCGCCAGGGTGGTTTCCCGGACTTTGTCATCGATATCGAGGATTTTCACCGCCTGACCGCCGGTGCCCAGATAGACCTTACGGCCACCCAGCTGCAGATCGTATTTCGGATCGCGCCCGGCCAGCAGTACTTCCGGGCGCGCCAGTTCACGGGCCTGATCGATCAGATGCGCCGGAATAAAGACGCGGTTTTTATCCGCATCAACCCGGCAGCCGGACGCTTCGAACAGATCCCGGCAAGGGCTTGGCCCTACCTCTATGCCGGTACGTTCAAGTACCTGATACGCGGCATCGACAATGCGCTGAATATCGGCCTGACTGAGGGGCTGAAAGCTGCCGCCTTCGGTGCCGGCGGGTGCCGGATTAATCTTCGGGCCGGGGGCAACCTTGGGTTTACGGCGGGAGCGGCGTTTCAGCTGAGTCATGGTAGTCACTGCCTGATCGGTCATTGTTATTTTGAGTGTATGGACTTAATAATGGCGAAAGACGGCTGGATTAAATAAAGTTTTTACGACATTATAGGTCTATTATCCGACATGTTTTTCAGGTGAAGTGTCATGACATCTCCGGCGGTTGAACGTATAGGTTTTTATCTGACAGCGAATTTTTCCATGCTGTCGCTGGCGGCAACGCTGGAGCCATTGCGCATGGCGAACCGACTGAGAGGTGAAACCCTCTACGCCTGGGATTTCTACTGCAGCGCTGACCAGCCGGTGTGTTGCAGTAATGGCCTGCCATTCTCACCGAGCCGCAATATGCAGGATGTCAGTGACCTTTCGACCCTCTTCGTGGTGGCCGGTATTGATGCCCACCAACTGGATGACCCGGAACTCTACACCTGGTTGCGGGGCCTTAGCCGGCGGCGCATTGCGGTGGGAGCTACGTCCACCGGCAGCCTGTTGCTGGCCCGGGCCGGTTTGCTGAAAGAGCATGCCTGCACCATTCACTGGGAGAACATTGAAAGCCTGCGGGAAGACTTTCCATCTTTAAGAGTGACCGATGAACTGTTTGAGATCAGCGATCAATATATAACCTGTTCCGGCGGTCTGGCCGGTCTGGATATGATGCTGCAACTGATCTCTTACAAGCACGGTGAAGCCTTGGCCACTGATGTGGCCGAACAGTGTATCCATCCCCATATCCGCAGCGCCCATGAACAACAGCGGATGGCGGTGCAGTTACGTCACCGGGTGAACCACCCCCGGCTGGTAAAGGCGCTGGAGCTGATGCGTAATCACATTGAAGAACACCTTACCTGTCAGGAAATCGGTTCCCGGGTAGGGCTTTCCAGCCGCCAGCTGGAGCGTTTGTTCCAGGAGCATCTGCAGTGCACACCGGCCAGCCATTACATGGCGATCCGGCTGGAGCGGGCGCAGCATTTGCTGCAACAGTCCACTCTGTCAGTCTTACAGGTGGCGACCGCCAGTGGCTTTACTTCAGCGTCTTATTTTGCCCGCTGTTACAAACAGAAGTTCGGCCGCACTCCCCGGGAAGAACGCCGCCGTTAGGCACAAATCGCGTCTACTTAAGACGAATTGCCACGTTCTTGCTGTGTACATAATTGAATAAACCTTCCCGGCCTTTTTCCCGGCCATAACCGGATTTTCCGGTGCCACCGAACGGGGTTTCCACACCGCCGGCATACCATTCATTGACGTAAACCTGTCCGGCTTTCAGTTGTTGCGACAGGCGCATCATCCGCTGTAAGTCATTGCTGAATACGCCGCCAGCCAGGCTATATTCGGTACCGTTGGCCAGTTGAATGGCTTCGGCATCGTCCGCAAAGGCCTGTACCGTTAATACCGGGCCGAAGACTTCTTCGGTGGCGATGGCCATATCAGACGTGACCTGGCTGAAAATGGTTGGCTGAAAGAATGCACCGAGGCGGTCCGGGGCAGCGCCGCCCGTGGTGGCGATGGCGCCGGCCTGCTTCGCCTGGCTGCAGAATTCTGCTACCCGTCGCTGCTGATCCATACTGACCAGGGAGCCCATGTCCGGTGTTTCGTCGTAACTGCCAATGCGGATGTTTTCGGCCAGATGGGTCAGGCGCTGCAGCAGTTCGTCATGAATATCCTGATGGACAATGATCCGTGACAGGGCTGAGCAGACCTGTCCGGCGTTATAAAAAATACCCCAGCGGACGGATTCCACCACAGTATCCAGGTCCGCATCTTCGCAAATGATGGCCGCGGATTTACCCCCCAGTTCCAGAACACAGGGTACTAAATTGTGGGCAGCCGCTTCGGCAATCAGGGTGCCGGTCTGAACCGACCCGGTGAAGACCATCTGATCAATATCCGGGTGGTTCGACAGGGCTGCTCCGGCTTCATGGCCGTAGCCGCAGAGGATGTTCACGGCCCCCGCCGGTAAGCCTGCGAATTCTGCCGCTTTGGCGATATAGGTGCAGGCCAGGGGTGTCAGCTCCGGGGTTTTAATGACGCAGGTGTTGCCGGTGACCAGCGCTGGCGCAACAGAACGGGCGATCATTTCCACCGGGAAGTTCCAGGGCACGATATGGGCGGTGACCCCAAAGGGTTCATATACGGTGTAATCGATGTAGTCATTGCCCAGCGGAATTGAGCGGCCATCAACCGTTTCAGCCTGATTGGCATAATACTCAAAGTAGCGGGCAGCCCCCTGAATTTCCCCTTCAGATTCCGCCAGCGGTTTGCCGGTTTCCAGGGTCAGAACCCGGGCAATTTCGGGGCAGTTTTCCAGCAGATAGTCGCCCATTTTCCGTACCAGCCGCCCCCGTTCAACCGGGCGCATGGCGGGCAGTACGCCGGTGTTGTGGCATTCCCGGGCAGCGGCTACGGCAGCCTCGACATCCGCCGGACTGGCCAGGCTGATAGCAGCAACCTTGCTGAGATCCGCCGGGTTTTCGACACTCAGGTTGCCACTCTGGCCGGTATGCCACCGGCCATTAATATAATTGTGCCACTGGGCGGGCAGTTGTTGCATAGGGTTACTTCTCTGAGGAGCGGCCTGGGCCGTTATTGGTAAAACTGGCGGAACAGCTGAAGCGTGCGAGCAATGGCGGCGTCATCAATATCCATGTGAACCACCATCCGGCAGGATGGCGACTGGCCACCGATCAGGACGCCGTTATCCGCCAGAAATAATTGCAGTGCGGCGTGGTCTTCCGGTTCAGGGGTAATGAACATGATATTGGTATCGATGGCGCTCAGGTCCAGGGTCAGTTCACTGATCTCAGCCAGCCCTTCAGCCAGGGTGCGGGCACGGCGGTGATCATCCGCCAGACGCTGAATGTGGTGCTCCAGTGCATACAGGCCAGCAGCACCGATAATGCCTGCCTGGCGCATGCCACCCCCGAGGAGTTTGCGCATGCGTTTGGCCCGCTGAATAAAGGTTTTTGTACCGCTCAGCACCGAACCCAGCGGCAGGCCCATACCTTTGGAAAGGCACAGGGAGACCGAGTCGATATTTTCAACCAGCCGGGCGGGAGACAGGCCCTGCGCAACGGCGGCGTGCAGCAGGCGGGCACCGTCCATATGTACCAGTAAGCCCTGTTGGTGGGCGTAACCGGCCAGTGCGTCGATAGTGTCCTGATCCTGTATAACACCGCCGACGGTATTTTCCAGACAGAGCAAGCGGCTGATCGCACAGTGAGGGTCATCCGGTTTAATCGCCGCGGCCAGCTGATCAACCGTGATGCCGCCGCGGGCATCGGTTTGCAGCGGCTGCATGGCGATACCGCCAAGTACCGATGCCCCGCAGGCTTCATCCCGGTAAATGTGATACTGATCACCGACAATGACTTCTTCACCCCGCTGACAATGGCTCAGTAATCCGGCCAGGTTGCTCATGGTGCCGGTGGGAAAGAACAGTGCAGCTTCTTTACCCAGCAGTTCAGCAACCTGTGCTTCAAGCAGATTGAGGCTTGGATCTTCGCCGTAAACATCATCGCCTACCCGGGCATGTGCCATGGCTTCACGCATGCCAGGGGATGGCTGGGTAACGGTGTCACTGCGGAAGTCGATCAGGTCCTGATCAGCAATGCCCTGACGGCCGGTCATGCCGGAATAGCTGCTGCTGGGTTTAGTTGTCATGCGCGCGTGTCCTTTTAGAAGTTCTGACTGGCAACTTGTTCGTCAGTGAGCATAGCACCTTCATAGGGCAGGGCAGCCACGATGTGTACCCGGGGATCTTCACCGCCGTTTAAGGCCGTGTGATAACCGCGGGTATCGGTGAAGTAAACCGAGCCGTCTGCCGGCAAATGAGTACAGTGATGGTTAACGATAAACAGTGAGCCGGGGTTAGTGATGATGGGAATGTGCAGGCGCGGCTCGGGGTCACGGTGCCAGGAGTTGCAGTTATAGATATCTTTTTTCAGTACGCGCATCCGGCCAATCGGGAAGCGGGCGATCAGTTGCTGATGAACTTCTTCGAAGTAGGTGTCTTTAAACAGCGGGTTAAATTCAGTGAACAGGGATTCGTCTACCATCTCATCGCGGGCATATTCCTGATAGGTATCATCTGTACGGGTCCAGAAGCGGCCTACCAGATCATAGGGCTCAGGTACTTCAACGCCGGGGCGACGGGTCAGTGCCAGCGCATGGAAACCCGATCCGAGGTTTTCAACATGCTTTTGCAGCTCGAAATAGCATTTACGCAGTTCATCAATATCAAACTTCAGGTCCAGTCTGGCGATGCCCGGGCCCGGTTTAAAGGAGGCTACCGAGGTGGTGTCAAAGTCGCCGGCCAACCATTGTTGCATTTGTTCAGCATCCCGCTGAATAGACTGTTCAGAGCTGGTCATGGTGTGAATACCTCATTACGTGAGAACAGTGGCATGTGGCCAGTGACAGTTAACTGCACAGACCTTACTGCACCTGAAAATTGTTATTTCCGGCTAGATTAATCCCGGGAGGCTGTTTTTGTGAAACGGATTTTTCGGATGACTTGATCTCAAAATTAGATCAATATTTATTTTAATCCGCGTATTATTAGCGTTCGATTCGATAAATCAGAAGAGATGAGCGAAAATTCAGGGACTGGTCGCCGATTCTTTATTGCTTCATTCCGGGACACTTATTATGAGACGTAAATTACCCAGCACTATGTCGCTGCAGTGCTTCGAACTGGCTGCACGGCTGGAAAATTTTACCCAGGCGGCCAATACCCTGAACATGACTCAAAGTGCTCTGAGCAGACAAATTAAGCTGTTGGAAGAGTTGGTTGGCCAGCCATTGTTTCTGCGCAGCCGGCAGCGGGTAAAACTAAGCCCGGCGGGGCAGTCCTATCTGGCGGCAATCACGCCAATGATTGATGAGCTGGAAGCGGCGACCCTGAAAATGCAGTCATTTCAGGATATCAGTGGCGGTATAAATGTGGGGACTTATCCAACATTCGGCGCACGCTGGCTGTTACCTTACCTGCTGGATTTCCAGCACGTACAGCCGGATATTAACCTCAATACCATCACGTATCTGGATAACAGCCAGTTTGATCCGGCGGTGATCGACGTGGGCATTGTGCAGGGGGATCCACCCTGGCCGGGGATGCGGGTGGACTACCTGATGCCGGAATTTCTTGCCCCGATGGCATCTCCCAAGTTGTTACCTGAACCGGTGAGTGACCCGGCACAGCTGATGTCGCAGCGGATTTTGCACCATACAACCCGGCCTGAATCATGGAAAATCTGGTTTAATGATCTGGGAGCAATTCTGCCGGAAGAAGGCAGTAGCCTGCGGTATTCCCAGTATGAGCTGATTATAGAGGCAATGGTGGCCGGGCATGGTATCGGCCTGATGCCACTGATTCTTCTGCAGCGGGAAATTGAAGAAGGCAAGCTGGTGCAGGCCCACAGCCATGTTGCCTGTCCCCGTTCAGCATATTATCTGCTCACACCGTTGCATAAGGTGGGGATTTCTAAAATTGAATCCTTCCGAAGCTGGTTTTTGCAGCGGGTTAAAGAATTGAATGCCTACCAGTAAAGTGTGATCCGTCAGGCACCGAAACAATTGGGGCCGATTGTCTGTGTCGCTGAGTCAGCAGTTTTTTGCATAACCTCAGAGAGAAAATCTATACCCTTTGTTTTTGTCAGGTTTTAGTCCGGATGCCATTCACATCCCGGTGTACGGGCCTGGCCGGGTACTGGCGGATCAGCCAGTGTTTTCTGTGTGATGTATGTCTTGCCCGGGGATATTTTTCTTTTTTTCAGGGCTGCTTTTAACCGGCTACAGGGTTTTCCCGGTAACGTTTTGCGGGGCTGAAACACATTCGTTTTACAGCAATAACCTGCCATCCTGTAATGACAAATTTTTTTCAACAGTGTTTAATTCTATTCAGTTGTCTGTCCCTTATCCATCCTCTAAAACTATTCTTAGCATTAATGGCTGTAGCGACTGTTGCAGCAGTTAATCCGTGGGTGTTCAGCGGGTAACTGCCGGTTCGTAAACGGCCCGGTTCTTGCGCCGTTTGGCTATCTGGCCAGACTGAAAACCTTCATGCGACGCATCGTTCTTATCAGGAGTTAATAATGAAAATAATTACCAGAATTCTTGCCACAACTCTCATCAGTGCACTGCCTTTTGCCTCCGTTATGGCGGGTGAGGCGCTGGATCGGGTGATGGATAAAAAGCTGCTGAAAGTAGCTACCGATGCCAACTGGGCACCGCAGTCGTTCCTGAATGATAAAAACGAGATGGATGGTTTTGATGTTAACGTGGCACAGGAAGTGGCTAAGCGCCTGGGCGTTGAGATCGAGTTTGTGACACCTGCCTGGGATATCATTACTGCAGGTCGCTGGAGCGGCCGGTGGGATCTGTCGATCGGTTCTATGACGCCGACCACAGAGCGTGCCAAAGTGCTGACCTTCCCTGCCGTGTATTACTACACACCGGCTTCTTTCGTTGTGCATAAAGATTCTGATGCTCAGCAGGTCTCTGACCTGGACGGTAAGAAAGTGGGGGTGACAACCGCCAGCGTACATGAGCGTTACTTGCAGAAAGATCTGACAATTGATGCTGAAGGTGTGCCAAATTTTGACTATGAAGTGGATACCGATTTCATTAAGTCTTATCAGTCTTCTAACGTCGTACTGGATGATCTGCGCCTGGGGAACGGTTCCCGCCTGGATGGTGCCCTGACCAGTGTGCCGACCATCAATGAAGCAATGAAAAACAACTATCCGATCAAGCCGCTGGGTAAGCCGGTCTTCTTTGAACCGCTGGCGCTGGCCATCGATAAAGGCGACCAGGAATTTAACGACAGGCTGGCCGCGATTGTGGCCGAGATGCGCGCAGACGGCACCTTATCCAAGCTGTCTCAGAAGTGGTACAACTACGATTACACCAGTACTCAATAAGCCACTGTATTTCTTTAAGCCGCTCACCTGAGCGGCTTGTCTTCATGCAGTATTCCATCGCTTTGCTGTTGTCCCGGGCTGAACCGGGCTAAGCTGGAATCTGTTGTTCTTATTGAAATGCTTCCGGACTGTTTTCAGACAGTACAGGCTGTTATCAGGCAGCCTTCTTCCGGATATTTTAGCGGTGTAATCTATGTATCAGGATACGGTGCAAGAGGCCAGGCTACTGAGCAAAACGCCCTTCGTGGTGGCCTTGTATGCAGCCTTTTTTGTGTTACTTTTTTTGGTTGATATGTCGGGCACCGGATTTGCTGAACTGCTGGCGCCGGCAATTGGCAGTGATGGTGAAGGCAGTGTGTATGCGCGCTTTGTGACCAGTGTGACCTTGTCAGCCATTATAACGCTGGGGATCTGGCTGATCGGGAAGCTGCAGTTTAATGCCCAGCGGGTGACGGTCTGGCTGATTATGGCCGGGCTGTTCATGCTGTTCTTTACCAGCTTTGATCTGAGCTTTGAATTTATCCAGAGCAAGATCTGGTTCATGGTGTCTCAGGGGATTCTGACCACCCTGTATATTTCGGTGGTGTCTATTTCCATTGCGTCGGTGCTGGCGATTATTGGCGCGGTGGCGAAGTTGTCATCGAACGGTTTTGCCAACGGTCTGGCGAGCTTCTATACCTCATTTTTCCGGGGCTTACCGCTGCTGATGCAGGTCTACCTGATCTATCTTGGCCTGCCTCAGCTGGGGTTTGTGATTGATGCAGTACCGGCGGGTATTCTGGCATTGTCGCTGTGTTACGGTGCTTATATGACGGAAATCTTCCGGGCCGGGATTGAGAGCATTCCCAAAGGTCAGTGGGAAGCGGCCCGTTCAATCGGCTTTAAGTTTGGTCTGACTATGCGGCGGATCATTTTGCCTCAGGCGATTCCGCTGATTATTCCACCGACCGGCAATCAGTTTATTGCCATGCTGAAAGACTCTTCGCTGGTGTCGGTGATCGGTGTCTGGGAACTGATGTTCCTGGCCCGTACGCTGGGTCAGAAAGACTTTAAGCACATGGAAATGCTGATTACCGCTGCGATGCTGTACTGGATCCTCTCGATGGTGCTTGAGTACGCGCAGTCCCATATTGAACGCCGTTACCGTAAGGGGTAAGCCATGAACTCTGTACATAAGCCAGACGTGGCTGTTGAGACGGCCGTTAAACCGGCAGTGAAGCCAATTGTCGAACTGAAAGATGTGAATAAATGGTACGACGATTTTCATTGCCTGAAAGACATTAACCTGACCGTTACCCCCGGTGAGCGGATCGTGATTTGCGGGCCGTCCGGCTCCGGTAAGTCCACCATGATCCGCTGTATTAACCGTCTGGAGGCCCATCAGTCCGGGGAGATTATTGTCGATGATGTAGTCCTGCACGAGCATATGCAGGGCATCGATAAAGTGCGTTCTGAAGTGGGGATGGTGTTTCAGAGTTTTAACCTGTTTCCCCATATGACCATTGCAGAAAACTGCATGGCCGGTCCGATGTGGGTTCAGGGTGTGCCTAAAGGCGAAGCCCGCCGGCTGGCGATGAAATATCTGGAACAGGTGCGTATTCCTGAACAGGCCGATAAATATCCCGGACAGCTGTCCGGTGGTCAGCAGCAGCGGGTGGCGATTGCCCGCAGTCTGTGCATGAAGCCAAAACTGATGCTGTTTGATGAGCCCACTTCAGCACTGGACCCGGAAATGGTATCCGGGGTACTGGATACCATGATTGATCTGGCGAAAGAAGGCATGACGATGTTGTGCGTGACCCACGAAATGGGTTTTGCCAGGGAAGTGGCTGACCGGGTGATTTTCATGGCTGACGGTGAAATTGTTGAAGAAAATACCCCTGGCGAGTTTTTCGATAACCCCCGGGAGGCGCGCACCCAGCAGTTTCTCAGTCAGATTCTCTGAGAGTCTGGCCGGTGACAGAAAAGCAGCGTTGGCTGCTTTTTTTATGCCTGAGAAAGGGGTTACGCCGGGGAGTTGCCGGCCAGGTTGGTCGACAGTGGGTCGGTCTGGTGGGTTTCGTCCAGAATCCAGTTCCTGAAGCGTTCGGTTTTAGTGTTGCGGGTGCCTTGCGGGTATACCAGGTAATAACCGTTATCGGTGGCCTTACGCATGGGATAGGCAATGGCCAGCTTGCCGTTACGGATGAACTCAGCGGCATAGGAAGCCCTGCCAATGGCTATGCCCAGGCCGTCTGCGGCGGCCTGTAATACCAGTTGCCGGCTGTCCAGATCTATCCGGTGTTTAATGTCAGGCAGGCTGAAGCCGGCATCTTTAAGCCACTCCTGCCATTCTCCTTCATTACGGCTGTAGTGGATCAGGCTGAAGTGGTCGGCCAGTTCATTCAGCCGCTCCATCGGGGGCAGGCGGGGCAGCAGATCCGGGTGGCACACGATGAACAGTTCTTCGTGCATCAGAAATTCAGCTTTCAGCCCGGGCCAGTGACCCCGGCCGTAGCGGATGCTGATATCAATGTTGGCAGAGAGCAGATCAACCGGCTCATCTGAGTTAATCAGTTTGATGTCCAGATCCGGATATTTTGTCTGAAATGTGGGCAGCCGGGGCAATAACCAGCAGGCGGCCAGTGTATGGGTGAGGTTAACCCGCAGGGTTTGCGGGTCGCCATGGCGGGCCAGTTTGGCACCGGCGTCTTCTAACTGCTTAAAAATGCTCTGTACGGTATGCAGATACTCTTCGCCAGCAGGGGTCAGGGAGGATTTGCCCCGGTCACGGTTAAACAGCTTGGCCTGCAAGAAGGTTTCCAGAGTACGTATCTGGTGACTGACTGCAGAAGGTGTCTGGCAGGCTTCTTTAGCTGCCGCGCGAAAACTTTCATGGCGGGCAGCGGTTTCAAAGGCTCTCAGGGCAGCAAACGGAGGCAGATCACGGCGCATATTCAGGCGGTACCACAGGACAATGGAGTTGATTCAATCCTAGCAGCCGGGCAGGGCGGCTGACCAGTGGTGTGCCGGATGCTGTGAGCCGTTTCGTATATGTTTTGCTGTCGTCTTCAGACAAATTTTCGATAAATTTATCGTTTTTTTGCAACAACTGATGTAAAAAGCCCAGCGCCTTACGTTTGCCCGGGCGGTGTTGTCCGGAAATAGGTTAAGTATCTAAATTTTCGATTATATAAACGTATATCCAAATGGTTTGTAGGGTTTATTGTCGGGATATATGTAGAATCTGTCGCAAAATTATCGTATTGGTCGGTTTTTAATCATTATCGTGGTTTTTCTCTGCCAGGTAACTGCACAGCTACCCATCAATAAGAACAAATACAGAGGTGTGAATTTGGAAACACTGGCATTTATTGCTGAGAGTTGGTCACTGATTTTCAGTCTGACTCTGGAGCACATTTCTCTGGTGAGTGTGGCGGTCGGGCTGGCGATTCTGACCGGTGTACCTATCGGCATCGCGATTACACAGAATGAGTCAGTGGCTGCAGTGGTGCTGTATGCCGCATCAATTATTATCACAGTCCCTTCTATTGCACTGTTTGGTCTGATGATTCCCGTATTGTCCCTGTTCGGACAGGGGATTGGTTATCTGCCGGCGGTGATTGCCGTTTTGCTGTATTCCCAGTTACCGATTATCCGTAATACCTATGCGGCGATTAACAATGTTGACCCTGCTCTGCGTGAAGCGGCCCGGGGGCTGGGCATGACACCGGTACAACGGCTCCGGCTGGTGGAAATACCCCTGGCGATTCCGGTGATTTTTGCCGGTATCCGCACGGCGGTAGTGATGAATATCGGCGTGATGGCCATTGCCGCCTACATTGGTGCCGGTGGTCTGGGGACGCTGATCAGCCGGGGGATTACCCAGACGGATCCGCGTCAGTTAATCGCAGGTGCGCTGGCGGTTAGCCTGCTCGCTATTATTGCGGATTACGCCCTGCTGTATTGCCAGCGCAAACTGACCCCGAAAGGCGTATCGGCCTGATCAGGGCCTGTCAGGTTTACCGAGAATTTAACCATAAAGAGAGTGTCCCGTGATTCAGTTAGAAAACCTCACCAAAATATTCGAGACACCGGACGGCGTGGTTACCGCCGCAGATAATATTAATATGACGGTGCCGCAGGGCGAGATCTGCGTATTACTGGGGCCATCAGGCTGCGGAAAAACCACCACCCTTAAAATGCTTAACCGGATCATTCCTCCCACCTCCGGTCGGGTCATGATCAACGGTGAAGACACCAGCACGCTGGATACCATCAGTTTACGTCGCAACATCGGTTACGTGATCCAGCAAATCGGCCTGTTTCCGAATATGACCATTGCGGAGAATATCTCCATCGTTCCCCGGCTACTGGGTTGGGATAAAAAGCGCTATCTGGCCCGGGCTGAAGAGTTGCTGGCAATGGTGGCGCTGGAACCGAAAACCTTTATGCAGCGCTATCCCCGTGAGCTTTCCGGTGGTCAGCAGCAGCGGGTGGGGGTTATCCGTGCACTGGCGGCTGATCCGCCGGTGATGCTGATGGATGAGCCTTTCGGTGCGATTGATCCGATTAACCGGGAGGTTATTCAGGATGAGTTCCTGAAGATGCAGGAAGAACTGCAGAAAACCATTCTGTTTGTTAGCCATGACATCGATGAAGCGGTGAAGATGGCGGATAAGGTTGCCATTTTTAACGCCGGTAAGCTGATTCAGTTTGATTCACCGGATGCTTTGTTAGCCCACCCCTGCAATAAGTTTGTGGAAGATTTTGTCGGTACCGACCGTACCCTTAAGCGCCTGAGGCTGGCGAAAGTGGCGGATGTTATGACCCCTGCGCCAACACCGGTGAAGCCGGATGATGATTTGCAGACCGCGCTGCAGATCATGCAGAACAACGATTATGTGGCGGTCACCATGGTGGATACTCTGGGACGGCCGATCGGCTCTATTACCCGGGATCTGGCCACCGCCAAACGGGGCCGTTGTGGGGATCACTTCTACGGTTTACGGGCCATTGCCCGGGTGGATGATGACCTGCGCAGCGTGGCATCTGCCATGTTCAGCAAAGACACCACCTGGATGCCCTGTGTGGATGATGAGGGCATCTTCCGGGGGGAAATTTCCCAGCGGGGTGTGACTCACTATCTGGGGGCGACCTACCGTAGCCGTGAAGCTCAGCAGACGGGTGTGCAGCATGGTGAAGTCTAAAAAGGTGCTGTTCTGGCTGGTAGCCATGCTGGGGATGTTTTTCCTGGGGGTGGTCAGCCAGAGCAGCGGTCTGATTGACGATTTTTTCTATTACTGGGAAGACATTGTCTACCTCAGTGTGCAGCACATGCAGCTGTCGGCTATATCGGGCAGTGCGGCCATTGTGCTGGCGGTCCCGCTGGGTATCTGGCTGAGCCGTCCTGCCTGTAAACGGTTCGCTGAACCGATGATGCAGGTACTGAATATCGGTACGACTGTGCCGACCCTGGCGATTCTGGCGCTGTCGATGAGTTTTCTGGGCATTGGGGCTACGCCGGCGGTATTCGCCCTGTGTATAGCGACTCTGCTGCCGATTGTGCGTAACACCTATGTGGGATTGCTGGCGGTGCCGGATCATCTTAAAGAAGCGGCTAACGGTATGGGGATGACCCCCGGGCAGATTCTGTTACGGGTAGAAATTCCCAATGCTCTGTATGTGATTTTTGCCGGTATCCGTACCGCACTGACCATTAATGTCGGCACCGTGCCGCTGGCGTTTCTGATTGGCGGGGGTGGTTTGGGCGAGCTGATTTTTACCGGCATTGATCTGGATGAAATGCCGATGCTGCTGGCCGGTGCCATACCGACTTCACTGTTGGCGGTTCTGGTCGATATCAGCGTCGGGATACTGGCATTTTTCATCGTACCGAAAGGGGTGAACCCTTTGCGGATGAATACGTAAAACCACCGGTTGATTGACCGGAGCACGCATAAAAAAACGAAAACAAGCAATGATAATTAAGGGTAGGGACCAGAGAATGAAAATAACAAAGCTACTGAAAACGCTGGCAGCCGGTATGTTCCTCACCGGTGCGGTACAGGCAAACGCTGACGCACTGGTTGTGGGCGGTAAGAACTTTACCGAGCAGCAACTGCTAACGTCCATGACCAGCCAGTATCTGGCGGCTAAAGGCGTTGATGTGGATACCCGTGCAGGTATGGGAACAGCGGTGTTGCGCAAGGCACAGGTGAATGGCCAGATTGACCTGTACTGGGAGTATACCGGGACGGCGCTGATCAACTTTAACAAGATCAAAGAGCCGCTGAGCATGGAAGACGGCTACAACAAGGTAAAAGAACTGGATGCTGAAAAAGGTCTGGTATGGCTGGATCCGTCTAAAGTGAACAATACCTATGCACTGGCGATGCGCCGTGCCGAAGCCGCTGAAAAGGGCATTTCCAGCCTGTCTGACCTGAGCAAGGCCGTCAATGCCGGTGACGAGTTGTTGTTTGCCTGTAATGCGGAGTTTGCTGCCCGTGCGGATGGCCTGAAGCCGCTGCAAAAGGCTTATGGGTTTAAGTTTGACCGTTCACAGGTGAAACGTATGGACACCGGCCTGACATATCAGGCGCTGAAAGAAGGTCAGGTAAATATCTCGCTGGTATTCGCGACCGACGGTCGTATTCCGGCATTTGATTTCGTGGTGCTGAAGGATGATAAAAACTACTTCCCGGTCTATGCGCTGACACCGGTTATCCGTGCAGAAGCGCTGGAAGCGAATCCGGCCTTAGAAGGTCTGATGAATGATCTGGCGTCCCGCCTGAATGACCAGAACATGGCTGAGCTGAATGCTAAAGTGGATGTGAACAAAGAGACGATTGAAAAGGTCGCTAAAGGCTTCCTGACCGAGCAGGGTCTGATTTAAGCTTAACGGCTGAAGCATCTGACGCCCGGTTATGCCGGGCGTTTTTATTTGCGGCAACAAAACAACAACGGGGATTGAATATGAGTTTACGGGTCGGAGTCGCACAGGTTGCTGTGGCACTGGGCGACATTGCTGCAAACCTGCAAAAGCATGAGGAATACATTGCGGCTGCCCGGGATCAGGGGGTGGCAGTACTGGTGTTTCCCGAGTTGTCGCTGACCGGGTATCAACTGGAACGGCAGGTGCCGGCACTGGCCATGCAGGTGACGGACCCGCGTTTACTGGCACTGGCAGAAAAATGTCAGGGCATTCAGGTGGTCTGTGGTTTTGTGGAAGAAGCTACCCCGGGTGAATATTACAATGCGGCGGCATGGTTAAAGGATGGCGGGGTTACCGCGGTACACCGGAAACTGAACCTGCCCACATACGGCAGCCTTGAAGAGGGTAAACTGTACACGCCGGGAACGGCGCTGAACACTCAGGACATAAAGGATAACTGGTCGGCATTGTCGCTGATCTGTGCGGATCTTTGGAATCCCGGGCTGGTGTATGCGGGTATGCTGCAGAAGCCGGACGTGCTGATAGCACCGATCAATTCAGCGGAAGGGGTGGTCAGTGATGAGTTTTCTAACCCGCACAACTGGCAAACGAATCTGAGTTATATGGCGATGACGTATGGTACACCGGTGATCATGGCGAACCGCTGTGATACTGAGCGGGAAGCCCGTTTTTGGGGCGGCAGTCAGATTTTGGGTGCCAGAGGGGAGGTGCTGGCCCGTGCCGGTGACGAGGAGGTGTTGCTGGTGGCGGATATTGAGCGCAGCGGGATTGCCGCTGCACGCTTTGATTTGCCGACAATACGGGATGCGAATTCACCGTTAATCAGCAAGCTGATAGCAGAGAGCATGTAATCTGATTGACGTAGCCGGGGTTAGCCGACGGCGTTCAGGCCAGCGTGCAGCCGGGTAATCCAGCCCCGGTCCAGCCAGGTAAACAGAGTAGTGAGCAAGGCTTCGGTTGGGTCTGAGTGGCTGATTTCTATCAGAAATTCAGCGGTCTGTTCGAGGGTATACCCCTTACTGAAGGTTTCGTACATGGCCTGTTCGAAACCGTCCAGGCTGGCAAATTCGGTGAGCCGGTCACGGTTACGCCACAGAATCCAGTATTCGTTGCGGGCCAGTGCATCCGGCGGGCTGCGGTCGGCTTTAAGGTGCTGCCAGATATCGACCACGTTATAGCCGGTGATAAATGCCCTGACGCTGGGGTGGAACTCTATTGTCAGCTGGGCCCACTGTTCCGGTGCAATCCGGGTCAGGTCTTCGCGGCTGCACATGTTGGCATCCATGGCGTCAAAGGCGATCAGCAGTTCCCGTTCAAAGCGGGCCAGTTCGGCGATTTGCGGATGCGGGCTGAAGGCTTCGTTTTCTGTAAGAAATTTCGGTAAACGGTCGCCAAAATTCCGTAATGAGCGGAAAGTAGACGGGTACGCTGCAATATAGTCCCGCACCATTGAATTAAACATGTCATCGCCCAGATACTTACCCAGGATCTCGTGATCGGTATCCAGCGTTTCCCAGAAGCTGACCTGATAAGCATTGCGGTAGATGTGCAGCTGAATATCGACGCTGACTTTTCCGCGATCCTGAATATGTTCATGGATATCTGAAGGCTTACCCATGATGTAATCCAGCAGCTGTTGCTGGCGTTCATGTAAGTCGCTCACACAGCCTCCTGATAACGGGGTGTCAGTTGCTCAGGGCTGAGGGTTTCGTTGGCAATTTTGCGGGCAATTTGCAGTTCGCCGCGTAAATCCTCAAACGGCGGAATATTACCGTCCCGTTCGATCATGGTGCTGACAGGGCCAAAGTGCAGCAGGGCTTCTTTATAGAGTTCCCAGACCGGATCCGGTACGTCATGGTCATGGGTATCAATGATGTAATCACCGTAGTCGGTATGCCCTGCCAGATGGAACTGCTTTACCCGGTCGGCGGGGGTTTTCTTAATGTATTCCAGTGGGTCAAAACCGTGGTTACGGGCGCTGACATAAATGTTATTAACGTCGAACAGGATGTGACAGTCGGCACGTTCGGTCAGTGCGGCCAGAAACTCCCATTCAGGAATGGCTGAGTCGTCGAAGCTGATATAGCTGGAAGGGTTTTCCAGCAGAATCTGCCGGCCCATATAATCCTGCGCCTGTTTGATGCGTTCAACCATCAGGTCCAGAGCTTCTTCGGTATAGGGTACAGGCAGGAGGTCATGGGTGTTGATGCCGTTAATGCCGGTCCAGCACAGGTGATCTGACAGCCATTCAGGCTGTAATTCGTCGTGCAGTTGCTTGAGGCGCTTCATATAGTCCATGTCCAGCGGATCAGTGGATCCCAGTGACATGGAAACGCCGTGCATCACCATTGGGTAGTGTTCGCGAATAGCGTGCAGGTAGTATTTTGGCTTGCCGCCATCCACCATGAAGTTTTCAGAGATGATCTCGAACCAGTCTATGTCCTTAGGTTTGGTTTCCAGAACGTCGTGGAAATGGTCAGTTCGCAGACCCAGGCCAAAGCCGAGAAAGTCATTAGACATGAGAGGCATCCTTCAAATTGCAGCGATTCAGCGATTATTGCACAAATAACAGCGGGGTATGTTGATGTTGCGCAATCTTCGTTATCAGGTGCCGGGGCGGCGAAGTTGCCGGACGGCAGGGCCTGAAACGAAATACGCGGATTACTGAAGTCAGAACATCAGTGGGCTTACGCCCTGCGAGGTGAACCTGATAAAGACTTCAATAATCCGCATAACCAAAACCCCCGAAAGGGTTAGATGTTGTCCCCTGTGGGAAGCTTCTTAGGAAGCTTTACCACCAACATCTGCACAGGCTTTAGCGCCCATACCTACGAAACCGGTACCTTTACAAGAACCCTGACCAGCACATGCGTTGTTCGCACCTGCGCAATCGTTGTGGCCCTTACAAACGTTAACACCGTTACAGTGAACTAAGTCAGCCTTAGCCACTTCACCACGCCATTCGTCCTGCACCTTGCCACCGATGTCGGCACAAGCTTTAGATGGCATAGCGACGAAACCAGTACCTTTACAAGAACCCTGGCCGGCACATGCGTTGTTCGCGCCACCACAGTCGTTGTGACCTTTACATACGTTTACGCCTGCGCAATGTACCAGGTCGGTCGTGTTTGCATCTGCGCTGGCAGTATCGTTAGTAGCAGCAGTAGCAGAACAGCCTGCCAGTGCAGCAGCCGCAAATGCAACAGAAGCGCCACTCAGCATAGGTTTGATATTTTTATTCATTTTTAAATCTCCTGACGGTAATAGACGCTTCGTTGATTCCAATTGAAGCGAGATATTGGAGTGCACACAGTGCCATATAAAATTAGTCCGCTTATATGAAACAAAACTGAAAACACACACTCTAAGTGATTCTTTGTACAGCCAAATTTTTTTCTACAGCGAAAATGAGTATAGCAGTCGGCTGAAATTTGGCAGGTGAAGACGTGCTACATTGCCCGTAGGGGCAAGGGTTGTAGCGATATGGGGCTGGCAGAATTTTTGAGGCAGTAAACGGCTCTTAAGGTCGCTAAAAATTATCTGAAATATTTTTGTCTGGCAGAACGTGAAACTGAAATAAAGAGTGTTTTTCAGTTTCACGGGTGGCTGAATCTGAAAATATTTCCTATAAAAGCCCCCATAATGTCTGAAAAATAATTTGCTGGGCGGCAGCAACTTCTTTCGAATCGATGACAACAGCGGTGGGATAATTGTGTGAGGCCAGCGAAATAATTGCACACTTTGGCGGATAGATAGCGATATAGGCCGCATCCACCGGACCATCAGTTTTGATCCATTTCCGTTCGCTCAGCTCCGCATCTTCACCGCCGTCACCGATGGCGATTACCTTTACTTCAATGCCCCGCTGGATACGTTGCAGGGTAAAGTTCGGAAATGGCCGGTACAGGTGAGCCCGGATCGGCTTGGAGGAAAAGATCGAATACTCTTTTTTAGCCTGCGCGGACACAGTGCTGAGGATATCCCGTAATACCCATTCGATGCCGGCGTCGCCTTCGTAATAGCTGACGTTGGCAGCGTTAAAGTCCGGCATCAGGTGATGCATGTCAGGAATCACCCGGGTTTTAAGCTGCTCAATGGCCTGATCCAGGTTACGCTGCTTGTCCTGTGCCAGCTGCAGCAGCACGTCTGGCTCCCGGGGTGAAAATAATCGCCGTTTACCCTTTGGCAGATAGCTGATAACCCCTTTGCCCTGTAAGGCTTTGAGGCATTCATAGGTGGTTCCCCGGTTGATGCCGGATTTTTCGGCGATGACCCGGATGGAGCTGGGCCCTAATGCCAGCAGTGCGCGGTAAATTTTGACTTCCCGTTTGGAAAGGTCGAGCAGTTCAAAAATCTGTTCATTCATAGCGGGTAATTTCTGCCGGATTATTTGTCATTTTATTTATGACAATTTGTATTGCATCTGTGCCTGTATCGCTTAAAGTGCAATCATTCATAAGGTTATGTCAATTGGAATTGACCTGGCCCAGGTAAAAAAATTCTTTCAGGGAAGCCTCTGTTGTGACAACTCTCAATACGATTATTCTCGCTGCCGGTCAGGGCAGCCGCATGAAATCTTCGTTACCCAAAGTTCTGCATAAGATTGCCGGCAAGCCGATGGTGCAGTGGGTAATTGATGCTGCCGGTCAGTTACCGGCGAATAATGCCCACGTTGTCATTGGCCACGGGGCAGAGCATTTACAGGAAGCCTTGTCCGGCCAGCCACTGACATTTGCCGTTCAGGCTGAACAGCTGGGTACCGGCCATGCCGTTGCCCAGGCAATGCCAAACATTGCGCAAGACTCTATCGCACTGGTGTTGTATGGCGATGTGCCGCTGACAAAAGCGGACACGATGGCCCGTCTGGTGGAAATTGCCGAACAGGGTGATTTTGCACTGTTGACCGTGAAGCTGGATGACCCGACAGGTTATGGCCGTATCGTCCGGGACGAGCAGGCCCGGGTTAGCGCCATTGTTGAGCATAAAGATGCCAATGCGGACCAGTTAGCCATTACTGAAGTGAATACCGGGATTCTGGCGGTAGCAGCCAGCAAGTTACATGAATGGTTACCGCAGCTGTCTTCGGATAATGCTCAGGGCGAATATTATCTGACCGACGTGATCGCGATGGCGGCGTCTTCCGGGATGAATGTCACCACCATTCAGCCTGAGACTGAACAGGAAGTGCAGGGCATCAATAACCGCATGCAGCAGGCTGAACTGGAACGCTGGTATCAGTCACAGCAGGCCCGTTCACTGATGGAGCAGGGGGTTACACTGGCAGATCCGGCCCGTCTGGATGTGCGCGGTGATCTGACGGTTGGTACTGATGTCAGTATTGATATCAACGCGGTGTTTAAAGGCCGCGTTGTGCTGGGCAATAACGTGACCATCGAGCCGAACTGTGTGATCGAAGACTCAGTCATCGGTGATGGTTGCCATATTAAAGCGAACTCAGTGCTGGAACAGGCTGAGCTGGCCGGTCATTCAGATATTGGCCCGTTTGCCCGATTACGCCCGGGCAGCCGGCTGGCGCTGGGTGCTAAGGTGGGTAACTTTGTTGAAACCAAGAAAGTAAATATCGGTGAAGGCAGTAAAGTGAATCACCTGAGTTATGTGGGTGATGCGGATGTTGGGCCGGGGGCCAATATCGGTGCCGGCACCATTACCTGCAACTACGACGGTGTGAATAAATTTAAGACGGAAATCGGTTCCGGTGCGTTTATCGGCTCGAACAGCGCGCTGGTGGCGCCGGTTAAAATCGGTGAAAACGCCACAGTTGGTGCCGGCTCTACCGTCAGTAAAAATGTTAATGATGCGGAGTTGGCGGTGAGCCGTGCCCGGCAGACCAATATCAAAGGCTGGCAGCGTCCGGTGGACCAGAAAGCCGCTAAAGATCAGTAAGCCCTGCATCAGAAGGAAGAACAGTTATGTGTGGAATCGTTGGTGCAATTGCCAGCCGAAATATCGCGGCTATCCTGCTGGAAGGCCTGAAACGTCTTGAATACCGGGGATATGACTCTGCCGGTATGGCGGTGTATAACGCGGCTGATGACAGTCTGTCGGCGCTGAAACGTCTGGGTAAGGTCGCCGAACTGGCGAACGCCCTCAAAGAACAGTCTCTGCCTGGCGCGCTTGGGATCGCTCACACCCGCTGGGCAACCCACGGTAAGCCGGAACAGCGTAATGCCCACCCGCACCTTTCCGGTGACCGGATTGCGATCGTTCATAACGGCATCATTGAAAACCACGCTGAGCTGCGTGCTGAATTACAGGCGGAGGGTTACAGCTTCCTGTCTGATACCGATACTGAAGTGGTGACTCACCTGATTCACCGGGCAGTCAGTGCCGGTGCTCAGCTGGATGATGCCGTTAAAGCGACAGTGAAGCGCCTGCACGGTGCTTATGCACTGGCGGTGATTGATCAGCAGCAGCCGGATCGTCTGATTGCAACCCGGATGGGCAGTCCGCTGGTGATTGGTGTCGGCGTTGAGGAAAACTTCATCGCGTCTGATCCGCTGGCCCTGTTACAGGTAACCGACCGTTTTATCTATCTGGAAGAAGGTGATTTAGCGATCATCAGCCAGCACGATGTGGCGGTTGAAGATGCCCGCGGTGAACTGGTTGAGCGCGAAGTGCTGCAGTTTGAACACGGGCACGACGTGGCGGACAAAGGCGAATACCGCCACTACATGCTCAAGGAAATTTACGAGCAGCCTAAGGTGATTGATGCGGTACTCGAAGGCCGTATCAGCAACGGAAAAGTGCTGGAGCAGGTGTTTGGTACCGAAGCCGGTGAACTGTTTGATCAGGTTAAATGCGTACAGATTGTTGCCTGTGGCACCAGCTATAACGCGGGTATGGTGGCCAAGTACTGGATTGAACGGCATGCAGGGATTCCGTGCATGGTCGATGTCGCCAGTGAATTCCGCTACCGCCGTACGGTATGCCTGCCGGGAACGCTGTTTATAACGATTTCCCAGTCCGGTGAAACGGCGGATACCCTGGCAGCCCTGCGGGATGCCAAAACCCAGGGCTATCTGGCATCCCTGACAGTTTGTAACGTGCCGGGCAGTTCGCTGGTGCGTGAATCGGATCTGTGCCTGATGACCAATGCCGGCCCGGAAATTGGCGTTGCTTCCACCAAAGCCTTCACCAGTCAGTTAGTTGCTCTGATGCTGACCACTCTGATTCTGGCCCGTCGTACCGGCTTCAGCGAAGCGGCTGAAGCCGATATGGTTGCCAAACTGGAAGGCCTGTCAGCACTGTGTGATGAAGTGCTGAAGCTGGATGCGGACATTCAGCTGATGGCTGAACGCTTCGTCGACAAAAACCACACCCTGTTCCTGGGCCGCGGCACTATGTTCCCGGTCGCTGTGGAAGGGGCGCTTAAGCTGAAAGAAATCTCCTATATTCACGCTGAAGCTTACCCGGCCGGAGAACTGAAACACGGTCCGCTGGCGCTGGTGGATGACAACATGCCGATTGTGGCGGTTGCACCGAATAACTCTCTGCTGGAAAAGTTACAGGCAAATCTGGAAGAAGTGCGTGCCCGTGGCGGTCAGCTGTTCCTGTTTGCTGACAGCCGGATTCAGATCGAAGAGGGTGACGACAGCTGTTACCTGCTGAACATTCCGGATGTCTGCAAGGACATGGCGCCGATTGTCTATTCCATCCCGCTACAGTTGCTGTCTTACTACGTGGCCGTGCTGAAAGGCACCGATGTGGATCAGCCGCGAAATCTGGCGAAATCTGTCACGGTTGAGTGATGAACATCGTTCGTAATAAAAAATGCCGGCTGATTAGCCGGCATTTTTTTTGAAAAGTGCGAATAGTGAATAGATGGCCCGATCGCTTGATTAAGGAGAAACAGAGGACTGATTAACAGAACCCGGATAAACCGGATACTCGACTTTATTGTTTTGCGGGGTGATGGAAGGTTGATGGTATTCAGGAGACAGGAAATTAAATTATCATCATTTGTTATTTTACTTTAAGCTTTAAGTTAAATTAAAGCTCAGGTTTATTTTAAGCTGAGGTATGCCATGGAACGAGGTACAACAGGGCGCTATGTCGCCAGTATTGCGGGGGGCGTGAAGTGTCAGGCTTTTATTCCAGCCACTTTGCCACCACAGCCATCGTTACAGCTGGATAATAAACTACAGGTACGTATTAATCAGGCAATGTTGGCACTTGGCCGCCTGGATGCTATCAGTACCTTACTTCCGGATGCCCGCCTGTTTCTTTACAGCTATGTACGTAAGGAAGCGGTGATGTCTTCTCAGATTGAAGGTACGCAATCATCCCTGAATGACCTGATGCTCTATGAAATGGAAGGTTTACCCGGTGTGCCTATGGATGATGTGCAGGAAGTGTCCTGTTATGTCAGTGCGTTGGAGTTGGGTGTACAGCGCATTCGCGAAGGGCATTCGGTTACTTTTCGATTGCTGACAGAGTTGCATGAGGCTTTGATGACCTCAGGCAGAGGTATGAGTAAAGGGCCGGGGGAGTTTCGTAAAAATCAGGTATGGATTGGCGGACACCGGGCGGATGAAGCCACTTTTGTGCCTGCACCTGCGAATGAGCTGGCTAACTGTTGGGCAGAACTGGAACGCTTCCTGAATGATGTTCCGGATATGACCGATCCACTGATTAAGGCCGCCCTGGCACACGTTCAGTTTGAAACTATTCATCCCTTTATGGATGGTAACGGCCGTTTGGGGCGTTTGCTAATACCGTTGATATTGGTCTCCGGGAATATTCTGAGTGAACCGCTGCTGTACCTCTCAGTATTTTTTAAAAAACATCGTCAGGTGTACTACGACCGTTCACAGCAGGTACGTCTGACCGGCGACTGGGAAAGCTGGCTGCTGTTTTTTGTGGATGCCGTGACTGAAACCGCTACCCAGGCTGTCAGTACTGCTCGAGAACTTAACGCTTTACGCAGTACGCACCGTGAGTTAGTCAATGGGTTGGGGCGTATGGCCCCCTCTGCTCAACAGGTGCTGGATGTATTGTTTGAGTATCCGATTGCTAACATCAGTACTCTGGTGAGGCATGGTGGTATTACTGCTGCTACTGCCGGTAAAGTTTTGGATAGATTAGCTCAGCCTGAACTGGCACTGGTACGTGAGTTGACAGGTCAGAAACGCAACCGTGTATTTGCTTACAGCGCTTACATTGATATTTTGAATCAGGATGAATAATGCCGGCTGACTAGCTGGCATTTTTAGTTTTAGGGATTTGAATATACAGCCTAGGTCAGTTTAAACGCCCCCTGAATCCCTTCGATGGCCATCTGGGTGCCGATAACGGCCAGTATCAGGCCCATCATCCGGGTAATGACCTGCAGGGCATTCTCACCGATGAAACGCACCAAACGCTCACCGGAGACAAAAAACACAAAGGTGATGATGCAGAGCACCGCGAACATGCTGATGGTGGTGATCAGCTCGGTTAAGCCACCGCCAGAGGCGAAGTTCATTGCCGTGGCAATGGTGCCCGGGCCGGCCAGAATCGGCATCGCTAATGGGGAAACCGCCACGCCCAAAGCGGCTTCTTTGGCTTTTTTCGGATCACAGCCGTGGGGCTGCTGCACTTTTGACTGGTTGCCCTGCAGCATATGAAAACCGATCAGAAATACCAGAATACCACCGGTGATTCTGAAGGCGGGCAGGCTCAGGCCAAACAGCTGGAAGATGTATTTGCCGGCCACCGAAAATACGGCGATGACGATGAAAGCGATCAGCAGTGAACGGAAGGCAATCGCCCGGGTCGTCTGGCTGTCATCATGGCTGGTCAGGCCAAGAAATACCGGCACGTTGGCAATGGGATTCATAATGGCGAAAAACCCCATGAATACAGTTGCAGCATGTAACACTATGTTTTCCATAAGATCTTCTCTTTTTATTAACCTACAGGCACAGCAAAAATAACAATATACAGCATGATGGCGGTGAGTATCAGGCTACCGGTTTTAACCCGTAAAGATTCGGTTGCCCGCCAGGCTACCAGACACTGCAGGGCGTAATAGGCGGCAAATGCCCGGGATGCCAGTGCCAGAATCTCGAAGGTATCTGCGCTCCAGGTAAGCAGCAGGGCAAAACCTGCAATCAGCAGATAACTGATCGGTGCGCTGATCCGTTTGGCAGAGATTTCACTGAGGTTACCGCTGGCGGCCAGCGTGTCGGCAACTGCGGCAGAAAACTGACTTAATACAGCGGCGAAGATGACCGCAGCGGGTAAAAATCCAAATGCTGATAAACCGGCCAGCGTAATCAGGCTGTGGTCGTCAAATACACCGTTCAGTGATGGCACCAGTGGCATGGCCAGTAACACAAACAGGATATAGATGCTGCCGGAAATCAGCTGTGACTGCCGGGATGCCTGAATGCGCAGGTCAGCGGCGTATTGCTCGCCCAGATAGCGGGGCGTTTCAAAGCCCTGAACCACAATCAGCGTACCGGCAATAATGCTGCAGGTTTTCCAGAGGTCATTGAACTGAGCAGCAGGTATGGTCAGCGTGTCCTGTTGCCAGGCCTGGAAATCGAACAGGGCAAAGCCTGCCAGTACCAGAGCGATCAGTACAAAGGTTACGTAGAGTGCCCATTTTTCCATAAAGCCCAGTACACCGAGGCCACGCCAGATACCGACGCCGGCAATGATAATGATCACGGTGGAAGTCAGCAGGTTGTTATACAGCGGTATGTCCTGACCGATACCGGAGAGCACGAATGAGGCCAGAATGTGCAGGTACAGGGTGATGGATATCACATAGGCGATCACGATGCTGATATCGGCGCTGCGCTCAAGTACGTTCAGAGTACGGTCCTGACCGTCGGCTAACAGGGGTTCTGCCACCCGGATGTTATGCCGGATGACGTTACCCACCAGATAAGCCAGTAAACAGACCACAGCCATGGCAACCGCCATATAGGGGCCGGCGCTCTGGGCCAGTACTGGCACAATGACCAGAAAACCGCTGCCGAAGATGGAAGCCAGCGGGGTTGCCAGCAGTTCAAAATGATGACGGGAAAATATTTGCATGGTCGGATATCCGTTCAGGTCCATCGCCACAGGCTACCGAGGCTTTTGCCCAGCTGCAACATACCAATGCCCAGACCGATCTGCAGATTGAAGTTAAGCCAGAATTTAAGCCAGTCCCGCAGCACCAGATGATGATGAGTTTCGCCGATGAAGGTTGAAAAGGTCGACAGGGAGCCAAGAAAGCCACTGACAAAGGCCAGTTTTATTAACGGCGACAGATAGCTTTTTTCGCTGCCGCTGCCCAGATACAGACCCAGCAGTAAACAGGCCAGCATATTAGCCAGCAGGGTGCCTATGATCAGGTGTTCATTAAAGTGATTGAGTTTAACGCTGAGCCACCAGCGTAACGCAGCACCCAGAGTTGCCCCACAGGCAAGGCTGATAAACATGGCTGGATTCATTAAAGGCTACCGGTTGAATGATGCCACCTGCCCGTCATTCCGGGCCGGGTGGAGAGCAGGTATTTACTGGAGTATCTGACGGGCATTTAACGGCTGCACCGGGCGGTTATTGGGGCCGTTCAGCATGCCTTTAAAGCTTTCCAGCTGGGGTTCTGACAGGGTCATTGGCTGCTTCATTACCAGCCAGCGTACCCCTTCTGTGCAGGGGGGCGTGGTCAGGGAGCCATTATAGCGATAGTAGTCCTGCTGTGCCGGCAGCAGGCCGCTGGCGCTGACGGCGGTTTCCATTTCACTGACTTCGCCGTTGGTGAGCGGTTGCTGCCAGATTTGTGACAGCACCGGGTTGGCTTCACCGACATTAAACATGACCGCAACGACGGCCAGATTACCGGCAGCATCGCTGTGTACCAGATGGGCTTCCATTGGGAAGTGCTTGCCATTCAGGGTATTTTCGCTGGGGCTGTGGAAATGGAACTGACGCAGGGTGTAGCGGTTGCCGTTCAGGCTGAGCTGGCTGCCGGGCATATAGTCCGCTTCGACGGTATGGCCATTGTTAAAGACTTTTTCAGCGCCGGGCTTATAGTTGAACGTCAGAGCAGGAAGCTCAGTTTCCAGACTGCTGTGCAGGTTGACCGGGGACTGGTTTTTACCGTTGCCGCAGGCCTGGTAGGCATTATCCAGTTCGGCCCACTGGCCGGGGCCCCGTTCGTTACCGTAATCCCAGTGAACGGCTTCAGCAGCGTTAACAGGTAAGCTCATCAGGCCGGCACTGCACAGGCTCAGACCGGAAATTAACAGGGTTTTTCTGACAATAGACATGGGACACCTTTGTGTAAGAAGGGCCTGTCAGGACGCACTCGGGGTGAAGAGGTTCCGGATACAGCTTCCCCTGTATCCGGGGGATCGCGCCTGACAGGCAAACAGGGCTTTGAGGGAATCAGGCTTCGTCGTCGAACCGGTCAATGACGTCGCTGACAGTTACGTTCGGGTTGGCATAGCAGTAGTTGTAAACCCGCTCGACCGGTACCGATACAAAGTCTTCTTCAGTGACCTCTTCCGGGCTGCCGTTGGCATCAGAAAAGCCTTCGATGTAGTACACCGCCGTAGGGACATTCTCGTACTCCAGTGCGACCAGCTGATCGCAGGTATAGGTATCGACAACGGTGACGGTTTCATCGGCCCCGGCCATGACTGCAGTGGCACCGGTACTCAGCAAAGCAGCAGTCAGAGGGGCAGCAATTTTCTTCAGATTCATGACAGTTACACTCTTTCCATATCGCGTTTTACGTTAAGTGGCACCGGGGTGTATTCACTTTCTGATGCCTGAAGCGCTATCCTAGGCGGGCGTCATTCTGCAATCTGTTAGATAGCTAACACGGAGAAGTAAATTGAGTCACTGGCACCTGGAATCACTGAACTGGCTGGACCGTCTTTCGGCGGATGATCAGGAAACCCTGCGTTGTGCGTCACGGGTGCTGGAATTTTCCCCCCGGGAAATGGTGTTTACCCCGAATCTGGAAGCTGATGCGGTGTATCTGCTGGAAAAAGGCCTGGTGAGAATTTTCCGAACCTCTTCGAATGGCGGCGAATTTACATTTGGTTTCATTAAACCGGGGGAAATCTTCGGCGAACTTGCCGTATTGGGAGAGCGTCAGCGGCGCAGTTTTGCAGAAGTGGTTGAGGCCGGGCTGGTGCTTAAGGTTTCCCGGGAGGTCTTTCTGGAAGTGATGCACCGTTCCGGTGAATTCAGCCTGGAGGTCAGTCAGCAGGTAGAGCGGCGTTCCGACCGGGCCCGCTTCAGTATTGAGGATCTGGTGTTTAAAGATGCCCGTAGCCGTCTGGCCCGCAAGTTACTGGAACTGGATGAGAAAAACCGGATTGCCGCGGCCAGGGATGCAACGGCCGTGAACCTGCTGAAGCTGACTCACGCAGATTTGGCTAAACTGACGGGTATGTCCCGGCCAACGGCAAGTATTGCCCTTGGTGAGCTGGAAGACGACAGTCTGGTAGAGCAGCATGCCGGGGTTTTTGAAATCATCAACCGTGAAGCCCTGCAGCAAATTGCCTGTAAGGATCTGCGCTGACAGATGCCCTCAATAACCTCCGCAGGCCCTGCCGGCAGGAGGTTAGTATGCAGATATCCCAATTTACCCGCCTGGCCCGGGCCGGCGCGGTGACCAACATGCGTTTTATCGAATCCGGTTGCAGCCCGCTGGTGCTGGAATGCCAGTATGAATATCCCGGTGATGATAATCATGTGCCCATGAAAGCTCTGCTGGAAAATGATCAGGGCGATATTATGACCTGCCAAAACATCACCCAGGCCTATGATATTTGCCGTAAAGCAGGTTTACATAAAGCAGAACTGGTGCAGGTGATTCCTCATGATGAAGCCTGTACGGGCCTGACCTTGCGGGCGGAGCAGCAGGCTATTCCACTGGTATTCTGAGTCTTTTGGGCCGCTGTGTCCGGCTTTGATTACCCGGTTTTTTAGTGGGGTGCGACAGGCCCGTCGGCAGGGCATAAATTTGCGTGTAAAGTACTGGTGAATCTCCGGGGGCTAAGCCAGAATAGCCTGATCACCGGATGATTTTTCCCGCCAATACACTGAGGCCACCATGGGCGAGTTACTGAAACGGGTTTCTGCACTGCTGTTAAGCCACGGCTGCCTGCTGATCGGCAATGGTCTGTTTATGACCCTGCTGAGTCTGCGCAGTAATCTGGAAGGTTTTTCCACCGAGCTGACCGGTATCATCATGAGTGGTTATTTTATCGGGTTGTTTTTCGGCGCCCGTTATACCGGCTATCTGGTAGACCGGGTGGGCTACATCCGTACCTTCAGCGTGTTTGCTTCAATTATTTCAATGATCCCCCTGGCACATATGCTCTGGACTGATCCGGTGTTCTGGTTTGGGTTACGGCTGGTATCCGGCTTTGCCATGGCGGGTTTGCTGATGGTTACCGAAAGCTGGCTGAATGCCGGGGTCAGTAACCAGCACCGGGGGGGCTTACTGGCGATCTATATGATTGTTAACTATCTGGGGGCCGGCGGTGCACAGCTGTTTTTGCTGCTGCAGGACCCCAGCGGTTATCAGCTGTTTGTAATGGCCTCCATCTGTTTTTCTTTTTGTCTGGTGCCTGTCGCGCTGACCCGTACCGCCGAGCCGCAGCCGGATCCACCGGAGCCGCTGAAAATTATGCCAACCCTGCGGACAACGCCCGTGGGATTTCTCGGTGCAGCCTGTGCAGGGTTTCTCAGCGCCTCGTTCAACACTATGGGGCCGTTATTTGCCTTGCAGGTAGAGCTGAGTGCTGAGCAGATTTCCTGGTTTATGGCGCTGGGAATCTGTGGCGGGCTGGTGTTGCAAACACCCATTGGCAAACTGTCTGACCGGATCGAGCGGCGAAAAGTGATTGCTGTGGTCGCCGGGCTGGTAGTCCTGATCTGTACGGCGATTGCTCTGCAGGTCGAGTTCTATCTAAAGCCAGAACTATTGCTGGCGAGCAGTTTTTTATACGGCAGTCTGGCGTTCACCATTTATTCTCTGGCGGCGGCGCATGCCAATGACTGGGCGAAGCCGGAACGGCGTATGCAAACCGCCGGCGCACTGATGGTGGGTTACAGTATTGGTGCGATTGCCGGCCCGTTGCTGAGCAGTAATGGCATCAGTTGGTTTGGCCCGCAGGGGTTATTTGGCTTCATGGCCGTTGCGGCAGGGTTGTTGTCGCTGTTTACCCTGGGGCGGGTGTCTGCCCAGCATTACCAGCGTAAACGGGCGAAGCCGCAGTTCGTGCCCCGCCCCGGGTCTTACTATACCTCCGGTGAGTTGTACCGGGCGGTTCAGGCCGAATCCCAGCCTGTGGCTGACGTTGAAGATGATGCTGGTGAGGTGGTGGGCAGTACTGTAACCGCTGAACGTTCTGAACATCCCCCTGCTGCTGATCGCCCTGAATAGCGGTTCGCTCCAGAACCGCAAGAATTGCAAAACCCGACAGTGCTAGATTGAGCCAGTCGCTGAAGGACAGTTACAGGCCGCATCCTGCGGTCGGTAGTTAACGGAGAATATTTATCAATGAGTCAGGGTCGGGATACGCTTTATCAGCAACGTTTTGCCAGAGTGTTTGATTACATTTACCAGCATTTAGATGAACCACTGGATCTGTATCAGCTGGCGGATGTGGCCTGTGTGTCACCGTACCACTGGCACCGGTTGTATCAGAGTGTGTATGGCGAAACCCTGGCGGCGACCGTCAAGCGGTTACGGCTGCACCGTGCAGCAGGTGAGCTGGTAAATTCTTCACGCAGCATGGATAAAATCGCCGCTGGATCCGGTTATGCCGGTTTGTCTTCATTTAACCGTGCCTTCAGCGAGGTGTATGGCATGCCCCCGGCCCGTTACCGGCAGGCAGGCAGCCATACGGTTTTTGTCGCCGCCGTACAGGCAGCGGCAGGTATCGCAATGGAGAAAGGTGCAATGAATATGCATGATGTCACAATTACCCAACAGGAAGCGGTTGTAGTGACCGGGCTGAACCATCAGGGTTCATATATGAATATCGGCAATGCGTTTGAGAAACTGTTTGGCTGGTTTTTTATGCAACATGCTGACCGGATGCCGGTGCGGATGCTGGCGATTTACTACGATGATCCTTGCAGTGTGGCGGAAGATGATCTACGTTCAATGGCATGTATGAGTTGTCTGGCGGATGTTGAGCTGCCGGAAGGATTTGCCCGTCAGACTCTGGCTGCCGGTGATTATGCGGTGCTGCGCCATCAGGGACCTTATGCGGATCTGGCCAGTGCGTATCAGTGGCTATACGGTGTCTGGCTGCCTCAGTCTGGCCGTTTACCGGCAGACCAGCCCTGTTATGAGGAATATCTGAATAATCCCAGGGAAGTGGCGCCGACGGAGTTATTAACGGATATTTACGTGCCTTTACAGCCGGCTTAAAGGCGATTTTACTGAGGGGGGCCGGTGTTCAGCATGCATCGGCATACTTTTCTGAGAAGTGAGGTTTTACCTCACTATTCTCTTTATTGCGCTGAAATTCTTCTCTTTGTTTATTAAATGGTAGGAATCTCCGCAGCAGAGTTCCGTAGAATTTTCATAATCAATTTTCCGTACCGGTTTTTGACAGCGCCTGGGCCTGATGCACGTGTGAATGTGTCATCCGGGACAACCGGTAAAATACGATCAGCAGTAACCTTTTGAAAGTAATATCTTTTGCTTTCGATATCAGAGGGGACTGCACCGAAAAGGCAGCGATGATTATGCTACAACTCAACGGTACCCTGAGCCATTTTTCTAATCCGGCAGCCAGCCGCGACAATGTATATTCTGCCGCGCAGCGTGATGTGATCAGCGTTGCCCGTGCGGAAGAGGCTATCGCTGATATTAAAACCTGGCCTGCCTATGCAGAAACACCGCTGCACGCACTGAAGGCGGTTGCTGCGGCAATCGGGGTTGAATCTGTCTGGTATAAAGATGAGTCTCAGCGTTTCGGCCTGAAAAGCTTTAAAGCACTGGGCGGTGCGTATGCCGTTGCCCGTCAGTTGCAGAATGAACTGGAAGCGCGCTTAGGCAAGCGTCCGAGCATCAGCGATCTGTTAGGCGGCCACCTGAAAGATGAACTGGCAGAAATCGTTGTCAGCTGTGCGACCGACGGTAACCATGGCCGTTCTGTGGCCTGGGGGTCGCAGATGTTCGGGTGCGGATGTGTGATCTACATTCACCGTGATGTATCTGAAGGCCGTAAGCAGGCGATGGAAGCGTTTGGTGCGGAAGTTATCCGTATCACTGGCAACTATGATGAATCGGTGCGCCAGGCGGATAGCGAAGCTAAAGCCAATGGCCGGATCATCGTGTCTGATACCAGCTATGAAGGCTACATGGAAATTCCAAAGGATGTCGCACTGGGTTACACCGTCATGCTGTCCGAGATTGTTGAACAACTGAGCGGCGACATTCCGACCCATGTATTTGTACAGGGCGGTGTGGGCGGTCTGGCATCGGCTGTTGCCGGCTATTTCTGGGATCTTTGGGGTGAGCGCCGTCCGCGTTTTATCATTGTTGAGCCGGAGCAGGCGAATTGCCTGCAGCTGAGTGCCAAAGCCGGTGAGCCGGTGGTGGTTGGTGGTGATCTGGATACGCTGATGGCGGGGCTGGCCTGCGGTGAAGTGTCTGCGCTGGGCTGGGAAATTCTGTCTAACGGTGCCGATGATTTCATGACCCTGAGTGAAGAAGCCGTTGCTGAAACCATGCGGTTGCTGGCGAAGGGGTACGAAACTGATCCGGCCATTGAAGCGGGTGAGTCTGCTGTACCGGGCCTGGCAACGGCGATTATTGCCCGTCAGCAGGCGGATATGGCCAGCGCACTGGGGCTGGATGCACAGAGTAAAGTACTGGTGATTGGTACGGAAGGGGCGACTGACCCTGAGCTGTATCAGCAGTTAGTCGGCTAACCACCGGTCAGATTTTGAAAGCCCGCAGACGAAGGTCTGCGGGCTTTTTTTTGCCTGTTGTTTTTCAAATTCACTCTTCAAACTTCCGGTCATCGAACATAGGTACCGACAGGCCGGTTTTAACTGAATCCATGACCACATTCGTGTGGAAGTTGCGGATGTTGTGATTGTCGAAAAATACTTCACGGGTAAAGGCTTCGTAGTCTTCCATGTCCACTGCTGTAATCACCAGTATGAAGTCTGCGCTGCCGGTCACGTAGTAACACTGCTGCACGGCAGGATTCACTTTCATTTCTTTTTTAAAGGCATCCAGCAAATCAGCCCGTTCCCGTTCCAGTGTCACCTGAACCAGTAATGTGACGCCCCGGCCCACGGCTTTCGGATTGATGACGGCGATGTCGGCTTTGATGATGTTTTGTTCACGCATCCGTTTCATGCGGCGCTGTACCGCGGCAGGGGAAAGCCCCACCTGTTCGGCAATCTGATCTGAGGTGGTGCGGTTGGAGACCTGAATGATCTCAAGAATTTTACGGTCGAAGCTGTCGATATTGCTGGCCGGCGCTGTTTTGGTCATGAGGTGTTTCCACTAACTGTGCGTTCCCCTTAAGGATACAGACTCAGGGGATGAAGCGAAAATGACGGAATCAGCAAAGTGGTGAATTTCAGCAATATTTTACAGATTTTGCGGTGAAGCTTCATTGCAACACAGCTATTGCAGGAATTTATGCAGCCATGCCCCGTAATATGGATGTATAGCCTGAACAATAAAAATAACCCGGAGACGGCATCATTGTCTGATCCGAAGCTGTGGTAACAAGATGTTTAAATCAACCCGGGTCAGCCTCCGTCAGCCATTAGAAGTTCTGTCTCCAGCCGGACGTATTGGCGTTATTTCTCTGGCGACCGATTTCAACATTGAAGCGGATCTGCAGCGCATGTATCCCCGGGATGTTGGCTTCTTTACCACCCGGGTTCGGAATGTTAATCCGCTGACCATTGAGAACTTACGTACCATGGCACCGGGGATCAGCGCAGCGGCGGATCAGATTCTGCCAGGCACTGAGCTTGATGCCATTATCTATGCCTGCACCTCCGGCACAGTGGCCATCGGTGTTGACGAGATTACCCGACGGGTTCATGAAACCCGCCCCGGGGTGCCGGTAACAAACCCTGTTACCGCAGCACTGGCCGCGTTTGAATGTTTCTCTGCCAAACGTATTTCTATTCTTACCCCTTACACCGAAGCGGTGAATGCCGAAGTGGCAGCCTTTTTTGAGTCTCAGGGCTGTGAAGTTCTGAATATTGCCGGCTTTGGCTTCGAAGACGATACCGCGATGACCTATATCACCCCGCAGGATATTGCTGAGGCCGCGATTGAAAACTGTGATCCCGATGCAGATCTGATGTTCATTTCTTGCACGGCACTGCGCGCGTCGCTGGTGCTTGATCAGGTGGAGCAGGCACTGGATATCCCGGTGGTCAGCAGCAATCAGGCACTGGCCTGGCACAGCCTGAAACTGGCGGGGTATAACGTGCCGGTTGAAGGCTTTGGCCGTTTACTGAGCGCGCATCTGAATTAATACACTGGAGTTTTTACGATGTCTTTAGATCAGAATCTGATAAACCGGATGACCGAGTGGCGGCAGCACCTGCACCGCTTTCCGGAGTGCGGCTTTGATCTGCCGTTAACGGCAGATTTTATCGCTGAAAGGCTGACGGAGTTTGGCATCGACGTGACCCGCAATATTGGCCAGCAAGGCATTGTCGGGGTACTGAAGTGTGGTGAGGGTGCAACCAGTATCGGTTTACGGGCCGACATGGATGCGCTGTTCATTCATGAAGAAAATCACTTCGCTCACCGTTCTCAGCATGATGGCCAGATGCATGCCTGCGGTCACGACGGCCACTCAGCTATGTTACTGGGCGCTGCCTGTTATCTGGCCGAACACCGGGACTTTAACGGTACGGTACATTTTATTTTCCAGCCGGATGAAGAGCATGGCCGCGGCGCACAGGCGATGATCGATGACGGTCTGTTTGAGCGTTTTCAGATTGATGAAGTGTATGGCCTGCACAACATGCCGGGTTTGGCGGAAGGTAGCTACACCGTACGCCCGGGTTCACTGATGGCCAGCGAAAGCAGCTTTGAAATTGTGATTGACGGTGTCGGTGGTCACGCCGCGATGCCGCACCGGGGGGTAGACCCGATTGTGGTGGGTTCACAGGTTATTCTGGGCCTGCAGACCATTGTGTCCCGCAATCTCAGTGCCATTGAAGAAACCGCTGTGGTGTCCGCCACGGAGTTTGTCACAAACGGCACCGTTAACGTTATTCCTTCACAGGTCGTGATTAAAGGCGATTGCCGCTGTTTTACGGAAGATACCCTAAAGCGTATTGAACAGAGCATGGAGCGTATCGTGGCCGGAATCTGCCAGGCGGCGGGTGCCAGCTACACATTCGAACTGATTAATACCTTTTATCCCACTGTAAACAGCCCTGAACAGACTCAGTTTGCAATTCAGGCGGCCCGCACCGTTCTGGGGGCTGAGAATGTTGAAACGGATTGTTTACCCCTGACTATTTCAGAAGATTTTTCCAGCATGCTTCGGGTAAAGCCCGGCTGTTACGCGCTGATGGGCAACGGTGTGGAATCAGTGGGCGGCTGTGCTCTGCATAACCCGGAATATGATTTTAATGACCGTATTCTGGGTAACGGCGCACAGTACTGGATCCAACTGGTGAAAGACCGTCTGAAGTAACTTTTTCTGATCAACCTTACCTTAACTCTAAGAATAAAATTTGAGGATATAAGCAATGAAGAAATTATTAACGGCTCTGTTGGCGCTGGGCATCAGCTTTGGTGTGAGCGCGGAAACCTGGAAGTTTGCGTCTGAAGAAGACAAAAAAGATGTTCAGGATATCTTCGCGCAAACCTTTGCCGACACAATTAAGAAAGAATCTGACGGTGATATCCGCGTTAAAATCTATTACTACGGCCAGCTGGGTACAGAGAACGATATCGTTGAACTGACGGCCAAGGGCACGGTGCAGTTTGTATCTGTGGGTACCGGCCACCTGGGTTCATACGTACCGGAAGTACAGGCGATCAGCGTACCTTACGTGATGGGCACTGATACTGATGTGGTCCGTAAAGTGCTGACCGGCAGCAAGACCATTTATAACGATCTGGCTGACCGTTTCGAAAACGTTAACCTGAAGCTGTTAACCATGATTTCTGAAGGTGAGATGGTGTGGGGGGCAAACAAAGCAATTCGCAGCCCGGAAGATTTTGCTGGCCAGAAGATCCGTACTTTCACATCTACCATTCCGGTTGAAACTTACAAGACATTCGGTGCGACTCCTACCCCTCTGTCCTGGGGCGAAGTTTACGGCTCTCTGCAGCTGAAAACCGTTGATGGCATGGTTAACCCGATTTACTTCATTTACAACGCCAAGTGGCATGAAGTTCAGGATTATCTGATGTTCCCGGGCCAGCAGCCATACGTCGGGACGGTTTCTACCAACAGCGAATGGTTCAACGGTCTGTCTGCAGACAAGCAGGAAATGGTACGTAAAGCCATTGCCGCTGCAGAGCAGGCAGCACACGACTACCAGCTGAAGATCAACCAGGAAAACATGGACAAGATCCTGGCAGAACGCCCTGATATCAAGGTTGTAACCCTGACCCCTGAAGAGCGCAGCCGCTTTAAAGACCTGAGTACGTCTCTGCATGAGACTTACTACGACGTGGTTGAAAACGCCTATGACGATGCGGACAAAGACTCTGCCCGTGAAGGTGCGAAGAAGATCCTGCAAAACCTGATTCAGGAAGTGAAAGACGCTTCTTAATCAGTGACTCTCTTGCCCGCCGGTGTAGATGTTATGCCGGCGGGATGCATGTAAAGATGTATTGAGGCAGGGAGCGCCGGACCGTTTCAGGGGTATGTTCTTATGAAAAAGATATTTCATAACGTCAGTGTTCTGACTGAATCGATAGAGAAGTGGGTGGTTAGCGGGGCAATTTTGCTGATGATGCTGAACTCAGTCTCTAACGCTATCGGACGATATTTTTTTGGTAAGAGCCTGTTTTTTGCAGAAGAGCTTAACCAGTTTCTGATTGTTGCCATTACCTTTATCGGTTTTGCCTATGCGGTGCGCAAAGGCCGCAATATCCGCATGACCGCCCTCTATGATTCGCTGGGCTTTAAGGCCAGGAAAGCGCTCATCATTGTGATCTCGGTGGTGACCGCTGCCCTGATGTTTTATCTGACGTATAAAGCCGTGTTTTATGTGTTGGAACTTAAGGATATCAACCGTTTAAGCCCGGCACTGCAGTTCCCGGTATACATCATCTATGCGGTTATTCCGCTGGGCCTGAGCATTGCGGGCATCCAGTATCTGATCGCCTTTTTTATGAACCTGACCCATGAAGAGATCTATCTGTCGCATGAAGTGATGGATAACTGATCACTGTGGTTTCTGAATGTAAGCGTTGTATCGACGGGTTTGGTGAATGATATGAGTGGGTTGTTTGAGTTTTTATCTGATGTGATAGCCGGTGAGCTGGACATCTACGTGGTTACCTTTGCGCTGGTGTCGGCCATGGTGATCCTGTTATTTCTGAGTTTTCCAATGGTGGTGCCACTGGCTGTTGGGGCACTGATCGGTCTGGTGCATTTCTCCGGCATTGATACCGGGGTCATTATTCAACAGATGGTCACCGGGATTTCGCCGAATGCCCTGATTGCCGTGCCCATGTTCATTCTGGCGGCCGATATTATGACCCGTGGCCATACCGCACATAACCTGCTGGGGCTGATTGAAGCCTTTGTGGGCCACCGCCGGGGCGGATTACCGATTACCACCTGTATCAGCTGCACACTGTTTGGCTCGGTGTCCGGGTCGACGCAGGCGACGGTTGTATCTGTTGGCCAGATCATGCGGCCCAAGCTACTGCAGGCGGGCTATAAAGACAGTTTTGTGATGGCGCTGATCATCAACGCCAGTGATATCGCCTTTCTGATTCCGCCGAGTATTGGCCTGATTCTTTACGGTACCCTGGCCAACACCAGTGTGGGTGAGCTGTTCATTGCCGGTATCGGCCCGGGGATTGTGCTGGCGCTGCTGTTTTCGGCGTATTGCTATGCATACAGCGTGTATCACGCAGATAGCATTGCGCTGGTGGAAAAAACCACCTGGAGCGAAAAGCTGCAGTCGATCAAAAAAGCCCTGTTGCCACTGGGCTTCCCGGCGCTGATTGTAGGGGGGATCTATTCCGGGGCCGTGACGCCAACGGAAGCGGCTTCCTTCTCTGTGCTGTATGCCATCATTGTTGAATGTGTGATCTACCGTGAACTGGATCACCGTGACGTGATTGATGCGGCCCTGAGTACCGGCCTGATTACCGCTGTGGTCTTTATTCTGGTGGGCATGGGGCAGGCATTCTCCTGGTACATCTCTTTTGAGCAGATTCCTCAGGAATTGCTGGCACCGCTGAATTTGGAAGATGCCTCGAAAGAGTACGTACTCTTTGTCATCGCGCTGGCGTTCTTTGTCGGCTGTATGTTTGTGGATTCACTGGTGGTGCTGGTGATTCTGACGCCTATCTTTGTACCTATTATCGGCGATGTTGGCCTGGACCCTGTGTTGGTAGGTGTGATGATCACCCTGCAAATGGCCATTGGCTCGGCAACGCCGCCGTTTGGCTGTGACATTTTTACGGCGATTGCTATTTTTAATAAGCCGTATCTTGAAGTGATTCGTGGCACCTTGCCCTTTATTCTGATTTTGTTTTTGATGTCTGCATTGCTGATTTTCTTCCCGGACATTGCCCTGTTACTGCGTGACCTGGCATTTGGCGATTGATTCGGCAGGTATTGAGAGAAGATTTTATGACCAAGAGTTTGATTGCTCCGCCCCGTGGGTTTGAGCGCAGTGAGTTTGAAAACCGTACCGCTAAGCTGCAGGCCTTAATGAATGCACAGGGTATTGATGCGGTGTTTTTTTCAACCGAGCCTGAGTTCCGGTATTTCAGCGGCTTTAAATCCCAGTTCTGGGAAAGCCCGACCCGGCCATGGTTTTTAGTGGTGCCGGCAGAAGGTTTGCCCATTGCCGTGGTGCCTGAAATCGGTGTGGCCGGTTTTGATGATACCTGGGTGGAAGATGTGCGTAGCTGGCCAGCACCCCGGCCAGAAGATGATGGCATCAGCCAGTTAGCCGGTGCGCTGAAAGACAGTGCTAAGCGGCATATGAAGATCGGTGCCATGCTGGGGCCGGAAACCCATTTACGGATGCCTGCGGCCAACTTCAAAATGCTGCAGGATATGCTCAGTCAGCATGAACTGGTTGATGTGGCAACACTTGTCCGGGATGTGCGCAGTGTGAAATCTGCCGCTGAAATCGCCAAGACCCGTTTTGCCTGTGAAGTAACGGCAGCAGGTTTCGATTATCTGTATGCCAATCTGAAAGCCGGTATGACCGAGCGCGAAGCCTGCAAGGCCATGCACATTGAAATGCTGAGGCTGGGTGCTGATGCCTGTCCGTATCTGATTTCTGCATCCGGTCAGGGGGGCTATGACAACATAATTATGGGGCCAACAGACCGTCTGCTGGAGCGGGGTGATGTGCTGATCATTGATACCGGTGCCAATTTCGACGGTTATTTCAGCGATTATGACCGTAACTTTGCCTTTGGTCGGGTGGATCAGGAAACGCATATGGCGTACGAAGCGGTGTATGAGTCAACCGAAGCGGGTCTGCGGACTGCTGCGCCTGGCCGTACCACCGGTGATGTCTGGCAGGCCATGTGGAATGTGTTGGAAGATGCCGGAGCACTGGGTAACGATGTTGGCCGTATGGGGCATGGGTTAGGTATGCAACTGACCGAATGGCCATCCAATGTGGAAGGCGGTGATGTGGTGCTGAAAGAAGGCATGATCCTTACACTGGAGCCGGGGATGACTTTTGCGCCGGGTAAGATGATGGTGCATGAAGAGAATATTCTGATTACAGCCAATGGCTGTGAAATGTTGCATAAACGGGCCTGGCCAACGCTGCCGGTGATTGACCGGTAACCGATCACTTAACGGTAAAAGCCCTGTTTAACAGGGCTTTTCTGTTTCTGTTGTCTGCCTTCATGCTGACGAATAGCTGATTTATTCAGCCGCTGCCTGCACGGGTGTTTCCTCCTGGGGGCCAGACAGTGCAATAACACCAATTACTCCCGCCCCCATAACCAGACAATAGAGCATGCTCAGGGTGGTGCCTTCATGGGTCAGGGCCAGCAGTATAAAGCTGGCGCTGGCGGCTGAATCCAGTATCAGATGACCCCTGTAGGAGATGATGCCTTTGAGGCTGAGGGCATAATCTGTAAACAGGCTATAGAGGATGAGCCCGGCGCCGGCGATTGTTGAAAACCAGTAAACCAGAACGGAGTCATCCTGCAGGCTAAGAACCTGTGGTGCCAGAATCAGTGCGATAGCGGCAGCATAGTCGAGTACACCGTGGAGCGTGGGAGTGATGAATTGTAGTTTCATAGTAAAAGTTCCGATAATTAAGTTTCGATTCGAAACTATAATATTGGCAGTATTATGCATCTGTCAATAAAGTTTCGATAAAGAACTATTTTTATTGCCCGGCAAATTTAATGGCATTACCATGCTTTGAGTTACTTACAGGCGTATCAGGCGGGCGTTCATGCGCGCCGGAGCAGGTTTTATATGATTCATCACGACATTACGGATTATCTGGAAGCGTTGTTTAACATTCAGCGCGGAGAGCAGCGCAAGCTTGCTTCAGAGCTGGGGTTACAGCAGATTCACCTGCAGATTCTTTATTATCTGGAGCGGTGTAACCGCTACAGTGATTCACTGTTGGTGCTGACGGAGTTCCTGGGTCAGACCAAGGGCACGGTATCCACGTCCGTTGCCTTGCTGGTAAAGAAAGGGTATCTGATTAAGCAACCTGACCCGGTTGATAAGCGTAAAAGCCATTTACAGCTAACCCCGACAGGTAAAGATGCGGCTGCCCGTCAGTCGGCTCTTTGGCAGGCGGGACAAACCCTGTTAGGTGAGTCGCAGAGTGAGCAGGTGCGTCAGGCGCTGGATATACTGTTACGGCAGCTTCAGCAGGCCAATGGCCATAAAGTATTCGGGGCCTGTCACAGCTGTCAGCATTTATGCTGCAATGAGGACGGGCATCACTGTGGCCTGACAAATGAAGCGCTGAGCAGCGCCGAGTTACAGCAAATATGTGTATATCATCAGGAATTTTGTAACGACTGATATGTTTCGGGGGAAATTTTCAGCCTGGTTTCCGGAAAAGAAAGGAGAATAATTTACACAGCTTGAGAGGCATAAGTGGTTGATAACCCTTGTGGCAGGGCTTTCAAGTGGGTAAAAAAGAGTAAGGTGATTAAAACGCCGGTTAGAAAAATAATAAGGTGAGGACTCTCTATGCTTGATCCGATAAGTAGTTTTGCGATCAACTTTGTCGCAATACTGGGTGGTATCCTTTTGTTTATTTTCGTGGCAGGCCTGCTTGCCTGTGTGGTGATTTATCAGGTAGATAAACATCAGACGACCCAGACCATTCGCCGTAACTATCCTTTGTTTGGCCGCTTCCGTTATGTATTTGAGCATTTAGGTGAGTTTTTCCGGCAGTATTTCTTTGCTCAGGACCGGGAAGAAATGCCCTTTAACCGGGCGCAGCGCAGCTGGGTATACCGGGCGGCAAAGAATGTTGAAGATACCATTGCCTTTGGTTCCACCCGTGATTTACGGATTCCCGGCACCTATTATTTCCTGAATTGTCCCTTCCCAACCCTGACTGAAGATGCCGTTACCACGCGCTCATTACGGATCGGCCCGCACTGTGCCATTCCTTTTGACGCCAAATCATTTTTTAATATTTCCGGGATGAGTTTTGGCGCGTTGTCTAAGCCTGCGGTGCTGGCACTGGCGAATGGTGCCCGGGAAGCCGGCTGCTGGATGAATACCGGTGAGGGCGGAATTTCGCCGTATCATCTGGAAGGCGGCTGCGACATTGTCTGCCAGATCGGTACCGCCAAATACGGTGTGCGTGATCTGGAAGGCCGGCTGAGTGATGAAAAACTCCGCGAGAAAGCGGCCATTGAACAGGTGCGGATGTTTGAGATTAAGCTCAGCCAGGGCGCCAAGCCCGGCAAAGGTGGTATGTTGCCCGCTGAGAAAGTCAGTGCTGAAATTGCTGCCATTCGCGGTATCCCGGAAGGGGAGGCGTCTATCAGCCCGAACCGGCACCCAGATATTGCATCTATCGATGATTTACTGGATATGGTGAATCACATCCGGGAGGTGACCGGTAAACCGGTAGGGTTCAAGTTGGTGTTAGGTTCAACGACCTGGCTGGATGAGTTCTGCGAAGCAGTCATTGCCAGAGGTATCGAACAGGCCCCGGACTTCATCACAATAGACAGCAGTGATGGCGGTACCGGTGCTGCTCCGATGCCGCTGATGGACAGTGTGGGTTTGCCATTAAAAGAAAGCTTACCGTTACTGGTGAATAAACTGGTGATGCACGGCTTGCGTGAACGGATCAGAATAGTCGCCTCCGGTAAGTGTATTAACCCGACGGATGTCGGTGCAGCACTGTGCCTGGGGGCGGATTTTGTCGTCGGGGCGCGGGGCTTTATGTTCGCACTGGGCTGCATTCAGGCGCTGCAGTGTAATAAGAACAGTTGCCCAACCGGAATTACCACCCATAATAAAGATCTGCAACGCGGGCTGGTGCCGACGGATAAAGCGGTACGGGTGCGTAATTATCATGACAATCTGGTTCATCAGGTGGCAATGATTGCCCACTCCTGTGGGGTTTCAGAGCCCCGGGAGTTAAAACGCGAACATGCTGCCGTTGTACTGGAAGGTGGCCGTTCAGTTCCGTTGAATATTCTTTACCCTGAGCACTGAACCGGACTGTAAACAGGGAGAGAGCTATGGGTAAGTTAGCTGATCAGCAGGGCAGTTGTCTGTGTGGCGGGGTGAGCGTAAAGGTTGCTCAGCTGGATTCACAGGTGGGCGTCTGCCACTGCGGGATGTGCCGTAAATGGGGCGGCGGACCTTTGCTGGCGGTGGATTGTGGGACGGCAGTGGCGCTGGACGGTGACAGTCTGGCGACCTTTGCTTCGTCTGACTGGGCCGAGCGGGGATTTTGTCAGCGCTGTGGTACGCATCTGTTCTGGCGGATGCGCCAGACGGGCCAGTACATTATGCCGGTGGGACTGTTTTCCGATACCGAAGGGCTGGTACTGGATCATCAGATCTTTATCGACCACAAGCCAGACTATTACGCGTTCGCCAATAAGACGACGTGTATGACCGAAGCGGAAGTGATTGCGATGTTTGCGCCGGACAGTGACGCTTAGATCTGCCTGAGAGGTTGCAGCCCCTGACGGGGCTGTCAGGTATGGGTGGTTCAGATACGGCTGATCGGATTACAGATCATCGAACCAGTGCTCATCATCGATTTCGCTGACTAATGCTTTTTGTTCGCGATGATCTTCAATTGCGCGTCGCGCGAGAAGTGACCGCTTGCTGGCGACTTTCTGTCGCGCCTGTTGCTCTTCTTCTTCGATGCCGACTATCAGATCGAAGATTTCTGTTTGCAGTTCGTTGAGGTCCTGACTTTTACGTATCTGCATAGCACTCGCTCCTATACTCTTTCTCTAAGCAATCTGGCCCTCTGGTTTGATTGTATAGATCAGATACCAGAGAGTGGCTGCTGAAATGCACGGCAATAGTTTAATACGATTATTGTACAATTTTCAAACACCCGTCCTCAGCCTGGCTGGGAACGGGCATTGATCAGCGACCGGCAGATTAGCAGGGGCAGGTGATAAAACGATGACGGAAAGATGGCTGAATGATTACAGCCCGGGCTTGCGAATGGGCAGACGTTTGTCGTTCTGACGCAGGCTTTTAAGGCTGCGTTTGATAGTCTTCAGGTGATCCAGCAGACCCGGGCCCAGCTTCATGGCAACCCCGACGGCCAGTACGTCGATAACCACCAGGTGAACGACCCGGGAGGACATCAGGGTACTGAGATCTTTATCTTCTTCCAGATCGATATGGATAGAGATATTCGCCAGTGCCGACAGCGGTGTATTGCTCGGACACAGAGAAATGACCGTTGCTCCGGCTGCTTTTACCAGTTTGATCGCGTGCAGCAAATCCTTGGTACGGCCGGTCTGGGAAATCGCGATAACCACATCGTCGTTACTCAGAGTCGTGGCGGAGATCATCTGCATGTGCGGATCTGAATAGGCCGATGCAGAAATCTTCAGACGGTGGAATTTGTGCTGGGCATCGTCACATACCGGTGCCGAGGCACCAAACCCATACAGTTCTACCCGGCCAGCTTTGGCAATGGCGTTAATGGCGGATTCCAGTGTATCGGAATCCAGTTCTTCCCGGACCCGCATCATGTTGCCGACGGTTGAGTCGAAGATCTTCTGTTTAAACTCGCTGACGGTATCTTTGCTGTTCAGGGAGAACTGTTCAAAGTTGGCGTTACTCGCCAGCCCCTGTGCCAGGGTGAGTTTAAAGTCCTGAAAACCGTCATAGTTCAGTGCCCGGCAGAAACGTACTACCGTTGGCTCACTGACGTTTGCTTCTGAAGCCAGATCGACAATGCGCATATGGATGACCTCGGAAGGGTTCTCCAGTACGTAATCAGCGACTTTCTGTTCTGATTTACGCAGGTTGCTCTTAGCATCAGCAATCGATTTTAAAAGATTCAGAGACTGCAACGTCCGACCTCTTCAGGATGATGGGTGTTCAGGGAGTATATCAATAAAAACGCCATTCTATAATCTATCCGCTGAAAACCCCAGAAGGTCTGTTCGTACTTTGGTTACTGATTGAAATTGCAGCAAATATGGCTGCGTGCTATTTTCCCTGAGTGAATAATAATAACTGCATAATTGAGTCCGCCTGCTGCGGTGTGGTTGCTGCATATAATCTGCTGCGCAGACTGGCATGGAAAGGGAGAACAACGTGAAACGTCGTGAGATAGTTAAAGTCCTCGGTCTGGGGGCGGCAGCGGTAGGTCTGGCAGCCTGTACGGAAGAAAAAGCACCGGTTGCTGACTGTAAGCCGGAAGCGGCACCCGCACCGGCGATGCCTGAAAAGCCTGCACCGATTGAATGGAAAATGGTCACCACCTGGCCGAAGAACTTCCCGGGCCTGGGTACCGGCGCAAACAAGCTGGCAGAACTGATCGGTGAAATGTCCGGCGGCCGTATCACCGTTAAAGTATACGGTGCGAAAGAGCTGGTTGGCGCACTGGAAATTTTTGACGCGGTATCCCGCGGTACTGCAGAACTGGGTCACGGCGCTTCATATTACTGGAAGGGCAAATCAACAGCGGCACAGTTCTTTGCTGCGGTACCTTTTGGTCTGACAGCGCAGGAAATGAACTCCTGGCTGTACCACGGCGGCGGTATGGAGCTGTGGGAAGAAGTTTATGCGGAGTTTGGTCTGATTCCGGGCGCGGCGGGTAACACCGGTGTGCAGATGGGCGGTTGGTTTAACCGTGAGATCAACAGCGTAGAAGACCTGAAAGGTCTGAAAATGCGTATCCCGGGTCTGGGCGGTGAAGTACTGAAGCGCGCCGGCGGTACCCCTGTACTGTTGCCAGGCGGTGAGATCTTCCCGTCACTGCAGTCCGGTGCGATTGATGCGACTGAGTGGGTAGGTCCGTATAACGATCTGGCATTTGGTCTGCATAAAGCAGCGAAATATTACTACTACCCTGGCTGGCATGAGCCGGGTACCACGCTGGAAACCTTCATCAATAAGGAAGCGTTTGAGAAACTGCCGGCTGACCTGCAGTCGATTGTCCGTAACGCGATCCGTGTTGCAAACCAGGATATGCTGGCTGACTTCACTGCGAAGAACAACCACGCACTGGAGCAACTGGTGAACGAGCACAATGTAGAGCTGCGTAAGTTCCCGGATGAAGTTCTGATTCAGATGAAAGATCTGTCTGACCAGGTGGTGGCTGAAGAAGCGGCGAAAGATCCAATGTCGAAGAAAGTGTTCGATTCTTTCGTTAAATTCCGCGATCAGGCGAAGAAATGGCATGCCGTTTCTGAGCAGGCATACCTTAACGCCCGTTCCCTGTAAGTGTTCAGAAATGCAAAAAAAGGCCGCGCAAGCGGCCTTTTTTATATCCGCAATTCAGATCACAGACCGGGATCGCTGAATAAAATACAGGCCCGCCAACAGTAGAATAATTCCGATGATCCGTGACGTATTGACCGGAATCTGCGGGTTGCCCAGCGCGCCAAAATGATCGAGCACGGTGGACATAATTAACTGGCCGACAATGGCGGCGGCCAGCATGTTGGCGATACCGATTTTAGGCATCAGGTAGAGCATGGCGCTGACAAATACCGCGCCCAGAAAACCACCGCAATAGAGATACCAGTTAATCTCTGTCAGTTTACGGATTTCCGGTACGCTGCGCTGAACGAAAAACAGCACCAGTAAGCACGCGATCAGCCCACCGATGTATGAGATCAGCGTCGCCTGCATCGGATGATCCATTAAACCGCCGAGCCGGGCATTCAGTGCGCCCTGAATGGGCAGCATAAAGCCGGCAGCAATGGCGAGCAGTAATAATCCGTATTGCATAAACGCTCCCTGTCCTGAGGTTATTCTGTGGGGCGAACCGCTTTCTGTAATGAATTAAAGGGTCTGATCCAGGCGTTTTTAACAAGGCTGGCGGGTAACACTTCCTGACTGATTATCCGGGCCTGTTTGATGCGGGTAACGCCGGTTCTGAACAGCACGATATATACATCTCCCAGCTGGGTGCGGGCCGGAAAATAGACCACTTTGCCGCGCAGTTTATACTGACGAATATACGCGTCCACTTGTTCCAGAGTCGCTAACTGCACCAATTGAGTGAGATATTCTTTGCCCGGCTGTAGCAGTATCCAGTCCAGAGTTTGCAGCCCGGATACCTGTGCGGCAGTTGCCGGTGCCGGCTTGCTGATACGGGTCAGAGATTTACCGGAGGTCAGGTTTTGGGTGGATACCTTTGCTGCTGGCTGTTGTTTTTGTTCAGTTGCTTTGTCAGCTGTCAGAGTGGTTTTGGCAGCAGCCACGGTGACCTTGGGGGCTTTGGCCGGTTTAGCTGGCTTGGCCGGTTTCGGAGCCTTAGGCGGTGCGGCGGCTTTTGCCGGTGTCGGCGGCGTTGTGGTTTTAACAACGGCTTTTACTTTTGGGGGCTGCTTAGGCTGCGGGATCAGTTCTGACTTCAGTTTGTCGGTCAGTACCGGTTTAGCGGCTTCCTGTTCGGCTTTGGCGGCCCGTTCTTCCGGGGATATCCGTGCAAGACGCTCATCAATGGATTGCAGCAGGGTGGAACTTGAAAGGTGGCCGAGCTCTGCAGACTGGCGGGCATATTCCCGGGCTTTCTGTAAGTCCTGAGGTACCCGTAAGCCTTTCAGGTAGAGAATAGCCAGATGGTACAGCGCATACGGATTATCCTGTGCGGCGGCCTGTTCATACCAGTTAATGCTGGCACCGATATCCAGGTCGGAATACATAATGCCCAGTGCCAGCTGCGCGTCCTGATTGCCGGCAACGGCGGCCTGTTTTATCCAGCTGTGGCCAAGGCGTTCATCCTTTTCGACCCCTTCACCGCGCAGCAGCATGACGCCGGCGGTGAGCTGGCTGTCGATAATACCTGCTTTCGCGGAGCGGCTGATCAGTTCAAATGCTTTAGCACCGTCTTTGGGGACACCGTTGCCTTCTTTATAGAGCATGCCGAGATTACGCTGAGCATGCGGGTTATTAAGGTTAGCGGCAAACCGGTAGGCGTCAATGGCTTTGCTGAGGTCTATTCCCGTGCCCTGACCATGCTGGTATGCGAGCCCGAGATAATAACCGGCTTCAGCCAGGCCAGCCTGACGGGCGACCTGTAGCCATTTCAGGGCATTGGCCTGGCTCTGAAAATCATCAAAGTGAAGGCTGTAGGTCCGGGCAGCGAAAAAGGCCGCTTCGCCATCCCCCTTTTCAGCCAGTGCTTCACAGGCAGCCAGGGCTGCGTCCACAATGTTGGTCTGGAAGGCTTCCCGGCAAGCGTCCTGCGCCGGCTGTACAGCCGCCAGGCTCAGCGCTGGCAGCAGGGCAAATACAGCAATGACAGACGTAAAAAGACGCATTCGCGCGCTACTCCAGAAACCGGTGTATGGGGCCTGCAGAGAAAGCTGCCAGGGGGAATACTGCAGGGGCTGAACTATGTCGCATCCCGGCAGATTAGTTATTGCGGCATTATACCCCGGCAATCAGGCCGTGTTTATTGTTTTATGCCGTTTTGCAGGGATTCAAAGGTGCGTATCCAGGCATCTTTGCTGATTCTTTCCGGAATTGTCCCCCGCATGCCCGTCCGGGTGCTGACGACACCGTCGAATCCGCCACGGAAAATCAGGATATAAACCTCGCCTAATTTGCTTTTTGCCGGGAAATAATCCACCCGTCCGGTCAGCCCGTGCTGGCGCAGGTAAGGCTCAACTTCCTGCAGGGTTTTCAGCTGGGTCAGCTGGGCAAAGTATTCACGCTTAGGCTGCTGCATGATCCAGTTGTTGTCACGTAGCCCTGTACTGGCAGCCAGCGTTGCAGGGGCAATGACAGGCTGAGTTGTAAGGTCTGTCTGACGATTGATCTGTTTCAGCAACCCGGCACTTTTAGTGTGTCCCTGCTGTTCGGCCTTTCGGGCAAAAAATGCCGCCCGTTGTGGGTCTCTTTCCAGTTTTTCGCCTTTCCAGTAAAGAATGGCCAGATTATAGAGAGCATAGGGATTATTCTGTTCTGCCGCCCGGTTGTACCACAGCAGGCTGGCGTTAAGATCGCTGTCCTGGAGGAGCACACCGAGGGTCATCTGTGCGTTGCTGTCACCGTTTCCGGCGGCCCGGGTCAGCCATTCCTGCGCCAGCCCCGGGTTACGTTCTGTACCGGTGCCCTGCAGATACATAATGCCCAGGTTGTACTGGCTGGTAGATTCTCCGGCATTGGCGGATGCCGTGAAATACTCAAAGGCTTTGGCATAATCCTGTTCGGTGCCGATACCCGCACTGTACATGAGTCCCAGGTTTCGCTGCGCTTTGGCGTTGCCCAGTTCAGCTGAACGCTGATAAGTGTGAATGGCTTTTGGCAGATCTTTTGTGATACCGGTACCGGTCTGGTAGGCAATGCCGAGGTTATAGGCCGCTTCTCCGTGATCAAGTTCGGTCGCCCGCTGCAGCCAGTAGATTACTTTCGGGTAATCCACCGGCGGCGTATTGGTGATGATCCGTGCCATGATGAAATTGGCTTCCGGAAAGCCCTGATTCGCCAGTGGTTCACACTGGATTCTGGCGGCTTCTAACTGGCCTGCTTTAAAACTGCTTAAGCAGGCGTCGGTATCCGCCGCGTGGGTTGTCAGGCTGATAAACAGACTGGCAAGTATGCAAATTCCGGTTGCTTTAGCAGTCATGCTTTTCCCTCAGGTGTGTTTATCCGTATACAAGTGTCGGTAACCAGGTGGCCAGTGCCGGCCACTGTGCAATAGCGATCAGTGCCAGTAGCTGAATCAGTATAAACGGGATAACACCCCGGTAAATCTGCATGGTGGTAATACTGGCCGGCGCCACGCCCCGTAAATAAAACAGCGCGAAGCCAAATGGCGGAGTCAGGAATGATGTCTGCAGGTTGATGGCGATCATAATGCCCAGCCATATCGGGTCCAGCCCCATGGATAACAGGATTGGCGCGACGATCGGCACCACCACAAAGGTGATTTCAATGAAGTCCAGAAAGAAGCCGAGCAGGAAAATGACCAGCATCACCAGCAGAACGGCACCGAACACACCGCCGGGCAGGTCGGTGAGGAATTCCCGCACCAGATCGTCGCCACCGTAACCACGGAAGACCAGCGAGAATATTGATGCGCCCACCAGAATGATGAAGACCATGGAGCTGACCTGGGTGGTGGTCTGCATGACTTCTTTTAAGATGCCCAGCGTCAGGCAGCGGCGCATCAGCGCCAGCAAAATGGCACCTACCGCGCCTACAGAAGCTGCTTCAGTCGGGGTTGCCCAGCCTGCCAGAATAGACCCCAGTACCAAACCTACCAGCAGTATCGGCGGTAACAGCGCTGAACATACCCGGCGGAACATGTTATCCATGGCGGAACGTTCTTCCTGCGGAATTGCCGGCACGGTGTGTGGCTGGAAGATGGCTTTACCGACGAGATAGAGAATATAGGCACCGACCAGCATCAGGCCGGGGATCAGTGCACCGAGAAACAGGTCGCCAACGGTGACGGTTTCCGGTGAGAAAATACCCCGGTCCAGCTGGGATTGCTGATAGGCGGATGAAATGACATCACCGAGCAGTACCAGCACGATAGAGGGCGGGATAATCTGGCCCAGAGTACCGGAGGCGCAGATAGTGCCGGTGGCAACGCCCGGGTCATAGCCGCGGCGCAGCATGGTGGGCAGCGACAGCAGACCCATAGTGACTACTGTAGCCCCTACGATACCGGTGCTGGCGGCCAGTAACATGCCTACGACAGTGACAGAAATACCGAGCCCGCCCCGTAACGGGCCGAACAGTGCGGCCATGGTATCTAGCAGGTCTTCGGCGATTTTAGAACGTTCCAGCATCACCCCCATGAAGACAAACAGCGGTACGGCGATCAGTACCGTATTGTTCATAATACCGAAAATCCGGTTCGGCACTGCTTCCAGAAATTGCGGTTCGAAAGTACCTGTCATGATACCGATGGCAGCGAAAATCAGGCCGGTGCCCGCCAGCGAGAAGGCCACTGAATATCCCAGCAGCAGGACAATAATTGCGCCCAGAAATAACAGCAAAGGCAGCAGTTCAGCGATCATAACGGGTGCTCCAGATCATCAGTTTTTAACAGGTGACCGTCGCCAGTCAGCACTAACAGGTTGCGCATCAGCTCTGCCAGCCCCTGCAGGATCATCAGTACCGGCATCACAATCAGACTGGCTTTGAGGATATAGAGTGCTTCAATGCCACCGGCTTCCTGTGAACCTTCCAGGTTTTTCCAGGAGAAGGCGACATAATCCCAGGAGATCCACAAAATAAACCCTGCGACAGGGAATAACAGAAGCAGGGTGCCGATGATGTTGATGATGGCTTTTCCGCGTTCCCCCAGTGGCCGGTAGAAAATATCCACCCGGACGTGACCGTCATGTTTCAGGGTGTATCCGGCGGCGAGCAGGAAAACAAAACTGTGCATGTAGATGACCGATTCCTGCAGCTGGATGTTGCCGACTTCGAAAACATACCGCATGACAACGACAACAAAGGTGACAATCACCATGCCCAGTGTCAGCCAGGAAATGGTACGGCCAATACATTCACTCAGACCGTCGAGACAGTTGATGGCTTTAACCATGAAGTTACTTTTCATAGGAACGCGTCTTTTGGAAAATTTACCGGCCAGTATAACAAGAAAAAACTGAATAATATTAAGCATCTTGGTTATTAAAAGTACAGTTTGCCGCTGCCGGGTAAAATTCCCGTTCTGAGGCCGGAAAAGTCGCAGTTTTGGCGCTGAAAAGCTGCAAAATCTACCAATACCCGTACAATAGGGCACTTTAAACCAAAGAGAATTCTGCTATGTCACAGTGGATGCTGGAAAAAGAAATCAAAGCCCTGGATGGCTGGCAACTGACAGCCTTTTCGGTTGCGCTGACCGAACGTATGTATCCGAATTTTGCATTATTTTCCCGTTTGCTTGAGTTCGGTGACCGGCAACAGGTGCGGCAGATTCTCGACGGTGTCTGGAACCATTTGGGCAACACCGGTGCAAAAATGAACTTTGAAGTCCAGCTGAGCAATATTGAAGCGAATATGCCGGATCTGGATGAGTTTGATATGTACGGTGCGTCACCGGCACTGGACGCCATGGTGGCATTATTCTCCTGTGTCAGCTGCCTGCTGGATAACAGTCAGGCTGAAGCGGCGAATATCGGCAACCTGTCGCTGGAATGCGTGGCAACTTTCGTGGAAGTGACCGCTGAAGCGCAGTTGTCCGATGAAGAGGTACTTCGGCTGATCAGCAACCACGACATGATGTTGCAGGAAGAAGCCTTTCAGGAAGAAGTGGTACGCCGCATTAACAGCGTGAAACAGCCGAATGCTAAATTCATTGCCGAGTTACGTGAACTGGCGGCTAACGAAGGTGTCAGTAATATCGGTGTGAGCGACGACTGATGCTGAAGCTTGGGCTGGCGTTACTGATTTTACCCGGGGTGGTGTTAATGACACTGTTCTGGCAAGACCTGAGTGCGATGCGCGAATGTCAGGCACAGGGGTTAGCGTTTGAGCCCTATACACAATCGTGCAGTGAAGCTGAGCAGCCATTTGTGCCTTTTGGCCAGCGTAATTCAACGTTGGTAAATTCAGTGATGTTACTGTCAGTGTTGGGACTTGCTTGCTGTTTATACGGTTTGTATGTGCGGGTCCGTTAAGGCGCTGCATGCAGAAAGGGATGCTTAATGGTTAAGAAGATCTGGCTGGGAATATTACTGGTTTGCGTGGCCGGGTTATTGTGGGCCTGGCTGGCCGGCCCCCAGTGGCTGGAAGACTGGAACCAGGCAAGTCAGCAGGAGCAGCAGGCGTTTCAGCAAAAAGGGGCAACCCTTGGCAGTCACTCCGATCAGCAGGGTTGTTTTGATGCGGCACTGGCGTCGTTTGATCAGTGTCAGGATTCTGAATATAAGTGCACCGTGAATAACGGTATTTTACTGAAGGCCTGCTGGCAGAAAAGCCTGCCGAGTGAAGGCTTTTGTGATGATGTACCGGCGTTTGCCGAGAAGCCCAGTGAAGATGATAAAGCCTGGATGAAGGACAGTTGTCTGACGGCAGGGATTAATGGTTCAGGCTGTCGGCTGCTTATGCGCCAGAAGCAACAGCTTTGCAGTTCGTAAAGGGTTCTCAGTAATTACAGATAAAAAAACCGCGCCAGGCGCGGTTTTTTTATGCCAGATACTTCAGGCAAAGCTCAGTATCAGTTTGCCGCAGACATGGCCTGTTGCGCTGAGCTCAAATGCTTCTTCCAGCTGATCCGGCCGGTAACTGCCGTTGAGTTGCAGGCGCAGAATATCATCGGCATACAGGCCGATAATCTGTTCCAGCTGAGCCGCATCAGGCATGACCCGAATGGCTTCAACATGGCGGTTCTGAGCCTGACCGGCGGCTGCGACAATGTCTTTGGTAACTGATGGAAGGGTGACCAACCGGCCGTCCGGCTTGAGGCACTCCAGTGCTTCGATGCCGCTTTCGCCGCCCACACAGTCGATGATCAGGTCGATATCTTTGGCATGTTCCGGTACCCGCTTATGCTGGTAATCAATGACCCGGTCTACCCCCAGGTCCCCGAGAAATTCATGGTTATGCATGGAGGCAGTGCCCAGTACATGAGCACCGGCCCATTTCGCCAGCTGGACAGCCAGATGGCCTACGCCTCCGGCAGCCCCCAGCACCAGAACACACTGGCCGGATTTCAGCTGGCCTTTATCGAACAGGGCCTGCCAGGCAGTTAAAGCGGCAGTGGCCAGGCCACCGGCTTCTTCAAGTTCTACAATGTCAGGTACCCGGGCGATCTGATCGGCAGGTACCGCGATGTATTCCGCATAACAACCGGCCGGTTCCGGGAAGCGAATCATCCCGAAGACACGGTCATCTGTCTGCCACTGGCTGCCGTTACCGTTAACGACGGTGCCGGAAAATTCCCAGCCCGGTACAAAGGGCAGATTGCCGATAAATCCGCTCGCACCGCCGCCTGAACAGGTTTTCCAGTCAATCGGGTTGATCCCCGCGGCAGCTGTTTTTACCAGTACTTCACCGGGTTTGAGTTCAGGTACCGGTAAGGGCTGGTACTGTAATACTTCCGGACCGCCGAACTGATGAATAACAAATGCCTGCATAATGTGCTCCGTTGGCGTCTGAGTTGAGTGAACAGAATAATCCCATAAACCGTTCTGTAAACATACAGTTTAGACCAGTGACTGGCTCAGGGATTCCGTTCGTAAACATGGATAAAGCAAGACGTTTGGTTAAGTTAGCTCTGTACAGCCATCATATATACTCGGGTGGGCAGAGAAATTAACTTATTACAGGAACGGCTACCGGCCGTGGAGGTCTTAATGTATCTGGTAATTGCTGAACAGATATTGATGCTGGCAGGCATCGTTGTGTTTCTGGTGTCGCTCGGTATGTATGTGATGCGCAGTGGTGATTTCAAGTCGGTACTGGTGTTCTGGCAGGCAACGATCGAATTCAGTAAACGGGAATTTATGATAAATCGGGTCGGTTTATCTATGATGGTAGCGGCGGTCTTGGTACGCTTCTACAACTATTTTATGGCATGACCGACCACTACAGAGGCAGATGAATGAAGGGCAATCCTATCCGCGGCGCGGGTTACTTTTTACGCGGTGTGAGTATGTTACCGGAAAAGGGTATCCGGCATTTTGTGCTGGTGCCGTTACTGATCAATATTTTTCTGTTTGCCGGGGCTATCTGGCTATTGTTTGATCAGATGAGTGTGTGGATTGATTATCTTTTGTCCAGCATGTTGCCCGACTGGGCCTGGCTGGATTTTCTGCGTTATTTGTTATGGCCTCTGGTTGCCGGTTCTGTACTGGTCATTGTGTATTTCAGCTTCAGTGTCGTCGCCAATATTATTGCCGCGCCTTTTAACGGCATACTGGCGGAAAAAGTAGAACAGCGCTTAAGAGGCGCAACCGTGACAGATACCGGCTGGAAAGAAATGGTGGCGATGGTGCCTCAGGCGGTTGGCCGGGAAATATCTAAACTGATGTATTACCTGCCCCGTTTTCTGCTGATATTCGTGATTGCCATGATTCCCGTGGTTGGATTGGCTGCGCCGGTTCTGTGGTTCTTGTTCGGCTGCTGGATGATGGCCATTCAGTATTGCGATTATCCGATGGACAACAATAAAGTCAGCTTTACGGATATGCGCATTGCGCTGAAACAGAAGCGTCTGACATCCATGGGCTTCGGTGGTCTGGTGTCTGTGGGTATGTTAATTCCGCTGGTGAACCTGCTGATTATGCCGGCGGCGGTCGTGGGGGCAACGATTTACTGGGTGGAAGAATATGCCGGTGAGTCAGCCGGGCTTGCCGGAAATATTTCTTCAGCCGCTGAACCGCGTCTGACCCGTGATTAATTTTTCGAAGGCAGTATCTATGGCAGTACCGATGACAGTAAGCGCTGGTTGGGCAACCCGTATAAAACAGGCCACGCAGCTGGTGGCTGTTGTGGCGTTAACGACGCTGGCCGGTTGCAGTTTTGCACCGAAAGAAGCCGGTATAGGCGAGGTCGTCAGCTGGCAGTCGCTGGACGGCTGGGAACAGGATCAGCAGGCGGATGTCTGGCCGGGCTTGCTGGCCCAGTGTCAGAAACTGCGCAAGAAGTCTGCAGACTGGCAGCGGATCTGTGCGGCGGCTGATCAGTTGGGCGAGCCTGATCATCAACAGGCCCGGGCCTTTTTTGAACAGCACTTTCAGGTGTACCGGATCAATGGCACAGAAGGCCGGAAGGATGGTCTGATCACCGGGTATTACACGCCGTTACTGCATGGCAGCCTGCAACGTTCAGCACAGTATTCATACCCTCTTTACCGTAAACCTGCAGATATGCTGGGCATTCAGGTGCAGAGCTGTGCAGACCGTGCCGCCCGGTGCCGTGGCCGGGTGATCGGTGATCAGGTCATGCCGTATTACAGCCGGGCAGAGATTGACGGCCCGGAGAAGCCGCTGGCCGGCCAGGAATTACTCTGGGTGGATGATCCCAATGCGGCGTTTTTCCTGCATATACAGGGCTCCGGCGTTGTTCAGCTGGATACCGGTGAGTTGGTCGCGGTGGGCTACAAAGATCAGAATGGACATGCCTATAAACCGATTGGCCGGGTGCTGATTGAAAACGGTGAAATTGCCAAAGAGGATATTTCACTGGATTCAATTAATCGCTGGCTGGAGGCGAATCCGCAGCGGGCAGACTGGCTGAAGAACCAGAACCCGAGTTATGTATTCTTTTATCTGTCGGAAACGGTTGAGAGTGGCCCGCGGGGCTCGCTGAACGTGCCACTGACCAATGAGCGCAGTGTGGCCGTCGACCGTAAGATTATTCCCCTGGGGACGCCGCTGTGGCTGAATACCACCCTGTTTGATAACTCAGCGTATCAGCGGCTGGTGCTGGCGCAGGACACCGGCGGGGCGATTAAAGGCCCGGTGCGGGCGGATGTGTTTTTTGGCCGGGGTGAGCGGGCCAAACAGCTGGCCGGGCATATGAAGCAGTCCGGTGAGTTATTTGCACTTTTGCCTAAGCCCCGGTGAGTGTGGAGGTACGTAAAAAAACCTGTCACTGACAGGTTTTTTTATGTTTGTAGGCGATGATCAGTCGTTATCCAGCTCGTCGATTTCCTCAATCGCTGAATGTTTAACCTTGTTAATCAGTTCCTTCGGGAAGTGACAGCTAAAGGTGCTGCCCTTGCCCAGGGTACTTTTAATCGCCAGCTTGCCGCCGTGACGGTTCAGTACGTGCTTAACAATGGCCAGTCCCAGTCCGGTGCCACCACTGTCGGAGGAGCGGCTTTCGTCTACCCGGTAAAACCGTTCTGAGAGGCGGTCGATGTGAATGCTGTCGATGCCCGGACCGTTGTCTTTAACCGCAAAGTGCGCGCCGTTTTTATCCACCCACCAGCGAATGATAATGGTGCCGTCAGCCGGTGTGTAGCGGACAGCGTTAAAGACCAGGTTGGAGAATGCGCTGTAGATTTCAGATTCCTGACCGAGCAGGCTGAAGTCCGGGTCGATATCCAGTTCAATCTGATGATTTTTGTCTTTACCGAGGCTGCGGGCATCGTCAGTAATTCTGCTGATCATTGACTGTACCGGGACTGGCAATTCATCAGAAATATGCGGGCTGGCTTCCAGCCGGGACAGCAGCAGCAGGCCGGACACCAGATTTTCCATGCGTTTTGATTGCTTGGCCATCTGGTTCAGCCCCCGGCGCAGAGGTGCCGGAAGGTCCTGATCAAGATAGGTTTCCAGGTACCCCCGGATGACGGTTAACGGGGTGCGCAGCTCATGGGAGGCGTTCGCTACAAAGTCTTGCCGGGTCTGTTCCAGCTGGTTAATCCGGGTAATATCCCGGGCCACCAGTATCCGGTCGCCATAACCGAACTTGGTGAGCTGGTATTCCAACGCCACCAGGCTGTCCACCGGGGACGGTAACTGAAGCGGTTCGTCGTAATTTTCTTTGCGGTAATAGCGGATAAAGCGCGGATCACGCAGCAGGTTCATGACAGAACGGCCACGGTCGGTCTGTACTTTTAAGCCCAGCAGCCGGTCTGCTGAGCGGTTCCACCATTCAAGGTTGTTATCCCGGTCGATAATGACAATGCCATCTCCCAGCGCTGCTGAGGACTGCTGGAAGCGGGTAATAATGTTACGCAGTGACTGATTCCGGGACTGATTACGTTTCTGATCCCGTGCCAGTTCATCAAACAGCTCTCCCCAGTGGCCATTGCTTTCCGGCACATCGGAGCGGTCTCCTTTGGTGAGCCATTCCTGTAACCGGGTAAATTCCTTTACCTGCAGTACACCCCAGCCGAGCAGAAATGCCGCGAGGGTCCAGCCAGGATAACCAATCACCAGCCCCACGATACCGCCGGCCAGTGTGGTGAAAAATAAACTGCCAGAAATTGAATGGTTACGGTTGTACATTCTGTCGGATCCGGATGATGTCTGAGAGCAGCTTAGCGTGGAAACTTCGGCTTAAGCAACTTGCGATGAGAACCGGTAGCCGGTGCCACGCACCGTCTGGATGAGATACTCATGGCGTGTCCCCAGTGCTTTACGTAACCGGCGGATGTGAACGTCTACGGTACGTTCTTCAACATATACGTTGCCACCCCAGACCATGTCCAGCAGCTGGCTGCGGGAATAGGCGCGGTCCTGATGGGTCATAAAAAACTGCAGCAGACGGAATTCAGTAGGCCCCAGTTCCAGAGGTTTCAGCTCGGCGCTGACCCGGTGAGAAACAGGGTCAAGAGTCAGGCTATCAACGGTGATAGGTTCTTCGATGCCTTTTGGTGTGGCGCGGCGAAGCACAGTTTTCAGTCGTGCTACCAGTTCCCGGGGCGAAAAGGGTTTGGTGATGTAATCATCAATGCCCGATTCCAGGCCTTTGATTTTATGGTCTTCATCACCCTTAGCGGTCAGCATGATAATCGGAATGTCGGCGGTTACTTCATCTTTGCGTAACCGGCGGGCAAATTCCACACCGCTGATCCCTGGCATCATCCAGTCCAGCAGTACCATATCAGGCTTTTCGTCCAGCACAATGCTGTGGGCTGCCTGGGCGGATTCCGCTTCCAGACATTCGTACCCGGCCATTTCCAATGCAACCGCAATCATTTCCCTGATTGGGGCTTCATCGTCGACGATCAGAATTCGTTTATTGGATGACATGCTCGATCACCTTATTTAGACAATTCTTTAGACGAGCATATTAGATTATTAAACTGTTACAGAAATATGACAAATAATGCTTATGTCACGGTAATTCTTAGGGAATCAGCCAATAATCCAGCGCAATGCCGATAAACAGTGCCATACCTGCATAGTTATTGTTCAGAAACGCCCGGAAACAGTCCTCACGCCGGCGGTGCCGGATAAGCCACTGTTGCCAGATAAAACAGCCCGTCATAATCAGCAGGCTGAGGTAGAAATACTTCCCCATGTCCAGCTGATTGCCCAGCAGGATAAAGGTCAGTACGGTCAGTGCCTGTAAAATACCGACGATGAGTTTGTCCGCGTCGCCGAACAGAATAGCCGTGGATTTGATGCCGATTTTCAGGTCATCATCCCGGTCGACCATGGCATATTTGGTGTCGTAGGCGGTGGTCCAGAGTACTGTCGCGGTGTAAATCAGCCAGGCGTAGGCCGGTACGGTTTCGCTGGTGGCGCTGAAGGCTAACGGCACTGCCCAGGCAAAGGCCATGCCCAGTACGATCTGTGGCAGATGGGTATAGCGTTTCATAAAAGGGTAACAGGCAGCGAGAAAGGCACCGCCGAAAGACAGCAGGATGGTATGAACGTTGGTAAACAGTACCAGAATAAAGGCCAGACTGATCAGTACCAAAAACAGCGCCAGTGCCTCTTTGGCTGTCGCTTTTCCGGCAGGAATGGGGCGTTGCGCGGTGCGTTTTACATGGCCGTCTACTTTTCGGTCGGCAAAGTCATTAATCACACAGCCTGCTGAACGCATCAGAAAGGTACCCAGGCAAAAAATAAACAGTAAATGCAGACTGGGCACACCTTCAGCCGCAATCCACAGTGCCCACAGTGCGGGCCACAGCAGCAGATAGGTGCCGATGGGTTTTTCTACCCGCATCAGCTGGCCGTAGGCTTCAAGGCGATCTTTACTGAAAATGGATATCTGCATACCGGTCATGTCTGTGAAGTGGAGTTGTGTGCGTCCAGTAAGGCTGGCAGGAATACTTCTGATACCAGCAGGGGTTTGTCGCTCAGATAAAACAGCGAACGGCGCGCCCAGGCAGAGTCGCCATCGCGGATTTTCAGTCGGCTGATCTGTAACGGGCCACGCCGCATGGTCGGGTCGCGGAACAGAATGCTGCCCAGTGAGCGGCTGCCGACAAAGTTCAGTTCCCGCTGTTTACCTGTGAGAGTGGTTGCCGGTATGACTGAACGGGCAAAAACCCATGGCTGACCGTTGCCAATCAGCTGTACTTCACGGATCACTGCCAGTTGCCGGGGGCGCATGCCCAGTGCTTTTGCTTCGGAGCGGGTGGGGTGGTACCAGCCCTGGCGGATGACTTCAACGCGGAAATTTCCCTGGCTGGCACTGACCAGGCGCTGCGTCAGCGAGCCCGGATCCAGCAGCCATTTCCGCCAGCACAAGGGTGCATCTGTACTGGCAGGACGGCGCAGGGTATACCAGCGAACGTCGAAGCTGTTGTCATTCAGGGCAGAAGGTATCGGCACGGCAAAATCTCAAAAACGTTGTCTCACAGGCGTTATCTGATTACGCACTTTTAAAACAGCCGCTATGGTATCACTTACCCCGGGGAATCATAGACTTGTTCACTGAAACCCAGGTTTTTCGTTGCGCTGAGGCAGGATTTTAGTTCGCGGGGATTGGGGTTGTCAGCCCCTTTGGGTAACATGTGCGCTATGAATATAAAGAATCAGAATGCCTCTGCAGAAGAGGTTCGCCAACTTACCGAAGACTGGGTTCGCAGCATGGTTGTCGGGCTTAACCTTTGCCCGTTTGCAGCGCCGGTACTGAAAGATCAGAGCCTGCGCTTTTTCGTGTCCGAAGCACGGGATGAGAAGGCCCTGACCGCGGATTATCTGCAGGAGCTTGATAATCTGATGCAGGCGGATGAGGCGGATATTTCCACGTCTCTGCTGATCGCGCCCTATATGCTGGCGGATTTTTATGATTATCTGGATATGCTGACCGAGTTTGAAATACTGCTGGAGCGGGCTGAGCTTGAAGGGGTTCTGCAACTGGCCAGTTTTCATCCGGGTTATCTGTTTGGCGGTGTGCCGGCGGATGATATCAGCCACTGGACAAACCGTGCGCCATACCCGACGTTCCATATTATCCGTGAGGCGCAGATGAGCCGGGCGCTCACGCACTTTAAGAATCCGGAAGAAATTCCGGCGCGGAATATTCAGCGGTTAGAGAAGTTGGGCCGTGAAGGGCTGATTAAACGTTTTCCGCCGTTTGCGGATTATGCTGACGGTGAATAATTATCCGAACAGGAAACAGACCGGTCATGCGGGCAGTTTTAAGAGAGAAAATTATCGCCGTATGCGATAAAAAGATTGCTGCGAAAGGCCCGGATGTGGGGCTGTCATTTTATGCATTTTTTGCCAATAAAAATGATGACCCTGAGTTGCTGATGGAAGCGGCGATCTGGTGGATTAAGCAGCATCAGCTGGACCATTTTGAAAAGGCCCGTAAGATCAGGGCCATGGTGGAACAGCGGTTATAAATCAGTGACGCTGATTAAAGATCATGACCTGATTACGGCCAGCAGACTTCGCTTTGTACAGCGCCTGGTCCGCCTGTTCAATCAGTGCTCTGGGGGAGCTGCCATTGGCCGGCATCAGTGTCGATATTCCCAGACTGGCGGTTACCTTGTCCGCCACATCGCCGGTGTGCGGGATTTCCAGCCGGTTAATATTATCGCGAATGTTTTCGGCCAGTATTTGTGCCCCCGTCAGGTCGGTTTCGGGTAACAGAATGCAAAACTCTTCACCGCCGTAACGGCTGACAATGTCCTGAACCCGGCGGGCTGAATCTTTAATGGCTTTAGCAACCTGACGCAGGCAGTTATCGCCGTTCAGGTGTCCGTAGTGATCGTTATAGGCTTTGAAATAATCAATGTCGAGCAGTATCAGCGATAAACTTTGTTTAGAGCGCTGACTGCGCCGCCATTCCATTTCCAGTGTCCGCTCAAATTCCCGGCGATTATATACCTGCGTCAGGTTGTCGATGCTGGCTGCCCGGGCCAGCAAGTCATGGGAACGTTTAAGTTGCAGAAGAATGCCGATGCGGGCCTGGATAATGGCCGGGTTACGGTGCTCCAGCAGGTAGTCTGCGGTGCCGGCGTCGTACAGCGACGCTTCCATTGTGTCGTCCAGCTCCGGGCCAATACAGGCCAGAGGAATTTGCTTTTCCCGCAGGAAATGGTTCAGTTCCAGACAGCGTTCCGCCAGATTATTGTCCGCCACCGGCTGGTGGATCAGTACCAGATCCGGGCAGTGGTCTGATGAAACCAGCTGTTCTTTGAGTGCCGGCCAGGATTGCGGTAACAGCAGGTTGTAGTTATCCCGTAAAATCGATAATACATTCCAGAGCTTGTGACTGGCATCCTGCCCGTAAACCGCGATGGTCTGGCGTTCTTTATGCCGGGATGTTGGCTGGTTATCCGGGCTGTTAACGGTTTGTCCCTGAAAGAATTCAATAATGTTCTGATAATTTTGCAGGCCCACCATGCGGCGCCCGTCACTGCTCTGAATCGCCGGGGTGCGCATGCCGAAGTTGCCGGTTTCCCACTGTGTCTGCCAGTCATGCAGAATGCTTTCACAGGTTTCGTTGGCTTCAAGTTCTGTGGTCAGGCCACAACTTTCCAGTGCATTAAAGATAACCGGTGAGTCGGCAATATCTTTACCTTCTATCCACAGGTTGCGGTACAGGGCCTGGCGAAAACACGCAAGGTTGTCGGGGGCGGTCTGACCGATGGCAATGACGCAGAGGCTGGGAAAGTAGCTGTCGCTGCGATTGGGAGGCAGGGTGATGGAGATGTCCGGAATGCGGTTACGGATATCAAAGATGTCGCTGGCCGTTTCCGACATGCTTTCCGTTGCACTGGCATAGCTGCTGATATCAGTGGTGTGCTCCACTAACCGCCATTCTACTTTTTTCAGCAGATTATGGCTGCTGAGCAATTCATGCAATGCATAGCTGAAAGGGCAGTTTAAGTCGCCGTAAACGATATAGTCAGCCATGGATATTCCTGCCGTTCGTAATTAATGAGTTGCCGTCCCTGGAATACCATTAACGGTATTCAATAGTATTCTATATCGGCAGCGCAGAAGAAAATCCAGCTTTTTCACAGACTTAATCTTTTTAACCGTCGATAACCGTATTCAGAAACCCGTATTCGGCGGAGGGATGAGTATTTGTGTTTATCAATATAAACGTACTACAAGATGTGTGAGTATTGAGCTAAAATTAATTTTTTGCACACAGAACCGGCGTGGGAATGCTGGCAAGCGGGATGTGAGTTGTACCTGACTGACAACTAAACAGGGGAAGGAAAAAGACTGTGCTGATCGAACGCAGAGGGAAGGCAACCGGTAAACAGAACCGGAGAGCGACAGATAAAAAGGGTGTGGCGACCTGTGATATGCAGGGTGATCTTTGGGAGCTGGACGCATTATTTCTTGGCTACATGAAAGCCATGGTGCAGGGTTGGTGCGGAGGTTCAGTACCGGCGGATGTGATGCAGGGCCTGAAGAACTACGGTCATTATCAGGCTGAGGGATACATTATGCGGGCAGAGCCGAAGAATAACGGCCGTATTCTGCTTCAGATTGAAAAAGATTAAGCCCCGAACAGATACAGAAAAGGCAGCCACTGGCTGCCTTTTTTTGTGGACGGGTTTTATCAGCCTTTTCTCTCATCGGCGTCATGCTGACGGACCGTTTTTTTAATGTCGCTCAGGCTGCTGTGGCGCACATCGGTGCCGCTGACCAGGTAGATCAGGTGTTCAGCCATGTTACGGGTGTGATCACCGATCCGTTCCAGGCTGCGCAGTACCCAGATTACATTCATCACGTTGGAAATAGACCGCGGGTCTTCCATCATGAAGGTTACCAGTGTCCGCATGGCTGTACGGTATTCCTGATCGACTGACTTGTCTTTCTTGGCTACTTTGTAGGCCATTTCAGCGTCACTGCGGGCAAATGCGGTCAGGCAGTCCTGCAGCATCTGGCGGACCAGATTGCCGATGTGACGGACTTCCTGGTAACCGCGCCCTTTACCGTTGTCTTCTGCCAGTTCGATGGCATGACGGCAGATACGGCTGGCTTCGTCGCCCATGCGTTCCAGATCACTGATGGTTTTGCTGATGGCAATGATCAGACGCAGGTCAGCGGCGGCGGGCTGACGGCGGGCAATTATACGGGTGCACTGTTCATCAATCATCAGTTCCATGTCATTGATGATCTGGTCATTCTTCCGGGCCTGTTCAGCCTGTTCTGCATCGCCTTCAATCAGGGCTTCAATGGCATCGTTAACCTGACGCTCAACAATGCCACCCATGGCCAGCAGCTCGGTACGGACCTGTTCCAGTTCGTCGTTGAACTGTTGGGAAATATGCGTGCTGTGGTGATCCTGTTCGTATGTCATGAAATATTCCTCTGTTATCCGTAACGACCGGTGATGTAGTCTTCAGTCTGTTTTTTCGCCGGATTGGTGAACAAAGTATCTGTGACACCAAACTCGATCAAGTCACCCATGTACATAAAGGCCGTGTAATCTGACACCCGTGCAGCCTGCTGCATGTTGTGTGTCACGATGACAATGGTGAAGTCTTTCTTCAGTTCATGGATCAGTTCTTCGATTTTCAGGGTGGAAATCGGATCCAGTGCTGATGCCGGTTCATCCAGCAGCAATACCTCAGGCTTAACGGCGATGGTACGGGCAATCACCAGACGTTGCTGCTGACCACCGGACATACCCAGTGCACTTTCGTGCAGACGGTCTTTTACTTCGTCCCACAGGGCGGCAGATTTCAGTGCCCATTCAACGGTTTCATCGATAACACGCTTTTTGGTTACGCCCTGAATACGAAGGCCATAGGCAACGTTTTCATAAATGCTTTTCGGGAACGGGTTTGGCTTCTGGAATACCATGCCCACCCGGCGGCGCAGTTCTGCTACGTCAACGGCGCGTTCGTAGATGTTCTGGTTATCCAGAATAATTTCCCCGTTGATCTGGCAGCTGTCGACCAGGTCGTTCATGCGGTTGAAACACCGCAGCAGGGTTGATTTACCGCAACCGGACGGGCCGATGAAGGCGGTTACCCGGTTTTTAGGGATCGTCATGTTCACGCCATGCAGGGCGCGCTTATCACCGTAGTACAGCTCCAGATCGTTGACGGTCAGGGCAACGGTTTCATCTTCCAGACGCAGAGTCTGATTCTGACGCTGCATAGCCGAAATATCGATCGCGTGGGTTTTTGCTTCAGTAGTCATAGTCAATATTCTCTGTTCGGCTTACATTTCAAGCGCTTTATACTTTTCGCGTAGATGATTGCGGATCGCGATGGCTGACAGGTTCAGCAGGGCAATCACGGCAACCAGCAGCAGAGCAGTTGCGTATACCAGCGGACGGGCCGCTTCAACATTCGGGCTTTGGAAACCCACATCATAGATGTGGAAGCCCAGGTGCATAAATTTCTGGTCCAGATGGATGTACGGGTAGTTACCGTCCAGCGGCAGGCTAGGCGCCAGCTTCACTACGCCTACCAGCATCAGGGGGGCAACCTCACCGGCAGCACGGGCAATTGCCAGAATCACACCGGTCATCATTGCCGGGCTGGCCATTGGCAGGACAACGCGCCACAAGGTTTCGAATTTAGTGGCTCCCAGTGCCAGGCTGCCTTCACGGACGGCCCGCGGAATTCGGCTCAGGCCTTCTTCAGTTGCAACGATAACAACAGGAACGGTCAGCAGTGCCAGTGTCAGGGACGCCCACATCAGACCCGGTGTACCAAAGGTCGGTGATGGCTTGGCTTCCGGGAAAAACAGATCATCAATGTTGCCGCCCAGGAAGTATACGAAGAAGCCCAGACCGAATACACCGTATACGATGGACGGTACACCTGCCAGGTTGTTTACCGCGATGCGGATCAGGCGGGTCACAAAGCCCTGCTTGGCATATTCACGCAGGTAAACCGCAGCGACTACACCGAAAGGGGTGACCAGAATCGACATCAGGATAACCATCATGACGGTACCGAAGATCGCCGGGAAAATACCGCCTTCAGTGTTGGCTTCCCGTGGGTCTTCGCTGACGAATTCCCACAGTTTGGCGAAGTAATGGCCGATTTTTTCAACGAAGCCCATGTTGTTAGGACGGAAGATCCGCACCACTTTAGACAGTGAAATTTCAATTTGCTGGCCGTTTGCCACTTCAGCCACATAGCTGTCGCGGTTGAACAGGGTGTACAGATCCAGCAGTTCCTGCTGCAGGCCTTCGTACTCGGCGTTCAGCTCATTGCGGCGGTTTTCCAGCTCGTCGTAGCGGGACTGGTCGGTGACACCGTCCAGCTCCAGTGCACGGCCTTTCAGGCGCAGACGTTCCAGTTCGTAGTTAATGGCACCGATACGGTGCTTTTCGATCTGGTAGATGTCTTCCTGAATATCCAGTGCCCGTTCAACGCGGTTTTCAAAGTCGTTCCACAGGGCTTCATATTCAGCGGTTTTGTCGTAGCCATCGTAGCTGCCGACAACATTGCCGTTTTCTTTCAGTGCCCGCAGGTAACCGTAGAAGTTACCCCATTCGCGACGTTCAGCCGCAAACAGCATTTCAGGGTATTCACGGTCTGACAGGTAATAGTCGATGGACCAGGTAAAGTCGGCCCGGTTAACGTCGCGGTTACCGATTTTAATCAGGCTGCGTACCATAAATTCCTGATCACCTGGCAGGTCATTACCGGCTTCACGTAACTGGATAGTCGGTACGTCTTCAGACTGAACCACTTCACCGATCAGCTGGGTGGTTGAGCCGTTAACGGTGCTGTTGGCCTGCATAATGTCTGCTGGCCAGAAATGGCTCAGACCACGCACAGCGATCAGTGCCAGCAGGCCGATAACCATGATGATACAGATGGCAACAGCACCGGCATTTAACCATACCCATGGCGAGCCGGATTTTGTCCATTCACGAAAGGAGATGTTCATTTGTCTTCAAATCCTCAGTCACACTCGGGTTACAGTGAACCGTATTTTTTACGCAGGCTCTGGCGGACCAGCTCTGCAAGGGTGTTTACAGCAAAGGTAAACAGGAAGAGTACAAAAGCTGCCAGGAACAGAATGCGGTAGTGGGAGCTGCCCACTTCAGATTCCGGCATTTCCACAGCGATATTGGCCGCCAGGGTACGCATACCTTCAAAGATATTCATATCCATGATCGGCGTATTACCGGTTGCCATCAGTACGATCATGGTCTCACCGACTGCACGGCCCATACCGATCATTACCGCCGAGAAAATACCCGGGCTGGCGGTTGGCAGTACCACACGGGTCAGGGTCTGCCAGGGCGAGGCACCCAGTGCCAGTGAGCCGAAACTCAGGTGCTTAGGTACAGCGAAAATGGCATCTTCGGTAATGGAGAATATCGTTGGGATAACCGCAAAGCCCATCGCAATACCCACCACCAGGGCGTTACGCTGGTCATAGCTGATGCCCAGATCATCGGTAATCCAGGCACGCATATCGCCGCCGAACAGGATGCTTTCAACACCGCTGCTCACGGATAAACCAAACAGGGTGGTGAGGATGATGACCGGAATCAGTAACAGGGCGTCCCATCCGTCCGGAATCATGAAGCGGATCTTTTGTGGCAGCTGTGCCCAGCTGAAACCGAATGCAACCACGGCCAGCGGCACAATGATCAGGCAGGTGAAAATGCCTGGCAGATTATCTTCCATGAACGGTGCCAGCCACAGGCCTGCCAGAAAGCCCAGAATTACGGTGGGCAGGGCTTCCATCAGCTCGATAAACGGCTTCACCTTACGGCGCAGGGTCGGCACCATGAAGTACGCGGTGTAGATGGCACCACAGATTGCCAGCGGGGTCGCCAGTAACATGGCATAGAAAGCGGCTTTCAGGGTACCGAATGCCAGTGGCATCAGGCTGTATTTCGGTTCAAAGTCGTTGTTGGCTGCGGAGGATTGCCAGATGTATTTGGGCTCGTCGTAGCCTTCGTACCAGACTTCTTCCCATAACGCGCTCCAGGATACATCCGGGTGCTCGTTTTCAATTTTATACAGGGTCAGCATGTTGTCCTGCTCAGTCAGCAGGGCATTGGCACGTGGTGCAAAGGCAATCATATCGATTGGCTTATCAGACAGTTTCTCTGAAAGTGCAGTACGGTGAGCGGTTGAGTTGTAGATCCTCAGGGTGTTGTCAGTATCGACAGTCGCGAAACCTTTACGGCGGTGTTCAGTGGTCAGATCGACCAGTGGAGCGTCTGCACCTTCGAACTCACGGATTTTGGTCAGTTGCCACAGGTTCTGGTCGTCGCGCACCAGGAACCACTGGGATACTTTACCCAGGTCGTTGCCCAGCAGCAGTGCGTTACCGCCCAGCAGCAGGTCAAAGGTGGTGATGCTGCCATCGGTGGCATCCAGCAGCTGACTAACGGCCGGACCCTCACTGTTACGTAAGTCCAGTACTGCGACTTTACCGTTATTTCCGGCAATCAGGATCCAGCGGCGGTCGGGCATCAGCAGCACTTTGGTCGCGTCAATGTTCAGTTCCGGCAGGTGCTGATTGTCGGTTTCGATCTCAACTTCATCGCCAAACAGACTTTCTGACAGAGTCAGTGCGGCTGCGTTCAGGTCATTTTTACCGCCGCCGACCAGTAGGAAGTCGCTTTCTTCGCCGTTAATAGCCAGCAGGTCGAGCGAGGTGTCTGCCACGTCGATCGGTGCTTCGCCTAATGGATAGCTGACAGAGGGGGTGATGACACGTTTGCCGTCCGGATACTCAGACTTGTATTCGTGCTTGAATACCAGTGCCTGACCGTTGCTCAGGCCCAGCGCAAAAATGCGGCTGCTTTCTGAGGCCAGGGCAAAACTGGTGACACTGGCACCGGCCGGGATGTCTGCCTGAACCTGTTTCATCATCGCGCCGGTGCGGCTGTTGAAGAAGTTCATCTGGCCAAGGTCAGTGACCCGCAGGCCGATTTCTGCCTGTTCTTCCAGGGTCAGGTACAGCGTTTCGCCTTCACCGGGTGCGGGATAGGCTTCGACTGCCTGTTCGTTGTCCTGCCACTGGTGGATTTTAGCGGAGTTAAACAACGGCTGTACTTCATACAGCAGGTAAAAGAAGATCAGCAGAATGGCGATGATGACACTGATGCCGCCAAAGCCAATAAGGCTGCTTGCTATCTTGTCTTTGAGCGCACGAAATTTACGGCTTCGCTTTGCAGAGGCCGTATTGAAATCAAGGTCTGGAATCGCAGAACTATTATCTGTAGTCATGGTTCTATCAGCACTATCGGAATTAATGGCGGCTAAGATATACCAGCTCTATTACAGTAATGTTACAGAGCTGTCATAAAACTGTTACCTATAAGGCCCAGTGAAAAAATTTCATTCTGCTGGCATGTTTTCAGAAGCCTCAGAGACAAAAAAAGGAGTCATCAGACTCCTTTTTCCAGTGGACCTTGCGGTCTGAAGGCTGTGAAACTCAGTTCAGTTCCAGGCTCTTCATTTGCTTTTCAACCATTTTGGCTGGCAGCGGGATATAACCGTCCTTCACGACAACTTCCTGACCGACACGGGACATAACCATTTTCAGGAATTCACGCTCCATCGGAGGCAGTGCCTGACCAGGCTTTTTGTTCACGTATACGTACAGAGCACGGGCCAGGGGATAAGTACCGTTCAGCGCGCTTTCCGGGGTTGCTTCAACGAATGGCTGGCCGTCTTTCTTCGCCAGTGGCAGGGCGCGTACGGAAGATGTTTTATAACCGATACCGGAGTAACCGATGCCGTTCAGAGAAGTAGATACCGACTGAACTACAGAGGCAGAACCTGGCTGTTCGTTGACATTGTTACGGAAGTCACCTTTACACAGGGCTTTCTTCTTGAAGTAACCATAAGTGCCGGATACCGAGTTACGGCCGAAGATCTGGAAGCTCTGGCTGGCCAGAGAGCCTTCTGCACCGGCATCGCCCCAGTTATTTACTTCGCTTGGCAGACCGCATTTGCGGGTTGCAGAGAAGATCGCGTCAACCTGTGGGATTGTCAGGCCGGTCACGTTGTTGTCTTTGTGTACGTAAACCGCCAGTGCGTCGATTGCAACGGCAACCGGCGTAGGCTTGTAACCGAATTTCTTTTCGAAGGCTTCAAGTTCCTTGTCCTTCATCTTACGGCTCATCGGGCCCAGGTTAGATGTACCTTCAGTCAGCGCCGGTGGCGCAGTAGAAGAGCCGGCGGCCTGAATCTGAACGTTAACGTTCGGATAGCTGCGCTTGAATTCCTCAGCCCACAGAGTCATCAGGTTTGCCAGAGTGTCAGAACCAACGCTGGATAAGTTACCGGATACACCAGATGCCTTCTGGTACGTCGGCAGATTTGGATCAAGCAGGTCGCTAGCACTTGCAGTCATACAGGTAGCGGTCATAGCAACAGCAGCAAAAAGCTTTTTCATCGGTTTCATAACTAGCTCCGTAAAAGAGTGAGAGTCGTATTCGTTTAAGCCAGACTGGCTGATTTATATTTCGATGATGCGCACTATAGAGCGGCTGTGTGACACTAATATGACAGGGTGTCATCTTTTTTATCCGGTATTCGCCGGTATAAAAAGTGCTCAGTGTGTAGCAAGCTGGCCCACAGGGTATATGCTTAACAGTAAGAAGGCTTGTTATCAGCACCTGCTTATTTTGCTGTCCTGATCGGGGCGGATAAATTATCGTCCCGGTGACTGGACGCGGCAAGCTTGGTTGGTAGAATAGCGACCAGAATAACATCAATTATTGAGTGCGGATTTAGTTCATGATTACAGCAGAAGACCAGGTGCTTAAGCCTGAAGGTGAATTGAGCCTTCGCTGTCCGGCAGATGCCACTGCAACCAACATGTTTGGTGACATCTATGGCGGATGGGTAGCTTCCAAAGCCGTATTGGCGTCAGAAATTCGTGCCGCTGAAGTGGCCGAAGGGCGTATGGCAACGGTTTCTATTGGTGCGATGTCCTTTATGGCACCGGTGTTACAGGGAACTGTTCTGGGGTTCTATACCCAGGTGCTTGAACAGGGTACCAGCTCATTGCGCATTAAAGTGGAAGTATGGGGTGTTTCCCCGGATACCCGCGAAATGCGTAAGGTCAGTGAAACGGAATGCGTACAGGTAGCCATTGACGGCCACGGCCATATCCGTGCACTGGATTTTGGCCGCTGAGCAATCGGCGACTGAAAAAAAAGGGCTTCATAAAGAAGCCCTTTTTTTGTGCCTGCGATTCATGATCAGGTTTTCAGCTGATTCACGAAACCGTGCAGCTCGATCAGTTCTTCTGTTATTTCCTGGCTGGCCTTTGTAGTGGCCCGGGCGCCTTCTGTGGTTTCAAAAGAACTTTCAGAAATGATATGCAGGTTTTGATTCACTTCCTGTACCACGGTGGTCTGTTCATCTGTGGCCGTTGCAATTTGCGTATTCAGGGCGGCGATATCCAGTACTGCGCTGGTGGCTTCATCCAGTGAGCTGGCTGTTTCAGCCGCTTTGTTCAGACAGATATTGGCGTTTTCCTGACCGGTTTGCATGGTAGCTACGGCGCTGGCAACTTCCTGTTGCAGGCGTTCCAGCAGCGATTGGATATCCTGAGTAGAGGTTTGTGTACGCTGTGCCAGTGCCCGTACTTCATCGGCAACCACTGCAAAGCCCCGACCTGATTCACCGGCACGGGCCGCTTCAATCGCTGCGTTCAGTGCCAGCAGGTTAGTTTGCTCGGCGATGCCACGGATGCTGCCCAGTACTTCTCCGATGCGGTCGGTCTCTGTGGCCAGTGACTGAATATCGGTAGCAGCGGTGGCGACGTTTTCACTCAGACGCTGAATAATGGTCTGGCTTTCCAGCGCAACATTCATACCGGTCGCTACTTTTTCTTTAACAACACCGCCCAGTTCGGCGGCACGGTTGGTGCTGCCAGATACTTCCTGAATGGATGCTGCCATCTCTTCTACAGCAGTGGCAACCAGTTCGGTTTGCTGCTGCTGGGATTCAATACTGCTCTGCGCATTGGCCATGACTTCAATGGTTGCACGGGAATGTTCGCACAATTCGTTTGATGTATCTGAGATGGTGATAACCATGTTACGCAGCTTATCCATCAGTTTGTTGAAGGCCGCAGCGGCTTCGCCGGTTTCGGTATTACGTACCGGTAACTGAACACTCAGATCTGCGTCTGCTTCAGACAAGTCTCTGAGGCGGTCGCGCATGTTAATGATTGGCCGGACAATTGAGCGGGTGATCAGCACTGAAGCAATGATTGCGATAAGGGTGCTGGCAATGAATATCGCTAAAATCAGTTGTTGTCCGTCACGCTCATCCTGTTCAGCTGTTTTGGTTGCTGTCAGGGTGAATGCCTGTACATCGTCTAATAACTGGATTAATTGATGATCGATACTTTCTTCCAGAGCAATAATGCCGGTGGCTTGCTCAAAGGCTTCCATTGCTTTGCCGGCGGAAACTTCGCTGAGGATTTTCTTCGCTTCGATGTCGTACTGTTTATGTTCAGCATCAATCTTTTTCAGTGCGATGATCAGTGTCTGGAATTTCTGGCGGGCCTTTTCAGAATGGGGTTTCTGAATGGCTTCTTCAACCATATGTTCCAGTTCAACAAACTCCTGCTCTGTTTTAGTGGCTAACTTGGAGAATGCTGCCACTGACTTTTTCAGGGCTGCAGACTGGTCATTGCCGTTGGCCGTTGCCAGACCAAATGCCAGAGACCGTTCAAACAGAATAGCCTGTTCAAGCTGGTTTTTGGTGATATGGGTCAGGCCGTTGGTAATAGGAATATCTTCTTCTGCGATATCAATCAGTTCAATGCCGATCTTTTGCATCTGATTTAGGGAAATGCCGCCAAGAAGCAGCAGTAAACTTAGCTGCAGGGCAGCAAACAGATAGATTCGCGATGAAATACGTAAGGAATTTAACACGAACATACACCTCGGATTATTCGCTGGGGGAACTTGTTTGAAACAGCCCGGTAACCTTACACCCTGAATTCTTCAGAATGAAATACACGTGCTAGAAAATTGGGTGAATTTTCGGGAGAAAACATTATTTTTCAGAATTACTTAAACAGTTGAGAGGATGTTTATTATATTAAAAACAGCATATATATATGAAAATTCAAACAAATTTTGAAAGTACATAAAATGGGGAGCGGAATGTTTTTTTAATGCACAGAAGCATAGCTGAAGCTGCCAGAGAAGGCAGGTCCAGAGAAAAATTGCTTACTTATCTGACACTTAACAAAAGCTGAACATCCATTAAGAGGCAGAGGCTCATGGCTAAGGGTTTGATTTAATTGCCGGGCCATTTTGCTTTCGTCCAACCGGGCCGGATTCGCGGGAATGATCGCGAAACAGTTGTTATCGAGCCGGGCCAGTATGTCTTCAGGTAGCAGAAATTGCTGAATGTGCTGTGCTGTCTTCGCCTGTAGAACATCTGAAGCGTGCTGGCAGTTTACGTGGTTGTCTGCTGAATGTGCTTTGATTTGTATCAGTAAAAATCCAAGTTCTAGCCCCGGCTCTTTTTTCTGCCGGTTACGTAAAAAATCTTGTATAAAACGGATGTTATGAGTTTCTGTTACCGGATCCAGATATTTAAGCGCTCTTAAGCGGTGTGCAATTTTTTGCTGATATGCCGGGTTGTTGATAATTCGGGTATCCGGCTGGCGAATGCTTTCAAATTCACAATGGTGCGCCGGATTCAGCTGATGAGCACGCTGATCGATATTCAGCAGCAGTTGCCGGGCCTGGCTGTTCAGTACTCTGAAGCCGCTGCGTAACAGATTTTGGCTGATCAGTATGGCAACCAAAAGCATAAACAGAGTGCTGGTGAAAATAATCTGCTCCGGTGTCCGTGCCGTCAGTTGATGGGCTGACCAGTCTGTGGCCAGTTGAACGTCAATCATCCATATTGTCATTACCGCGATGATCACCGGTAATATAATGACACCGTATCTCAGCCAGAACCGGAATGTCTGAAGTTGTCGGGATGTCAGTTGTGTGTGCGGGTTTTTCAGCAGGGCAATGACGGCGTTATAAATGCCCAGAAAGCCGAAGCCAATGATGATTTTCTCGGCGCTGCCGGGCGGGAAATCAAAAGTCAGGTAGTTGAAGGCAGCAATTGTGCTGCCCAGTAGCGTCCACGTCAGTAACTGAGTACAGAACGTTTTTGTCGGAGAGTCGCTGGCTTTTCGGGGTGTATCGGCCCGGTTATGTGCTGGCCGGATGAACAGTGCAGTCAGAATGATCGTTGTTGCATACAGGCTGAGTAAGGTGTGAATGGGAACTGATGCAATAAATGGGCATATCAGAATGCTGTAGATGCACAGCAGAACCGACCAGTGGAACCCGGCCAGAACGGTGATTGGATATGCGTTATCACGGAATATAAAGGCCATGTTCCCTTTGCCGTCATTCAGTTTCAGTACATCTATTTTTGCCTGATTACCCACAAAAATGAAAGGGGTTAAGGCAAAAAAACTACGACTAATGGCGTATAAGGGAAAATATGTATAAAACAGCCGGCGATTTGCCGGCTGTCAGGGGGGCTTTAAAGTGGTTGCAGATTGGCGTAGCCGACAACCAGCCACTTGGTGCCTTCGTAATCGAAGTTAATCTGTACCCGGGCTTTGGGGCCCTGGCCTTCATAGTTAACCACGATACCGTCACCAAAAATTGGATGGGATACCCGCTGGCCCAGCACGATGGCTGGTACATCCTGGCTGGCCTGTGCCTGTGCATATCCTGGCTGCTGCGGTGCCCGCTGGGCAGTCACCGGGCGCCGAATGCTGGCATTCAGGCGGACTTCCTGTAAATGCTTTTCCGGGATTTCACGGATAAAGCGGGAAGGCCGGTTAAAGGTTTCATTCCCGTGCAGACGGCGGGATTCTGCGTAAGTCAGGAACAGTTGTTTCATGGCCCGGGTGATGCCGACATAGCAAAGGCGGCGTTCTTCTTCCAGACGACCTGGTTCTTCGATCGACATGTTGTGCGGAAACAAACCTTCTTCCATGCCGGCCAGGAATACCAGTGGGAATTCCAAACCTTTGGCGGAGTGCAGGGTCATCAGCTGAACGCTGTCCTGGTGTTCATCCGCCTGGGTATCACCGGCATCCAGTGCCGCCTGATCAAGGAAGGCTGCGAGCGGTGTGGTGTTGACGTTCTCTTCTTTATCCGGCTCCCAGGTCGACAGGTACTGACGGGCTGCACTGACCAGTTCTTCAAGGTTTTCGACCCGTGCCTGGCCTTTTTCACCTTTTTCTTTGAGGTGATGCTCAATCAGACCGGAGTACTGAACTACGTGCTCAGTTTGTTCGTTCAGTTCGGCATGCTGGGTGTTCTGGTCAAGGTCGTTGATCAGGTCAATAAAGGCTTGCAGAGCATTGGCGGCACGGGCGGAGAGCTTGTTCAGTTCTACCACTTCATTGGCGGCCCGCCACATAGAGACGCCTTCGGTCCGGGCGTGCAGGCGAACTTCTTCAATGGTTTTTCCGCCAATGCCACGGGTAGGAACGTTAACGACCCGTTCCATAGCGGTGTCATCTTCGCGGTTGCTGAGCAGGCGCATATAGGCCAGTGCGTTTTTGATTTCCAGACGGTCGTAGAAACGCTGACCACCGTAGATGCGGTATGGCATGCCGGCGCGGATCAGGGCTTCCTCAAGCACCCGGGACTGAGCATTGGAGCGATACAGAATCGCGGATTCGGTCCGCAGGTTGCCGTCACGTACCCAGCTTTCGATCTGGTCAACAATGAAGCGGGATTCGTCCTGTTCGTTGAAGGCCGCATACACGGAGATCGGTTCGCCATCGCTACCTTCGGTCCAGAGTTCTTTACCCAGACGCCCCTGGTTGTTGACGATAACCGCGTTGGCAGCGCTGAGAATATTACGGGTCGACCGGTAGTTCTGTTCCAGACGCACCACGGTTGTGTCGTTGTAGTCGTCTTTAAAGCGCTGGATGTTCTCGATTTTTGCGCCACGCCAACCGTAGATAGACTGATCATCATCACCGACTGCCATCAGCTTCTCCGGCTGAGGCTGGCGCGGATCCATTTCGCTGCACAGCAGTTTCAGCCAGGCATACTGAATGGTGTTGGTGTCCTGAAACTCGTCCACCAGAATGTAACGGAACCGGTCCTGATAGTGTTTCAGCAGGGAAGGGTTGCGATCCCGTAACAGTTCCAGTGAGCGTAAAATCAGCTCGCCGAAGTCGACCATACCACCCCGTTCGCAGGCTTCTTCATAAGCGCTGTACATGGTGACCATCATCTGCGCATAGGGATCACCGCCCGGATCAATGTGGGCGGCGCGCAGACCGTCGTCTTTCTGTGCGTTGATGTACCACTGGAACTGTTTGGCCGGCCAGCGGCTGTCGTCCAGATTCATTTCTTTGCTGAGGCGCTTCACCAGGCGTAGCTGATCGTCAGAATCCATAATCTGGAAGTTTTCAGTCAGGCCGGCGTCACGCCAGTGTGCCCGCAGAATACGGTGTGCCAGCCCGTGGAAGGTACCTACCCACATGCCGCTGGGGTTCAGCCCCATCAGTTCTTCAATCCGGCCACGCATTTCTTTGGCGGCTTTGTTGGTGAAGGTAACCGCCATAATGGAATAGGGGGACAGACCTTCAGTCTGTATCAGCCAGGCGATCCGGTGAACCAGTACCCGGGTTTTACCTGAGCCTGCACCGGCCAGAACCAGCAGGTTGCCAAGTGGCGCGGATACTGCGTCGCGCTGTGCTTCGTTGAGTGAATCAAGCAGGTGAGATACGTCCATAAATGCCCGGGTCTGTGCTGATGATAAAATTGCTGTATAAATAATCAGTGCCGGATTATAACAGACCCATGACCGGGTGCGAGTGTTATCTGAACAGATGGCGGAAAGAAAAAAAGCACTCAATCGTCACTGAATGCTTTCCTGAAGTGTGGTCTGTTCGGCGTCGCTTCCATTACTTGCCTGACAGATTTCTGGCCGCTGGCCAGTGCTATTCCTTTTGCTTAAAAGTGCATCCCTGAAACCCGGTGATTCATCGTGAACCTTTCGGGGTGGTCTGTGCTCCTGCTGACCTTGTTACGCTGTTTTTCCCTGCAGCGCTGACTTCCTTTTTGTCTGACGGATACGTCCTGTAACCGTGAACACCTCCCTGGTTCTTAAGGTTGCTTCCTGCAACCGCTGGCCTCCATGGCCTCTTTTTCTGCCGGGGCAGATATCACCGGAATGTCCCTTACTCCGGGTGGATCTGTCATACAAGGGCGCTATCCATACGCCTGACAAATCACTGTGCGTCCTTGCTGTGTTGTTATCGTCCTGATAACGGTGAGCGTCCTGCTCTTGTAACAAATCCTTTTGTTACGATTTGCTTCCTGCAATGCTGGCCTCCGTGGCCTCTTTTTCTGCCGGGGCAGATATCACCGGAATATCCCTTACTCCGGGTGGATCTCTCATAACGTGGTGTTTATCTTTCAACAAACGCCTGACAGGTCACATTGCTTCCCTGTATTCAGTCACCTTCCTGGTAACAGTGAGCGTCTTGCCCGTTTAATTTTTACAACTCCTTTTGTTTGATTTTTGTGCCCTGTCAAGGGTGGCTTCCTTAGCCTCTTTTTCTGCCGGGGCAGATGTTTCCGGAATGTCCCTTACTCCGGACGGGTCTGTCATTAACTGGCTTAATCCCTTTGCCAGACAGGCCATTTGCTTCCCTGTAGGCCGTTGTCTTCCTGATAACGGAGAGCGTCCTGCTCTTGCTATTCAATTATTGTTATTTGCGTGTCAGAAGATATAGGAATAATTCCTAAAAGGTATTTTTTGTTTGAATTTAGGTAATGGCTAATAACTTATTTAGAAAAATAAATTGATGTGGATCAATGTTTTTGGGGGCTTTGTTGTGTATTTGGAAGAGATGAATTCGTGTCATTTTTGTTCATTTAGCGTTCATTTTTAAGAGTGGCTATTTTGAGGTTCTGAAGCGAATGATGACGCGGGTAAATAATACTTGACCGTCAATATCAATGTACTAGTATACTAGTTCGCTAGTACATGACTAAGTTGCTTCTGATGAGTACCGAAAAAGAATATATCGCCGCGTTAACGCATCATTTGTTAGAGATTAATCACCCTGATGCTATGGAGGCGGCGCTACGAAATTTGCTAACGCCAAACGAGTTTGTGGAAGTGACCAAGCGTTTACAGATTTTTAAGATGCTTGAGCAGGGGGTGCCGCAACGTCAGATAGCGGAAACCCTCGGTGTGGGAATTGCTACTGTTACCCGTGGTTCCCGTGCACTGAAAGACAGCCAGTAACTGTTTACCCGTATAACCCCGGCTGTCTGCTGAGTGCAGGCAGTGATTAATGCCAGAGAATGATATGTCCCGTAAGCCTGATCCAATCAATTTACCCAGAAAACCGCAGTATGTCCCAATGGGCGCCGGTTTTGATTTTTTTGAGTTATTTAAAAAGCTCGATAAGCAGTTCGAGATCTGCTTTATGCTGGAGTCGCTGGGGGAGGAAAGTTATATATCCCGTCATTCGATTATCGGCTTTGATCCTGAAAAAATTCTTTGGGCGGAAGGTAAGAGTCTGTTTATTCAGGAACGGGACGGTACAACAGAAGAGTATCCGAGCGATAACCCGTATTACCTGCTGCGGGATCTGATTCCTCAGGATGTTATTTCCCGTAAGTATGCCGGTGGTCTGACGGGATATCTGGGGTATGACAGCATGAATTACTTTGAGCCGACGCTGAATCTTCAAAGCAGTGATATGTTCAATGCGTTTAAGTTCGGACTGTATAAAGACGGACTGATTCTGGACAAAATGACCGGTGAAGTTTTCTACTTCCATTACGGTGATAACCGTATGGATCTGGTGCAGCAGCTGATTGATGCAGAGTATCCGGGTAACGGCGAGCTGGAAATTCTGGTAGGTGAAGAAACCATGAGCCGTGAAGCGCATGCCGCAGCGGTGATGAAGGTTAAGCAGGACATTATCGACGGTAAGATCTTCCAGACAGAGGTAGGCTTTAAGAAACGCTTCACTCTGAAAGGCGATACCATCAATATTTATGAGCAGTTGCGGGAGGTGAATCCTTCGCCGCAGATGTATTACCTGAAGTTTGGTGAGCAGAAGCTGATCGGTGCCAGCCCTGAGCTGTTGTTCCGGTTGCGTCAGGGGGAAATGGAAACCTTCCCGCTGGCCGGTACCGCCCAGCGTGGAGCAACTGAGGCGGAAGACCGTGAGCTGGCCCGTAAGCTGCTGAATGACCCCAAAGAAATTGCTGAGCATAATATGATTGTGGATCTGCACCGTAACGATATAGGCCGGGTGGCTCAGTTCGGCACGGTAAAGGTTCGCAGCCTCATGGATATCAAACGTTTCAGCCACGTACAGCACATTTCCAGTGAGATTGTCGGCATCATTGCTCAGGATCAGGATATGTTCTCTGCCCTGGCGAGTAATTTCCCGGCCGGTACGTTAACCGGTGCGCCAAAGATTGAAGCCATGAAGATCATTGATGATCTGGAATCTGATGGCCGCGGTCCTTACGGCGGTGCGGTGGGGCATTTCTCCTTTAACGGCGATTGCGCCTTTGCGATTCCTATCCGTACGGTGTTTGCCAACGGTGAGGAAGCCTATGTGCAAACCTGTGGAGGTAACGTCTATGACTCCAATCCTGAAGATGAGTATCAGGAAATTCAGCGTAAGTTTGCCGGTACCAAGAAAGTGCTGGATCAGTTTGTTAAAGACACCGCACAGTAAGGGGCGCAGGCATGAAAGTTTATATTATCGACAATTACGACTCCTTTACTTACAACCTGTACCAGTATATCGGTGAGATTCTCAGTGCTGAGCAGCATCAGGGCCGGCTGGAAAACTTCCAGCTGGTGGTGAAGCGAAATGATGAGGTGACGCTGGAGGATATTAAAGCGGCTGCGCCGGACCGGATCATTGTTTCACCAGGCCCGGGTACGCCGGAAGATGAACGCTACTTTGGGATCTGTGCCCAGGTGATTCAGGAGCTGGGTAAAACTATTCCACTATTGGGCGTATGTCTGGGAATGCAGGGCATTGTGCACCAGTTTGGCGGCAAGGTTGTCAAAGCTGCCTTGCCCATGCACGGTAAAATCAGCCCGATTGTTCATGACGGGTCTTCAGTGTTCAGTGGTATTCCGAATTTTCTGGAAATTATGCGCTATCACTCACTGATTGCTGAAGTGAGCAGCTTTCCGGATTGTCTGCGTCTGACCGCGGTGGTGAACCAGGCGGACGGCGGTGAAATGTCTGAAGAAGATTTGGCGACTCTGGTGGGTGATCCGTCGGCAAAGTATGAAATCATGGGTTTACAGCATAAGGAGTATCCGATTTACGGCATTCAGTTTCATCCGGAGTCGTTTGCGACCGAAGGTGGCAAAGAGCTGATCCGTAACTTTCTGTTTTGTGATGCCTGAGCAGTAACTCATATATAAAAAACCGCCTGTGCTGACGCACCGGCGGTTTTTTTTGTCTGGTACTCAGTTACGGCCAGCCATAACACCTCCGTCTACATCCCAGACGGCGCCGGTTACCCAACTACTATTTTCACTGAGTAAGAATACGACAGTTGCGGCAACGTCACGGGGTTGGCCAATACGTCCAATTGGATGGAAGCTGTTAAATCCGGCCAGAGCTTCCGGTATATCCTGTTGTGGAATAAATGCTTCGTAAATAGGCGTGGATACCACGGCAGGCGATACGGCGTTAACCCGGATGTTGTGATCTGCCAGTTCCATGGCCATATGTTGAGTCAGTGAATGCAGGCCGGCTTTAGCCATTGAGTAGGCAGAAGAGGGGGTTGCCTTAACTGCCTGCTTTGCCCACATGGAGCCGATATGGACGATGCTGCCGCCACTATGCTGTGTCATGTTGCGGGCGACTGCCTGTGAGATGAAGAAGCTGGCCTGATTAAGCTGCATATAGAGGTGGTAGTCTTCCGGTGTATGGTCCAGAAAGGCTTTAGGGTTGAAGTAACCTGCGGCGTTGACGAAGTATTTGATGCCCTGTGCCTGATCGGTGATATGACTGATGAGGTTGTTGACGTCCCGGGTGTCATATAAATCAGCCTGGATAGTCGATAGCAGGCCGTTGTTCTGATGGTCAGCACTGATACGGGTGAGCTTTGTCTCTGAGCGGCCGACGATACAGGTGCTGATGCCTTGTGCCATCAGATGTTCTGCAATGGCCAGGCCCATGCCGCCGGAACCGCCAAGGATGATTGCTGTTGCGGGTTGTGTCGCTTGCATTTTATCGGTTTCCCATGATTAATGATGAACATTAAGACGGCGTGATAACCGCCCTGAAGGGTATTCAGTGTATGGATCAGCGCGTCGGGAAAAAGTAAGTACAAAGCGGTGCTATAGGTACTTTTCGGTACAGTTTGATGAAATCAAAAGAGAAAATATTTTCACAAAAATCTGCCCCGGCACGCAGCGCCCGGATGGTAGAAACCATTTACGGCTGTAAATGGTCGCTGACGGTTTATCAGTTACTGGCCCACGGCATTAACCGCCCGGGAGAAATGGTGCGTAGCGTGGAAGGTCTGACAACTAAGGTGTTGAATGAGTGCCTGCGTAAAAATGTCGACTTTGGCATTCTTAAACGGATCAGTTATCCGGAGGTACCGCCGCGGGTGGAGTATCAGGTGACCGGATTCGGTGAGCGTTTTATTGCGGTACTGGATGAGCTGGAATCACTGGCGGATGCACTGGAAGACTGAAGTTGGATATAAGAAAGGCCGTTCAACTGACGGCCTTATTTTGAAAGCAGAATCGCTATACCGGTAACTGTCCGGGATGCTGAATGCGCTGTAACAGTATTTGCTTCAGCTCGTCAGGGTCTTTGAGCTTTTGTGTGCTGTTTTCATCCAGCCAGGGAATCAGGCGGGATAACCAGAAGCGCATGGCGGCGGTGCGGGTCAGCTGTGGCCAGGCTTTATGTTCGCCGGCGGTGAACGGGCGTTCAGCAGCATAGGCCTGTAGCAGGGCAGATTCCCGCTGAGGGTCGATACTGCCGTCCGGGTTGACACACCAGTCGTTGGCGACAATTGCCAGGTCATAGAGCAAATAGCCGGTGCAGGCGTTATACAGATCAATAATGGCGCTCAGATTGTCGCCGTCAAACAGGGCGTTATCAAAGAACAGATCCCCGTGAATGACGCCCATAGGCAGATCACTCGCCTGTTCCCGTAATGCATCAAACAGTGCCACTTCACTGCGTAACAGTTCAGCGTCTTCAGGCGGTAGCTGGTTGGTAATAACCGCGGACTCACGACGCCACCAGAAAACCCCGCGGTGTGCCTGACGCTGCAGGTAGAAATCATTACCGGCGTTATGGAAACGGGCCAGCGCCTGGCCGATCTGAGCGCAGTGGTCCGGAGTCAGCTGATCAAGATGGCGGCCTGCAAAGCGGGGCTGAATCAGTGTTGGACGCTGCTTTAATGTCTTCAGGGCGATACCGTTGCGGTCCTGCATCGGGTGAGGCACGGCGATGTTCCGTTCCGCCAGCCAGGTAGTCAGCTCTACAAAATAGGGCATTTCGTCCATGCTGAGTTCTTCAAACAAAGTAAGTACATACTCTGCTGTTTCCCCTTTATCTGTCTGCAGGGTGATAAAGTAGTTGGTATTTTCAATGCCGCCGTCAATGCCCTGATGGCTGGTCAGAGTGCCCAGGTCAAAATCGGAAAGAAATGTTTCAAGTTCAGCGTGGCTGACAGAAGTATATACGGCCATAAGGGGTAAGGTTCTTGCTCATTTTCAGTGGGCTGCATAGTAAGGCTTCACTGCAGCGGCGACAACTAAATTTCATTCAGCGAATACCGATAACAGGAAAAATCCCGGCTAACTGCGGGCGAATGGCTTGGGTACCCCGGGCAGATGGCATATGATGTTGGCAATTCCCGCTGAATAAGCATTTTCATGAGGGCTGGCCGGTGTCTGATCTGGTTTTTGCCTTTTTAATCTACAGTCTGAAGATTAAGTCTGAGTACTATGGCCAATACTAATCCGCTGATCCTTGTTGATGGTTCTTCTTATCTATACCGTGCATTTTTTGCTTCTCAGCAAGCCGATATGCGTAATTCACAGGGTGAGCCCACCGGGGCGGTACGTCTGGTTACCAGCATGCTGCGCAGCCTGATTAAACAGTATCCCGGCAGCCCTGTTGCCGTGGTGTTTGATGCCAAAGGTAAGACCTTCCGTGATGAGATCTATCCGGAATATAAAGCACAGCGGCCGTCTATGCCTGACGACCTGCGGGCGCAGATTGAGCCAATTCACAATATCGTCCGGGCCATGGGGTTTCCGTTGCTGGCGGTACCGGGTGTCGAAGCGGATGACGTGATCGGTACCCTGGCCCGTCAGGCCAGTGCGCAGCAACAGGCGACGATTATCTCAACCGGCGATAAAGACATGGCCCAGCTGGTGGATGAGCATGTCGCCCTGATTAACACTATGACCGATACCTACATGGACCGCGCCGGTGTTGAAGATAAGTTTGGCATTCCGCCGGAGCTGATTATCGATTATCTGGCGCTGATGGGCGATAAAGTGGATAACATTCCGGGGGTGCCGGGTGTTGGTGAAAAAACCGCACTGGCGCTGCTGCAGGGGATCGGCAGCATTGCCGACCTGTATGACAACCTCGATAAAATTGCCGGTCTGGGCTTCAGAGGCTCCAAGAGTATGGCGGCCAAACTTGAGCAGCATAAAGAATCCGCGGATCTTTCTTATTTGCTGGCCACCATTAAGACGGATCTGGAACTGGATACTGCCATTGATGAAATTCCGGTACCGGTAACGGATAAGGATGCTCTGAAAGAATTGTTCAAAGCCTGTGAATTTAAATCCTGGATTCTGGAGCTGGAAGAAGGTGCTGAAGGTGCAGCCGTCTCTGTTGCGGCGGATGCTGTCGCGGCCCCGGCAGAGGTGGTGTATGAAACAGTGCTTGAACAGGCTCAGCTGGATAGCTGGCTGAAAACGCTGGAAGACGCAGACCTGTTCGCCTTTGATACGGAAACCGATAGCCTGAATTATATGCAGGCGAACCTTGTAGGGTTGTCTTTTTCGGTTGAGCCGGGCAAGGCTGCTTACGTGCCGTTAGCCCATGATTATATGGGTGTTCCTGCTCAGCTGGACCGGGATGCGGTATTGGCGCAGATGAAGCCATTGCTGGAAAGCGATGAGCATAAAAAAGTGGGTCAGCACCTTAAGTACGATATGAATGTACTGGCCCGTTATGACATAGAATTACGGGGTGTCGCCTTTGATACCATGCTTGAGTCATATGCGCTGAACTCAACGGCTACACGGCATAACATGGACAGCATGGCGGATGCCTATCTGGGCGTGAAAACCGTTAAGTTTGAAGAGATTGCCGGTAAAGGAAAGAAACAACTGACCTTTAACCAGATCGAGCTGGAACAGGCCGCACCGTATGCGGCGGAAGACGCGGATATTACTCTGCGTCTGCATCAGGCACTGATATCGCAGCTGGAACGTGAAGCCAGTCTGGAGAAAGTATTTACGGATATCGAGCTGCCGCTGGTGCCGGTGTTATCCCGTATGGAGCGGCAGGGGGCGCTGGTGGATGTTGCTCAGCTGGCACAGCAGAGTATGGATCACGGTAAGCGTTTGCAAGAGCTGGAAGCGGAAGCGCATGAACTGGCTGGCGCGCCGTTTAATCTGAGTTCACCGAAGCAGTTGCAAGATATTCTTTTTGAACAGCAAAAGCTGCCTGTGATTAAGAAAACCCCGAAAGGCGCACCATCGACCGCAGAAGAAGTGCTGCAGGAACTGGCGCTGGATTACCCGCTGCCTAAGCTGATCATCGAGCACCGTGGCCTGAGTAAGCTGAAAAGCACCTATACCGATAAGTTGCCGCTGATGGTGGATCCTGCTACGAAACGCATTCATACCTCTTATCATCAGGCGGTGACGGCAACCGGGCGTTTATCTTCAACGGATCCTAATCTGCAAAATATTCCGATCCGCAGTCAGGAAGGCCGCCGGATTCGTCAGGCATTTATTGCCCCGGAAGGGTATAAGCTGGTGGCAGCAGATTACTCACAAATTGAATTGCGTATTATGGCCCACCTGTCGCAGGACAAAGGCTTACTGAATGCTTTTGCTCATGGTGAAGATATCCACAAGGCAACGGCTGCAGAAGTCTTTGGTGTTGGGTTAGATCAGGTGAGTACTGAGCAGCGCCGCAGCGCCAAGGCGATTAACTTTGGCCTGATTTATGGAATGTCTGCGTTTGGTCTGGGCAAACAGTTGGGCGTGGGCAGGAACGAAGCGCAGAAATATATCGACCATTACTTCGCGACGTATCCGGGTGTACAGCACTATATGGATGACATCCGTATGAAGGCGGCTGAAAACGGTTATGTAGAAACCCTGTTCGGACGGCGTTTGTATCTGCCGGAAATTAAAGCCAGCAACGGTATGCGCCGCCAGGCTGCTGAACGGACGGCGATTAATGCACCGATGCAGGGAACGGCGGCGGATATTATCAAGCGGGCGATGGTGAAGGTTGACGACTGGTTGCTAAACAGTGACTGCGGTGCCCGTATGATCATGCAGGTACACGATGAACTGATTCTGGAAGTGCCAGAGGCGCAGGTGACAGAGGTCAGTGCTAAGCTGGTGGCGCTGATGCAGGGGGCTGCTGAGCTGGATGTGCCGTTACTGGTAGAAGCCGGTACCGGTGATAACTGGGATCAGGCACACTGATCACTATCAGGTTTACCCGAATTTAGTGTGATCAAAAAGCATACAAAAAATTTGGGTAAATTCTGTGTTTCAACTAGTCTTAAGGTGAGGCCTGAATGTTTTTTTCTGTTAGGCCTCGAGCGTAGACAACACGCATTGAAGCTCTCAAAAACGAACGTTCCCCTTTGTGTTTTTGAGGGCTTCTCTACGGTTACTGAAAAGTGTTATCTGGCGTTTAAGCCTCTTCTGCCAGTAGCAGATTACTGAGCCTTTCCCGTAACTGATCAACGCCGGTTTTCTTAAGTGCTGAAAATAGCTGAATGGTGATCAGCGGGTCATTTTTTACGTCCAGGTCGCGTTTCAGCTGTAGCAGGGTATTCTGTGCCGGGCCGCGCTTAAGCTTGTCGGCTTTAGTCAGCAGGATATGCAGTGGCATCTGGGCGCTCTGGCACCAGTCAATCATCATCTGGTCAAATTCTTTCAGCGGATGGCGTACGTCTACCAACAGTACTACGCCGCGCAGGCAGTCCCGTGATTGCAGGTAATCATCCAGGTGCTTTTGCCAGTGCTCTTTCATTGCCACCGGTACTTTAGCGTATCCATAGCCGGGTAAGTCGACCAGGCGGACATCTTCAACATTGGTATCAAAGAAGTTAATTAACTGGGTACGGCCGGGGGTTTTACTGGTGCGGGCCAGCTTGGCGTTCGTCAGAGCATTCAGGGCGCTGGATTTTCCCGCGTTCGAACGCCCGGCAAAGGCAACTTCAGCGCCGTTGTCTTCAGGGCACTGGCTGAGTTTACTGGCGCTGGTGTTGAAACGCGACAGGTGATAATGGATTTGTGCTTGTGACATGCGGTTGCCTTAAATCGGAATTGAACGCGGCTGGAGTCTTGCGTTAAGTCATTATTATGCGGGATTTTACCTGCTTCTGCCGGAGAATGCGTGGCGTTCGACTAAATGTCCGGCTAAATCGTTCCAGTTTGTGTGGATATTAGGTTATAATGCCGCCGAAATTCTACCTGTGGCCAGGGGATAACTCTAGTCCGGGATTGGTGAGGTAGCTCAGTTATGTCTGTGTGAGGGACATGGCGGATGCCGTTAGCAAATAATAGCAAGAGTCTAGGTTGATGAATAAACTACTGATCGCCTTACTGGTAAGTGTAGGTATCACGGGTGTTGCACAGGCAGCAGGCGATGCTGCTGCAGGCCAAGCCAAAACTGCAGTATGTGCCGCTTGTCACGGTGCTGACGGTAACAGTGCCGTTGCCAATTTCCCGAAACTGGCTGGCCAGAACGAACGTTACCTGCTGAAGCAGATGCAGGACATTAAAGCCGGTACCCGTCCGGTCGTCGAAATGACCGGTATGCTGACCAACCTGAGTGATCAGGATATGGAAGACATTGCTGCGTATTTCTCCTCAAAAGGTATTCAGGTAGGCAGTGCCTCTCCTGAGCTGGTTGATGCTGGTCGTGATATTTACCGTGCCGGTGTTCAGGCTAAAGGTGTTGCAGCATGTACTGCATGTCACCTGCCAACCGGTAGCGGTAACGCGTCTGCAGGCTTCCCACAAATTGGTGGTCAGCACGCAGATTACACGGCGAAGCAGCTGAAAGCTTTTGCCAGCGGCGCGCGTACTAACGATCCTTCCGGTATGATGCAGGATATCGCATCTAAGCTGAGTGAAGACGAAATCAAAGCAGTTTCCAGCTACATTCAGGGTCTGCACTAAGCAATATGCTGGCGACAGTCTGAGAGATAAAATTAAAGGTAGCTTCGGCTACCTTTTTTGTTGCCTTCAGGGAACTTGGGAATATTATCTGAGTCCCAGAACCGAAGATAAATGTTTATGCCTTGCAGGGCGTTACTTGGAGAGTTGATCATGTGGAAGAAAATCTGTGCCGTAATGCTGTTGGCGGTGAGCCCGTTAATGTCGCATGCCGCAGAGTTTACTGAAGGCGTGCATTACCAAAAACTGGATGCCCCGGTAAAAACAACGGATGCTAAGCGTATTGAAGTGGTAGAAGCATTCGGCTATCTGTGTCCGCACTGTAATAATTTCGAGCCTATGCTGGAGCCCTGGGTTGAGCGTCAGCCAGAAGATGTGAGTTTTGTCCGTATCCCTGTTGTCTTCAGCCGTTCATGGGAACCTATGGCCCGTGCGTATTACTCTTCTGAACTGTTGAAGACTCTGGATAAGACCCATCAGGCTACTTTTAACGGTGTTCATCAGGAACGTCGCCGTTTCAAGAATGCTGATGATCTGGCAGAGTTTTACGCAGGTCTGGGCGTAGACCCTGAAAAATTCAAAAAAATGTATGATTCGTTTGCGACTAACATGAAGCTGAACATCGGTGCGTCTAAGCTGGCCGGTTACGGCATCGAAGGTGTTCCAACATTGATCGTCAACGGCAAGTACCGGATCACAACAGGTACTGCAGGCAGTCATGCCAACATGCTGAAAGTGGCTGAATACCTGGTCGAAAAGGAGCGTGCAGCTCAGGGCGGCTAAGCCATTCGCTGTAATTGTTTCAAACACTTATTTAAACCCCGCCCGGTGCGGGGGTTTTTTATATTTATGCCTCCCAAAGCGAGGGGCAAGCGCTGGCGGCGGTAGAAGTGACGGTATACCATAGCGACTACTGATCGGTTGTGGTAGGTAGTCGGATGTCAAACAAGCAGAACGAGTGGAAAGACAAATACAAAGAACTCTCCATGGAGATGGATGAGTTGCAGGCGCAGTTGGAAGACCGTTCCCTGAGCCGTCTGACAACCCAGATGGCGGTTCACCTGACCGGTGTGACGCCCAAGCTGGATACCGCCTTACTGCAACTGACGGAAGAACTGAAAGCTAATCAGCAGACAGAAGCCTATCAGGTAGCGATTGATTCTGTTGATAAAGAGTTGCGGGGAGTGGATCAGGCGCAGCAGAAAACCGATGGGGACCTGCTCAAAACCCTGCGTGAGTGGTTACGTCAGATCAACGAGAACCTTGCGGCTGATCAGAATAACGCGCAACTGGATAACATTGGTGAGATGATTCCCCAGGCGATTGAGCGTAAAGCGGCGTTACCGGGGATCATGAAAGATTTACTGGAGCTGCAGCAGCCACTTTTGACGAGTGCTGATAATGCGGCACAGCCGGCTGCACCGCTGCAGATTGCAGAGCACGGTGACGAGCTGAGTGATCTGTATAAGCAGGTTGAAATGGAGCTGGTTACGCTGATCAAAAGCCTCTACATTCCTAAGTCTGATCAGCCGGATGCCAAGGCATTGATCAAACAGATCCGTTCAGGTGTCAGCCTGAAAGGGTTATCCGATATATTCCAGAATCTTACCCAACTGATTGTCAGTGTTGCCAGCCGAAGCAGCAGCGATTTTGAAGACTACCTGGTGAACCTGAATTCTCAGTTATCTGAAGTACAGATTTTTCTGACGGAGAGCCATAAAGACGAAGTCGCCAACGGTAAAGAAACCGATCAGCTTAATACGCTTATTCGCCGTGATGTTAAAGCGATTCATCAGGCGGTCACGGACAGCAGTGATATCAATCAGCTGAAATTACAGGTGTCTTCGCAGCTAAAAAGCATTGTTAAATCGATGGATGATTTCCGCTCCCATGAAGAAGCCCGTGAAAAGGCGCTGGAAGAGCGGTATGTTGCCATGAATGACCGGTTGCAACAGATGGAAACAGAAAGTATGCAGGTGCGGGCGCGGATTGAAGCGGAGCGTACCAAAGCAATGACTGATCCGTTAACGATGCTGCCGAACCGTGCTGCCTATGATGAGAAAATCGCTGCAGAGTTTGAACGCTGGAAGCGCTATCAGCAGTTTTTCTCTGTAGTGGTCTGCGATCTGGATTTCTTTAAAAAAGTCAACGATACCTATGGTCACCTGGCGGGAGATAAGGTCTTGCGGCTGGTTGCAAATATCCTGACGAATAAATGCCGTTCTACGGATTTTGTGACGCGCTTTGGCGGGGAAGAGTTTGTCATTCTGATGCCTTCCACGACGGCAGATGAGGCCGCGCTGGCGGTCGATAAGATCCGTCATGGTATTGAGAGCAGCCCGTTTAACTTCCACGGTAAGTCAGTCACCATTACGATGTCTTTCGGTGTCGCTGAGATTGATGATGCGGACACGATCGAATCTCTGTTTAACCGTGCCGATAAAGCACTCTATACAGCGAAGAAAAACGGCCGTAACCGTGTCGAAGTCGCCTCGCTTTGACACGGCTCATGGGTTTTACTTTACCTTCCCGGGTCTAGGGTGCAATATGGCGTCCCGTTCTGTAGCTGAATATTGATGGCCTCTTGGTGAGACAATTACTGCGACTGTTTAAAATTGCCCGGGTGTTTGCAAAATATCGCCTGGATACCTTCTTCGAAAATCTGCCTTTACGCTGGTATGTCCGGTTAGCTTTGTGGCTAATGTTGTGGCGCTATTTCATTCCGGTAGGGAAGCGCAGTGAAGGTGAGCGGTTGCGTCTTGCGCTTGAAGAACTGGGGCCCATTTTCATTAAATTTGGTCAGATGCTCTCAACCCGACGGGACTTGCTGCCGGATAACCTTGCTTTAGAGCTTAAGCGTTTACAGGATCAGGTGCCGCCGTTTGGTGGTGATAAGGCCCGCCGTATTATTGAACGCGCGCTGGGAGACAGCGTAGAGAATCTGTTTGCTGAATTCTCGGCAGAGCCAATGGCATCTGCCTCTGTGGCTCAGGTGCATCAGGCATTGCTGTATAGCGGTGATGAAGTCATTGTTAAAGTGGTGCGACCGGGCATAGATAAGATTATCCGCAAAGACGTCGATCTGCTGTTTAGCCTGGCGCATCTGATTGAAAAGCTGTGGGCAGAAGGTAAGCGTCTGCGTCTGGTTGAAGTGGTGGCTGATTATGAAAACACCATTTTCGATGAGTTGGATTTGCGCAAAGAAGCGGCTAACTGTTCTCAGATACGGCGTAACTTTGAAAACTCCCCCATTCTGTATGTACCAGAAATATATTGGGACCTGACCCGTCAGAATGTCCTGGTAATGGAACGTATTCACGGTATTCCGGTTGCTGATGTTGATCAGTTAAACGCCCAGAATACAGATATGAAGAAGTTGGCAGAACAGGGTGTCGAGATCTTCTTTACCCAGGTCTTCCGTGACAGTTTCTTCCATGCCGATATGCATCCCGGCAATATTTTCGTCTCCCGGGATAACCCATCGGCACCACAATATATTGCCATTGATTTTGGCATCGTTGGATCGCTGAGCAGCGAAGATCAGAGCTATCTGGCACGTAACTTTCTTGCATTTTTTAAGCGGGATTACAGAATGGTTGCTCAACTGCACATTGAATCCGGCTGGGTGCCCTCTGATACCAATGTCGTTGCTTTTGAAACGGCTATCCGCAGTGTGTGTGAGCCTATCTTTGAAAAGCCACTGAAGGATATCTCCTTTGGTCTGGTTCTGATGGGGCTGTTCCAGACCGCCCGGCGCTTTAATATGGAAGTTCAGCCACAATTGGTGTTATTGCAGAAAACCTTACTGAACATTGAAGGGCTGGGAAGGCAACTTTATCCGGACTTGGATCTGTGGCAAACAGCGCAGCCATTTCTTGAACGCTGGATGAAAGAGCGCATGGGGCCTAAAGCTGTCTGGAAGAATATTCGCCAGCAAGCGCCTGACTGGCTGGAAAAAATGCCACAGCTGCCACAACTGACATATGAAGTACTGCAGCAAGTTCGGCAAATGGATGCCAACCGGCAACGTGAAATACAGCAGCTCAGTGAAAACCGTGCAAGCAAGATGCAGCGTTGCTGGCCTAAACTATTAGGTATTCTTATGCTTGTCGGGGCAGGATTAACGTTGCTGGAACCGCTGGCTGTCGTCGCGAACCTGCCACCACTGGGGTGGCTGCTTACCGGGGCAGGACTGGCGCTGATTATCCGCGGCTGATATGTGCCTTTAAGAGGGATAGCACCCCTCTGGTTGATGGGGTATGCTTGGCGGCTGTCGTAAACAGGTAGTAAAAGATGTGTGAACAAGCTGCAGAGCAAAGCGGTCAGCAAACAGGCTGGCTGGAAGAGATAAAATGGAATCAGGATGGTTTGATTCCGGCCATCGCCCAGGATCATAAAACCGGTAAGGTACTGATGGTTGCCTGGATGAATGCAGAAGCACTGCAGCTGACGGTGACTGAGCAGCGGGCAATATACTGGTCTCGCTCCCGGCAGAAGCTGTGGCGTAAGGGGGAAGAGTCCGGACATGTTCAGCAATTGCATGATCTGCGTCTGGACTGTGACAGCGATGTTATCCTCATGCAGGTAGAGCAGCTCGGTGGCATTGCCTGCCATACCGGCCGTGAGCATTGCTTCTATAAAAGCCTGCAAAACGGTGAATGGGTTGCTGCTGAACCGGTACTAAAAGATCCGAACGTGATTTATGACAAATAAGGCTGTGCAATGAGCGACGTACTGACACAATTAGGTGATATCTTAGAAGCACGTAAGAATGCTGCTGCTGATACTTCATATGTGGCGAGCTTACACGCCAAAGGGCTGAATAAGATTCTGGAAAAAGTGGGTGAAGAAGCCACAGAATCTATTTTGGCCGCGAAGGATGCACACGCCAGCGGTGACAATAAAGATGTTATCTACGAGGTCGCAGATCTGTGGTTCCATTCTCTGGTTGCGTTATCCCATCTGGGTGAGCGCCCTGAAGCTGTTGTGAATGAGCTGGCGCGGCGTTTTGATATGTCGGGCCTTGAAGAAAAGGCCAGTCGTCCCAACAAAGATAATGGCTGACTGTATTTTTTGCCGTATCGCCCGGGGCGACGCGGCAGCCGATGTTGTTTATCAGGACGAACAGATTATAGCGTTCCGTGATATTCAGCCAAAAGCGGCGGTGCACCTGCTGGTGATACCCCGTAAACATATCGAAAATTTATATGATCTTGGGCATGACGATCAGCAGCTGATGGCTCACCTGATGCTCAGTATTCCCAGGATTGCAAAACAACAGGGTCTTGACGCTGGCTTCCGGACAATAACCAATACCGGACACGGCGGTGGACAAGAAGTCTGGCACATGCATTTTCATTTGATGGCGGGCGATATGCCTGCAATGCAATAACGGAGTAGAAATTATGTTAGGTGGTATTAGTCTTTGGCAGCTGGCAATCGTACTGGTCATTATCATCCTGCTGTTCGGCACTAAAAAGTTGCGCAACATTGGCGGTGATTTGGGCGGCGCGGTAAAAGGCTTTAAAAAAGCGATGAATGACGGCGCAGCTGAAGAAGATAAGAAGCAGATCCCTGCGGATGCTGATTTTGCTGAAGGTGAAAAGCCTGCTGCAAAGGAAGCGGCTGAAGAACCTAAGTCTGACAAGTAATCAGGTAGTCCTGAATGTTTGATATCGGTTTTGCCGAACTGCTGATAATCGGTGTGGTTGGTCTGATAGTACTGGGTCCGGAAAAACTTCCGGTCGCGGCGCGAACAGTTGGCCTTTGGGTGGGGAAAGCCCGACGCACTATTGGCGGTATTCAGTCAGAAATTAATGAAGAGCTTCGTCTTGATGAAATGCGCCGTCAGGTTGCTATGCAAAAAGATGAACTGGATCAGGAGCTGAACGAAATGCGTCAGCCGTTTGATCAGGCGAATGTTGATTTACAAAAAGAAATCAATGCGGCGCACGACGAGCTCGACAAAATGCCTGTCTCAGAGCCTGAAAAGGCTGAGACTGTAAACAGCGAAGATAAGCCAGCCAGTAATGATCGATCCTAATCAGCCGGAAGTCGGGCAAGAACAAACCTTTGTGTCACACCTGGTCGAGCTGCGCACCCGTTTGCTGCGTGCTTTATTAGTGATACTGGTGTTCTTTCTGGGGCTTTTTTACTTTGCGAATGATCTCTATACACTGATCTCTGAGCCGCTGACCGGATTGTTACCGGAAGGCACCAGCATGATTGCAACGGATGTGACCTCGCCGTTCTTTGCGCCGTTTAAGCTAACACTGGTCGCTGCTATCTTTGTTGCGATGCCGTTTATTCTGCATCAGATTTGGGGATTTATTGCACCGGGTCTGTATAAGCATGAAAAACGTCTGGCGGTTCCGTTACTGGCCTCCAGTATTCTGCTGTTCTATTGTGGCGTTGCATTTGCTTACTTCATTGTGTTTCCGCTGATCTTCAGTTTTTTCACCAGTGTAGGTCCGGAAAATGTAGCAGTGATGACTGATATCAGCAGCTACCTGAATTTCGTTCTGAAGATCTTCTTTGCCTTTGGCATCGTGTTTGAGATTCCAATCGCTACGCTGCTGATTGTGTGGGCCGGTATCAGTGACGTTGAAAGTCTGCGTTCCAAACGTGCTTATGTAATTGTTGGTTGTTTTGTATTAGGTATGTTGCTGACACCGCCGGATGTTATCTCACAAACACTGCTTGCTGTTCCTATGTGGTTGTTGTTTGAATTGGGTATCATCCTGTCAGTGATTGTTCCCCGTGGCAGCAGTGACCAGGAAACAGATCTGGATGAAGCCATGCGCCAGGAAGAAGAGAACAACGCATCGTAATGTTTTGATGGGTTATGACTTAAAAACGCAGCCACCGGCTGCGTTTTTTTATGCTTGCTATATATCGGTTAAACAGATCTGGCTTCAGACATAAAAAGCCTGCTTTATTGCACTGCAAAAACTAATTGCAGCTTTCTTCAAAAAGCCTGTTGACACTTTTGGCTGCGTGCCTATAATACGC
>CAKZPE010000033.1 GCA_937138495.1 uncultured Oceanospirillaceae bacterium
CTTGCCATTGAATACCTCTCCTAAGGTGGCAACATTACCACCTAAATCGGTGTCCGGCTTCATTGAACCACTACAATCTTGGATATTCGCTTGTTGGTGGTGGTCTTATAGGTTTGATTGCGTCTCTGGTTGCGACAGGGGTAGCTATTGGCCTGATTCTCGGCACAACTATTGGTTCAGGCCTAAAGATTGGCTTCTGTGCATTTATCTTAATTATTGCGATTTATAAAATTATGCTGAGTTTTGCATTTTTTGCAGGCGGTTAAGTCGCATAACACATCGAGTGTTCGATAAGTCGTAATTCTATGGTTTGTTATCTGTACTTTTTAGATGCTCTGGAGCTAACGCACAATTTTCTTTGCTACTGGATAACAAGCCGCAACTAGAATTAGCCAAGCTATGCCTGTGTACTGTAGGACAGTACCGGAGGGTTTGATTTGTAGGGTCATCATGATGATCATTGCTACGAAGATAAATCCAAAGCTGATAATGAGTGAACCAAAAATATACTTCATGTCTGTTTCCGATTAGATCGTGTTAATTGTGCTGTTTGTGATTAACTTAGCTAGTATGATTCTTATCATAAACAGTCATGAGGTTGAGAGCCAAAAAATCACTTTTCCAGAGTACGATAAGTGATTATTTTAGCTTGGACTGCTATTACTTCTTTCATAAGAACAAGTATTTATAGCAGCTTACCCTTTATCTGGAATTGTCTACCCACCACATATAATTCATCGTATAAGTCAGAATGAGCGCATCATATAAACACCTTTAACAACAAACGCTTATCATACATGCATAGCATTTCTTACCATGCTGCACCCGCGTAAAGCCTAAAATACATTCTTTCCACATTCTCTCCACTTTGCAGATGCCAGCTGATGTCCGGTTTGAACTAAAAAACGTCAACCTACAGTTAACTCAAGGCATCAGTTTCTATCAGCTTCCATCTGAACTGATATAAAGCGCATTTATCCATTGTCACTAAAGTTCCACTAAACACTTCTTGCTGCACTGCATCAAATTGTCTATTCTCAATTATCGCACGATGCATTGACGCACCCTGTCAGGGATACAACTCAGTCCGGAACCGGGAAAACGACCTAAAGGCGGCTTTATGGAAAACAACAGCAACATCTTCTCCAATCCCCAGGAATTTATTAATTATCTGAATCAGGAAAGTCAGAAAGTGTTGGCAATGTACTCTTCTGCAGGAAGCGAAGACACATTCAAACAGTTCAGCCAGTCGTGGACTGAACTTGCAGCCAAATCCTTTGAAGACCCTTCCGCCTGGGTCAAAGCCATTGCTGACTACCAGCAGGCGCAGTTTAATCTTTGGCAAAACTTGCTCTCAGGAAAGAGCAACGAACAGGACAATGCCAAAGCAGACCGACGCTTTGCAGCTGAAGAATGGAGCCAGAATCCAGTATTCTCCTACATCAAAGAGTCATACTTTCTTGGCTCTAAATTGCTAAACGAAATGGCATCTAACGCCAACCTCAGTGACAACGAACAGCGCAAGCTGGAGTTTTACACCCAGCAATACATAGACGCCATGTCACCAACCAACTTCGCCGTCACCAACCCGGAAGTGATGCAACAGGCGCTCGATACAAACGGCCAGAGCCTGGTCGATGGTCTTAAGAATCTGCTAAGTGATTTCGAAAAAGGCCGTATCAGCATGACGGATGAATCGGCATTCACCCTGGGTGAAAACATTGCCACGACTAAAGGCAATGTCGTCTTCGAAAATGAAATGCTGCAGCTGATTCAGTACGCGCCAACCACTGACAAGGTTTATACCCGCCCGACCCTTATCGTGCCGCCCTGCATCAACAAGTTTTACATCATGGACCTGCAGGAACATAATTCTTATGTGAAGTACTGTGTCGATCAGGGACAAACTGTTTTCCTGATTTCCTGGCTGAACCCAACCGTCGAACAACGGGATCTTAACTGGGATAACTATGTTGAAGATGGCGTGCTGAAAGCGGTAAACACCGTTAAAGACATCACGGACAGCAACAAAATAAACTGCGTATCCTGGTGCATCGGCGGGACAATTCTCGCGTCAACTCTTGCCGTCATGGCCAAGCGTAAAGATGATTCAATTGCGTCTGCAACCTTCCTGACGACGCTGACGGACTTCACTGACCCCGGTGATTTACGGGTCTTCATTGACGAACAACAGGTTGAGCAAATCGTTCAGAAAGTCGATGAAGACGGCCTACTCAAAGGCCGTAGCCTGGCAACCGCTTTCAATATGCTGCGCTCAAATGACCTGGTATGGTCTTACGTGGTCAACAATTACCTTAAAGGCCAGAATCCAGCCCCGTTTGATATCCTCTACTGGAACAGTGATTCAACCAACCTGCCTGCCAGCATGTACAACTTCTATATCAATAACATGTATATCGGCAACAAACTGGCTGAACCCGGTGGCCTGACTATCTGTGGTGAAAACATTGATCTGCGTGATATCAGAATCCCGGTTTATTTCCTGTCCACCATCGACGATCACATCGCTCCGTGGAAGGGTACCTTTGCAGGGACCGAACTGATGCAGGGGAATATTGAATTCGTTCTTGGCGCCAGCGGCCACGTTGCCGGCGTTATTAACCCTGTCAGTAAAAATCGTCGCCACTACTGGTGCAACGGCGAACTGGGTAAAGGTGCAGATCACTGGCTGGAAAGCGCCAACCGCGAGGAAGGCAGCTGGTGGAGCCACTGGAATAAATGGGTTAAGCCCAAAGCAGGCAAGAAAACCGATGCGCCTGCCACACCCGGTAACGCCAACCATCCGGCAATCGAGCCGGCACCGGGACGCTATGTCAGCGTCCGTGTCGATTAAGCCGTTCACACACTAAAAACCGGGGCAACCCGGTTTTTTTTCGAACATTTTCTGCCTCTTAAATCGGTTCAGCGTGTTTCTAAGCCCGTTACTTAGGAGTATTATGCGCCTTTTATTCCGGCAAGATATCCTGTGAATCCCACGCCCCTGTCAAAGCGCCTGTCCGAAATCAAAACCATCCTGATCCTCGGCCTGCCAATTATTATTGCACAGCTATCCCAGACAGCTATTGGCTTTGTCGATACCCTGATGGCCGCCCGGGTAAGCGCTGAAGATCTGGCAGCCGTCGCACTGGGCTCCAGCTTCTGGCTGCCTATTTTACTGAGCATGGGCGGTATACTGATGGCCACTACCCCACTGGTCGCCCACCTTGTCGGCGCCGGCCAGGAAAATCAAACACGGGTTCAGTTCCAACAGGGGCAATGGATAGCCCTCAGCCTGACGGTTATCGCTATCTTCTTACTCAACAATAATACTGCGCTGCTGGAGTACATGGATATTCAAGGTAGCCTGCTGACTAAAACTCAGGATTATTTGTCTGCATTGTCCTGGGGGGTCCCAGCAATCTTGTTTTATCAGGTAATTCGAAGCTTTTGCGAAGGCTTTGGCAAAACCCGCCCTATCATGAAAATCGGCATTCTTGCCCTGCTTTGTAATATCCCCCTGAACTACATTTTCATATACGGCAAACTGGGGCTCCCGGCTATGGGCGGCGTTGGCTGCGGCTGGGCCAGTGCGATAGTGATGTGGATTATGGCGATTGCCAGCAGCCTGTACATCAGCAAAAGCGAACTGTTTAAGCCGATTAAGCTATTTAAACAATGGCAAAATCCGCAGAAGCAGCCACTGGGATCCATTCTTCGCCTCGGCATCCCCATCGGCTTCACCCTGCTGATTGAAGTAAGTATGTTCAGTGTAATCGCCTTACTGGTCGCCCGGCTTGGAGACGTGGTTGTCGCCGCTCACCAGATCACTATCAGCTTTACCGGCATGATCTTTATGTTCCCCCTCAGCATTGCGATGGCCATTACCATCCGGGTTGGCCAGCAACTGGGCGCAAAAAACCGTGAAGCGGCGCGCTTTACAGCAACCTCCGGCCTCTTACTGACAGGCAGTTTTTCAGTGGTTTCCTGCAGCTTCATGTATCTGATGGCGACCCCTATCGCACAGATGTACACCCCGCAGTCTGATGTTGTGGTACTGGCCAGCAGCCTGATTGTCATTGCAGCTATTTTTCAGTTTTCCGACGCGCTTCAGGTAGTTGCTGCCGGTGCTCTGCGGGGCTACAAAGACACCAGCATTCCATTATTAGTAGTATTCGTTGCCTACTGGCTGATCGGCTTACCTTCAGGCTACATACTCGGACTGACTGACCTTCTGGTACCGGCAATGGGTGCCGCAGGGTTCTGGTACGGATTGGTAATTGGCCTGACCGTGGCCGCTATACTGTTACCATGGCGTTTATTCCGTTTAGCACGATAACTTTCCTCCATAACCAATACCGGACTCTCAGCAGTCTGTGCTTTTGCCTGCTCCTGACCGGCTGCCAACCCAATACCCCGGAAGCCATGCTGGAGGATTATATAAACCGGCTGGGTAATGTTCTGGAACTGGATGCTTCACTGGACCTCAGTGATATCCATCCAACCCCGCTCCCCCGACGGCGGTTACGACTGATTGAAGAAATACCGGTCCGCCAGGGCCTGATTGAAGTACTGGAGCTTTATCAGTGCGATCTTTTACCCTTAATTGCACAGCGTAACAGTTCCCTGGGCAGAGTAATGAAACCCTCCCAGAAACTGGTCTATGAGCTTAAATTTTTTGTACTGATGCGAGAGTGCGTTGCTCTCATCAACACACTGGACACTGAACCTGAAGTGCGGGAACAGATAGAAACCATCTGGCAGATCAAACAGGCTAACTTGCCAATCGTACTCTGGAACAGCCTCTATAATACTGACGAAATGGAAGCAAACTTCTCTGCCTCCGAACCGCCTCTGGACTTACCGTCCGATGACGATAGCGAAAAACGCTTACAACAGGCACAGTTCGCCAGCGTCAGGCTAAGCCTGCAACATTTTAAGCAGCTCAGCAGTCTCGCCCGGCACCCGCAGAACTGGCCTGTCCCTGACTTTATCGACGCCATCGAAGACGATTACCTTACTCTGTACAGCAACCGCTTTGGTAGCCGCTGGCAACGATCACTGCTGATCACCACCGTAACCTTAAATACGGGTGCAAACCTGATTGAACAACGCCTAAAGTCCCGCCCCTTTTGCTTCCCCGGACACAGCAATAAAAAGGCTGACATTTTAATGAACGTCTTCAATAAGTTTTACGCCGCCCGTCTGCAACCGTATCTGGCACTGATCCATCAGCAGGGGGATGTCTGGCTATCCGCTCACGAAACCATACTGGCTCCCCTTCAGGGCACGCTGCCCGCAGCAATGCAGGATTACCGCCAAACTCATCTGGATCGGCAGAATAAAAAAGGACAATGGCAACAGTATCAGCGGGCACTGCAACGTCATACCGCCGCCTGGCAAGAAATCCTCAGACAATGCAACATGATGCCGGACAGAAGCCCCAAACAAACCTGATACACATGTATAAATAATCTGAATGCCGCCACTTTAAACGTTCACTCACAAGCCGCTGTAAAACAAATAGTTAATTACTATTACCCATTATGCAGAGCTTAGCTGTTGCAGTTAATGATTAGCGGGATTTATTTCTCTAGAATCAAAAGCTCTCTTTGAAATGCTGTACTTTTTTCAAATACCGTAACAGTCGCACAACCTTCCGGTTCTCACCGGGTGTCGTCAGGAGCAGGGATGACCGCACAATCAGTTGCAGCCAATCAATACCAGTCAGGCAGGATGACCAGCCCGGTTGTTGCTGTCTATGCGCTGCTGCTGACGCTGACACTGGCACTGACATCCATGGCGGCCGTTGAAATGGATGTGCGTATGAGCCAGGCGCAGATCGAAAAGCTGGGACGCCAGTACGGCGAACAGGCAAAGAAACGCCTGCTGGCCTGGCAAAGACTGATTGATGAAATCGGTACTGATCCCGAAGATTTAAAACTGCGTAAAGTGAACAAATTCTTCAATCAGGTCCGCTTTATCGACGATATCAAGCACTGGGGAAAAAAAGACTACTGGGCCACTCCTGTTGAATTCCTGATCTCTAACGGTGGTGACTGCGAAGATTTCACCATTGCCAAATATTACACCCTGCGACAGGTTGGCGTTCCGGTCGAGAAACTGAGCCTGGCTTATGTTAAAGCACTGGAATTAAACCAGGCACATATGGTGCTCACCTATTACGAAAAACCTTCATCAACCCCCCTGATTCTTGATAACCTGATTTCACGGATTAAACCGGCAAACCGCCGACCGGATTTGCTGCACGTATACAGCTTTAATGCTGATAACCTGTGGCTGACGAAAAAAGGCCGCCGCAGCACTCTTGTGGGCACATCAGATCAGCTAAAACCCTGGGTAAAACTGAAATCAAGAATTCAGAACCTGGATAAAGACATTAACGTACAATAAGCGGATATAGAGAAAGGAAAAGTCATGTCTATCGTAAATCAGTTAATGGCTGCAGTTTTAGCCGTATTGCTAGGCCTGGTATCCGGATCTGTGTATCTGATGTCAGATAGTTCAAAAGCCATGCTGCTCAACCAACTTGAATCCCATGGCCAGGACACCGCTACCCACCTGGGGCTCTATCTTGCCCCCTACATGCTTCAGGAAGATGAAGCCACTATTGAAACCACCGTCAACGCCATTTTCGACAGCGGCTTTTATCAGCAAATTAAGGTGGTAAACAACCAGGGGCAGGAGCTGTTCTCTAAGAGCACTCCTCCTCAGATCAGTAATCAGGTACCCCAGTGGTTTGTCGACATTGTCAAAATTGATCCACCGGAAATGACTCGGGAAGTTACTTCCTCATGGAATAAAGCAGGCTCTATCTTCGTGCAGAGTCGCGCAGGCTACGCCTATGAGCAGTTATGGCGCGGCACAAAGCAAACCTTCCTCTGGTTTGTCGTGTTATCGCTCTTAAGCATTGTCTTCATCCACTTCTTATTGCGTTACATCCTTAACCCGCTTAAAGGGGTTGAAGATCAGGCGATTGCACTGTCTGAACGGCGCTATGTAGAACAGGGGAATATTCCCAAAAGCCGGGAATTACGCCGCGTTGTTATCGCGATGAACATGATGGTTCAGCGGGTTAAGGCGATGTTCGATGCTCAGGCGAAACAAATTGAAGAGATTCGCCGTACCGCCTATCAGGATGAACTGACTGGCCTGGCTAACTATCGGTCTACTCAGTCGCAACTGGTTGAAAGGCTGGATTACCGAAAAGACTTCGGTAACGGCACGATGATTTACCTGCACATCGCCGACCTTCAGGGGCTTAACCAGCACCTGGGCGTAGAGAAATCTAACAATTTCATTAAAGCCACCGCCGATCAGATGGAAAAGGTAGCCGCCTGCTGCGAACAGTCCGTTATTGGTCGGCTAACCGGTTCAGATTTTGTATTACTGGCTGATTTAACAAACCCTGATCACCTGCAGCGCGAACTGAATACACTGATCAGCAGCCTGCATGATTACTACCGTCAGCTGCAACACGACAACAAAGACGCTCAGGCGCCAATCTTTATCGGCACAACCCCCTTCCGCGAAGACAGCAATGCCAGCCAGCTGATCGCCAACGCCCGGATTGCCAGCGAACAAGCCGTTGCAGATAATAACCACGTTCACTGCATTCAGGCTGAAGAGCAGGAACAGCAACAACAGAACAGCTGGCACAAACACGTCTCTGACAAAGTCAGCCGTGGTGATATCTTCCTGCAAAGCCAGCCGGTATATGCCGTTGGTAACACAGACAAACACTTGCAACAGGAATTATTCGCCCGAATCCTTAACCAGGAAAATGAACCCTGCATGGCAGGTGAGTTCATCAGCGTCATCAAGCAGCTGGATCTGATGTCAGAGCTGGATAAAACCGTAATCAAAAAGGCAATTGAGCGCCTCCAGAAAGGTGATAAAAACACCTTCTGTATCAACCTGAGCAATGACTCTCTCCGGGAAGACAGTTTCTACAGCTGGTTTGCTGAAGCAGTGCGTAACCTGAATACACCCCATCAATTGCAGATTGAGATTAACGAATCTTCTGTACTGAACAATATGGAACGGGTTGTTCGCTTCCGCCAGCAACTCAAAGATTCACGGATCGGCTTTGGCGTAGATAACTTCGGGGTTCATCCGGCAGGCTTTGCATATCTGTACAGCCTGCACCCTGACTATATAAAAATTGATGGTTCTCTTATTCGGGAAATTGATGACAACGCCGAAGACCGTTTCTTTGTCCGCAGCCTTTCAACGGTTGCTCACAGTCTCGACATTCTGGCATACGCTGAACACGTGGAACGTAACGAACAGCTGAATGTACTGGCCGAACTTGAAATCAACGGCAGCCAGGGATGGGTACACGGTCGCCCCGTGGTGCTTGACTGACGCAGCCCCACCTTTTTACAGATATAAAAAAACGCCGCTGAAAAGCGGCGTTTTTTTGATCTTCAAACCGTTAACGGTGCTTGATCACCAGCTGTTCCAGCTTATTGCTGATACGGTCTTCGCGAGCCTGAGCACGCTGCGCCTGCTGGCTTTGCTGACGACGCTTATTCGCTTCTTTCAGCTGCCCTTTAGCATGTTCAGCTTCTGATGCAGTCACGGTTCCGGCAGACTCACCGGTCAAACCAATGCGGTCAGCACCTTCCTGCAGGCTACGGAAGTAATGTGGTGAACGAACATAAGATGCCAGTGCACGCTTAATCTTGTTCTTCGCCAGCTTTTCGTCAGCAATCAGGTCTTCCTGAATGCCGATTTTCAGAGGCCGGACATTTTTACGGTTAAACACCTGAGGGTACAACTCGCAAATTAATTGCAGAGCGGCCTGGTTAGCGGCACGGTTTTTGTTCTTAGACTTCGACGGTGCTGCAGATGTTGCTGCTGTATCAGTAGCTGTCACAATGAGTTCTCTCGTTACTTACCGACCTTAGCCGGTCAAATACTTGGTATTACCATACAGGTGCAGATATTTACGTACATCCGCCTACCTGTACAGTTAAATTTTAAATTAAGCTGTTACTCGCCTTTGCGAATATAATAAAAAAATCTTTCGTCATCCGCATCCTGCGCAATCAGCTCATGACCCAGGAATGTGCAAAACTTGGGAATATCCCGCTGGGTCGAAGGATCTGTCGCCAATACCTGCAAGACCTCTCCAGAGGTCATCTCACGCACTTTATTATGCAACAGCATCACAGGCTCAGGGCAGTATAAACCGCAAGCATCCATGATGTGATCGGCTTTAACTTCAACCATTTTATGTACAACCTCATAATTACAGGCGGCTATTGTCGCAAATAATTTGTCCCAGCAAAACCCATACAGGTCATGGAAAATGTTACGCTTATAATCAGGACTATAAATAAGGAGCCTAACATGATCCGCGTTATCATCGAACGTCACATTGCCGATGACTTAGAAGAACATTATGAACAAGCAGCCCGTAGCACACTGGCCCAGGCCATGCAGGCTCACGGCTTTGTCTCCGGCGAATCTCTGCGAAATGCTTTTGATCACAACCACCGCATCGTCCTGGCGAATTATCGCTCAGTTCAGGACTGGCAACGCTGGTATTCCTCTTCCGAACGACAGACTATGATGGCGACAATCTCTCCAATGCTTCAGCGTGAAGAGAAAATCACCGTCCTGGAACAGTAACCCCCCTACGCCCCGGGAAGAATTATAAAATCCTGATGTGACAGGTTATTTCTTCCCGGTCATGATACAAATGCTTAGCGGACATCCGGTATTTAAGCCCCGCGTCATCCAAAGCAGTTTCGATCGCCGTCAAACAGCTACGCACTTCAGTATAACGCTGCTTCATCGGCAATTTCAGATTAAACACCGTCTCCCTGCACCAGCCATTGACCAGCCAGCGGATCATCAGATCTGTCACCCGGGCAGGTTTGTCAACAATGTCACACACCATCCAGTCCAGATTTTTAGCCGGCTGAAAGGTAAACGCATCTTCAGGCTTGTGAGTAACCTGACCACTTTCCATCAGCGACTCAGCCATCGGCCCGTTATCGACTGCCGTCACAAACATATTCTGCTTCACTAACTGCCAGGTCCAGCCGCCCGGCGCAGCCCCCAGATCAGCCGCCTTAAGACCGCCACTGATATAATGCTGCCATTCATGAGGCGGAACAAACCAGTGCCAGGCCTCTTCCAGCTTAAGCGTAGAACGGCTCGGGGCAGCATTTGGAAACTTAAGGCGCATAATCCCCATCGGCCATGGAGCTGAGTTTTCTACAGGAGCAACGCCCAGATAAAAACAGCTGCCGCTCAGGGCAAATATATGTAAACGGTATGGATGAGCATCAACCAGCAACTTATTACGGCGAAGCTTCTGGCTAAATGCCGAACTGAAACTATTACAGAAGCGCTGCATCTCCCGCCCTTCCGTTGTATCCGCAGGCTCAACCATCACAGACTGGCAGGGCGGTAACTCAGAGACCTTTTCTAACAGCGGTGAAATCCTGTCGTCGGTTGAAATATCGTCAATAACCGGTAAACAGGCGACCCACTGACGGGCAAAAATAAGCCGGCTGAAATCAACATCATCAATCAGACGCAAGGCTGCATCCGGCTCGTGAGTTATATACAGAACATAACCGCTGTTTTCATCCAGTTTACAGTAACCGTAAACGCCTTCCGACTCAGCTATATCCCGTATCTCAGCTGCACATTCTTTCTCGAAACCCGGACGGCAATAAAGTAATAAATGGTTCATAAAAATCCTGATTGATATCAACGTGACGCTAAGCGACAAATTTGCTGGCATTGCGCAACAGCGTATTCAAGATGCTGTTGCTGTGTCAGACCACTGGCTTTACGGGGTTTAAGATCATGATCACCATCTTCCAGCCAATACACCTTTACATCGCTGGCCAGAAAGTAGTCTGTAACAACGGCCTGTTTACCCATCGGATCACGGGTGCCCTGAAAAATATGGACAGGGCCAGTGGTTGTCTGCAAGTGTTCGGTCCGCGGCTTATCCTGCTTGCCGGGAGCGTAAAACGGATAGCCAAAAACAAAACAACCGGACACTTCCGGCAAGTCTGCCAGCATAGTTGCCATTCGCCCTCCCATCGACTTACCCGCCAGATACAGCGGTATATCATCAACTGAGTACATAGCAATTATCTGCTGAAAATGCTCAAGCAATTTTGGCTGTCTGTCCGGCGGACGCCGCTTTCCGTCTTCACGTCGTTTCTGCATATAAGGAAATTCAAAACGAATTACCTCAATATCATCCCCCGCGAGACGCTGCGCCACATCTGCCATAAAATCGCTATCCATTGGCGCACCGGCACCGTGGGCAAACAAAATTCGGGCCCGAGCCGCTTTCCCGTCTGTTAACATTAAAAATGCCTGTCGCAAAAAAGCGGCGATTATAGCCTTATTTCCCCCGCCTATATAGCAATACTCCCTCCCTCCTGATAAAGCTCATAAGCGTCTGATAACAAAAACTTTAGACTTTTGACTAATACTTAATGCCTTATGATGTACTTGATCTACATCAAGAAACCTCCCTTTAAGCACTAAACGGAACGCTACAGACTAACAGCCCTACCTCTGTGCACAGACTTCAAAACCCCAGCAAACCATGAATATTTTCATTAAAAATCATACAGATAGAAGTCTTCAAAGACAGTACAAAAACATAGTCACGGGATAAAATACGACACAACTCGTGTGACAATCTGTCGCAACTAATCCTGTAAACGCATTGAAATACTAGGGCTATTTCATGATAATAGCCCCCGGAAATTTTACTTTCTAAACCTTATTAATAGCTTGTTGATGAGAGCCTGATATGAGCACTGCAGCTGAACACCCAACCTACAATTACAAGGTGGTGCGTCAATTCGCCATCATGACAGTGGTATGGGGCATTGTTGGAATGGCCGTGGGCGTCTTAATTGCCTCCCAGTTAGTATGGCCTGCATTAAACTTTGATACTGCCTGGTTATCTTTCGGTCGTTTACGTCCGTTACACACCAATGCGGTTATCTTTGCATTCGGAGGCAGCGCACTGTTTGCTACCTCTTACTACGTGGTACAGCGTACCTGCCAGGTTCGTCTGATTTCAGACAAACTCGCCGCATTTACATTCTGGGGCTGGCAGTTAGTTATCGTTGCTGCTGCTATCACTTTACCTTTAGGCATTACTTCTTCTAAAGAATACGCTGAGCTGGAATGGCCGATCGATATCCTGATCACCATTGTATGGGTTGCTTACGCGATCGTATTCCTTGGAACGGTTAAGATCCGTAAGACCTCTCACATTTATGTGGGTAACTGGTTCTACATGGCCTTCATCATTACAGTTGCGGTATTACACATTGTAAACAGCGCTGCGGTGCCTGTATCTCTGTCCAGCTTCAAATCTTACTCAGTTTACCCGGGTGCTATCGATGCGATGGTACAGTGGTGGTATGGCCATAACGCGGTAGGTTTCTTCCTGACTGCAGGCTTCCTGGGCATGATGTACTACTTCGTACCTAAGCAGGCTGAACGTCCGATCTACTCTTACCGTCTGTCTATCGTACACTTCTGGGCTCTGATCGCTACCTACATGTGGGCCGGTGGACACCACCTGCACTACACCGCTCTGCCTGACTGGGCTCAGTCTGTAGCGATGGTTATGTCTCTGATTCTGCTGGCACCTTCCTGGGGCGGTATGATCAACGGCATGATGACCCTGTCCGGTGCATGGCACAAACTGCGTACCGATCCGGTACTGCGCTTCCTGGTTGTTTCTCTGTCTTTCTACGGTATGTCTACCTTCGAAGGCCCGATGATGGCAATCAAGACCGTAAATGCCCTGTCTCACTACACAGACTGGACTGTTGGTCACGTACACGCTGGCGCACTTGGCTGGGTTGCGATGATTTCTATCGGTGCGACTTACCACATGATTCCACGTCTGTGGGGCAAAGCTCAGATGTTCAGTGTAAGCCTGATCAACACGCACTTCTGGCTGGCAACTATCGGTACTGTACTGTACATCTGCGCGATGTGGGTTAACGGTATCCTGCAAGGTCTGATGTGGCGTGCAGTTAACGAAGACGGCACACTGACCTACAGCTTCGTTGAAGCACTGGAAGCAAGCCACCCAGGCTACTTCGTACGTGCACTTGGCGGTGCTTTCTTCCTGGCCGGTATGCTGCTGATGGCATACAACGTCTGGCAGACAGTGCGTAAAGACAGCAAGGCGCCAGCCGCCGATGCGTCAGCACAAGCAGCGTAAGTTCAGGAGCAGATTGAAATGATCAAACACGAAACGATTGAAAAGAACATTGGCATGATGGTTCTGCTGATCATCCTGGTGATCAGTGGCGGTGGTCTTGCTGAAATCGTACCTCTGTTCTTTAGCAAATCAACTACTAAGCCAATTGAAGGCTTACGTCCGTACACTGCTCTTGAAATGGAAGGCCGTGACATCTATATCCGTGAAGGCTGTAACACCTGTCACTCTCAGATGATCCGTCCATTCCGTGCTGAGACTGAGCGCTACGGTCACTACTCAACGGCTAACGAAGGCGTTTGGGAACACCCATTCCTGTGGGGCTCCAAGCGTACCGGGCCGGATCTGGCCCGTGTTGGCGGTCGTTATAGTGATGACTGGCACCGTGCTCACCTGTATAACCCGCGTGACGTAGTTCCTGAATCCAAAATGCCGTCTTACCCATGGTTGTTTGAAAACAAACTCGATGGAAAAGACACTTCAGCCAAGCTGGCAGTCTTTAAGAACTTCGGCGTACCTTACACCGATGAGCAGATCGCCAATGCCGGTGAAGAAGTGAAAGGTAAGACTGAAATTGAAGCTGTTGTTGCTTACCTGCAGTCCTTAGGCAAGCTTCACTCCGTCTACAACAACAAGCGGTAATTACAGTGAGCTACGAAGTTTACGGCCCATTCATTCCGGTAATCATGCTGATTACCTTCGCAGGCCTTTTTATCTGGGTATTACTGCCCGGTAACAAGAAAAGGTTTGATGATGCATCTCAACTGCCCTTCGCTGACGAAGAACAGGCAGAAAGCGGTGAGTCTGAAAGGGCCAGTAACGGGAGAAACAAATAATGAGTGATTTTTGGAGCATCTGGGTAAGTGTAATTACGCTGGGCGTAATTGGCGGTTGCGCTGCCCTGCTTTGGTCTACTCGCAAGAGTGAAGTCCACAAAGGCGCGACCGAAGAAACAACTGGTCATACATTCGATGGCATCGAAGAGTATGACAACCCAATGCCAGGCTGGTGGTTGCAGATGTTTGTTGCAACAATCATCTTCGGTGTAATTTACCTGCTGGCATACCCAGGCCTGGGTAACTTCAAAGGCTTCCTGGGCTGGACTCAGGTTGGTCAGTACGAAGAAGAAGTCGCTTACGCGGAAGAGACGTACCGTCCGGTTTTCGCTAAGTATGCAACCATGTCCGTTGAAGAACTGCAGGCTCAGCCTGAAGGTCTGAAAATGGGTCAGCGCATGTTCGCCAATAACTGTTCAGTATGCCACGGCACAACAGGCTCCGGCGCACACGGCTTCCCTAACCTGACCGACACTGACTGGCTGTACGGCGGTAACGCTGACACCATCAAGGCAACCATTGCTGGTGGCCGTACCGGTGCAATGCCTCCATGGGGCGCAGTACTGGGTGAAGAAGGTGTCCGTGACATGACGAACTACGTACTGTCACTGAGCGGCAAGACTGTTGACGCCGATGCAGCTGCACGCGGTGAACAGCAGTTCCAGGCACTGTGTACTGCCTGTCACGGTCAGGACGCTAAAGGTGTTCAGGCACTGGGCGCCCCTAACCTGACAGACGACGTCTGGTTATACGGCGGTTCATTTGAGCAGATCAGCCACACGATCCGTGTTGGCCGTAGCGGCGTAATGCCAGCGCATAAAGACCTGCTGAGCGATGACAAGATCCACCTGATCACATCTTACGTGTATAGCCTGTCAAATAAATAAGACTGGCTTAGATCAATAAAAAGGCGATATGTTAAACTACATATCGCCTTTTTTTTTGCCTGAGGTTTCCAGCGGCAACAATGGGCGTATAATATTCGCGTTTGCTAATACATGGACTGTGAGCACAGCCATTTCTGTTTTACCACGCTCACAAAAATGCCAAAACTCTTTATGCTCCAATGTGTTAGCCTGTATTCGATGACTAATGGTGAGGATTGGTATGAATCAGATACCAGTGAAAGATGTTACCCCCAAGAGCAAAAATAACGGTGCTCCTGAAACCTACGACCTGTACGCTAAACGCGTTCATATCTATGTAAAATACTACAAAGGCTTTTTTAAAAACTTCCGCACCATCTCCGGCTTCATCATGCTGGCAATGTTCTACGGTTTTTCCTGGTTGCAATGGAACGGTCAGCAGGCTGTTCTGTTTGATTTACCGAACCGCCAGTTTCACGTGTTCAACTTCACATTCTGGCCCCAGGATTTCATTCTGCTGTCCTGGTTACTGATTATTCTTGCCTTTGTACTTTTCTTTGTGACGGTATTTGCCGGGCGCCTCTGGTGCGGTTATGCATGCCCTCAGTTTGTCTGGACCTGGTTTTTCATCTGGGCCGAGCGAATCACTGAAGGTGACCGCAATGTACGGATGCGCCGTGATAAACAACCAATGAGTGCAGAAAAATTCCTGCGCAAAGCTGCCAAACACAGCCTCTGGCTGATCATTGCCGCTGCAACCGGTATTGCCTTCGTCGGTTATTTTTCGCCGATCCGTGAACTGATTCCCGATTTGCTTTCGATGAACCTTGGCCCTTGGGAAGCCTGGTGGATTGGCTTTTTCATCGTCGCAACCTATGCCAATGCCGGCTGGCTGCGCGAACAGGTCTGTATCTACATGTGCCCCTACGCCCGCTTCCAGAGCGTCATGTTCGATCAGGACACTCTGGTTATTTCTTACGACGAAGCCCGGGGTGAAAACCGTGGCAAGCGCAAAAAGAACATTGATTATAAAGCGGCAGGCATGGGCGACTGTATCGACTGTGGCAACTGCGTACACGTTTGCCCTGTAGGCATCGATATCCGTGATGGACTGCAATATGAATGCGTCGCCTGCGGAGCCTGTGTTGATGCCTGTGACGACATCATGGACCGTATGGCATACGACCGTGGTCTTATCCGCTACACAACAGAGCACGCACTGGAAGGCGGAAAAACCCATATTATGCGCCCCCGCCTGATAGGCTACTTTGCGGCCATGTGTGCAATGTTTATTGCTTTTGGCTATACCCTGTATGCCCGGATCCCGCTGGAAGTGGATATAATTCGCGACCGTGGGCAGCTCTATATAGAGGCATCCAATGGCACCATTGAAAACGCCTATATGCTGAAACTGGCCAACAAGTCACAGCAGGATCACCGATACAGTATTGAAGTTTCCGGCATCGACGGTCTGAAAATGATCAGTGCGACAGAAGTGGATATCCGCTCAGGGGAACTTCTCGATCACCCGGTACGTCTACAGATCAAACCGGCCTATCTGGACCGTCCTAACTACAACATAATGTTCCATGTTAAAGCACTGGACGATACAGATATCAGCGTTGAAGAAGAGAATCGCTTTATCGGACCAACCAATCGACGCTAAAACGATGCTTAACAGCACTGACTGAGTTAAAATAGCCGTTTCGCCCGAGACGGCTTTTATTTTTTTGAAGGAAGACCATGTCCCAACCTAATCCTGCCGCCCCATGGTATAAGCAACCGTGGCTCTGGTTTATTCTTGCCCCTCTGATCGCAACGCTGATGTATTCAACGGTCTATATCTCTGCTGCTATTTTTACCCGTGACACGCTGGTTCGGGATGACTACGTTAAGCATGCAAAAGAGATTAAACAGGACAATTCTAAAATCAGTGCTGCGGCAGACCTGGGGGTTACAGCAACCCTTAAAATTGATGGTCTTACCGGCGACATCAGTGTGGAACTGAACAGCAAGAATGGCGCTCAGAAGCCTGAAAATATGACTCTGGATCTGGTTCATGCAACCCTTGCCGACCGGGATGTTGCCATCAATCTGCGCCGGGTTCGTGACGGATTTTACCTGGGCAGCATCGACAGCAAGCCTCTGGGTAAGCAATACGTTATTCTCCAACCGGAAGATGGTAGCTGGCAGATTCGCCAAACCATCTTCCCTCCTTACGAAGATGCTCAATTCGACCTCATTCCGCTTAAGTCCAGTTAATGTCCGAAAGATCTCCCGCAAACCAGCCGCAGTTATGTTTTCACTGCGGTCTGGATGTACCTGCCAATTCAAGGTACGAGACTGAAATTAATGGTCAGTTACAGCCTATGTGCTGCCCGGGATGTCAGGCGGTTGCTGAAGCAATTGCTGCCGGCGGTCTCGAGAACTATTACAAACACCGTACCAGCGATGCCCAGTCACCCAATACAGCGGAGCGCAGCCAGTCGCAACAACGCCTGGCAGAACTGAAGCTTTACGATGAAGCATCCGTCCAGCAAAGCTTTGTAAATACCCTCAGCGACGGCAATAAACAGGCTGCACTGGTTATCGAGGGCATTACCTGTGCTGCCTGTGTCTGGCTACTTGAACACCACATATCAGCACTTGACGGTGTTACCCAGGCATCGGTGAACATGACCAATCACCGGGCGCAAATCAGCTGGCAACCTGACCAGATTGAACTCAGCACGATTTTAGGTGCGATCTATTCAATTGGTTATCAGGGCCACCCTTACCACCCAAATAAAGAAGAACAGTTACTGACTGCAGAAACCCGCCGTGCCACCCGCCGTCTCGGCATTGCCGGCATTTTTACTATGCAGATAATGATGCTGGCTGCCGCCATCTATGCGGACAGCAGCAATCAGCTTGAACAGCAATTTATTACCTTCATCCGCTGGGCCAGTTTTGTACTGGCAACACCGGTTGTCGTTTACGCGGCCCGGCCTTTCTTCGATGCCGCCTGGCGGGATCTGAAAACCCGCAATCTCACCATGGATGTTCCCGTTTCTATCGCCATCGGTGGTGCCTATCTGGCCAGCGTATGGGCGACAGCCACAGCCAGCGGAGAAGTCTACTTTGACTCCGTCAGCATGTTTACGTTCTTCCTTCTGGTGGGGCGCTATCTGGAAATGAAGGCCCGTCACCGCACCGGCCGGGCAGGTAACTCGTTACTTAATTTACTGCCTGCCAGTGCAACGGTTATCCGTAATGGTGAGGAAATATTGATTCCTGCCACCGACCTGAAAACCGGTGACCGGGTAATCGTCAAACCTGGCCACACCGTTTCAGCCGATGGGATTATCATTGCAGGCAACAGCAGCATTGATGAATCCGCCTTAACCGGCGAATATCTGCCCTTAAATAAACAGCCGGGAGATAACGTCGTCGGTGGCACGATTAATGTCGAAAATCCACTTGAGATTGAAGTTACTGATGTTGGTGCCGAATCAAAACTGTCTTCGGTTGTACGCTTACTTGATCGTGCTCATCAGGAAAAACCCACGGTAGCTAAAACCGCTGACAAAATTGCCGGATACTTTGTCGCAGCAGTCTTAATTACAGCAATTACCGTCGCTGTAATCTGGTGGAATATTGCACCGGAGCATGCGCTGTGGATTACCCTTTCCGTACTGGTTGTGACCTGCCCCTGCGCCCTTTCTCTGGCAACCCCGACAGCCCTGACGGCTGCTACTGGCGCCCTGCGGGAAAATGGCATTCTGATCACCCGCGGGCATGTACTGGAAAGCCTGGCCAAAGCCACCCACATAGTCTTTGATAAAACCGGTACCCTGACTGAAGGCAATCTGTCACTGCAACAGACAACCAGTCTGGGAGATCTCAGTAGCACCCGGTGCCTGGATATCGCTGCAGCACTGGAAGCCCATTCAGAACACCCCATTGCCAAAGCTTTTCATGCTCACGGTGAAACCTTTCAGATTGCCCCGGCAACTGATCTTCACAACCATATCGGCGAAGGCCTCGAAGGTACCGTAGACGGAATCACTTATCGCATTGGTAAGCCTGAATTTGCCAGTGCTGAATGCACTCCGGTACTGGGCTATGAAGATGCCCCGGACAATAACGGACAATGGCTACTGCTGGTCACAGGGCAAACCCCGCTCGCATGGTTCTGTCTGAACGATCCTATCCGTAAATATGCCCAGGAGTCTGTAGCTAAACTGCAACAGCAAGGCCTTACCGTTACCATGCTGACTGGCGATAACTCAGCCGCTGTAGGTGCTGTCTCACAGCAGCTAAACATTAACAGGGTAATATCCGGCGTATCTCCTGAAGAGAAACTCCGCCACGTCCAGCAATTACAGGCAGACGGGGCCCGGGTTATCATGGTTGGTGATGGCATTAACGATGTACCAACCCTCGCACGTGCCGATGTTGCCATTGCCATTGGACAAGCTAGTGATTTAACCCAAACCAATGCCGATGCAGTAATAACCAATAATAATTTGACTACTTTAATACAGGCTATCCGCAAAGGTAAAAAAACGAATCTTATTATTCGTGAAAACATTTATTGGGCATTGTTGTATAATATTTTGGCACTGCCTTTAGCTGCCATGGGATTCATTCCTCCTTGGGCTGCTGCTATT
>CAKZPE010000034.1 GCA_937138495.1 uncultured Oceanospirillaceae bacterium
CCAACAAAACTTCCAGTTCATCGACATCCGTCTTCAAATCCTCCAGCAGGTCCAGGGATTCCTCTGTGAAAAAGGCATCGTTGACACAGACGCCTACCGTCAGGCAAACGATTACTTCTTTGACCAGTACGTCGCCGGCACACTGGATATTGAAGAATTTCTGGCATTTGCGCTCAAACCTCTGGCCGAGCTCGAGCCGGAACAATTACAAAACCTGCACCAGCAATTCATGACGGAAAAAGTTGCCGGCATGATGCTGCCGAAAGCTGCCGCCCTGCTACAGAAACACAAAGACCAGGGCGATTACACCCTGATCATCACCGCTACCAACCGCTTTGTTACCGGCCCGATTGCTGCCAAACTAGGTGTGGATGAAATCATCGCCACTGACCCCGAAATGGTCGACGGCCGGTATACCGGTAAAGTTGCAGGCACCCCCTGCTTTCAGGACGGCAAAGTTACGCGGCTGAATAACTGGCTGGCAGACAACCCCTTTACACTTAAAGGCAGCTATTTTTACAGTGATTCAAATAATGACTTACCTCTGTTGAAGCTGGTTGATTATCCTGTCGCCGTCGATGCAGATGAAACACTGACAACCACAGCCAAAGCAAACAACTGGGAGATCATCAGTTTACGCTGATTTTACCCGTCCGTTTTCACTAAACAGTAAGGCGCGCCCTATGTCAGAAAAAACAGTTTTGATCACCGGGGCGAGCCGCGGTATTGGCGCAGCAACCGCCCGCCTGCTGGCCAGCCAGAACTACAATGTTTGCCTGAACTACCACCGGCAAATTCATCAGGCTGAGCAGCTCAGCCAAACACTCCGCACTGCCGGCTGTAAGACCTTGCTTCTGCAAGCCGATATCAGCCAGGAAAAACAGGTGACGGAGATGTTCTGTCGCATCGACAATGCCTTTGGCCCTCTGACACATCTGGTTAACAATGCCGGGATTCTGAAACCTCAGATGAAACTCCGGGACATGACCGCCGAACGCATCAACGAACTACTCAGCGTCAATGTGACCGGCTACTTCCTGTGTTGCCGGGAAGCCATAACGCGCATGTCCACCGCCCATGGTGGCAATGGCGGTGCTATTGTTAACGTTTCGTCAGTGGCTGCCCGCACCGGATCCCCCGGAGAATATATTGATTACGCAGCATCTAAAGGCGCCATTGACACCCTCACCACTGGATTAGCAACCGAAGTCGCCCGCGAAGGCATCAGAGTAAACGGCGTCCGGCCCGGCTTTATCTATACAGACATGCACACCGACGGCGGTGAACCGAAACGTATAGAACGGCTTAAGCCTGTCATTCCAATGCAACGTGGCGGCCAGCCTGAAGAAGTTGCTGAAGCCATTGCCTGGTTATTATCTGACAAAGCCTCATATACAACCGGTAGCTTTATCGACCTTGCCGGCGGGAAGTAGCCTGAGCACCAAAGAACATTCATCTTCCAACCTGAAAACAAAAAAGCCGGCACCCAAAGATACCGGCTTTTCAGTATGACTACTGGCGACTAAGAACGTGGCTTACCATTTTCAGGATCGTACAGTGCACCGTAACCAACAGCTTCTACAGTTACTTTGTAGTTATCGCCGCCGAAAGTAAGCCCGATTTCCAGTGCAACATTTCCGGGCCAACATTTCCAGACACCCAACAAAAAAGCCGGTATCCAAAGATACCGGCTTTTCAGTATGACTACTGACGATTAAGAACGTGGCTTACCATTCTCAGGATCGTACAGTGCACCGTAACCAACAGCTTCTACAGTTACTTTATAGTTATCGCCGAAATATTCGATTTCCAGCTCACGGCCTTTTTCGCAATACTCGTATGGCAGGTAACCCAGCGCAATGTTCTTACCAATGCTTGGACCGAAAACGATACTGGTAGTGTAAGAACGACGACCTTCAGAGTCGATCAGTGCTTCACCGGTAGCCGGATCCAGAATCGGGCAGTTACCAACCGGGTAACGTGCAACACCGTTAGAATCAACATTCTCCTGCATAACCAGAGTACACAGGTACGCTGGCTGGTGCTCACGCTCACGCTGAGCCAGCAGAGCATCCTTACCGAAGAATTCTGCCGCCTTAACCTTAGGACGGGCCAGGTCAACTTCCAGCAGGTTGTATTCAGTCAGGATATCAGCGTTCTGCAGACGTAAGCTCTTCTCCAGACGACGGCTGTTCGCGTAAGTCTCGATACCTACAGGGGTAACACCCTGTGCGTATACGGCATCCCACAGTGCCAGACCATCTTCCATCTTGAAGTGGATCTCCCAGCCCTGCTCACCTACGTAAGAGATACGGAAGAAGGTGTAATCAACACCGCCAATCTTGATGTCTTTAACAGCTGCAAACGGGTAGTTTTCAGTGCTGATAGACGCCGGATCATCAACGACTTTTTCCAGAACTGTACGGGCATTAGGACCCCATACACCCAGACAGCCGTAGTTCTGAGTTTCGTTAGTTACCTGAGCATCGAAGCCCTTATCCTGAGCCATACGCTTCAGCCATACCAGGTCACGGTGACCGGCATCACCACCGTCGATTACACGGTAGTGCTGCTCACCCAGACGCAGAACGGTCAGGTCGGCACGTACGCCACCAACGTGATCCAGGAAGTGCGTGTAAACACCCTTACCAACAGGCGTATCACCACCGACTTTCGCGACACAGGTGTATTCCATCAGCTTCTCAGCATCCGGACCGGTCACATCGATGATTGCGAAGTGAGACAGGTTGATCATGCCCACATCTTCAGACATCTTCAGATGCTCAGCGTTAGATACGCGGAAGAAGTGACGGCTGTCCCATTCGGCTTCACGTACAGGCACTTTATCGCCGTACTCTTCCAGCAGGTGTTCGTTGCTCGCATAACCGTGAGCACGTTCCCAACCAGCGATTTCCATGAAGTAACCGCCCAGCTCGTTTTCACGCTCCCAGAACGGGCTGCGGAACATGCTACGTGCAGCCGTGTATGGCTCACGGTTGTGAACAGGTGGGTTGTAGATCTTGAATGCAGACTCGTAGCAACGGTCGTGGATGTACTTCTCTTCACACTGGAACGGGTAAGCACGGGCAACGTCAATGCTGCTGTGGTCAAATTCAGTACGGCCATCAGTCATCCAGTCAGCGATAACTTTACCGGTACCCGGACCGTCTTTAACCCATACAGAAACGCCGTACCACAGGCCGCGTACGTTCGAAGACTCACCGATTGACGGACCACCGTCTGCAGTTACCTGCAGCAGGCCGTTGAAAGAGTACTTCTCGTCGTAACCCAGCTCAGCCAGGATAGGCGTCAGCTCCATCGCCTTTTCAAGCGGCTCGATAACTTCTTCCAGTTCCAGGTCACGCTGTGACGGAGACAGACGCGCTTCTTCTTTTTCAAGAATATCGCGTGGGTGGCACATACGAGGCTCTTTCTCTTCGTAGTAACCCCATTCCAGCTGACCGCCTTCAGAAGACTTCGGGTCACCTGTATCACGCAGGTAAGCAGAGTTACCCTGGTCACGCAGCAGTGGGTAACCGATTTCTTTACCGGTACCTTCAAACTCGTTAAATGGCTTGAAGAATGTCAGTGGGTGGTCAACAGGCATAACAGGCAGATCTTCGCCCGCCATTTCAGCGATCAGACGCCCCCACAGACCCGCACATACAACAACGTGCTCTGCTTCAATATAACCGCGCTCGGTTTCTACACCTTTAATGCGGCCATCTTCAATTTTCAGACCCGTACAGGATGTGTTTGCAAATGTTGTCAGCTTGCCTGTTTTCTCAGCCGCTTCAACCAGCTCACCGGCAACTGTCTGAGAACGTGGCACAACCAGACCTGCGTCCGGATCCCACAACGCGCCCTGGATAACATCTTCTTCCAGCAGCGGGAACTTTTCTTTCGCTTCAGCGGTGCTCATCATGCGAACGCGGTTACCGAAAGCCTTACCGGAAGTAACACGGCGCTTCAGCTCGTCCATACGCTCGTCGTCGCCCTTACGTGCAACTTCGATACCGCCGATCCGCTCATAACGCCCCATCTTCTCGAAGAAATCGATAGAGTACTTGGTCGTGAAGATAGTCATCTGATCGTGCGCAGTGTTAAAGCAGAAGTCAGATGCGTGAGCAGTAGAACCGATATCGGTAGGGATAGCAGACTTATCGATACCAACGATATCGTCCCAGCCACGCTCGATCAGGTGATGAACGACAGACGCGCCGACAATACCACCCTGGCCGATGATAACGACCTTGGCTTTACTCGGAAATTTAGACATGTAGATTACGCCTCCAAGCTGTCAGCTTAGCGAACAGCAAGACTAATAATTGTTATGGGATACCTCAGTAGGTATTCAACATACTGATTAGGTCAAATGTTAATTTATAGAGCAGCCAACAACTTATCCATTCACGCCATCCTTTTACGTCAACATGTCGGACTCAGACCATGGGGCTGTTATTTACGCGCTTAATATCGTATGGCACACACTAACAGGTCAGGCACACTAAAATCTGCGCAAAAAAACGCCTGAAACCAGGCCATCAGTAAAGATAACGCCCCACTACATCGCACACCTTCTGCAACGCTGGCGATAATGCCTCCAACTCAACAGAGCCCAGCGCCAGCCGCAGCGCATGTGGAGCCTGCTCAGTCGTCGCAAAAGGCTCAGCAGTCGAGACAGAAATATTCGCCTGCAGCAGTTCCATAACAATCTGATCCGCCCTCGCCTCTTCCGGCAACAGCAACCAGATAAAATACGCCGCCGGATGACTGATACAGTCAAACCCTTTCAAAATCTGCCGGGCAATCTTTTGTCTGGTAGCCGCATCTGCGCGTTTTTCAGCCTCAAGACGGGCCACCGTACCGTCTTCAATCCAGCGACACGCCAGCTTAGTCATCAATCCCGGGGTGTTCCAGGTTGTCGCCCGGACAGCCCGCTCAATCAATGCCACATATTGTGCCGGCGCAGCGATAAAACCGACCCTCAACCCGGTCGCAATGCTTTTTGATATACCGGATACATAGATCGTTCGCTCAGGCGCCATCGCCGCAACAGGTACCGGCGGCTCATCTGCATGAAACGCATAAGCAGCATCTTCAATGATCAACAAATCATAGCGACGGGCAATGTCCACCAGCCGTTTACGCTGGGCATAGTCCAGCACCCAGCCCAGCGGATTATGCAGCGTCGGCATCGTATACACCGCACGAATGTTTCGTTGCCGGCAAAGCATTTCCAGTGTATCCAGATCCGGAGCCATCGTCCGTTCACCCTGTTTATACCCGGCAACAACCGGCACCGACGCCAGCTCCAGCCGGTGTACATCGGCAAGTACATTAAAGCCCGGATATATCAGGGCATCCGCCGCAACCACATCCCCCGGACGCAACAGCGCCATTACGGTTGTCGCCAACCCATGCTGCGCCCCGCTAACAATCAACACCTGACCCGCACTGACTGTCAGGCCGCGGGACTGTAAATGTCGCGCCACAATGCCCCGCTCATGTCTGCGTCCGGCATGAGGCTGATAGTGCAACAGGGTTTCCAGATCGCCGGCAGCACTGAGCTCACGCAACGCATCACGCAACATTCGGGTCTGCCCCGGCAAAGAAGGAGAGTTAAAATTTAAATCCAGCACACCGTCCTGCTTAGATGGCTGATCAATCCCGTGCCCGGCTGGCAGTGCGGTTTCCCTGACAAACGTGCCCCGGCCGGTTTCACCGCTTACCAACCCCATACGTTCGAGCTCGGCATACACCCGCGAGGCAGTCACCAGGGCGACGCCCTCTTCCCGGGCCAGTGTCCGGTGAGCGGGCAAGCGTGTTCCTGGCGACAAACGGCCTTCACGTATATCTGCGGCAACACGGTCAACGATCTGTTTATAACGGGCAACAGGCATCGGAATGTATCCATGACAATAATTTCATTGTCATGATGCTAATTAATACAATCAGCCTGCACAAGCACCCAGTGCTACAAACACCTGTAGCCCAACCATAACAAAGAAAACAAAAGGACAGCCTGCATGCACATTTCAATCCTCAACTTTGATGCATTTAATGAACTCGACTCGCTTATCGCTCTGGGCATTCTGAACCGGATTCAGACACCCGGCTGGCGGGTCACAATTGCCAGCCCCACACCACAGGTTACATCGATGAACGGTGTTACGATGCACCGCCACGTATCCCTCACCGAGGCCAGCCAGGCAGATGCCGTGATCGTCGGCAGTGGCATGAAGACCCGTGACATTGTTCAGGATCCGGAGATCATGTCTCAATTACAGCTTGACCCGACACGCCAACTTATAGGTGCGCAATGCTCCGGTGCATTAATTCTGGCCAGACTGGGCTTACTCAGCGAGATCCCCGCCTGCACAGACCTGACCACCAAACCCTGGGTACAGGAAGCCGGTGTTGAAGTGCTTAACCAGCCATTTTACGCAAAAGGAAATATTGCCACTGCAGGCGGCTGTTTGGCGTCACAGTACCTGGCCATCTGGCTGATTGCCCGCCTTGAAGGCGTTCAGGCCGCGAAAGACGCCATGCACTACGTTGCTCCGGTTGGAGAGAAAGATACATACGTACAAAGAGCAGTGAATAATATTGCCGGTTACCTGCCGGAAGCGTGTATTAGCAATTGAGAAAATCAGCCACAGTGGAATGACGGTACGTCGGCAAGATCAGATAAACAGAACAAAGAATGATGTATCAGGGTACAAGCCTTACCGGTTGCTCAAAGGGGAAGAAGCACCGGTAAAGTTTGCAATCAGACCACGGTTATTGAGTTATCCGCAGCCTGAAAACCACCTATTTAGCAATGATAGCTGGCGACAACATTGCGCGAACGCCGGGCTTTCCAGGCAACCACTAATGACAGGGCAACCATCGCTGCAAATGCTGCCCCCACTACCGCCAGCCCTAAAGTAGCAAACCCTACCAAAGCCAGGCTACCGATAATCAGTGAGGCGATCATAACCAGAATCTTGTTAACAGTTTTCATACAGGTCTCCAGTTTACAGTTAACTCGTCGGGTAACTCCCTTTCGATAGACCCAGTATGTAACTGCAAACTGACGCTTACCTGCCAGCAAGTTTACATTTTTGTAAACTTGCTACGATCATTGCGAATCCGCAGCCGGAAATATCAACCGAACCCTCAGCCCCTGAGGGCTCTTACTGCGCGAAACATCAGTAAGTACCAACTTCGCCTGATGAAGCTGTGAAATCGTATTGACCAGCGATAACCCCAACCCACTGCCCGATGTACTGCGGCTTTTCTCCAGCCGGTACATAGGCTCCAGCACCCGCTCTCTTTCCGCCACAGGCACACCGGGACCATTATCTTCGATTGTCAGCGTACGCCCTTCACAGGACAGCCAGATAGTGCTGCCAGACGGTGTATGCCGAATTGCATTTTCAATAAGATTTGCCAATAACTGAATCAGCAATTCCCGGGAACACATCACAGCAACATGCCCCTGTACATCAAGTACAAGCTCCCGCCCGGAGTCTTCAACCACAGCACTGTATATATCAGCGGTTTCCCGGACAATATCATCCAGAGGCAAAGGCTGAAAACGCGCCCGGTACTCACCGGAATTCAGATAAGCAATCCGTAAAATCGCCTCAAACGTTGCGATCATTTTATCAATTTGCTCAAGTGCAGCTTCCAGAGTCACCGCATTATTTTCCGCCTCAGGATTCAGGAGAGCTGACTCAAGCCGTGCACGCAGACGGGCCATCGGAGTTTTCAAATCATGAGCAATATTTGCAGAAAGATCCTGAGTCTGTTTCACCAGACTCTCTAGCCGAACTGTCGTCAGGTCTATACGCTGCGCGACCAAATCCAGGTCGTCACGGGCTTTGGTTTGATTGATCCGGGCTGAAAGGTCACCGGCGGCGATGGTATCCAGCGTCTGACTGATTCGGTTATAACGGCGCTGGTTATATACACCAATCATCAGCCCCACAACCAGTGTCACTGCGCTCACAATAATACTGACAGCAAGATACGACTGACCGATGCGTTCTAACACGTCGTACCGGTGATCCAGATTGATGGCCACCACCAACTGACCACCTGCAGCAGGCGCGTTGTAAATACGCCACCGACTCTCTTCATCGGAATGATTGTCTTCAAACTCGATCTCAGATAAGCCGGTACGGCGGTATAACTTCCTGGAATCATCACCAAACACTTGCTGCCGGGCATTGGTAAAACTGGCAAACATCACTGAACTGTTCGGTAACAGCCGACCCGGTGACGGCTGATCCTTTAACTGCCGGGAAAGCGCTTCGTGCCGCAGCTTCAGCTCATCATTTATACCACTGTCCAGCTCACGGCTTATCCACTGCGCACTGAACCAGCCAGCAATAATCAGCACCGCCAGAAACACCAGTGTCAGAAATGCCGCCTGACGCAGCGCCGTCATTTTTTTCAGACGGCGTAAAGCATTCAGATTAACGGGTAAGATCGATAACATAACCTGCCCCGCGTACTGTCCGGATCAGCGTGTCACCAAAAGGCTTATCAACCTTACCCCGCAACCGGCTGATATGCGTTTCCACCACACTGGTAGTTGGATCGAAGCGTAAATCCCAGACCTTCTCTAATAACATCGCTTTGGTCTGAATTCGACCGGGATTGCGCAGCAGAATTTCCAGCAATAAAAACTCTTTAGTATTCAGCTCAATACTCTGCCCCTGACGGGTGCACTGCCGCTTAAGTAAATCCAGTTGCAGATCACCGGCTGTCAATACCGAAGCAACCTCCTGTGTACCAGCCTGCGCACGCCGTCCCAGCGCATGAATCCGCGCCAGCAACTCGGTAAACGCAAAAGGTTTGGCCAGATAATCATCACTGCCCGCTTCCAGCCCCTGGACCCGGCATTCCACATCACCTAACGCCGAAAGAATCAAAACCGGCACATTATTCTTTGCTGCCCGCATCGCCTTCAGTACCGACAGGCCATCAAGCCCCGGCGTCATCCTGTCCAGTAATACTACGTCGTATTCCTGTGTCGTCGCCGCTGCCAGCGCATGCCGGCCATCCTCCAGCCAGTCAACCACATGACCGGCATCCGTCAGGCCTGACTGAATCCAGCCACCCAACTCCGCATCATCTTCAAGTACGAGAATACGCATTTATCTGTCCTTTTATGAATCGGCTAATCTGGTGCATCCGGACAAGCATTAACCCGTGCGGCCACGATGGTAGGTTTATCCCACTGCGAAAGTCAAAATCTTCATAATACACAGCCCGACGCGGTGCGCGCTGCTGCCACAGGAAAATCAACATCTGCTTGAGAGAGTCCGGGCCACAGATATACAGATCAGCATCCCACCACTGCTCAGGCATATCCGCCAGACGATCAGCACTCAAACGCTCATCTGATGCAAATACATGCAAATTAAACTGCGGCAACCGTTGCTCATAAGCGAACAATTCCTGCAGGACATCAGAATCACGCTCTGCGTTACAACAATACAGTAAGTCGATTTTTGCCGCTTTATCAACAGGCATCGCATCCAAACTGGCCAGAAACGGCGTAATACCCACGCCTGCCGCTGCCCAGACCTGAGCCTTACGGTCACACTTAACTTCCGGTAAAAACCTGCCTGCAACCTCTTTAAGCAACACCCGGTCCCCCAGACACATGTCTTTATTCAACTGAGCAGTAAAATCACCGGATGCATTAATAATGAAGCGAGCCGTTCCTTTCCCTGGTGCCGATGCAAAACTAAAAGGATGATACTCATCCAGCCCGGGGCGCTTAACGGCCAGATTAACAAACTGGCCTGGTTTCCAGCTAAAGCTTTCAGGTATACACACAGTGACATCCGTTCTGCCAGAAGTCTTATTCAATGCCGTCACAACGGCTTCCACCTGATGTTGTGAACGCCTCAATAAAGTTGATACCCAACCCACAACGCCTGCCAGACTTACCCCCAAAATACTCCACCAGGCATGACCGTCAGCACTGAATGGCAGCGCCGAGAAAAGGCTATGAAAAACAACAATCAGATACACAGGCCCCATTAACAGATGACTCTTCTTCCACCAGTGATAAGGCACAAGCCTCAGTGCCGAAATACCGGCAAGTGTCAGCAAAGCCATCGCAGCAAACTCGCCGGAATCCCCGGCAGCATCTGCAAGCGCAGGTACCACACCCGGCAAAACATCTTCCGCCAGAGGCCAATGAATAACAGTGCCCGTCAACGCACCGTATCCCAGCCACCGGTGTAACCGGTAAGCCTTATCCGGGCCGCTACACAAGGCATCCAACCACCGCCACCGCGCTGCCAGGCAGACACTCAGCGCCATACAGCTCAGTGCAATGCTGCCAGTCAGCGCAGCAACCAAACTTGCAGCAGGCACAGCGTTATAAAGTACGACCAGATGCAGGCCTATAAAGCCCGCGACGAATAAACAGCGTGTAACCATTTTTTAATCCCCAAAATTTTATCTGAAGATTAAGCGGCTCAGCTTTATAAAGACTGTCGTGAAATTTACAAAAATGTCAGGAAATGAAAAAGACCATAGACACTGGCAACTCACCCAGCAGACTACAGCTAACAGGCAAGGCACCCGCTGTTCAATCTTTGTTACGCAGCAAAAGGCAAAGCATAAACAAACCAGGCAGTGAATAAAGGTATAAACACGACATCAGAAATGGAAAAACAATAAAAAGGAAGATAAGTGGCGGAACGGACGGGACTCGAACCCGCGACCCCCTGCGTGACAGGCAGGTATTCTAACCAACTGAACTACCGCTCCGCAGCGGTCTGCTCTGAGATTTCAGAAGCAGAAAATGGTGCCGGCACCAAGAGTCGAACTCGGGACCTACTGATTACAAGTCAGTTGCTCTACCAGCTGAGCTATACCGGCTGATTTTCACAATAATGTGAACTTTATTGGCGCGCCCGGAGGGATTCGAACCCCCGACCAACAGGATCGGAAACCGGGCTAAGAAAACTCGCAGAAAGCATCTGATAGACAGTCTCCACGCCTCATCATGGTTAGGTGTTCACACTCAAATCCGGAGGAGAGGTGGTCGCTATGAATTCTAATGCGGCACTGTGACCAGGGTGTGGCTATCACTTTACTACCCCAGATAACCAGTTATTCACTTCCCTATATATTTCAGCTTCTGAAGATTCTTTAATATTGAACTTACTTAAAACTTCTGTGACTTCCCTTCGATAAGTATTCATTACTTCCTGTTTCACACGCTGTTTGTCTTTTTTTGTTCTAAGCCACGGCCCCACTCTTGCAGCCAGCTCTTTCAAACACAGATCTTTCAGCTTAGCCAGCTCTTCATTTTTCCGTTTAGTAATGCGCGAAATGTCCTCTGCACTCTTCGCACTTTTTTTCTGATATACCTTATATTCTTTATAACTAGCAACCAGATCCATTTCTGGATTCTTACCAAGAGCTGTACAAGATGTGCCGGAAGAATGCTCTACGCCTACCCGGCTCACCACACGTTCCTCAGAATAAAGTTCGTCAATCTCTTTCAGCACGTCTTCTATAACAGCTTGAGCAAACTCGGCATTTATTTCAAAGAACTCTCTATTCTCTTTCACTCGGTAGTTTTTCAATCTCTTATGAACTAGTTTTTCAGCTTGTTCACAGCTGCCGGACTCGCCCTGATAGAAAATTTCAAATGGTGTTGGCACAGAAGTATTGAACAATTCTTCAGCACGGAGCCGAACTGAACGTCGAGTCATACCAATCTTCAAATAGGGAAGACTTACATTAGTAAGAATGTATAAGTAACCTGCAGCCATAAATCGTTTTTACGTTTCTTCTATTGGGATAAAGAATAGACACTACAAATAAGTGTCTGAGAATTACTTACGGTTTAATAGCCGACCACTGACCGTAACCGGCACAATATCACCATCGATGAACACAAAAGTGGACAACTGATAATAGCCATTAGCACCATTAGCTAGCATTGGCTGTCCGCACCAGCGATTAGGCCAATAGCTAGTAGTTGCCGTTTCGTAATTAATCACCAAATCACCTTGGGTAACTCCGGATTGAAACCGTCCTTTAGTTACTCCGGTTGGATATTCCAAAGGTAAGAATAACTGCCAGTCATCCTTACTTGCAGCGGTCTTTAAGTCACAAGAATGGACTGCCCATTCCGGGGTTAATTCATCAAACGGTGCGCAGTAATCCTTAGCCTGATAAATGTACAACGACTGCCTACATTAACACAAGAACCATTTGTAGTGGTTCAATGAAGCCGGACACCGATTTAGGTGGTAATGTTGCCACCTTAGGAGAGGTATTCAATGGCAAGA
>CAKZPE010000035.1 GCA_937138495.1 uncultured Oceanospirillaceae bacterium
AGGGGGCGCTTTGACGGTACTTTGATTTCAAAGTGACGTAGGGGAAAATGCTGGCTTTGCCGGTCTTCAAAGTAACATCGCAGAGCGTTGGTAATGCTCTGGAAGGCAATATCTTCCCAGGGCAGATCCGCTTCACTGAACAGTGCTACCTCCAGGCTTTCTTCCCCGGCTGAAAAGTTCAGGTCGTCCAGGGTGGCCATATAAATCATCTGTACATGACTGATATGGGTCATGGATGTCAGGCTGTAGAGCTGCAGGTTACTGACTCTGGCGTTGGCTTCTTCCAGTGTTTCCCTGCGAGCAGCCTGTTCGGTGGACTCGTTGTTTTCCATAAAGCCGGCAGGCAGTGTCCAGTAACCTGTTCTTGGTTCAATAGCCCGTTTGCAGAGTAAGACTTTGTCTTCGTAAACGGGTAAGCAGCCAGCAATGATTTTGGGGTTGGAATAGTGAATTTCTTCGCAGCTGTTACAGACATGGCGCGGCCGGTTATCGCCGGCCGGGACTTCTATACGGACCTGGGCGCCGCAGCTGCTGCAAAAATTCATATTGGCTCCTGTTGTTCAGACCTGTTATTCAGGTACAGGCCGAGTGTACCGCAAATATTGCCCTGTAGGCGGCGTTCATGCGACTAAACTTTCCCGGTTGCGCCGGGTATGATTGAGGGAAGCAAAACGTGGAGGATATATGATTCAGCAGTTAGTGCGCCGTTTACATGAGAGTTCACCAGGGGTACTTGAACATGACGGGCCGGAAGCTGCTGTTTTGGTCGCGTTGACGAATAGCGATGATCCGCAGGTGGTGTTGACCCGGCGAACAATGCATTTGTCTTCACACGGTGGAGAGGTGGCGTTTCCCGGTGGTAAGAAAGATTGTGATGATGCAGATTTGCTGACTACTGCGTTGCGTGAAGCGCATGAGGAGGTTGGGTTGCCACCTGAGCAGGTTGAGGTGCTGGGGGCGCTCAGTCAGTCAATGTCTAAGCACGGTTTACGGGTGACGCCTTATGTCGGCCTTATCGATCCGGAGACGGATCTTACGCCTAATCCTGCCGAGCTGGATGAGATCTTTACAGTGCCTTTGCGGTTTTTTCTTGAAGATAAACGTCACCGTACTGATGCGTTCAAATACCGGGGTAAAACACACTATGTGCCGGCGTATGAGTATCAGGGGAATATTATCTGGGGGCTGACAGCCTGTATTCTGGTTGAGTTGTTAAACATTGGCCTGGGGGCTGATATTCCTGTCCGGCCGCGTCCCGAACATCAATAATACGCAGCAAAACAGCTGCATGAGATAAGAGCTGTTGTCCTTATGAATGAACAAAAAACACCTGTGCGCTCGCCTTGCACCGGAGTATGTGCGCTGGATGAGCAGGATTTGTGTATAGCTTGCCGTCGCAGTGGCATGGAGATTGCGGAATGGGGTGTCATGAACGATCAGCAGAAGCTGGAGGTGTATAACCTGATCCGTCAGCGCGAGCAGGCTGATCAGCAAAAACGCTCCGGTTAAGGAGCGTTTTCAGGTGTGCACAAGAGGAATGTGATGTTTAGTCGTCTTCATCTTCATCGTCATCACCTTCCAGCTGGATGATGCGAATGGTTTTAATCAGGTTGGCGGTTACCTGCAGGGTTTCGATCCGATAACGTCCGATTATCAGACATACGTTAGCATCCGGAATTGATTCCAGCACTTCTGTCATCAGGCCGTTAATGGTCTTGGGACCGTCAGTAGGGAGGTCCCAGTCCAGCGACTTATTAACGTCCCGAATATTGGCTGTACCGTCAATGAAGTAGCTACCGTCTTCCTGGCGGTGGATATCCTGATCTTCCTCTTTCGTGTTGCCAGACATTTCGCCCACGATCTGTTCAAGTATGTCTTCCAGAGTAACCACGCCCTGAATATCGCCGTATTCATCCACAACCAGCGCAATACGCTGACCTGCTTTCTGAAAGTTCAGTAGCTGGGTTTGCAGGGGTGTACTTTCAGGTACAAAGTAAGGTTCGTGAATGACCTGAAGGATCGCGGCTTTTGTAACCGAACCTTGCTGGAATACCTGAGCAAGGTTGCGCATGTGAAGCATCCCCACAACCTTATTTACTTCGCCCCGGTAAACCGGCAGGCGGGTGTGGTTGGTGGTGCTTAGCTGTTCGATGATAACTTCGATGTCATCTTCCAGATCAATGCCGATGACTTCGTTGCGCGGAATCATGATGTCATTCACGGCAACATCATCAAGCTCCAGAACGCCTAAGAGCATCGACTGGTTGCGTTGCTGCAGCACTGCACCTGACTCATTTACCAGAGTCCGTAATTCTTCTGTACTCAGGTGGTGGTGATTGCCTTCGGTTACTTTAATGCCGAACAGCTTTAACAGGCCGTTGGTGATGCCGTTTACTATCCAGACGAACGGGTAAAGCACCAGCAGCAACGGCTGCAGGATATAAGAAGCCGGAAAGGCAATTTTATCCGGGTGCAAAGCGGCAACGGTTTTAGGGGTTACTTCGGCAAAAATCAGAATCACCAGGGTCAGTAAAGCGGTGGCAATCGCGATACCGGCTTCCCCCCACAGGCGAACGGCGACAATTGTGGCAATCGCAGAGGCCAGAATGTTGACGAAGTTATTACCGATCAGAATGACGCCAATCAGGCGGTCCGGACGTTGCAGTAATTTACTGGCTTTAGTTGCCGCCCGGTGCTTGTTCTTCACCATATGCCGCAGGCGATAACGGTTTAGGGACATCATGCCCGTTTCAGAGCTGGAGAAGAAAGCAGAACAAAAGATAAGAAACAACAGAACTCCCAAAAGGGAGCCGATCGATGCGTCGTCCAAGATGCAGAAACCTTCGCTTAATTATTGAGCAGCCATTTTCAATACAAGCTGATTTTAAGTCAAGCTTTGATGGCTGCCCTGAGGCCGGAGTTTACAGCAGTTCGATGACGAATTTGCTGCCAAAAAATGCCAGCATGAGCAGGGTGAAGCTGCCGACGGTCCAGCGAATCGCTTTTTGGCTGCGCCATCCCATGACGTGGCGGCCGACCAGCAGTACGACGTAAAGTAGCCAGGCGATAATCGACAGGGCGGTTTTATGGACCAGGTGCTGGGCAAACAGATCATCAAATACCAGCATGCCGGTAATCAGGGAGGCGGTCAGCAGGATAAAGCCTGTCCAGATCATTTCAAACAGCAGTTTTTCCATGATCTGTAACGGCGGCAGTGAGCGGATCAGCCCGCGGGTGCGGTGATGTTTAAGCTGATATTCCTGCTTGGCCAGCAGAACTGCCTGAAATACCGATAAAGTAAAAATACTGTAGGCCATGATGGATAGCAGAATGTGAATGACCAGTCCGGTGGCAAAGTCTTTGGCAATGTTGGTATCCGGTGCAAGCAGCGCGAACGTCAGGGAAATGGCTGCCATCGGGAAAACACCGATAAACAGGTTGTCTATGCGCTGTCGCAGGCTGCTGAGTAAAACCAGTGCAACAACCAGCCAGGCAATCAGAGAGCCAACACTGAAGAAGTCCAGGTGAATACCCATTGGCCGGTGTAAATCCAGAAAAACAGCGTAGCTGTGGGCTGCGAACGCGACAAGTGCAATGCCTTTTACTTTTGCCGGTGCAAACCGGTCGGCCTGTCGGAAGTTTTTGACCTGCATAATGGCCGCAGTCAGATAAAAAATAATTGCACTTGCAGTGAATAGGGTCAGCATGTGTATAGGGTGCTCTTTCAGGTGCCGGATGACACACGGCACAGAACTTATAAACAGAGAACGAATTAATTGAAAATACTCAGGGTCAAGTTTGTCATAAATATCAGGGTGATGAAATAATTTCCATTGGTGCAGATCAAAGTCTGTGCAGGCTTTGCGGTATAAGTTTGTGTATTGGGTTTATAAACCGCGGTGCTGTATAATGCCGCCATCCTTTATTAAGGTTACGCTGCCAGTGATAATTGCGGCGAACCGATATCAGCCATCAGGGCAAGAGTAATATGTTTGAGAATCTGACGGATCGCCTGTCGAAAACGTTACGGGCGGTGACGGGTCAAGCCAAGCTGACCGAAGACAATATTAAAGGCACTTTGCGTGAAGTGCGTATGGCATTGCTGGAAGCGGATGTTGCGCTGCCGGTTGTTAAAGCATTTATTGAGTGTGTAAAAGAACGCGCTGTCGGTCAGGAAGTCAGTAAAAGCCTGAGCCCGGGGCAGGTGTTCGTTAAGATCGTTCAGCAAGAGCTGGAAGCGGTCATGGGGGCAGCGAATGAAGAGCTGAATCTGGCTGCGCAACCGCCTGCAGTTATTATGATGGCTGGTTTGCAGGGGGCCGGTAAGACCACCTCCGTTGCTAAGCTGTCCCGTTTCCTGCGCGAGCGTAAGAAAAAGAAAGTACTGGTCGTATCTGCTGACGTATATCGCCCGGCGGCGATTAAACAGCTGGAAACTCTGGCCAGTGAAGTGGAGGTGGATTTCTTCCCGTCCACTATCGAGCAAAAGCCGGTTGATATTGTTAACGATGCGATTAACCACGCCAAAGTAAAACACTTTGATGTGCTGATCGTCGATACCGCTGGCCGTTTACATGTCGACAACGACATGATGGATGAGATCAAAGATCTGCATGCTGCAATTAAACCGGTAGAGACACTGTTCGTGGTTGATGCCATGACGGGTCAGGATGCGGCTAATACAGCCAAGGCATTTAATGATGTGCTTCCGCTCACCGGTGTGGTTCTGACCAAGACCGACGGTGATGCCCGTGGTGGTGCGGCATTGTCGGTTCGTCATATTACCGGTAAGCCAATCAAGTTCCTGGGTGTCGGTGAAAAAGTTGATGCGCTGGAGCCTTTTCATCCTGACCGCGTAGCTTCCAGAATTCTGGGTATGGGCGATGTACTGTCGCTGATCGAAGAAGTGGAGCAGAAGGTTGATAAAGCAAAAGCTGAAAAGCTGGCTAAGAAGGTACAGAAAGGCAAAGGTTTTGACCTGGAAGACTTCCGTGATCAGCTGCAGCAGATGAAGAACATGGGAGGCATGTCTTCCCTGATGGATAAACTGCCGGGTATGGGGCAGATGGGTCAGATGATGCAGGGCGGCAATATGGCCGGCGCTGAGAAAAACTTCATGCAGATGGAGGCGATCATCAATTCGATGACGCCTCATGAACGTCGTCGTCCGGATGTGATCAGCGGATCGCGTAAAAAGCGTATTGCTGCCGGTTCCGGTACCCAGATTCAGGATATTAACCGTTTGCTTAAACAGCATAAGCAGATGCAAAAAATGATGAAGAAGTTCTCCACCAAAGGCGGCATGGCCAAAATGATGCGTGGCATGAAAGGTATGCTGCCGCCAGGTATGGGTGGCATGGGCGGTATGGGTGGTCCGGGAGGCTTTCCCAAGCTATAACTGAATAGCGTTAAACGCAACAAAGAATAAGCTTTTAAAAGGCGGTATTTTCACGTAAAATGCCGCCTCGTTTTTTATGTTAGGCGCAATCTACGCGGGATTACGGATTTCGTAGCCTGAGCGAGATTGCAAACAATGAACTGTGAGTGATGTCAAAACTCACTTAATAAAGGGACCGAACGCATGGTAACTATTCGTTTAGCTCGCAGCGGCGCTAAGAAGCGTCCTTTCTATCACCTTTCTGTTGCTGATTCTCGTAATCCTCGTGACGGTCGTTTTATTGAGCGTGTTGGCTTCTTCAACCCGCTGGCGAAAGGTCAGGAAGAGCGTCTGCGCGTCAATCTTGAGCGCGTTGAGCATTGGGTATCTAAAGGTGCTCAGGTATCTGACCGTGTTGCTACGCTTCTGAAAGAAGCAAAAAGCGCATAATTAAATTAGTTATCAGTCGGGTTTTTTGAATGAGTGGTTTAACGTCTGAGCAAACGACGATTGTTGGGCGCATTACAACCATCTACGGCGTTAAAGGGTGGGTGAAAATTTATTCTCACACCGAGCCGATGGAAAGCATTCTTGATTACTCGCCATGGCTGCTGAAAAGAAATGGACAGTGGGTGCCGGTCAAAATTGCTGACGGCAAAAAACATGGCAAAGGACTGATTGCTAAATTAGCAGGCGTGGATGACCGTGATGTTGCCCGGGACTATTGTGGACTGGACATTGCGATTGAAACCAGCCTGTTACCAGAACTGGATGACGGTGAGTTTTACTGGAGCCAGCTGGAAAAGTTAGATGTCATGACCGAGTCCGGCGAGAAGCTGGGTAAGGTTAGTCACCTGATTGCAACCGGATCAAATGATGTTCTGGTGGTGAAGGGTAATGGTCAGAGTATTGATCGCCGTGAGCGGTTAATTCCTTACCTGCCGGATCAGGTGGTTAAAGAAATAAACCTTGATGAAGGTACGATTCGGGTCGATTGGGATCCGGAGTTTTAACCGGTGTGGATCGGTGTAGTCAGTCTTTTTCCTGAGATGTTCGAGGCGGTTACCTGCCACGGTGTAACAGGAAGAGCAGTGCGCAATAACCTGTTGGATGTGCAGTGCTGGAATCCGAGAGATTTCACTAAAGACAAACACTGTACCGTTGACGACCGCCCTTATGGTGGTGGTCCCGGCATGTTGATGAAGGTGCAGCCGCTGCGGGATGCGATCTATGCAGCCAAACACGCTGCCGGTGATGATGAAGACGTTAAGGTTATTTATCTTTCACCACAGGGGCGCCGATTTGATCATGCTGGCGCGAAAGAGCTGGCCAGCCAGAAAAATCTGGTACTGGTTGCCGGACGCTACGAAGGTATCGATGAGCGTCTGTTGGAAACAGAAATTGATGAAGAGTGGTCACTGGGGGATTTTGTGCTCAGTGGCGGCGAATTGCCGGCAATGGTGATGATCGATGCGGTTTCCAGGTTGCTTCCGGGTGTCCTTGGGCATGCGGATTCAGCAGCAGAAGATTCTTTCAGCGACGGCTTACTGGATTGTCCGCATTATACGCGGCCGGAAAAACTCGACGAAATGTCCGTACCTGATGTGTTGCTCAGCGGTAACCACGAGGCAATCAGGCGCTGGCGTCTGAAGCAGCAGTTAGGCAGAACCTCACAGAGGCGACCTGACTTGCTGGAAGACCTTGAGTTAGATAAAGAGCAGCAAACATTGTTAAACGAATTTATCCAGGAGACCCAAGGGTCTCAGGGTTAGTATTAGGAGCGAGCGATGAGCAGCAAAAATCCAATCATTCAGCAGATTGAAGCTGAACAGATGACTAAAGACGTTCCTGAATTTGCACCGGGTGATACCGTTGTTGTTCAGGTTAAAGTTGTAGAAGGCGAGCGTAAGCGTCTGCAGGCTTTCGAAGGCGTTGTTATCGGTAAGCGTAACCGTGGCGTTAACTCTGCTTTCACTGTACGTAAGATCTCTCACGGTGTGGGTGTTGAGCGTACTTTCCAGACTTTCGCTACCAGCGTTGACAGCATTGCTGTTAAGCGTCGTGGTGACGTTCGTCAGGCGAAACTGTACTACCTGCGTGAGCGTAGCGGTAAGTCTGCACGTATCAAAGAAAAGTTGGCTAAATAAGCAACTTTCCTGCGGGAATAAAAAAGGTGGCTTTGGCCACCTTTTTTTGTGTCTGAGATAAGCTATTCAAGCGAATGGATGAAGACTCCCAGATCACTGTAGCCCCGATAGCGGTATTCAAATTCCAGCTCCAGGCGTTGGGCTATCTCGCTGGCTTTGTTATATAGTTTCTCGTCCCGGGTCTGGGCAACATATACCAGCTTCTTATAATTACCGAACATAAAAGACAGCATGCTGGGGCTTTTGTCCAGGCCGTATTGTTGCCACATGAATTTGTCGAAATGGCGGCAGAAAAAATCTGTCAGGAAAAATGACGTGACATCGTCCTCGCTGGTGGCGAAACGTTCATTACCTTCAAAAAATGAAAAACAGTGGGGGCCGGGAATTCGCTCGATATTGTAAGTTTCTAGCATCTCATCCAGTGCGCCGGCTGTGCCGCAATCGCCATAGATGACATATATTTTCTGATAACGGTGACGGTATTTCTCAATGGCATTGCGTACAGCATCCGGTATCAGTACCGGTCGGTGATGCAAATGTGCAGGCAGGCACTGAACATCAATATGTGGCAGTTGATTTTGGCGGGTCAGTGCAATTATTTCTTTTGCCAGAGCGCCGCAAGCCAGTAACAGGGTCTTAGTTGCAGGTGCTTGTTGAGTGGGCGGCAGCATGATGGTTACTTTTTGTTGATGTATGTTGCTGTGATCTTAGATCTGTCTCTATAGAATAGCGAACAGACAGGTCGCCGTGTGTAATGATACGCCGGAAACAGAACAGGCAAGGGGATGGTGTGCCAGAGTCAGACGAAGAGTTACTTGCAAAGGCGAATTCAGAGGCGATTGATGCTTATCTGGATGCCAGTTGGCTGGAAAAAGGTTTGAGTGATAATTCTCTGCAGTCTTATCGCCGGGATCTGCGTCAGTTTGCGTTGTGGCTACAGGGGCAGGGCTATCATTTGTTGCAACTGGAGCGGCTGGAGTTACTTTCTTACCTTAACTGGCGGGTAACCCAGCGTTTGAAGCCTGCTTCGACTTCCAGAATGCTGTCATGTCTGCGGGGGTTCTATCGTTATTACCTGCGCGAGGCTGTCATCAGTGTTGATCCTACTCTGGATATTGAAAGTCCGAAGCGGGGACGACGCTTACCCAAAACGATGACTGAAGCAGAAGTGGAGGCCTTACTGGAGGCACCCAATACCAATGATCCGTTGGATTTTCGTGACCGTACCATGCTGGAAATGCTTTATGCTGCCGGTTTGCGGGTGACGGAGCTGATATCCTTGCAGTTGGGGCAGATCAACCCCCGCCAGGGAATTATCCGGGTGGTCGGTAAAGGAGATAAAGAGCGTTTGGTGCCGCTGGGGGATGAGGCAGCCCGCTGGTTAAGGGATTATGTGCAGCATGTGCGGCCTTTGCTGATTGGTCATTCGCAAAATGAAGTGCTGTTTCCCAGCAAACGTGGCACTCAGATGACCCGGCAGACATTCTGGTACCGGATAAAGCGTCATGGTCTGGCGGCTGGCCTTACTCATTTACCTTCCCCGCACGTGTTACGCCATGCATTTGCAACGCACTTGCTTAATCATGGGGCTGATTTGCGGGTGGTGCAGCTTTTGCTCGGCCACAGTGATTTATCCACAACACAGATTTATACCCATGTGGCTCAGCACAGGTTACAGTCATTACACCGCGAGCATCATCCGCGAGGGTAAAAAAATGCTTAAGAGTCTGAACTTTAAGGGTATCCTGTCGTCTCAAGTTTCAGACCACAATTATGCCGGTATTTGTCCGGCGACCATTTGCAGTGATTAAGGTAGAGGATTTCATGCGTAAATTTTTGATGATGGCAGCTGCACTGTTTGCATTTGCTGCTACCGCTCAGGCGGCAGAGGATAAGGAAGCCGATATTCGTAATGCGTTGCGTGGCCTTAATGCAATGGTACCTATTGTAGATGTAGCGCCGGCTGCGTTTCCTGGCTTGTATCAGGTTACGCTGAAAAGTGGTGAGACTCTTTATACCAATGAAACCGGCAGTCATTTTGTGGTCGGTGATATGTTCATGGTGAGCGAGACCGGCGGTTTGGTAAATCTGACGGAAAAAGCGAAAAACAGTGAGCGTCTGGAACTGCTGGCCAGCAGTGATGCCAGTGATGCAATTGTTTTTGCTGCTGATGGTGAAAAGAAGGCCAGTGTTTCTGTTTTTACGGATGTGGACTGCTTCTATTGCCGTAAGCTACATAAAGAAATTGCTGATATTAATGCGCTGGGCATTGAGGTTCGTTACCTGGCGTTTCCCCGTGCCGGTGCAGGTTCACCCGCTCATCTGACAATGGATTCTATCTGGTGTGAAGAGGATCCGGAAACCCGTAAAGCGCTGATGACAAAAGCTAAGAAGGGTGAAAGTCTGCCGCAGGCGAGCAGCAGTTGTGACAGCCCTGTGCTGGCGCAGATGAATGTTGGCCGTAAAGCGGGTGTGACTGGTACGCCGGCGCTGGTGCTGGAAGACGGTACTCTGGTCCCCGGTTATGTGCCAGCAGCGCGTCTGGCAGAGATGCTGCAGCTTAATTAATCCTGCAGATTAAAAACTATTCATCAATAAGGGAGCAAAATGCTCCCTTTTTTAGTTTCAAAGCGACCTGCCGCGTAGTGCATCCCTGCTGACTTAGATATAATGCGAAGCTATTTTGACTCGGCCCGGGTGTGCCATCAGGCATGCCCAGACATGACAAGCGAGGTAACGGTTTGAAACCAGTAAAAGTGGGTATCTGTGGACTCGGCACCGTTGGTGGCGGCACTTATAACGTATTGAAGCGCAATGCTGAAGAGATTGCGCGTCGCGCCGGCCGTAAGATTATTATTGAGGAAGTGGGCGCACGTCGTCCGAATCCTGATTGTGATACTAAAGGCACCCAGATTACCGCGGATATTTTTGCCGTTGCCCGTAATCCTGAAATCGATATCGTTATCGAGCTGATTGGTGGTTATGAAACCGCACTTGAGCTGGTAATGACTGCGATTGAACATGGTAAACACGTTGTTACGGCGAACAAAGCGCTGATTGCTGAGCACGGTAATGAGATTTTTGAAGCCGCCCAGCAAAAGAATGTGATGGTTGCCTTCGAAGCCGGTGTTGCTGGTGGTATTCCTGTCATCAAGGCAATCCGTGAAGGTTTGTCTGCCAACCGTATTAACTGGCTGGCGGGTATCATCAACGGTACCGGTAACTTTATCCTGACAGAAATGCGGGATAAAGGCCGTGATTTTGCTGATGTGCTGGCTGAAGCGCAGGCGTTGGGGTATGCCGAAGCTGATCCGACTTTTGATGTTGAAGGTATCGATGCTGCACATAAACTGACAATTCTGGCATCACTGTCATTTGGTATTCCGTTGCAGTTTTCCAAAGCTTATACCGAAGGTATCAGCAAGATTACTGCGGAAGATGTTCAGTATGCTGAAGAACTGGGGTACCGGATTAAGCATCTGGGTATCAGCCGTCGCAATGAAAGCGGAGTTGAATTGCGGGTACACCCGACTATGATTCCTGAGAAAGCACTGATCGCCAATGTACACGGTGTCATGAACGCTGTACTGGTTGACGGCGATGCTGTTGGTCAGACCATGTATTACGGTGCCGGTGCCGGTGCTGAGCCGACCGCTTCTGCGGTTGTTGCTGACGTCATTGATGTTGTTCGTACGCTGACGGCTGATCGTGATAACCGTGTACCTCATCTGGCGTTCCAGCCGGGTGAACTGTCTGATGAGCCGGTTCTGCCAATCGAAGACGTTGTCAGTGCGTATTACCTGCGCTTGCATGCGGTTGAAAAGCCGGGTGTGCTGGCGATGGTTACCGGTATCCTGAGTGAGTCCGGTATTAGCATTGACGCGATTCTGCAAAAAGAAACCCATGAGCAGCTGGTGCCTATCATTATCCTGACACAGGAAGTGAAAGAGCGGCAGATGAATGAGGCGATTGCTAAGATAGAAGCCTCTGATGACATCGACGGTGCGGTTACCCGTATCCGTGTTGAACACTTCGAAGCTTAAGTTGTAGGAAGTCATAACCGTGAAATATATATCGACACGTGGACAGGCACCGGCTCTGGATTTTGCTGATGTGCTACTTGCAGGTCTGGCGAGTGATGGTGGTTTGTATGTGCCTGAGGAACTGCCGACCTTTTCGAAGGAAGAAATTGCTTCATGGGCGGGACTGTCTTATGCGGATCTGGCGTATAAGGTTGTTCAGCCGTTTGTAGCAGGTTGCATTGATGATGCTGACTTTAAACGTATGGTTGATGAGACTTATGCCGGTTTTAACCATACGGCTGTGGCACCACTGAAAGAACTGAATACCAACGAGTGGGTGCTGGAACTCTTCCATGGCCCGACGCTGGCGTTTAAAGATTTTGCGCTGCAGTTGCTGGGACGTCTGATGGACTTCGTTCTGCAGCAGCGTAATGAGCGTCTGGTGATTATGGGCGCAACGTCCGGTGATACCGGTTCTGCAGCTATCGAAGGCTGCCGTCACAGCAATAATCTGGATATTTTTATTCTGCATCCTTATAACCGGGTGTCAGAAGTTCAGCGTAAGCAAATGACCAGCATTCTGGCGGGCAATGTACATAACATTGCGCTGGAAGGTAATTTTGATGATTGCCAGCAGATGGTGAAAGACAGCTTTGCGGATCAGGGCTTCCTGAATGGCCGTAAGCTGGGCGCGGTTAATTCCATTAACTGGGCGCGCATCATGGCGCAGATCGTTTATTACTTTTCTGCGGCTCTGGCTGTTGGTGGTCCGCACCGTGAAGTTGCGTTCTCAGTACCAACCGGTAACTTCGGCGATATTTTTGCCGGTTACATTGCTAAACAGATGGGCTTGCCGATCAGCCAGCTGGTAGTGGCAACCAACCGCAATGACATTCTTCACCGGGTAATTGCCGATAACGATATGAGCAAGGGCGAGCTGGTCCATACTCTGTCTCCATCAATGGATATCATGGTGTCTTCTAACTTCGAACGTTTACTGTTTGATGTTTATGGCCGTGACGGTGCCGCTATTGTTGATTTGATGGATCGTTTCAAAACTGAATCGGTTCAGCTGGAAGCTTCCCGCTGGGATGCTGTGCGGGAACTGTTTGACAGCCATGCCTGTGATGATGAAACAACCTGTCAGTTGATTGCTGATGTGCATGCCGATACCGGTTATTTGCTGGACCCGCATACCGCTATTGGTGTTGCTGCTGCACGTAAGTGTCGTCGGGATGAAAGTGTACCGATGATTGTATTGTCGACAGCGCATCCGGTTAAATTCCCGGAAGCAGTGCTTAAAGCGGGTTTGCAGGCCCCGGAATTGCCGGAGCATATGGCGGATCTGTTTGAGCGTGAAGAACGCATGACTGTATTGCCGAATGAATTGGCAACGGTTCAGGAATTCGTGGCAAAGAATGTCTCTGCGTAAATTCTGACGTGGTATATGAAAACCCGTAGCAGGTGACTGCTGCGGGTTTTTTTATTGCATTTAAACGCTGTCTGCACTGTTTTCCGGCCAAAATCAGAGAACAGCTATTAATTGTTTGAAAACATTCGTGTTTCCTTTGCGAGTGGTGTATTAAATAAGCAGGCAGGGTCAGTCATCAGTAGCCGTTGGCAGGGAAGAAGCCAGCGCGACTGCTCATCAGGAAGTCACTGTATCTGGGAGAGGGTTAACAAACGAATGAGGATGTTGTTCAGTGAATAGCGGTTGGTGGAGATTGGGTTTTGGATACGTTTTTTAATCTTTCAAAAATTTTCTGGGCGGTGGCTAATCCTGGAAACTTTATTGTTCTGATGTTAGTGATTTCACTGCTGTTTGGCTGGAAAAAACTGACATTTCTGACCGTGCTAAGCCTGATGGTACTGACGGTGTATCCAGTGGGAAATTTATTATTACAACCATTGGAAAATCGCTTTAGCCAGCCGGGTGAACTGCCAGAGAATATTGCCGGCATCATTGTGCTGGGAGGCGGTGAGGATGCTGAGCTGAGCAGTGTTTGGGGACAGCCACAGTTTTCTGCCGGGGCTGATCGGGTAATGACATTACCGGGTATGCTGACGCGTTTCCCAGATAGGCCAATTATCTTTACCGGCGGTTCCGGTTCGGTGCTCAAGCCTGAGTTTCGGGGGGCGGATACAGTAAAGGCCTGGCTGGATGAGTTCAGTTTGGCTGAAAATATTATTTATGAGCGACAGTCACGGAATACGTACGAAAACGCATTGTATTCCGGACAGGTGCTGCCCGAGAACAGCAGCATTGATCAGGGGGATGGCTGGCTGCTGGTAACGTCCGCTTTCCATATGCCTCGCTCTGTCGGTATTTATCGGCAGCAGGGCTGGAAGGTAATTCCGTATCCGGTGGATTATTATTCGCAGCCGTTTGAGTTTGATAATGTCAGTTTTGATCTGGCGGATAACCTGGGGAATCTGGGGACAGCTGTGCGTGAATGGCTGGGCCTGTTGGCTTATTATGCGACGGGTAAAACCGCTGAGTGGTTTCCCGCAGAGCAGTTTGTAACCGGACATCAGAAAGCAGTGAGTATTTAAGAATTATGTCTGAGTTATTAATCCGACGTCGGGAGACGACGGCAGATGCACCGGTGTTTAATCAGGTGCATCCCCTGTTGGCACGTATTTATGCCAGCCGCGGTCTTTATGATGCCGAACATCTTGGGCGGCAACTAAAGCAGTTACAAAACGGCCAGAATATTCGTGGACTGGATGCTGCCAGTGAGCGTCTGGCGGAAGCTGTTTGGCAACAGCAGCGTATTCTTATTGTGGGTGATTTCGATTGTGACGGCGCGACCAGTACCGTTCTGGGAATGCTGGCTCTGGAAATGATGGGGGCCAGGCAGGTGGATTATCTGGTGCCCAATCGTTTTGAGTATGGGTATGGGCTTAGCCCTGAGATAGTAGCGGTAGCCGCTGAGCGTACACCGGATCTAATCGTAACGGTTGATAATGGTATTTCCAGTGTCACCGGTGTGGCAGCTGCGAATCAGGCGGGTATCGATGTGATTATCACTGATCACCACCTGCCCGGTGATGTGCTTCCGGATGCCTGTGCGATTGTTAATCCTAATCAGCCCGGCTGTGAGTTTTCAGAAAAATCGACCTGTGGTGTTGGGGTAATTTTTTATGTGATGGCGGCTTTACGCCGTTTGCTACAGCGGCAGGGCTGGTTTACACAGCAGCACATCGCCACGCCAAATCTGGGGAGCTTACTGGATTTGGTTGCTCTGGGGACGGTTGCTGATGTGGTGCCGCTGGAAGAAAATAACCGGATTATGGTGTATCAGGGATTACAGCGAATCCGTGCAGGCCAGGCGCGACCTGGAATTCTCGCGTTACTGGATGTCAGCGGTCGGGCCCGGCATAACCTGGTCGCATCGGATCTGGGGTTTGCGCTCGCGCCCCGGCTAAATGCCGCCGGCCGGCTGGATGATATGTCGGTGGGTATCGAATGTTTACTGAGTAATGATCCTGAGCGGGCCAGGGCGTTGGCGGTACAGCTGGATGAGTTGAATCAGGAACGTCGTGGGATCGAGCAGGAAATGCAGCAGCAGGCGTTATCTTTACTAGAGACGCTTGAGCTTAATGATGCTGAGTTGCCCTTTGGTGTCTGCCTGTTTCAGGAAGACTGGCATCAGGGAGTAATCGGTATTCTGGCATCCAGAATTAAAGAGAAACTGAACCGTCCGGTTGTGGCTTTTGCTGCGGGGGATGACGGTGAGCTTAAAGGGTCCGCCCGCTCTGTGGCAGGCTTTCATATTCGGGACGGGCTGGACGCGGTTGCGGCTAAACATCCCCATTTACTGAAAAAGTTTGGTGGCCATGCGATGGCTGCAGGGATGACAATTGTTGCCGATCAGCTGGATGCTTTTCAGGCTGCCTTTGATGCCGAAGTACGTCGGCAAATGTCCGCAGAACAGTTACAGCATTCTGTGCTGACAGACGGGGCGTTAAGTGGTCAGGATTTTACGCTGCAGATTGCCGAATTGTTAAGGGAAGGTGGTCCGTGGGGGCAGCATTTTCCGGAGCCTCTGTTTGACGGTGAGTTTTCATTAATTCAGCAGAGGATTGTTGGGCAGCGGCATCTTAAAGTCGTGTTGATGGATTCTGAAACCGGTATAGCTGTGGATGGTATTCATTTTAATGCCGATACAAAATGCTGGCCGGATCAGACAATTCAGAAAGTGCGGGCGGTGTACCGCCTGGATGTAAATGAGTTCAGAGGACAGCGGAATGTACAGTTGATGATTGATCATCTGCTGCCATTGCGATGAGAAACTGTAACAGATGAGGGAGTACTCAGATGAATGATTTTAATCTGCAGGAATTGAATACATTGCTGGGCGTATTTGCTAAAGCGGGTATTATTGAGCCGGGAAGTGCCAGTGCTGAGGAATTGGATTTGCTGACGCGTCTGCGGCAGGCTCAGGCAGAACGTGATGAGCTTGAAAATATGGATTTTGATGATTGTCTGGGTGGTGCCTGTAAGTTATGAAGGTCTGGCTACCAGCCGGTGCTGGCAGCCAGAGCTGTGTTTAAATTTTGAATTGCCCAAGCAGTTTGTGAATATTGTCCGCTAACTGATTAAGCTGCTCACTTGAGCACGTAACCTTCCGGGCACTTTCTGATGTCTGGTTGAATGCCTGGTGCATGTTATCTACGTTATGTGTGATTGTACTAACGGTAGAGCTCTGCTGCTCTGTTGCACTGGCTATCTGAGTGTTCATGTCTGCAACACTTAGAATTTCCTGAGTAATCGCGCTGAGTGTGGTGCCAGCCTGTTCTGATTGCCGGACACTGATTTCAGCCTGGCTTCTCCCGGTCTGAATAACCGTTACGGCACTGTGAGCTCCGTTTTGCAGTTGTTCGATCATGGTCTGAATTTCTTCTGTAGATTCCTGAGTACGTTGTGCCAGTACTCTTACTTCATCGGCAACTACCGCAAATCCCCGCCCCTGTTCTCCTGCCCGGGCTGCTTCGATGGCAGCATTGAGAGCCAGTAAGTTAGTCTGATCAGCAATTGACCGTATGACATCCAGTATCCCGCCGATATTCTCCACGTCATTTTCAAGGGTCTGTATGCTGCCGACAGCTTTATCCACTGACTGTGCCAGATTGTGCGTAGCGCTGATGCTGGTTTTGACAACTTCCTGTCCTTCCATGGCCTGATGACGGACTGCTGTTACTGAATCAGCAGCGTCGGAGGCGTTACCGGCAACTTCCTGAACGGTATGGTTTATTTCCCGAACGGCATCAGCCATGTTCTGGGTTTCTTGTTGGTGTATTGTGATGCTGGCGTTGGTCTGCCTGGTGATATCTGCCAGCGAATGCGAGGCGGTTACCAGTTCGTCTCCATATTCTTTCACCTGTACGACGGTTTGGTGAATACGCGCCACAAAGGTGTTGAAGGTTGCGGCCAGTACGCCAAGTTCGTCGGACGTTTTGACGGGTAATCGTACAGTGAGGTTTCCTTCTCCCTGAGATATATCTTTCATCGCATCAGTAGTCTGATGCAATGGTCTGATGATACTTCGGCTGATTAGCAGACAAAGTGCAATGAAAACGATCAGAATGACGCCTAAAAAGATAAGCCGCTGGGTGAGAATCTGGGTAAATTGTTCGTCGATGTCGTTGACATAAATACCGCTGCCGACCATCCAGCCCCACGGGGCGAATCCTTTTACATAGGAGAGTTTGGGCAGTTGTTCATCTGAGCCGTTAGGTGCTGCCCAGAAATAATCAACAAACCCGGCACCGTTTTTATTGACGGTATCAACAAAGGCCATAAAGAGTAATTTTCCCTGCTTGTCTTTAATGGCAGAGGCGTCTTTGCCGTTCAGTGCTGGTTTGATCGGGTGCATGATGATCTGAGGTTGCAGATCATTGATCCAGAAGTACTGATTATCATCGTAGCGCAGCTGACTGATTATCCGGCTGGCCGCCTGTCTGGCATCTGCGTCACTCATTTCATTATTTCGACTGCGCTGGTAATAGTCACCCAGAATAGTGTGTGCGGTCGTCACCAGCCCCTGAAGACGATCTTTCTTGGCGGTTAGCAGATTTTCTTTAAGCAGAAAGGTGTCCTGGATATATACACCTGAAAAGATAAGGATAAGTAAGGCTGGCAGGAGCCAGATGCGTGTGGAAATGGATATTCGAGAGAGCATGATCACGATTCCCTGTTCTGGTTTATCGCCATGTTTTGCAGGTGTTAGCCTGATATTGATCGATAACAGTGGCATTTTTGAGGGCTTTATCACTTGAGCCTAATCAAAAATGCACAAAGTTAATCTTATCCATTAGTGGAAACTCTGAATGGGCAGTGAGTTTTGTGATCATGCCGAGGGTGTAATATTGCTGTCATCTGTGAAATTTAACGTGTGCCACAAATAAAGATGCGGAGCAGTAATGATGGGGCTGAGTACGACGTTAAATATTGATTATGAAGAGCAGTTGCTACGTAGCCTGATTGCTGAAGATAACCTTTTTCCACATTTTCAGCCGATTGTGGATTTACGCTGTGGAGCGATAATTGGTCATGAAGCCCTGATCCGAGGGCCGCAGGGCAGTGTTCTGCATTCACCGGACAGCCTGTTTCAGACGGCAATCCGGTGTGGGTTGCTGCATACCCTTGAGCTGAGCTGTCGGCGTTTGTCGTTACAGCGCTTTGCTGAACTGAAGGTGGATGGCAAGCTGTTTCTGAATATAAGCGCGTCTCTCTTGGGTACGCCAGAACATCAGAAAGGCCTGACAGCAGATATGCTGGCCGAGCTGGAAATACCTCAGCATGCGATTGTTATTGAATTATCTGAACAGCACCCGTTCGATCAGTATGGTTTGACGCTGGAAGCCGTTCAGCACTATCGGGGGATGGGGTTTAACATTGCCATTGATGATCTTGGCAGTGGCTATTCAGGCCTGAAGCTATGGTCCGAGTTACAGCCGAATATTGTCAAAATAGATAAATACTTTGTTCATAACGTTGATCGTGAGCCTATTAAACGGCAGTTTGTGAAATCCATTTGTGGAATTGCTAATGGTGTGGGGTGTTCGATCATCGCTGAGGGTATTGAAACTAAGTCTGAATTATTAACCCTGAAAGAGCTTGGTGTCACGATTGGACAGGGATTTTATCTGGGGCGGCCTGCTGAGTTACCTGTTGAAAACCCGCAGGAGTATTCATGGCTGCCTGAATCATTAAGGGACAGCAGTGATTCTGATATGGCTGAAACGGCATCTGTGCTGGTTCAGCAGGCGCCTTCTCTGGCACAGGATGATGAGTTGCAGCTGGCCTGCACTTTGTTTCGGGATAATCCTGCGTATAACGCACTGGCCGTGTTGGAAAATGGCCGGCCGGTGGGGACTGTTGCCCGTTCAAGGCTACTGGAATTATTTTCCACTCAATACGGTCGGGCTTTATATGAGCACAAGTCTGTGTCGCTGATGCTGGATGATGCCCTGATTATTGAAAGTGATATGTCACTGGAAAAAGTGTCGCAGATTGTCACAGAGCAGGATGCTGTATATCTGAATCAGGGGCTGGTGATTACCCGCAGAGGGTTGTATATGGGGCTGGGGAATGTACGTGATTTGCTGAAAAAGATAACCGAGCTGAAAATCCGCAATGCCCGGTATGCCAATCCGCTGACGCTTTTACCAGGAAATGTGCCTATCAGTAGGGAAATAGACGGTCTTTTGAGGCGCACTGAAGATTTTCGGGTCGCGTATTTTGATATCAATTTCTTTAAGCCATTTAATGATTCTTACGGTTATGTAAAAGGTGATTTGTTGATTCAGCAGTTGGGGACGCTGTTAGCTCAGTTTGCCAGCGGCGATAATTTCACTGGCCATGTAGGGGGCGATGATTTTGTCGTGGTGTTTCGAAGCCTGGACTGGATGGAACGTTGCGAGAAAATAATTGCTGAGTTTGATCACTCAGTACGTGAATTTTACAGCTCCCATGATCTTGAACAGGGAGGCGTCTGGTCTCAGAGCCGTGCCGGTGAATCCAGCTTTTTTCCAATACTCAGCCTTTCAGTAGGGGTCGTTCATCCTGATCCATACAAATGCCTTAGTTATCATGAGATTGCAGAGCTGGCTGCAGAGGCAAAGACGCAGGCAAAAAAAGTGGATGGAAGCCATATCTTTGTGTCCCGGCGCCGTCAGTTAAATACAGCAGACCGGGAACTGGAGATAGCATAGTTAGGGATTGTTTTGCTTATCGGATCCCGGGGCTGTGATAAAGTAGCAGCCTGATAATTTTTCGGGAGAATTACTATGTCCTGGCAACCAGGCTTTTCCCGTAATGATGTAGAAATCATTACCCGTAAAACGGTTTATCGCGGATTTTTTAAAGTGTCTGATCTGCAGATTCGTCACGCATGCTTTGCAGGCGGAAATATTACTGTTCAGAGGGAGCTGCTTCACCGTGGGGATGCTGTTTGTGTGCTTTTGTTCGATCCGGTAATGAATGCAGTAGTACTGATTGAACAGTTCCGGGTTGGTGCTGTTGATAAATCCCTCAGTCCCTGGCTGCTTGAGCTTGTGGCAGGTATGGTTGAACCCGGTGAAACTGCTCAGGATGTGGCCCGTCGGGAGGCGATTGAAGAGGCGGGTGCTATTATCAAGGATCTGATACCGATAACCCGATATTCCCCAAGTGTTGGCGGTTGTGATGAGTATGTGGACCTGTTTTGTGCCCGTATTGACGCCGCTGGCATGGGTGGTTTATACGGGCTGGATACTGAAGGCGAGGATATTAAGGTACATGTGATACCCTTGAGTGATGCTGCTGATCTGGTTGCCCGGGGCGTAATCGATAATGCCGGGACGATTATTGCCTTGCAGTGGCTGCAGTTGAATATTGATAAAGTGCAGCAGGCCTGGGCATAGATTACCCGGTCATTTGATTATCATCCGCAGGGGCTGACTCAGTCTGATTTTTAAACGTTTTTGAGGTTAAAGCGACTATATGCGCAGACGTTATATTCCGGATATTGTGAAGCAAATGGCTGATTGTGAGGCGAACTATGTGCGTCTCATGCGTTTGCTGCCGGATTTTGATAACTGTGATGAGCGTGAGTTTGAGATTCACTGGCAGAATCAGAACAGTTCGGTTCGGTTGCAGGTTGAAGAGCGTTTCACCTACACCACGACCGTGCGTGTCAGCCATTTACTTGAGCATGACTGGCTAAAAGCTCCCTGTTTACTGGTCAGAATGTATCATGATGCCCGGGCAGCTGAAGTAATCTGTATTATGCGGGGCAAACAGCTACGCGGTGTCTATCAATATCCTAATATGGATATGCGTCATCCGGATGAAAAGGCGCAGTTAAATCAGTATCTTGGAGAGTGGCTTAGCCACTGTCTGAATCATGGTCACGTAACCGAAGCAGTATTTTCAATTGGCTAATCAAACCGCCCGGGTTGTCCAGGTGACTGATTGTCATCTGCAGAATGACCCCTCACAGTTATACCGTAATCAGGATGTTGAATCTCAGCTTGACCGGTTACTTGATCACCTCACTGTTACGCAGTGCTCTGATACGTTATTGCTGTTAACCGGTGATATTGTTCATCATGGTGGTCCTGATGCTTATCGGCGGCTGGTTACCAGGCTCGAACACTTGCCCTTTGATACCGCCTGGATTCCAGGTAATCATGATGATGTCGATTTGATGCAGGCTTGCGGTGATGAACTGAACCGCAAGGTTATATATCGGCACGGGTGGTGTCTGATTCTGCTGAACAGCACATCAGACCCGGATGGTTGTGGAAGTGGTGCGTTGGGGCGTTCTGAGTTGGCTTTTCTTCAGAAAACGCTGCAACAGAATTCAGATAAGCATTGCCTGGTTGTGCTGCATCATAATCCGTTATCCGTTGAAAGTGGATGGCAGGACCCTATTATGCTGGCTGATTCTGAACAGTTTTGGAAGGTGTTACGCTTACATCAGCATGTCCGGGGTGTTATCTGCGGCCATGTTCATCAGGAATGGCGCTGGGATTATCAGGGTGTGGATGTGATGAGCTGTCCGGCATCTTCAGTGCAATTCAAAAAGCGCTGTGATGATATGATTCTGGAAGATGAACCTGCATTGCAGGCACCTGCTTACCGGGTGTTGGAGTTGTCTGAAAGTGGCAGGATTATCAGCCAGGTTAAACGTTTTAACCTGGCTGACGGTTAGAATATATCGTCTGTCTGGCTTTCGCCGCCTGCTGCCTGCCCAGGGCCAACAGCAACTTCGGTTGGTACCTTGTCTGCAGGAAATATTTCAAAAACTGCATTTTCCTGGCCGGGATAAGCCAGCAGGCCTGTTTCCGGATCGATGCGTCGGGAGATAATGCCATCAGGCTTGGTGACCGCTTCGTCAGGGCTGTCAGCCAGCGCGACTTCCATAAAGTCAATCCAGATAGGCAGTGCAGCACTGCCACCAAACTCCCTGCGTCCCAGCGTTGAAGGTTGGTCGAACCCGACCCATGCAGTGGCTACCACATCTTTATTGAAGCCTGAGAACCAGGCATCTTTCTGATCATTCGTGGTACCGGTTTTGCCGGCAATATCTGCGCGTTTAAGGCTGAGTGCCCGACGACCTGTACCATGAGTAATTACGTCCTGCATGATGTCGTAAATCATGTAGGCCGCCTGCGGTTGCATGATTTGCTCAGCAATTGGTAGTTGCGAAATCTTGCTGCCTGACAGCTGAAGTTTATCCGTGTTGACATTGTTGTCAGTGGCGGGAGCCTGCACAGTAGCCAGTTCAATTTCTTCGATTTTGCTTGGGATATTTGTCGCCGGTTCTGAATATTCGCAGCCTGAACATACGGTTGCCGGTTGAGCATGGTAGAGCACTTTTCCGGCAGCGTTTTCCATTCGGTTGATGAAGTACGGGCTCACTTTGTATCCCTGGTTTGCGAGGCCTGCATAGCCTGTTACCAGTTCCAGTGGCGTAACATCCGCGCTGCCCAGTGACAATGACAGATTCTGCGGAATACGTGCCTTATCAAAGCCAAAGCTGGTCAGGTAATTTGTTGCTGTATCAATCCCGATTGAGCGCAGAATACGGATAGATACCAGGTTACGTGACCGGTAGAGTGCTTCACGAAGGCGGGTAGGGCCATAGAATTTCTTACTGTAGTTTTCCGGGCGCCAGCTCGCTTCCAGGTCGTTATCATTCAGGACGACCGGTGTATCGTTAATGGTTGTTGCCGGGGTGAAGCCCTGTTCCAGGGCTGATGCATAGATGAAAGGTTTGAAGTTTGAGCCCGGCTGACGCAATGCCTGAGTGGCCCGGTTGAACTTGTTGTGTACGAAGTTGAAACCGCCAACCAGCGCATTCAGTGCGCCGTCTTTTGGTGACAGGGCAACAAAAGCACCTTGTACACGTGGAATTTGTGTCAGGTGCCAGGTATTTTCTTCTTCGCCTGGAATTACCCGAATCATATCGCCAACGGCCAGAATGTCGCTGGCCTGTTTAGGTGCAGCGCCCATTCTGTTTGGGCCTTTATACGCTTTAGCCCAGTTGATATTTTCCCAATCCAGAGTGATTTTTTCCCCGGATTTTAGCTGAGCAGTTGCTACCTGTTCACCCACTTCTGTAACGACGGCAGGCAGTAAGCTTCCGTATACGGTTTGTTTTTTAAAGAAAGCTTTTAGCCCATCGTCGCTCAGATCATCGGTTGTTGCTTCCGGGCCGTAGTAACCATGGCGTTCAGTGTATGCGAGCAGACCTTTTTCCAGCGCAGTGTTCGCTGCGGCCTGCATAGAGCTGTCCAGTGTTGTGTAGACTTTTAAACCATCCGTATAAAGAGCGTCCTGAAAGTGTTCATAGAGGCGATTGCGTACCATCTCTGCAACGTATGGGGCATAGAGTTCAATCTGAGTGCCATGATATTCGGCGGTGACGGGAGCCGAAACAGCTTCTTCATAAGCCTGGTCATCTATAAAGCTAAGAGAGTGCATACGCTTAAGAATCCAGTTCCGACGCTCTAATGCCCGAGTTGGATTAGTAATCGGGTTGTATGCTGAAGGGGCCTTGGGCAAGCCTGCAATCATCGCATACTGGGCAATTGTCAGTTGATCGATATTCTTTCCATAATAAATATTGGCTGCCGCCTGAATACCATAAGAACGGTGCCCCAGATAAATCTTATTGATATAGAGTTCAAAAATCTGTTCTTTACTGAGTTCCTGTTCAATGCGCAGGGAAAGCAGTATCTCATTAAATTTTCGAACAAAAGAACGTTCACGCGTAAGGAAATAGTTCTTTGCTACCTGCATGGTGATGGTGCTGCCACCACTTTTGATTTTACCGGTGCTGGCTAACTGATAAGCAGCCCGGGCAAGACCTTTGACGTCGATTCCTAAGTGGTTAAAGAAGTTACGGTCTTCTGCAGCAAGCAGTGCATTTACGAAGGTCTGCGGAACCTGATCGAAACTGATAGGGGTGCGACGTTTTTCGCCGAACTCAGCAATCAGCTTTTCATCTGCTGAATATATGCGTAACGGCGTTTGCAGTTTAATGTCTTTTAACGTTTGTACGTCCGGCAGTTTAGGGGCGTAGTGATAATATGCACCGCCGAGTACCGCAAAGCCCAGGATCATTCCTACGAGAGATAATGTCAGGCCAATTTTTAAGAGAATTTTCATTAATATCTTTTTATTGTGATTTTAAAGAAAGATAGCTTGCTGCCGACATATTATATCTGTATCTAAGTAATGGTCACTAGTGAAACAACGTTGAAATTTCTATATATTTAAGATCAGAACTATATTTTATCTTATGCTTACTGTTTTAAAGGACTACTTATCGTGTTGAGCTTTCTGAAAAAGCAGGAAAAAGGCTGGGTAGGTGTTGATATAGGGACATCATCAGTAAAAATGGTTGCGCTGTCTAAACGGGGAGATGATCTCCGGGTGGATGCGTATGCAATTGTTCCGTTGCCTCCGACAGCGGTCATTGACAACAGTATACAGGATGTAGGCCTTGTTTCTGAGGTAATAGAGCGGGGGCTTAAGATTTGTAACAAGCCGCTTCAGCAGGCGGTGACTGCGGTACCTTCTTCTGCTGTTATTTCCAAAACTATCGAGTTGAGTGATTCTTTTACCGAGTTTGATCTTGAGGAACAGGTGAAAATTGAAGCTGATCGCTTTATTCCTTACCCCCTCGATGAGGTAGCGCTTGATTTCGAGGTTGTACGGCCTTCCCCTTCGAATGCGGGTTTGAATGAAGTGCTGCTTGTGGCTTGCAGAAGCAATGATGTGGAAAAACGTGAAGACGCAATTAACGGGGCTGAACTTAGCTGTCAGGTAGTAGATGTTGATAGTTTCTGTATCGAACGGGTTTATCCTTTACTGGTGCTGGATGGGGCTGATGAGCAGGCGCTTGTTGGATTGGTTGATATAGGTGCTGCAACACTGACACTTAATGTGTTTAAAAATAACCGTATCGTCTATAACCGGGAGCAGGCGTTTGGCGGTAATGATTTATCTTTTCTGTTGCAACAACAGACCGGGCTTACACCGGCAGAGGTAGAAAATCAGTTACGTGCTGGTGAGTTAAGTGATGAGTTGATGGAAACGGTTGTTTTACCGTTTCGCAGTACAATTAGTCAGCAAATCTCCCGTGCTTTGCAATTTTTTTATTCATCAGGCGCTCATAACCAGTTGACTAAGCTATGTTTACAGGGAGGTGGTGTGACAATTGAGGGACTGGCCGATATTGTTGCAGAAGACGTTGGTGTACCAACGGAGCTGGCTAATCCGTTTGCCGGAATGGACATCGATTCGAAAATCAATCCTGCCAGGCTAGCGTATGATGCTCCTTCGCTGGTTAAAGCTTGTGGCATGTCGCTGCGAAGCTTCGAGCACTGATTAATAGGATTACGAATGGCAAGAATAAATCTCAGGGCGTGGCGGGAAGAAAAAGCTGCCCAGCGACAAAAGCAGTTCATGATAAATGTTTTGTCGAGTGCCTTTCTGGCTTTGGCAGCTGTCTTGCTGATTGGTTTTTATTTTGATTTTCAGACTGATCGCCAACGGGTAAGAAATAACTATCTTAACAGTGAAATAGCGCAGCTGGATGTGCAGCTTGCTGAAATTAAAGAGCTGAATGTTAAGCGCACCCGTCTGACTGATCGTTTAAAGGCGATTCAGGACCTGCAGTCCAGCCGACCATTGATTGTCAGAAACTTTGATGAACTGGTCCGGGTACAGCCGGACGGGGTTCTGTATTCTTCGCTGTTAAGAAAAGGAGATACGATTACTCTGGATGGTTTAGCTCAAAAAAGTGCTGATGTATCCAGCCTGATGCGGCAGATTTATGGCAGTGACTGGTTTGGTGAACCGAGCCTTACTAAAGTTGCAAACGTAGACAGCATGAAACAGTTTAACCTGGCTGTGCCTGTTTTAAAGCCTGCCCTGACTGAGGGGAACTGATATGAGCATGGATAAGCTGGCGAACAGTTTTAAAGGCTTCGATCCGGATAATCTTGATTTTAGTCAGGCTGGTAACTGGCCCGTAGGCGTGAAGGTGCTTTGTTATCTGATTGTGTTTGGAGCCGTTATTGCAGGTGGTGTTTATCTGCATATATCGGATGCTGAAAAACGCCTGAATACGGAAATTTCTACAGAAGTCGAACTGAAGCAGAAAGTGCAGGCCAAAGCGGGTCAGGTGGCTAACCTTGATGCGCTGAGAAAGCAGATGGCTGACGTGCAGGGGCAGTTTACAGAATTATTAAAGCAGCTACCGACTGAAAAAGAAGTTCCCGGTTTACTTGAAGACATTTCCGAGATAGGGCGTTCAAGTGGGCTTGACATACAGGTTATTCAGTTAGCTGCAGAGCAAAAAAATCAATTTTATATAGAGCTGCCGATTGATATACAGGTAACCGGGGCCTATCACCAGTTGGGGCAATTTGTTAGTGGTGTCGCGGCATTATCAAGAATTGTAACACTGCACGATTACAGAATTGCTCCCGGTGGAAATTCGTTATCAATGAATATCAGCGCAAAGACATACCGTTATGATGACAGTAACTAAGTGTATCCGGGGGGGGCTTGGCATTGTTCTGTCTCTTATGATGACAGCCTGTGTCTGGGTTGAAGATCCTGACGATTTACGGCAGTTTGTGCAACAGGTTCGTCAGGCTGAAGCTCCGCCAATAAAGCCTTTGCCCGAGTTTAAACCTTATCACAGTTTTGTTTATGAAGGGGCGAGTTTACGGGACCCTTTTCAAAGTTTGGCTCAGTTAAATGAACCGAGTCGTGAAGCACAGGATGTTGCTGTTGTTGATAATGGTTTACGGCCGGATTCAGAACGTCCGAAGTCATATCTGGAAGAGTTTTCTCTGGACTCCCTGAAAATGGTAGGGACGATAGGGATGAGTAAAAAACGCTGGGCCTTGATCAGGGATGATAAAGGGGAGGTACATCGCATAAGCAGTGGTGATTATATGGGGCTTGATTACGGTCAGGTAGTGACAGTGAGTAACGGGTTTGTTGAGCTGAAAGAAATCGTACCCAACGGCCGTGGTGGCTGGATGACCCGACAGCGCAGTATAGTAATGGATGAAGAATGATGATTTCACAACAGCAGTTGTACCGGTCAGATACGGCGCCTTCTTTGCGAAAAGGTATACGTCGATTTATGACAAGAATGATAAGTACGTTATGCCTTTCTTGTTTTGCTCAACTGGCATTTGCGGAAGATGCGCAATTATTAAAGTCGTCTTTTGTCAGTTTACCGAATGATAAACTGGAAATGCGGTTTGATTTTGATGTACCGCCTGCAGTCCCCAAAGCTTATTTAACAAACAGTCCGGCACGTTTAGTGCTGGATTTATGGGGCGTGGAAAATAATCAGGACATACGTACCCTGGATGTAGAGAATGGCAAGGTGAGATCTGTTAATTTTGCTCAGGTGCCGGGCCGGCTGAGGGTAGTTATGAATCTGTATGAGGCAACTGCCTACGATACCTATGCGGACGGTAACAGTTTATTTGTGGTTGTTGGTGATCTGAATAAAAAAGACATCAAAGCAGCGCCTAAGAATCAGCGCTCTGTTCAGCAAGCCGGTACAGTAACGTCGTCAGTTCAAGGTAATGCTTCCGATGTTCAGCGCACCAGAGTTCAGGGGGTCGATTTTGAAAGAACACCTGAAGGTGGTGGTCGCGTAGTTGTGACGCTGTCTGATGATAATGCGGGTGTGGACATTGTTGAAGAAGGCAATAATATAGTTGTTAATCTGATAGGGGTTGAACTTTCGCAAGCATTGCAACAACGGGTTGATGTGCAGGATTTTGCTACGCCGGTTATGTTCATTGATTCTATGACGAGTGGGGAAAATACCAGCATTTTAGTTAAACCTTCTGCTGAGCCTTATGATTATCTGGCGTATCAGACAAATAATCAGTTATGGATTGAGCTTAAGCCGTTAACAACGGAAGCACTGGAAGAGCGGGAAGAACGCTTTCCGTATTCAGGTGAACGTATTGATCTTGATTTTCAAAATGTAGAAGTGCGTTCGGTTCTGCAAATTCTTGCAGAAGTGGCAGAGAAGAATCTGGTAGTGAGCGATCAGGTCGGTGGCGATATAACCCTGCGTTTAAAAAATGTTCCCTGGGATCAGGCGCTGGATTTGATTTTGAGCACCAATCAGTTAGATAAGCGAGAGCTTGGTAACGTGTTGTTAATTGGTACCGCGGCTGAGATTGCTGAGCGGGAACGGATTGAGCTGGAAAGCAGCAAGCAGGTTGAAGAACTGGCACCGTTGAGGACTGAGTTTATACAGGTTGATTTTCGTAAAGCATCAGATATGGTAAGCCGGCTGACAGATGCCCGGCTGATTTCTGAGCGGGGCTTTATTTTAGCTGACGATGAAACAAATACGTTGATGATTCGTGAGACAGACAACGGCCTCACAGAAGTAAGAAAAACTTTAAATCGCTTTGATGTTGAGGTTGCACAGGTTTTAATTGAAGCGAGGCTGGTAACAGCAAATACGGATGTGACTAAAGATTTGGGGGTGAAGTGGGGCGCTGGTTACTCTAACGGCTCTGACTTCACGCTGGGCAGTACAATCGCTGATGTTGCCAGTCCAGGGACAACTGTGCCATCCGGATTGCTGGTGGATTTAGGTGCTAAAATTACCAATCCAACGTCGATTGCAATTGGATATAAACCGGGTTCAAGTTCACTGTTACAGTTAGAGTTGTCAGCACTTGAGTCTGATGAACGTATTGATGTGATTTCTCAGCCCAAAATCGTCACGACCAATGGTAAAAAAGCACTTATTGAATCAGGTACTGAAATACCGTTTCAGACAGTTGATGACGAAGGAAACATAAAGGTCGAGTTTAAAGATGTTGTATTATTACTCGATGTTACGCCCAGGATTAATCCGGGTGACCGTATTGCTATGGATCTGGTTGTAAAAAAGGACTCAGTGGGAGAACTTTTGCCTAATGGTCAGATTAGTATTGTTAACAACGAGCTTGAAACCTCTGTGGTCGTGCCGGATGGCCAGACTATCGTGCTTGGTGGCGTATTTGAAAATACTCAGCAAAAAGTTGTAAATAAAACCCCATTGTTAGGTGATCTGCCTGTTGTTGGTGGGTTGTTCCGTAATACAAATGATAAAAATACGAAGAAAGAATTATTAATCTTTATTACGCCGAAACTTGTACGTGAGTCTTTATCGGTCAGGTAGTACTGATACCGTGGCCTTGTGAATGGTGCCGGTATTGTTTGTAATGGATAGGTGAATTTGAATATTTTTTTAGTCGGTCCGATGGGCGCTGGCAAAAGTACAATTGGTCGCTTGCTGTCTCAGGAGCTGAAATTAGATTTTGTTGATTCCGACAGGGTAATAGAGGAGCGCGCAGGTGCAGATATTCCCTGGATTTTTGATGTTGAAGGTGAGGAAGGGTTTCGTCAACGCGAAGCAAATGTGATTGATCAGCTTACCGGTGAAGATAATCAGGTTCTGGCGACAGGTGGTGGTGTTGTCTTAAGGGAAGAAAATCGGGCCTGCCTTCAGGGGCGGGGGACAGTTGTTTATCTGACAACGTCGATTGAGCAACAGCTGGAGCGTACTTCAAGGGATAAAAACAGGCCGTTGTTACAGCAGCCGGATCCTGAGGAAGTGTTGACCAGACTGATGGCGCAGCGGCATCCGCTTTATACTCAGGTTGCCGACTTTTCGGTTGTGACGGACCGACGTAATCCACGTTCTGTGGTTACTGAAATTGTTGAGCTTCTACAGCAGCAAAAAATTCTAAAATAGTGATTTAAGATATATGACTCAGCAGACACTTAACGTTGACTTAGGTGACCGTTCGTATCCGATTTTTGTAGGTAAAGACTTATTTCTGTCGTCTATGTTAGCACCCTATATCCGTGGCAATCAGGTGTTGATTGTCAGCAATTCTACGGTTGCACCGCTGTATATGGATGCTCTGAGGGCCGCTTTGCCTGATATTCAGATTGATGAGGTGATTCTTCCTGATGGTGAAGAATATAAAAACCTTACGTATCTAAATGCAGTTTATGATGAGCTGCTTACTAAGAAGCATAACCGAACAACTACACTGATTGCTCTGGGCGGCGGCGTTGTGGGTGATATGACAGGCTATGCGGCTGCTTCTTATCAGCGAGGCGTTAACTTTATTCAGGTGCCAACGACGCTCTTATCGCAGGTTGATTCTTCCGTTGGGGGAAAAACCGGTGTTAACCATCCGCTTGGTAAGAATATGATTGGTGCTTTCCATCAGCCGCAAGTTGTACTTGCAAGTGTTGATGCACTGGAAACGTTACCTGACCGGGAATTGTCTGCGGGGCTGGCTGAGGTTGTGAAGTATGGCTTTATTTATGATGAAGCGTTTCTGTGCTGGCTGGAAGAGAATATGGCCGACCTCGTTGCAAGGGACAGCGGAAAGCTGAGCCAGGCTATTTATCGTTCCTGTGAAATAAAAGCTGAAGTGGTTGCGCAGGATGAACGTGAAGGTGGCATCCGGGCAATTCTTAACCTAGGTCATACTTTTGGTCATGCAATTGAAGCTAATCAGGGATATGGTAACTGGTTGCACGGTGAAGCGGTTGCTGCCGGTACGATGATGGCCGCTGATCTGTCCTGTCGTCTGGGGTGGCTGACACGTGATGATGTTAAGCGTGTAGAATCAGTTCTGCTGGCTGCTAATCTGCCTGTTCGCCCGCCACAGGATATGTCCGCGGCAGATTTCATTGAACTGATGTCTGTTGATAAAAAAGTATTGGATGGTCAGTTACGACTGGTATTGCTTAAAGGGCTGGGAGAGGCAGTGGTGACTGAAGAATTTTCTGCTGATTTATTGCAGGAAACCTTAACCGCCGATTCATACTGTTAATAAAAGGCTTATAACCTAACCATGGCTCAGACTCAGATTAATCAACAGGCACTGGCGGCGGCTTTTGAATCGGCGCAGCAGCGAAAGTCATTTTATTTTGAACCTGCTTCACGGGTGCAAATGGTTGATAAGATTGAGCACCTGAGCAGGTTCAGTGATTTTCTTCTTGTCGTGACAGGTGAAGCCGGTGCAGGTAAATCCACACTGTTGGAGCAGCTAAAGGTACCTGAAACTGATACGACTCTGTGTGCGAGCATCCTGCGTTGTGATCAGCCAGTGAATGTTTCGGTATTGCTGCGCAGTCTTGCTAAGCAGTTACCTGTGGATATTCCTGAACAGGCAGATAACCGTAAGCTTCTGGCCCTTATATATGAAGCCTGTAATGTCCTGTCTGCGCAGGGGATG
>CAKZPE010000036.1 GCA_937138495.1 uncultured Oceanospirillaceae bacterium
CCCCCAGCGCCAGTATTCCCCAGTGCACGGCATCACCGGCCTGCATAAGGTTCACAGCCTGTAACCCGCCTGCAGCTGCAATCACCGGAACCGATAACAGAAACGAATAGCGGGCAGCCGCTTCACGGGTCAGCCCCAACATCAGCCCGGCGGTCAGGGTAATACCGGAACGGGAAGTGCCCGGCACCAGCGCCAGCGCCTGCGCCATCCCAATCAGTAAGGCCTCACGAAACCCCACATCATTCAGCGAATGTGTCTGGCGACAACGGTAATCCGCCCAGCCCAGCAAGACGGCAAAACCGACAGTGGACACAGCAATCACCTCCGGGCGGCGCAGATAAAACGCGATCAGATCCCCGGCAAATACCCCCAGTAACCCCGCCGGTACACTGGCCACCAGCAGCGACCAGGCCATCCGTGCGGCAGGCCGGTCAGCAGCGCTCAGGTTATGGCCCGGACGCCAGCTGGAAAACCATGCCCGCATCAACCTGAATAAGTCTTCCCGGAAGTACCAGACCACCGCCGACAGCGTCCCCATGTGCAAGGCAACATCGAATGCCAGCCCCTGATCCGGCCAGCCAAACAAATAGGATGGCAAGATCAGGTGCGCTGAACTGGAAATCGGCAGAAATTCAGTAACCCCCTGCAATAAGGCCAGGGTAATGGCTATTAGCTCACCCATATAAATACCCGTCTGCTGTTACTGATCACCCAGAAAACCGTCCCGCATAAACAGGGGCTGGTCGTTCATATAAGCAACCCGCTCCGCTGCATGGCAGGCCATACAGGCATTTTTTGCTTGCTGGAAACCGGCCTTCACCGTCGCTGGCTCTTCCGTTGCAAATGCATCCCGCACTTCAGCCCAGGTGCTGTTCAGCAAAATAGCTTCAGCATTCGCCCGCCGGCCCGGCCGCTTCATCAGGCCATTTTCCAGGGTGATTCTGATCTTCTTCCAGTGGTACTGGGCCAGCTCATAGTTTTCATCAATCAGCGCCTGCTCCATGCGGTCATAGCGTTCACCCACCTCCCACATTGGCTGATCAAAGCCCCGCAGATACTTCTCCAACCGCTTGTCCTTTGTCAGTTGATCCGGCGCACCGGACACCCAGTCTTTCGCCCCTTTAAAGCCTTCCTCTGCACTGACAACCGCAACCGGAACAGCAGACAAAACCGCCAGTGAAACCGCACCGGCAAGCAACCCTTTTAATTGTTTTACTGGCATAGAACCGTCCTCCTTCATACGTTCATTTTTATACCTTCAGGCGCCACTCTAAGTCCGGCCTTGTCAAAAAAACGTAGAAGCCCCAATAACCATCAACAACTGGCACCAGCCTTCAAAAATGATGCTGCCTCAGAGCATTCCACATTTTTTTAACAGAAAAACCGTCAAAATTGATAAATGCTAAACATTCTCAAATGCATTTGATTTATCTTCGTGCGCATTAACGCTTCACACACTGTTTATTGCCTGTTGAGGCCCGGAATAATCAGAACCGCTCTTCTCAGGGTTGCTTTCTGTGGGAATACTTTTTGGAATAACTATGACTCTCGATCAACTGCCACAAAATACGCCGGCGCAGATCACCGGCCTGACCGGCGATCAGCAAAGTGCCTACCCGCTGCTCGTGCTGGGGGTAACCCCCGGTGCAACGGTCACCCACCTGAACACCGCCCCACTGGGTGACCCCATGCAGGTACGTGTGATTAATACCTATCTGAGCATCCGTAAACAGGATGCCCGTCAGATACAGGTAGAAGTTTTATGAGCACAACCATCGCGCTGGTCGGCAACCCGAATGCGGGAAAATCCACCCTGTTCAACTGCCTGACCGGTGCCCGGCAGACCGTCGGCAACTGGGCCGGTGTTACCGTTGAACGTAAATCCGGCAACCTGCCCCTTGGCAATGAAACCGCTGAACTGATCGACCTCCCCGGCCTCTACGCCATGCATAATGAAGCGGGATATACACCGGGGATAGATGAAGCCATCAGCGTAGACTACCTGCGCAGTCAGCAGGCAGACCTGCTGATCAATGTGGTGGATGCCTCAAACCTGCAGCGGAACCTGCCCCTCACCCGGCAATTGCTGAACACCGGCACCCCGGTAATCGTTGCCCTCAATATGCTGGACGTTGCCAGCCAGCAGGGCATTAACATTGATATCTCCCGGCTGGAAGCCCGTTTAGGTGTACCGGTCATCCCACTGGTGGCCAGCAAATCCCAGGGCATTACCGCCCTGCTTGCTACCCTTAAAAACGCTTTAACCGACCAGCAACGCCCGGCTAACCCGCCGGAAGCTGCGCAATTTTACAACGCCAGTATCAGCGAAGACTTCGCCTGGGCCCGCGAACAGGTACACGCCAGTGCAACCGTCGCCGCCACCCGCCCCTCGCTGACAGAACAACTCGACCGGCTGGCGCTGCACCGCTGGCTGGGCATTCCGATTTTCCTGCTGATGATGTACCTGCTATTTGTCTTTGCCATTAATCTGGGCGCGGTATTCATCGACTTCTTCGATATATTGCTGGGTGAGACGCTGGTCACCGGGCTGGGCCAGTTACTGACCCACTGGCAATTTCCCTCCTGGCTGGTCACCCTGTTGGCAGACGGCATCGGCGGCGGCATCCAGCTGATCGGCACCTTTATTCCGGTCATCGGTTTTCTGTACCTGTGCCTAAGCATACTGGAAGACTCCGGCTACATGGCCCGGGCCGCTTTTGTGGTCGATCGCCTGATGGCCGGTATCGGCCTGCCCGGCAGTGCTTTTGTACCGCTGATCGTTGGCTTTGGCTGCAACGTGCCTTCGGTAATGGCATCCCGCAGTCTCAGCCGGGAACAGGACCGTCTGCTCACCGTTGCCATGGCCCCCTTTATGTCCTGCGGGGCACGGCTGACCGTCTACGCCCTGTTCAGCGCGGCCTTCTTTGCCGAACTGGCCAGCCTGATGGTGTTCCTGTTATACCTGCTGGGAATCGTGGTTGCGGTATTCACCGGCTGGCTGTTCCGGCGCACCATTTTCCCGGGCACCAACGCCGCTACCTTTACGGAGATGCCTCACTACCATCTCCCGGTGATGCGCAACATCATTGCAACCACCTGGCACCGGCTCAGCGGATTCATCAAACGGGCAGGCAGCACCATCGTGCTGATGGTCACGTTGCTGACGCTGATTAACTCCATCGGCACCGATGGCAGCTTTGGCAATCAGGACAGCAAAGACTCCCTGCTCAGCTACAGCAGTAAAGCCCTTACCCCCATCCTCAGCCCCATCGGTATCAGTGAAGAGAACTGGCCGGCAACTGTAGGAATATTCACAGGAATTTTCGCCAAAGAAGCAGTCGTGGGCAGCCTGGATGTGCTCTATCAGAACGCACTGGATCCGGCAGCCAGCGAGACGCCTGAAGCCGCTGAACCGTTCAGCCTGACGGCAACACTCACTGCTGCACTGCTGTCCATCCGGAATAATGCCTACGGCCTGCTTGGCGGTCTGGGGGATCCGCTGGGGTTAGCCGCCATTAACGACAGCGCAGATGATCAGGGAGTCAGCAGCCGGAGCCTCAGCACCATGCAACAGCTCTTCCCCAGCACCTATGCGGCATTATGTTATCTGGTACTGATTCTGCTCTACACCCCCTGCGTGGCGGTGATCGGCGCGATGAAACGGGAATCCGGACGCTTCTGGGCCGGCGTAGTTGTAAGCTGGTCTACCTTTCTGGGTTACTGGCTGGCCAGCGTGATGTATCAGCTCAGCAACATCACCACCAATCCGGGCTTTGCCCTGCCCTGGCTACTGGCCAGCGCAATCGCCATGTGGCTGGCAATTCAGGGACTAAAAAAGGTAGGAAGTTCACCGCAACGTTTACCGGTGAATATCATTGCCCGTCAGAGCTGACGGGCAATCACACATACAAAATCAGATGCTAAAGGGTCTGATACAGAGTAATACGGGCCGGTTCTATCGGCCCTTTTACAATCAGCTCTTCGGTGTAGAGGGCGCATTTATTCAGGTAAATACGCAGCTTTCTTTCCCAGTACTCTTCGTCGAAGCCGATTACGCCATTGGCATTCTTCTTCTCTTCGATATAACTGAGAATCTTTGAATCCGGATTAATCGGGTAGCCCGCGGTAGTCGCCTCAAGGTCTTCCTGAACATCAATATACTCAAGCCCCTTCGCCCGGATGCAATACACATATACCTGCTCAGGTGTCGTGGGATAGACACTGCCCATACTGCTGCTCAGCGGACCCGGCGGTCGCCGGCCTGCCGCATCAATGCCCGATGCGCCCATATCCAGCGCAGACTCAAGGAAAAACCGTGAAATGCCCCGCAGGGTGCGGGCGCAGAATACCGTGCTGGTGCCATAGACAGTATTCATCCATTCATTGTTTGTGCCGGCAAAGCCGTCTTTCAGAATGGTCGCAGGCGGACGGAAATCCAGACGGTAGATAACTTTCTCGGTTACTTGTTTACGTTTCGGCATAACTTCTTCTTTTTCAGGCGTTTTCTGACGTTAACTGCTCAGTAACAGTGACACCGGATCTGGCCGGGCGTTCAGCCCAGCCCTGAAGACGTAAAACCGATAATCGCCGTACAGCCGGATGCCAAAGCACCGGTTGTATCAGACGAGCCGTTATCCTTCAACTCGAAACTCCAGCCATACCGGTGGCAGATATCCCGCACCAGCAACAGCCCCAATCCAAAACCTTCGCTGGCCGCCGACTTTCCGTACAGCCCTGGTCCGGTATCACACACCCGAATGCCTGCCTCGTTAACCACCACACTGACCGTTCCCTGCTCCACACAGGCAAACGCATTCTTCACCACATTGCCCAGCAAAATGTGAAACGCAGCTTCCGGCATGCACACCACCGGGCAGCCCTCAACCTTCACCCACCACTCTACAGGCTTGTTATTCAGCAGGTACTGATGATTAGCAACCACATTCTGCACTTCATCCTCAGAGAGTATCCGGGGAATCAGCTCCGCCCCTTCCACCGCCTTGGTCAGGCTCAGCAGAGTCTCGATGAACTCACTGATTTCACCGGTGGCTTTTTCCAGCCGCTGGCGCTGCTTTTCAATAAAGGCCTCATCCTTAGACTCGCCCAGCAGGGTAATCGCCCCCTTCATGACCATCAGTGGGGTACGTAACTCATGGCTGGTATAACGGTTAAACGCCCGCTCCCGCTCCAGTAAATCCCGAATACGGGCCTGGTAGTCATTAAACGTCTCGACCATTTTCAGCAACTCACGGGTAGCGGTCCCCTCAGGTACTGCCACCGGTTCCAGATCATCCGGCGACCTATCCGCCAGGGTATTGGCAAACCGGGAAATCGGCCGGGTTAAGCGGTCCGCGATCTTCATCACCACAAACAGGCTGATCACCAGCAAGGTGAGAGAAATGGCTAACTGCTTGGCATGGGCACCCGGCAACTGCTCTTCACTGAATTCATAGAGCGTATTATCAATCACCAGCAGCGCCCGATAAGTTTTCCCCCCGGCGGGTAACTCAATCAGCTTCATAAAATACGCGTTATCCCCCTGCCCGGCCTCAAATTTCACCTCCCGGGGCACATTCAGCTTCATGGTATCAGGGTCAGGAAACGCGGCCGGTAAGTGCTGCCAGTTCAGGTAAATAACCGGCGGAGTGTTCACATCCGACAGCTCCTCCGTCGGCAACTCAACCTTATCCAGCCCGGTTAAATCTGCATCCGCCAGCACCCGCAATGCAAAGGTTTCATTGGCCTTCAGGCGATTTTCCGCATAGAGGTGTTCAATATCTTCAGTGGTTAACTCGAAGACCGTGGCATGTATCGTTACCAGCGCGACCGCCACAATGGAAAAATAGAAAAAGGTTAAACGCTTGGCTGAAGGGACAGATTTCACTATTCAGTCTCGGCGGTCAGCTGATAGCCAACCTTAGGCACAGTTTTAATATAAGCATGCCGGAACGGTTTATCGATCTGGCTGCGCAACTGATAAATATGGCTGCGTAATACATCACCGTCCGGCTCATCATCCTGCCAGACTTCTTTGATCAGCTCATCCCGGGTGGCAACATCCGGCGCGCGCATCAGCAAGGTTTTAAGAATGGTAAACTGAGTCTGGTTCAGCTTAAAGCGGCACTCACTGCGCTCCACCACCCGATTCACCAGATCCAGCTTCAGCTCCCCAAAACTCAGAGACTTTATCGCCACCGCTCCGGTTTTACGGCGGTACAGCGCCTGCACCCGGGCCTCCAGAATGTTCAGATCAAAAGGCTTCACCAGATAATCATCCGCTCCCTGCTCAAAACCTTCCAGAATGTCATCCCGGTTACTGCGGGCGGTCAGCATCAGTATCGGGATATCCACGCCCCGGCTGCGCAGGCTGTTACAGACCTCCAGCCCATCCATCAGCGGCAGCATGATATCCAGAATAATCAGGTCATAGTGATTCTTACTGGCCAGCTCCAGACCATGCCGCCCGTCGCTGGCGTAATCCAGCAGGTAATCACCGCGGATCTCAAAGAAATCAAAGATAATCCCGGCAATGTCCTGATTATCTTCAATCAGCAGTATTTTCATAAGGTACGACAACTCCACAGCCTGAGGCTCGCCCAAGCATAACAACAAATGGCTGAAGCTTAGTGGTGAAAATGTGAAAAAAAAGTGGAATGCGGGTTTGGCAACGTCTTCAGCGTACTTCAGTTCACATGTACTGCTGTCTTATGAGAACCTAAAGCTACATTTTAAATTATCGCAAAACGCGATATTCTTTCTGAAAGATGCACAGGGACGATGCATATTATTTCAAAGGCCAGTATACGGCTGGCGATGCGACAACACCCACGCTGGAAGCCAGGGTTAAGTTTGTGGCTTAAGATATTCGGCTCAAAAGAATTCTGGTTTCAGAGCTATCAGAATCTCAGACACACCTGGAAATCTATATCCGGCTGGGACGTTGACCGCATTCCGGGAGCAAGCGTCAGAGAAACATTTGGCGGATCAGCACAACGCCGAACGCTATATTCAGATGTGTATATCTTCGATGTACATGGCACTGAATGCAGGCTTGTCTGTCGGTTTGTCGAACCGGACAGGCTCTAGATCCGTTTAATTGGCAGCCATGCGGAATATAACAAATAGTGGAAGGACCACACCGGTTGCAAAAGGAAGCACAAATGAAAGTAGATAGCCCGGTAAGTAGCAGTTCAATCGAACTGTCAGCACTTCCACTCATGATGAATCAGCTAAAGGATGCATTCAGCCAACTGGCAGACGATGGTCTGAAATTACTAACTGCCATCAGCGAAGACATCACTTCAGATGAAGAAGCACAGCAGCGAATAGCGCTGGCCGATGAGCTCTTTTCAATCGCTACCAACCATCCTGAACAGGAAAATCTCTGTATCTGCTTCGCCGAACTCATTCTGCGAAAAACCGAAGATTACGAAAAAGATATCGAAGTGCCTGTATCTCCTCCCCACGAATTGCTGGCCTTACTGATGAAGCAACACAACATCAAACAGGCTGACTTAAAAGACATTGCCGGCCAGAGCACCATTTCTGCAATCCTGAACGGCAAACGGGAAATCACCAAGCAACAGGCTAAAAAACTGGCCGCGTTCTTTAAGACACCAGTTGAGGTGTTTTTGTAAATGCGTGGAAAGAAAATCTGAATAGAAAAGCCAGAGTCAATCTTGTGTGATTTCAACTCTGGCTCATTTTATTAAAGGTAAAAGAAAAAAACACAAACACACATCAGGTTGTTTCTAATTCAAGAATCTCTGTCATTTTCCGGGGATTCTCTTTTATCAGAGTCAGTAATTTTTTGGTGGGCCCGGTTGGATTACGCCGCCCGGTTTCCCAGCTTTTCACTGCTTCGTAGCTTGCACCAATGATCACCGCAAACTCCTTGCGAGACTTCCCTGCACTTTCCCGTATTGCCTGAACATCCAGCGTTTCATAGCGGTGCACTGCTGCATCATCAGGCACAGATTCGCCCTGTTCAATTGCAACCATCTCCTCAGCACTCGCCAGAAGATCGGCAAACAGCTCATCTTTCATAACCAACTCCCTCGCTACTTCTTCAGCACATCAGATAATTGTCTTAGCTGAGCTTTCTGCACAGCTGTCAGATTATCGGCTTCGTTCTTTGAATAAATCAGCGCAAGATACAAACGCCCGGAAGACGCAGTAAGGTTGTAGTAAATCACTCTTACTCCGCCGCTCTTCCCCTTACCAGAGCTAGCCCACCTGAGTTTCCTGAAACCTCCAGTGCCAACCATCCGGCTACCGCTCTCAGGATTAATAATTAAAGCTTCCTGCAGCGCTTTGAATTCATCATCCGTCAATAATTCAGCTCTGCGCTTACTGAATCCACCCAGCTCTATAAATGTAAACATACAATTCCGTGTACTTTGTACATAGCATAGCAGGTACTTTGTACCCTTAAAATCCTTTTATCCAGATTAACACAGCATACTGAAGCCTCTCCACCAACAACCTATGCAGGCAAAATTGTGTATCTTTTTTGGCAGAATAACTCTCAATAAAAAAAATTTCCAAAACAACCTGGAAATCGAAAACAGAAGACCCCAATACGAATATCGCCGGCCGGAGCACCATTTCTGCAATCCTGAACTGAAAACGGGAGATAACCAAACAACAGGCGAAGAAACTGGCCGCGTTCTTTAAGACACCGGTTGAGGTGTTTTTGTAAGCCTGTGGAAGGAAAACACAAATAGAAAAGCCAGAGGAAATCTTGTGTGAATAGAAAAGCCAGAGGAAATCTTGTGTGATTTCAACTCTGGCTCATTTTTAAAGTGAAAGACAAAAGGTAAGACCTGATCCCCTTACCTTCTATCAGAGAACCTGTGCAGCGATAACGCCGATCCCGTCTTTACCGCCCAGCTGACGTTCGATTTCCTCCTCAATCATCGCCTCTATCTTCATCCGCTCTTCATAAGGCATATTCTTCAGCGACTCTTCGGTCATCCCCATTTCTTCCAGCATCTGATAGCGAATGAGCTCAGCCGGGCTCATAGAGAGTAACCGCATCAGTTCATCCCGGTGGTTCACGGTACTTTTCTCTTCAGTACTGGTGACCTGCTCACTGGCGGAGGGCGCGTCTTCCTGTTTGCTCTTTGCGGTTTCAGCCAGTTTAGCTGCCTGCTCAGCCAGTAAATCAGCAAAGGCAGACGGGCCAGCCGCTTTTTGGCTGTTGGCAGTACCGGTAAAACCGGGTTGAGTAACCGAATCGATCCTGATCATGTTGTCTCCTGATGCATAAAACTGGTCATGACGCTTGCCATGACGTTTAACATTACAGATAACAATGGTTAGCAGATTCCGTGCCACACCCGCAGGCAGGCATTATCAGGAGTTCAGCAGTTTAAGCGGCAACAGTATGCCGATGAACAGACAACGATATGCAAAGGGTTGCAGCTTAGGAGGTGACTCGCAGATATGGCAGGGTACAGAACGGGGATATTACGGGGCTGACCTCCGGGCTGAAATTACGGCTTAATTCAGGGCACAGTGCTTACTTTGCCCTCAGGGGCCCTTCAAATATTCGCGCATTACTGCCGGTCTAAAATGGACGTATTGAGCCGCTTCATAAAGTCCGGAGACGACTTTAAGAACTGCTTGTTAATGTAGATACCAAAGGGTTTATCCACCTGAACAATCTGTACAAACTGATCCGGACTTATGCCCTGCTCACGGCAGCTTTCCAGAAAAACTCTCTCCGCCAGAAATACAGCATCGACCCGCTTGGCTGCCAGCATCCGTGGCAACTGCGCCACATCAACCGGGGCAATGCCCACATTATAATCCCCGGATAACAGCCACTTGTGAGTGTTCGTGCCTTTTTGGGAAGCAATAACCGCATTCTTTTGGAAGATAAAATTACCGGGAAATAACTCCGTGTCTTTCAATAAAAACCATGACCAGCGGTTCTGCATCACCGGCTCAGAGAACTCAGCAACCTGATTTCGCTCGTCATTCTCAGACGCCAGAAAAATCCCATCCACGCCGTTCGTCTTCAGTTCCTGTACCGCCCGCTTATAGTTGGGAGCCAGTACCAGTTCATAGGGAACCCCCACCGCTTCCATAATCTCCCTGACCTCATCCACACCGATCCCTTTGAACTGCCCCCCTTCGTAATAGGTGAACGGTTTAAAATCAGGGACCATCAGCGTCAGGGGGTTCGCACTGACCAAAGCGCTCAGCACCAGTGACATAGCGACCAGACATCTTAATGTGAACTGCATCATTATCCCCCAAGACTGTGCATTTATTGATCACCACTCTACTGGAAATCCGGAAGAACTGAAAACGGCGCCTCCTCTTTATAGGTACTAAAGTGATGCGGGGACGTCAGGTGTTGTTCTTTGGTGTTATTGCGCTTCTGCAGAAAGCAAAAGGCAAGACCTGCCCCTTAAGCTCATACACTCAAGTTCATACAACATGACCTACCTTCCTCCACTCCGTTTTGTAAAACAAATGTCGGGAACATTTCTTCTACTCAACGGCCGTTAACCTGCGCTCAGTTTATTAACCTGACTGGGATTCACTATGAAATACGCCTTTGCAGGCCTGGGCGCTTTAGGTGTCGCAGGTATGATCTTTATTGCCAGCAGTGTTACATCAGAGTCTGCGCAGGCCGCCGACCTGAATAACGGCCAGGCCCAGTTTCAGACCAACTGTCAGGTTTGCCACGGGAATAAAGGCTGGGGAAATGGCCCTGCCGCAGCAGGTATGCAGGAGAAGCCTGCGAACATCAGTAAGAAACTGAATTCGATTTTTCAGACAGACGCCAAACTGACGCAGGATGTAATGGGGGGTAAAACCGGCATGCCGGCATTCAAAGGTGTGCTGAGCAAGAAGGATGTTGCGGATATCTTCGCCTATATCCGCAGTATTAACCCTTAAGTCTTTTTTAATTCTGAGGCTGTGTGTAAACAGGCTTACCGGCGAAGTAGGTTTCCTGTACCTGTGTTTCACTGATATCCGACGCAGGGATCGCAAAGATGTCCCGGTCCAGCACCACAAAGTCTGCAGCCTTACCCGTTTCAATCGCCCCGGCCCGGTCTTCCACCCGAAGGGCTTTTGCGCCATTCACGGTGAACATCTTCAGCGCCTGTGCAAGCGTGACTTTCTGTTCCGCCCACAGGGTCTGATCCGGGCGGGAGCCATCCGGTGCCTGGCGAGTCACAAAGGCTTCAATGCCCGGCCACGGATTCGCACTGGCCACCACCGGCCAGTCGGAACCGGCGGTCGGTGATGTACCGGCTTCAAGCATGGTTTTCGTGGCGCAATAGCGCCCGGCACGTTCTTCCCCTAACAGGGCCATCATGCCGTCCACCAGCCCACTGGGAAACCAGAACATCGGTGAATAGTTGGCCACGGCATTCAGTTCAGCAAAACGGCCAACATCATCCGGGTCCACCAGGCAGGCATGGGCCAGGTCATGGCGCAAGCCCGTATTACCGTTTACCTCACGGGCAGCGTCTACAGCGTCCAGCATCACCCTGACCGCCCGGTCACCCACGGTATGGGCCTGTACGGTTATGCCCAGGGCATCCATCCAGATCAGGTCAGCAGTGAGTGTTTCCGGGGTTATTTCCAGTGTTCCCCGGTTACCTTCTTCTACCGGTAAATAGGGCTCCAGAAAAGCCGCCGTTCGGGTGGGCGGAATGCCGTCTACGGCGATCTTACTGAAGCGGGTGTTCACTTCCGGGTGGTTATCACCGGCGTTGATCCGGGCGATAAACGCGGCCTTTTCAGTATCGTCAGGTTCGTTATGGGCATGCCAGCCAATGGAGAGCGCTGCATGTAAATTCAGCTCGCCCTGCTTATCCAGCGCTAAGTAAGTATCCACTTCGGGATCACCGGCAAAGGAGTCTTTCACCCCGATAATGCCATAGCTGTGCAACAACTTTACCGCATGGCGCAGTGCCATCTTGTATTGCTCCGGGGTACGGCCGGGAACGGCCCGGCGCACCAGTTGTCCCGCACCTTCTAAAAAGAATCCGGACATACCATTAGTATGCTGATCACGCCCGATCAGTTCAGCATAGGTGCGTGCTTCTTCCGGGGTGATGTTAGCAAGGGCCATCGCCGCACTGTTTACCAGTACGTTGTGGTTACTGAAGTCCCGCAGTACCAGCGGGTGCCCCTGTGAGGCTTCATCCAGTTTTTGTAAGAATCCGGCAGCATCCTGTGCGGCCTGTTGCTGTAAGCCCGGCCCCCAGGCACCGCCTTCAATCCAGCTGCCGTCAGAGGTTTTCTGTGCACAGGCCGCGACCGCATTTAACAGGCCAGACATGTCGGTATCGTTCGGGAAGTTACAGGTAAACAATGCTTCTTCCCCGCCGGACAACGCATGGATATGGCTGTCATACAGGCCGGGAATGATCCGCTGCCCGGCCATGTCCCGCACCACCGTTTCCGGGTGTGCTGATATATAGGCCTGCACGGCCTGGTTATTGCCAACAACGGCGAATTTGCCGTCATCAACCACCATTGCCTGCACTTGCTGCTGTGAATCACTGGCAGTAAAGATTTTTGCGTTGATGTACGCCTGCGGCGCTGCCGGTAATACCGCACTTAAGCTTGCTGCTAACGTGCCTGCGGCCAGCATTCGCCACGTCCGTTGTGGCCTTAATTGAATCGTCATCTGTGCACCTGAGTTGTGAAAAAGGTCTCCGCTATCTTACTTGCGCTTTAAATGCACAATAAACCACAATCCTTTCACACCTTTGTTGCATAATACGCACGGTATAACTCAACATTCAGCCGGATAAAACCTGAGCAAATCTCCGGGTAACAGAGGGAACACATTTATGGACCGGATTCTCGCCGCTGAAGTATTCGTCGCCACCGTGGAACACGGCAGTATCACCGCTGCTGCCAGTACGCTGGACATGTCCCGCTCGATGGCGTCCCGCTACTTAAGTGAAATGGAAAACTGGGCAGGCAACCGGTTGTTGCACCGCTCGACCCGTAAAATTTCCTTAACCGGTACCGGCGAAGAAGTACTCCGGGATTGCCGTCAGTTACTGGCCATTGCCCATAACCTGCCAGACCAGCATTCCACGGAGGATCAGCCCCCACGGGGGAACCTGCGCGTCAGCTGTTCGCAGTTTCTGGCACAGAGTATTTTGCCCGGCATTCTGCAGGGGTTTCTGCAACGCTACCCGCATATCTGCCTGGATATTCATATCAGTAACGATGCGGTGAATCTGGTGGAGCAGCGGATTGATCTGGCCCTCCGAATCACCAATAACCTGGACCCAAACCTGATCGCCCGGCCATTAGGCAAATGTTCGTCAGTGCTCTGCGCCACCCGCCACTATCTTGAACAGACAGGTACTCCCCAGACCCCACAGCAGCTCACCGACCATAATTGCCTGACGTATTCTTACTTCGGTAACAGCCTGTGGCATTTTCGCAGTATCCGCGGAGAAGAAATCACGATACCGGTCAGTGGCAACCTCAGCGCCAATGAATCCATGACACTGATGGAGAGCACCCTGTTAGGCATGGGAATCAGCCATCAGCCCAAATTCGTTGCTCAGCCTTATTTCGAAAATGGCAGGCTACAGCAGGTACTGGCTGATTACCCGCTGGAGCAGATGAATATTTCCGGTATTTATCAGTCCCGTAAACATCAGCCACGGCCATTACGGGTACTACTGGATTATCTGGTGGATGCATTTGTCGGGCTGGATCTGTAAACACCTGCGGTTCTTAACCTTTCTTTTACCGTTCTCCCCGTATAACAGCTGCCAAACTGACCGCGACACCTCTCAGGGTTAACAGGCCCTGCTTTCGGCATCGCAACGGTTGTTTTTAACAGGCCTTGCCGGAAAGTCTGCTCATGAAGGAGTGCCCCCCCGCGTTCCCTATCGGTTCAGTGACCGGCAGGGTCTGTTTCTTTTTCAGAAAAACCAGCCGGTTTTGAATGACACGCCCACCACCACGAACAGCACCGATATCACCGTGACCGGAATGATATGCCAGGCCAGTGAAACCAGATTATCTGCCGAGAGTTTCGGAATCACCCGCAGCCGGGCATCAATGGCCAGCAGGAATGTGCACAGCAGCAGTATCAGCTTACAACTGATCACCCGGGAAATCGGATCAGAAAAGTCGAACCATAGGGAAAAGTCCGGTAACAGCCGGTAGGCCAGGTGCAGGCCCGTGAGCACCTGAATGATCAGCGCCGGTATGCCGATTTTCTCAAAGCCGGATTCAAATGCCTTAATGTAGGCAACATCGGAATGTTTCAGCACCCTGGGTAAAACGCCAACGGCCAGCACCAGGTGCCCGCCAGTCCAGACCGTCGCCGCCAGAACATGTAACAACAAAAAGATCTCATACATTGTGCAGCGCTCCCTACAAAGAAAATGAGAATGGTTATTAACTCTCTACCTTATACCCCTCAGGAGCAGCAGAAGAATTGATCTTGCTCAGGTGAATTGAACTGAAGCAAAAATACAGACATTTTTTGCTGCAAACGCGAACAGATATGTTAGGAATCACTTCGCTTCTAACCCTGTGTTTTCGTTTTTCTGAACGACATAATCCACAGTCAATACCTAGCCTTTGATTTTTTGCAGTTTTTTTTATATATTTTTTAACAGAATCGTATTGATATATTTAACTTATTGATTTTAAAAGGATAAATTTCAGATGGTGCGATTATGAACGATTTGTTAAAAACCCTGTAATGATGCGGCCTGAAGCCATCTGCCCCAATAATATTCACAGAGTTATCCACAGAATCTGTGAGTAATTCACCGGTACATAACTCAGCTGAGCAGGCATAAAAAAGGAGGCAGTCAGATCTCTCCGAATGCCTCCCAACAGAGCAAACTGTTACAGGATTACTGGCCGCTTTGTACCCGCCGCACCGCATCTTTCCAGCCGGCATAAAAACCGTCGCGGCGTGCTTTATCCATCGTCGGCTCAAAGCGCTTATCGCAATGCCACATATCCGCCAGTTGTTCCAGCGAGGTGAATACACCGGCCTGCAGGCCGGCCAGATACGCTGCGCCTAATGCGGTGGTTTCGATAATCTCCGGACGGTCGACATTCGCCCCGAGAATATCCGCCAGAAAATTAAGCACCCAGTTATTCGCCACCATGCCGCCATCTACCCGCAAGGTGGTTGGACGAACACCGTCGCTTTCCATGGCTTTTTGCAGGTCCTTGGTCTGGTAGCACACAGACTGCAGCCCGGCGGTGACAATTTCTTTAATGCCGGTATCCCGGGTCAGGCCGAATATCGCCCCGCGGGCATCCGGGTCCCAGTAAGGTGCGCCCAGGCCGGTAAAGGCAGGCACCAGAAACACCCCGTGATCCAGTGGCGTCTGCTCCGCCAGCGGCTCGGTGTCACCGGCTCCCTGAATCAGTTGCAGGCCGTCACGCAGCCATTGCACCGCGGCACCGGCCACAAAGATGCTGCCTTCCAGTGCATAAGTCGTTTTACCGTTCAGCCGGTATGCCACGGTTGTCAGCAAGCGGTTTTCAGACTTAAGCGCTTTGTCGCCGGTATTCAGCATCAGGAAGCAACCGGTCCCGTAAGTACTTTTCGCCATGCCTTCCCGGTAGCAGGTCTGGCCAAACAGCGCGGCTTGCTGGTCACCGGCAATGCCCAATACTGGCACTTCGGCCCCCAGCAACTCAGCTTCGGCGACGCCAAAGTCCGCGGCGGAGTCCATCACTTTCGGCAGCATACCGGCAGGAATATCCAGCAAACTGAGCAGTTCACTGTCCCATTCCTGGGTATGGATATTAAAAATCATGGTACGCGACGCATTGGTGGCGTCGGTACGGTGTACCTTACCCCCGGTCAGCTTCCACAGCAGGTAGCTGTCGACGGTGCCAAATGCCAGCTCTCCGGCTTCAGCACGGGCGCGGGCACCGGGCACTTCTTCCAATATCCAGCGCAGCTTGGTGGCAGAAAAGTACGGGTCTAACAACAGGCCGGTTTTGGCCTGCACGCTGTCGCCATGCCCCTGATCACTCAGCTGGCGGCAATATTCAGCGGTACGGCGGTCCTGCCAGACAATCGCGTTGTACACCGGTTCGCCGGTTTTCCGGTCCCATACCAGGGTGGTTTCCCGCTGGTTGGTAATGCCAATCGCCAGCAACTCAGTGGCGCTGATCTGCGCGTCTTTCAGCACCTGACGGGCGGTACGCAATACCGTGTCCCAGAGGTCTGCCGGGTTATGTTCCACCCAGCCGTCATTCGGAAAGTGCTGGGTAAACTCTTCCTGCGCAACCTTATGTACCCGGCCTTCAGCCGTAAACAGAATCGCCCGGGAACTGGTTGTCCCCTGGTCAACAGATAAAATGTAACCTGACATAGGAAAGCCTTTCTTGTGGATCTGCTGCAACGTTGACACAGCCAGCAGTAAAAATAATTATTCTTTTCGCTATTTCACTATTTAGGCTAAATTAACACAGTGATTTTCGAATATGAACTTTAACCGCAATAACCGGTGAAATTAATGACGCTAATAGCCCCGTATGCGATAATTTTCACCCGTTCTGCCCCATCCGTTTCAGATGAGGAATTCGCCGGGAACATTTCCCCAACATGGGTAATTAACCGGTGCCAGACGTAACCGAAAACAGGGTCAGTCAATGAATCAAAGCCAGCGCCATGCGGAAATACTCAAACTTGTGCAACACAAAGGGTTCGTCAGCATTGATGAACTGGTGACACACTTTAAAGTAACCCCGCAGACGATTCGCCGCGATCTGAACCAACTGGCGGACGAGAAAAAACTGTTACGCCACCACGGCGGTGCCGGCGGTGAATCCAGCACAGTGAATGCCTCGTACCAGTCCCGTAAGATCATGAATCTGGAAGCAAAAGAGCGCATTGCCAGAGAGCTGGTCAAGCTGATTCCGGACGGCGCTTCGCTGTTCATTAATATTGGTACCACCACCGAAACCATTGCCCGGGCGTTGCTGAACCACCGGGATCTGAAAGTCGTCACCAATAACATCCACGTGGCAACTATTCTGGCCACCAAGGAAGATTTCACCGTGATCATCGCTGCCGGGGAAGTACGCCACCGGGACGGCGGCATTGTGGGTGAAGCTACCAGCGACTTCATCAGCCAGTTCCATATGGACTTCGGCATCATCGGCATCAGCGGCATCAGCATGGACGGTTCACTGCTGGACTTCGACTACCGTGAAGTTCGGGTTGCGCAGGCCATGATCGAACATTCCCGCAGTGTTATTTTAGCGGTCGATAATTCTAAGTTTGGCCGCAGCGCTATGGTTAAGCAGGGCTCTATCACCCAGGTGGATCACCTGTATACCGATATGCAGCCGCCGCAGGCCATCAGCGAAATTCTCGACGAACACGAAATCCACTTACAGATCGCCTGATTCTTCGCCACCATTCCGGCACCAGACCGGGAACTCTTAAGCCTAAGATTTCCCGGTGTTATTCCTCCGTTGCACCCCACTTTTTTTTACCATCCAGACAGTTTTAGCGCCTCTGCAGGACGTTTCCCTTGCGTTACCAACCAATGTCAGCACCTGTAGCCCACCACGCTAAGGCCCTTCTCTGGGCGTAAGCCGTGCTTAACCACACTTTTTTACCGGGTAAACCTTTTTACCGGATACACATCCCAGCATGAATTTTTTGCATGAGGTTCACTTTTTGTTCTTTTTTAGTTGATTTTGTTCGTATTCGAACATTATGATTAATACACCGAACATTTTTCAGGCACTATCCGGGGTCAGAAAGGCAACACTCGCCACCTGTTACCCAACGCCACTATTATCCGCTGGAGGAAACAAAGATCATGGCTAAACAGCACCAGGTATATGACCTGTTTGTCGTCGGCGGCGGCATTAACGGGGTAGGCATTGCTGCCGACGCTGCAGGCCGTGGGCTTAGCGTGTACCTGTGTGAAATGAATGATCTGGCATCGGCAACCTCATCGAACAGCAGTAAGCTGATCCACGGCGGCCTGCGATATCTTGAATATTATGAATTCCGGCTGGTAAAAGAAGCACTGGCAGAACGGGAAGTGCTGCTGAAAAATGCACCGCATATTATGTGGCCTCTGCGTTTTCGTTTACCGCACCGGCCGCACCTGCGCCCCGCCTGGATGATCCGTGCCGGGTTGTTTCTGTATGACCACCTGGCCAAGCGCGTTACCCTGCCGGCATCGAAAAGCATCAGATTTGAGCCATCCGGCCCACTGAAAAGCCATATGACCAAAGGCTTTGAATACTCCGATGGCTGGGTGGACGACGCCCGTCTGGTGGTGCTCAATGCCCAGATGGCACAGCAAAAAGGCGCGAAGATTAAAACCCGCACCCGTTGTATTGCCGCCGTCCGCAAAGACGATTTATGGGAAATCACTGTAGAAAACATGCTGACCGGCAAGGTTAAAACCCTGCGCAGTAAAGCGCTGATCAATGCCGCCGGGCCATGGGTTTCCAGCCTGTTCGCCGACACGATGGACATTCCTGCACCGAAAAAAATCCGCCTGGTTAAAGGCAGCCACATCATTGTGCCGCGCATCCATGACGAAGAGCAGGCCTACATTCTGCAAAACGAAGATGGCCGCATTGTGTTTGTGATACCTTACGAAGAACGGTTCTCACTGATCGGTACCACCGATGAAGAGTACCAGGGAGATCCGTCTGCCGTGGCCATCAGCCAGGCAGAGATCGACTACCTGATTGATATCAGCAATCAGCACTTCAACACCCAAATCGATAATTCGCAGGTGGTACGTACCTATTCCGGCGTACGGCCGTTACTGGATGACGATGCTGAAAACGCCCAGGCGGTCACCCGTGATTATACCTTTGAAGTGGATGCGCCCCTGAATCAGGGCGTACTGCTATCCGTATTTGGCGGCAAGATTACCACTTACCGGAAGCTGGCACAGGCAGCGGTCGATAAGCTTTGTGAGCACTTTCCTCAGGCCGGCCCGCAATGGACAGCAGATGCAGCCCTGCCCGGCGGTGATTTTCAGAGCCAGCCGCAACTGCTGGACCAGTTACAGCGTCAGTACCCATGGTTACCGGAGCAGATCGCCAAGCGTTACGTACGCAGCTATGGCACCCGTAGCCACCAGTTACTGCAGCACATCGACAGCCTTGAGCGGATGGGTCAGGACTTCGGTGCCGGGTTATATGCCTGCGAGGTGGAATATCTGCTGAAACACGAATGGGCTGTCAGCCTTGAAGATATTGTCTGGCGCAGAAGCAAACTGGGGCTGTTCCTGAACCCGGCGCAGATCTCTGCACTGCAGGAATACCTGAACCGCTATTTCAATTTTAAAAACCTCGACGCCGCGTCGTAACACCGGGCTGCTAACAGCCGTTACCGCGGTGCCGGAAAACGGCGCACTGCCGCCGTTTTCATCAGGCCTCGTCACATCAGGTCATCAGACAGCAACGTTTAATCACTAAGGGGTTAAGTATGGCAATACGTGTAGCTATTAACGGTTTTGGCCGCATCGGCCGGAATATTTTGCGGGCACTCTATGAGTCCGGATACCGTGATCAGATTCAGATTGTTGCAATCAATGATCTGGGAGATGCCGCCATCAATGCTCACCTGCTCAGTTATGACTCGGTTCACGGCCGTTTCGCGGCGGATGTCAGCGTCGATAACAATGCCTTGCTGGTCAACGGTGATGTGATCCGTATTTATGCCGAACGTGATCCGGCACAGCTGCCGTGGGACGCTCATCAGGTCGATGTGGTCTATGAATGCACCGGGCTGTTCACCAGCCGGGATAAAGCCGCGGCACACCTCAGCGCCGGCGCGAAGAAAGTCATTATTTCCGCCCCGGCTGCCGGGGTGGACGCCACCGTGGTACACGGCATTAATCATCACCTGCTGAGTGATGAGCAGCAGATTATTTCCAACGCATCCTGTACCACCAACTGTCTGGCACCGGTGGCTAAGTCTCTGAACGACAGTATCGGCATCGAAAGTGGCCTGATGACCACTATTCATGCTTACACCAATGATCAGAAGCTCAGCGACGTGTATCACACTGACCTGTACCGTGCCCGTGCAGCTGCTCAGTCAATGATCCCGACGAAAACAGGGGCCGCAGCGGCTGTGGGTCTGGTGCTGCCAGAGCTGAACGGCAAGCTCGATGGCATGGCCGTCCGGGTGCCGACCATCAACGTGTCACTGGTCGATCTGAGCTTCATTGCTGAACGGGAAACCACTGCAGAAGAAGTGAATCAGATCATCACCGATGCCGCCGCCGGGCCATTAGGCAAGGTGTTAAAAGTGAACACCCTGCCGCTGGTTTCCATTGATTTTAATCATAATCCTGCGTCATCCGTGTTTGATGCCACCCAGACCCGGGTGAACGGCCGGATGGTAAAAGTAATGGCCTGGTATGACAACGAATGGGGATTCTCAAACCGTATGCTGGACAATACTTTAGTATGGAATCTGTGATGAAACTGTAACCTAAACACTATATCCTTAAAGGCCTACTCCATTCCGGGCCTTTTTGGATAAGGTCCATATTCGATGTAAGGCTAAAAAATGCAACGCAGAACGAAAATCGTCGCCACCTTAGGTCCCGCCACCAGCTCTCCCGAAAATATTGCCGCAATGATTACCGCCGGCGTCAACGTTGTCCGTATGAACTTCTCCCACGGCTGTGCAGAAGACCATATTGAACGCACCCGCTTAGTCCGTGAACAGGCTGCCAAACAGGGGCGTTTCGTCGCCATTCTGGGCGACCTTCAGGGCCCTAAGATCCGTATTTCACGTTTTGCTAATGACAAAGAAACCCTGACCGTCGGCCAGCGCTTTATTCTTGATGGCGCACTGGACGGCAACGCCGGTGACAGCACCCGCGTGGGCATCGACTATAAAGAACTGGTTACCGACAGCCGCCCGGGAGACATCCTGCTGCTGGACGATGGCCGTCTGGTGTTTGAAGTAACCTCCGTTGAAGGTCAGGAAATTCACTGCACCGTTCAGGTGGGTGGAGTAATCTCCAACAACAAAGGCATAAACCGTAAAGGCGGCGGCCTGTCGGCAGCAGCCCTGACTGAAAAAGATAAGCAGGATATTCTGCTGGCAGCCAAACTGGATGTCGACTTCCTGGCCGTCTCTTTCCCCCGTGATGCAGCAGACATGCAAACGGCCCGTCAACTGATGGAAGCCGCCGGTTGCAACGCCAACCTGATCGCGAAAATCGAACGGGCTGAAGCCATAGAAGATGGCGTACTGGATGGCATCATCCACGCGTCTGACGGCGTCATGGTTGCCCGGGGTGACCTGGGGGTTGAGATCGGTGATGCTGAGCTGATCGGTGTGCAGAAGCACATTATCGAACGTGCCCGTACCGGCAACAAAGTCGTTATCACTGCGACTCAGATGATGGAGTCCATGATCAGCTCACCACTGCCAACCCGTGCAGAAGTCTTCGACGTGGCGAACGCCGTACTGGACGGTACCGACGCAGTTATGCTGTCCGGTGAAACCGCCATGGGTGACTTCCCGATCCAGACCGTTGAGGCCATGGCCCGGGTCATTGTCGGCGCAGAACAGCACCCGAGCAGTAACGTTTCCAAGCACCGGATGCACGAGTCTTTCACCTATATTGATGAGTCGGTTGCCCTTTCCGCCATGTACGTGGCCAACCACCTTGAAGGGGTTAAAGCCATCATCTGTATGACAGAAACCGGCGCGACGCCGCTGATCATGTCGCGGATTCGCTCCCAGCAGCCTATCTACGCCTATTCACGGCTGACCAAAACCCAGCACCGGGTGGCCATGTACCGGGGGGTTAAGACCATTCCGTTCGACGTGAGTGCCGTTCCGAATGAAGAAACCAACCAGCGCGCAGTAGACGAACTGGTACAGCGCAAAGTGGTTGAAGAAGGTGATCTGGTCATCATCACCAAGGGTGACTATGTGAACGCTCAGGGCGGTACTAACACCATGAAGATCGTCCGCGTCGGTGCGAAGATTCAGTAATATCCGCTTAAGCAAAACACCTGAAAGCCCTGCAGCCGCAGGGCTTTTTTGTATCTGGCCGTCATTCCCGGTCTGCCTGGCTGCACAGGGTGATTGACGGGCCGCGCCAAATAGATAATCATAACGCCATGAACTTACACCGCACCCACAGCCAGAATATTATCATCATCATTTCTCAGGAAATGGTGGGATAGCGTGTGTCATAGCTAACTTGGAAAACCCGCCGGCAAGGCGGGTTTTTTTATCACTTCAGAAAACCACGCCGCAGATTGCCGGTACGGGTTTCCAGTTTTCGAATACTGAAAATACGGAGATCCGCCATGACGGCAACCCTTTTTACACAGACCCCGACAACCGGTCACGGAACAGCAGACAGCTTTTACTACCCGCAACTGGAAGATATCGTGGCGGCTGCCCGGCGACTGGAGTCGGTCGTCAACTACACGCCACTGCTGCACAACCAGAACCTGAGTGACCGCTACGGTGCCAACATCTTCCTCAAACGGGAAGACCAGCAAGTGGTGCGCTCCTATAAAATCCGCGGGGCTTACAACAGGATTCTGTCCCTCAGCGCTGAACAGCAACAACAGGGCATCGTCTGCGCCAGTGCCGGCAATCATGCCCAGGGCGTTGCTTACGCCTGTGCGCTGCTCGGCCTGAAAGGCACGGTGTTTATGCCGGTGCCCACCCCCAGCCAAAAAGTGCAGCAGGTGAGAAAGTACGGCAAAGAATATGTCGATATCCGCCTCGCCGGTGACACCTTCGACGACGCCTATCACGAGGCGCGGGCATTCTGTGAGGCGCAGCAGGCTTCGTTTGTGCACCCGTTCGACGATCCGGAAGTGATTGAAGGTCAGGCCTCCGTCGGGGTGGAAATACTGCAGCAGCTGGAGCTGGCCGGGCATCCTGCGGATATGATGATCATGCCGGTGGGCGGCGGTGGCCTGGCATCCGGGCTGTCGGCGTATTTCAAAGCGCAGTCACCGGAGACTCAGCTGATCGGCGTTGAACCGGAAGGCGCGGCGTCCATGAGTACATCCGTGGCGGCGGGCACTAACCAGACGCTGGATACCATCGATACTTTCGTTGACGGTGCTGCGGTACAGCGGGTCGGGGAAAACACCTTCAGAATCTGCCAGCAGAACCTGCAACAAGTGTTTACCGTACCGGAAGGTAAGGTCTGTGCCACCCTGCTGCAGCTGTACAACCAGGACGCCATTGTGGTGGAACCCGCCGGCGCGCTCTCTGTCGCTGTGCTGGACAGCCTGCGTGATGAGATCCGTGGTAAAACGGTGGTCTGCCTGATCAGCGGCGGTAATAACGATATCCACCGCACCGAAGAAATCCGCGAACGGGCATTACTCCATGAAGGCCTGAAGCATTACTTCATCGTCAACTTTCCCCAGCGTGCCGGAGCCCTGCAGGAATTTCTGGCGCAGGTGCTTGGCCCTGACGATGACATCACTCACTTTGAATATTCAAAGAAGAATAACAGCAGCAAAGGCCCGGCGCTGATCGGCATTGAACTGAGCCATAAAGAGAACTTCCAGAGCCTGCTACAACGGATGAATGCACAACGGATCCGTTATGAATACCTGAACGACAAACCGGACCTGTTTCGTTTTCTGGTTTAAACACTGCAGCGGCAGCCATTCAGGGTGTTTCCCTGAGTGGCCCTGCTTTCAGCTTTGCCCTGATGGGTTACAATGAATACATCAGTTAGAATGAACATATGGCACCCGGACATATCTAATCATCACACTCTGTAACCTTCGGCATAAAACGGACACCGGCTCATGCTTTTTATCCTGCTTGGCCTGATCCTTGTGGTACTGGCCTTTGGCCCGCAGTACTGGGTCAGACACATTATCCGTAAACATCACACCCCGCTGGACAATATGCCCGGCTCCGGTGCTGAACTGGCGGAACACCTGATCGAACGCTTTAAGCTGGAAGGCGTAAAAGTGCAGGAAACCGGGCCGGATCAGAATTACTATTCACCGGCAGAAAAAATCGTTGGCCTGTCACCGGATGTATTCCACGGTAAGTCTCTTTCATCGGTTGCCATTGCCACTCACGAAGTTGGCCATGCAATCCAGTACAACCGTGGAGAAGCCGTCAGCAAGTTACGCACTAAATATACGGTGCCGGCCAAAATGGTGCAGGGTATCGGTATCTTTATTCTTTCCAGTACACCCTTTATCGGCCTGCTGGCCAAGGCCCCGGCAGTAATGGCACTGACGGTCGTCGCCGGCATCGCCACTATGCTCGCCTCGGTGGTGTTTCATGCCATGGTTTTACCGGAAGAATACGACGCCAGTTTCGGCAAGGCCCTGCCGATTCTGGAAGAAGGCTATGTGCCGGAAGAACAATTACCGGCGGTACGGCAAGTTCTGAAGGCCGCTGCCTATACCTACGTTGCCGGCGCACTGGCAGATATCCTCAGCATCTGGCGCTGGTTACTGATCCTGCGCTGAAATACTTCGCCACGAAAAATCCCCAAAAGCCACTATGCTTACCGGTAGCAAATGAACAGCAAAGGGAGTGCAGCATGGCGCAATATATGATCACCTATCTGGGCGGCAACCCACCGGCGACACCGGAGGAAGGCAAACAGCATTTCGCCAGGTACATGCAATGGCTGGCATCACTGGGCAATGCCGTGGTCAGCCCGGCCAACCCTCTGAAAAATACCTGCGTCATGCACTCTGATGGCGAAGTAACCGAAGGGGGTGATAGCGGTATGTCGGGGTTTACGCTGATCGAAGCTGATTCGATGCAGGCAGCACAGACCCTGGCACAGGGCTGCCCGTTTCTGGAAACCGGCGGCTCGCTGGAAATATCAGAACTGATCAAAATGCCCAAGCCCAGCCATTAAAGCCCGGCCCGGTTTTCCTGAACTACGCTTCAGGCGGATGGACGATAACGGCATCACCGATCCGGACAGTGCCGGAACGCAGGATTTTCGCACACAGCCCGCCGTGCCCCAGCATGGCAGCGACACCGCCCTTCCCCAGTGCGGTTTCCATTCGGGAACAGGGATGGCACAGAGCGGTCGCTTCAAATAATGCATCACCGATGGTGAATTGCTGATGGCGCAGTGCCGTCAGGTTAATATTTTTCACCACCAGATTACGCCGCAGCAATCCCGGAGGCAGGCTTTCCAGACCGGTAAAATGGCGGATCATCTGAATATATTCTTCTGAGATAATGGTTACCTGCCGGGCTGAACCGGGGGTTTTATCACAGCGGTGATCCCCTTCCAGCCCCAGGGTTTCCAGCGCCTGAACTTCCGGGACTTCCAGCATATCCTGCTTACGCCCCGGCCGCAGACCGATCCAGCTCAGCTCACCCGGGGGTAAGTCTTTAACGAAACGTCCAAAAAGAAACTTTTGTGCTTTCACCGGTCGGTCTCCTGTCAGGATCAGTTATTTGGCAGACGCCTCTTCCCCGCCATTCCAGGGGGCGACTCTGAACAGCAGTAACATGCCCGGCAGTGCCAACACGGCGCACAACCAGAAGAAATGCTCCCAGCCTACCGCATCAACAATATAGCCGGTAATGGCGTTTACAAAGGTACGTGGCAGCGCTGCCAGTGCGGTGAAAAGCGCAAACTGCGTGGCCGCAAACGCCACACTGGTAGACCGGGCAATAAAGGCGGTGAATGCCGCGGTACCCAGCCCAACACCGAGGTATTCAAGGCTGATAACCACCGCCAGTGCCAGCTTATCCGGCCCCATCTGGGCCAGTACTGCAAACCCCAGAATGGTCACAACCTGCACCACCCCAAAGATCCACAGCGCCCGGTTAATGCCCAGTTTGATCATCCACAGGCCACCGAGAATACCGCCGACAATCGACGCCCACAGCGCGGATGCTTTCGCGATCACACCGATGTCCGTCAGGGTAAACCCCAGATCAATATAAAACGGGGTCGACAGGGCCGTCGCCATGTTATCACCCAGCTTATACAGGAACATAAAGCAGAGAATCTGCATGGCACCTGTCCAGCCCAGCCGGCCAACAAACTCCCGGAACGGCTCAATTATCGCTTCTTTAAGGGTTTTGGGGGCTGCAGGTTCACTGACCGGCTCTTTCACCACCAGCGTCATTAACACACCGAGCAACATAAACGCCGCCACGATGACAAACACCGTTGACCAGGGCAGCATATCCGCCAGAATCAGCCCCAGCGCCCCTGGCACCAGCCCGGAAATCCGGTACGCCTGAACATGCACCGAGTTACCCCAGCCCAGCTCTTTATCCGGCAGAAGCTCCCGCCGGTAGGCATCCAGCACGATATCCTGGCTGGCACTGAACAGTGCCACCGCTGTCGCCAGATAGGCGATGGTCATAATGGACACCCGCGGATCAATGCTGCCCAGCAAGGCAATGGATATCAGCAGGGCTATCTGCATCACCAACATCCAGCCCCTGCGCCGGCCCAGGAACGGCGGCACATAGCGGTCCATCAGCGGCGCCCAGAGAAACTTCCAGGTATAGGGAAAGGTAACCAGTGCAAACAGGCCGATCTCTTTCAGACCTATGCCTTCCGCCCGCAGATACGCCGGCAACATCTGAAACAGAACGTATAACGGCATACCGGATGAAAAGCCGGTAAAAATACAGATCAGGGTGCGCCGGTTCAGGACTGAATCCCACCAGTTCCCTGTGGCAGGCTGGCTATGTTCCGCTGCGTCTGTTTCTGATGTCGCCACCCGTGGTGCTCCCAAAATTATTTATTCAGCTGAAAACAAATCAGATTGCAGAGAGGCTGCAACCTGACAGACAGGGGCAGAAACCCCGGGATTAATCGCGGAAGTTATTAAACTGCAGCGGCAGTTCCAGATCCGCTTCACGCAGGAAGGCAATCACGGTTTGCAGATCATCACGCTTTTTACCAGTTACGCGAATCTGCTCGCCCTGTACCTGTGTCTGAACCTTAAGCTTGGCATCTTTAATTTGCTTGATAATTTTTTTGCACAGCGGCTGATCCAGCCCCTGCTTCAGTAATACCTGCTGACGGGCTTTCATGTTCGCCACTTCAACGTCTTTTTCTTCCAGGCTCTTTACATCAATGCCACGCTTCACCAGCTTGTCACGCAGGATCTGGATCATTTGCTGCAACTGAAAATCCACATCGGCATGCATGGTGATCACTTCGTCCGCCAGTTCAAACTTGGCGTTCACCCCTTTAAAGTCAAAGCGGGTGGTTACTTCACGGTTCGCCTGATCAACCGCGTTGTTAACTTCGTGCATGTCCAGTTCAGAAACAATATCAAATGAAGGCATCTGGCTTTTCTCCTCTGTGCCGGAATAATGCACGGCACGCTGTAAACATATGTAAGATCAGGCACTGAACCGGCAGCCCCTGACCCGGGGTGATTTATTTGCGCTTATCATACCGTTATGATGCGCAGGACTACAGAAGATTCAACAGGATTACCTATGCATTGGCATATCCTCGGAGCCGGGGCCATTGGCCTGCTTTGGGCAGCAAAATTTCAGCGTGCCGGAATCAACACCACCCTGCTGTTGCGTAACCCTGCAAAACTGGCGGCTTACACCGGCACTTTCTCGATACTGGAAGCCCAGCAAAGCTTTCAGATTCCGGTCCCGGCACAGGCACTGGATGCCCCGCAGAGGGATGCCATCAGCCATCTGCTGATTACCACTAAAAGTTATGACGCACTGGCGGCATTCAACAGCGTCCGCGAACGTCTGACCCAAGACGCCCGGGTATTACTGCTGCACAACGGTATGGGGCCACAACAGGCCATTGCCGCCCAGAACCCGCACCTGCAAGTCTGGGCCGGCAGCACCACCGACGGTGCCTGGCTGAACAGTGCTTTTGAGCTGATCCGTGCCGGCCACGGCCAGACCCGCATCGGTCATCTGAGTAACCCGGATGATCAGTCACTGAGCCAGCAACTGGCCCACTGTGAACCGGCCCTCAGCCACAGCGAAAACATCCACGCGACCCTGTGGCAGAAACTGGCCATTAACTGTGCGATCAACCCCCTGACCGCTATCTACCGTTGCCGGAACGGTGAACTGGCCAGCCATGCTGAATACCGGGCACATATGCAGGTTATCTGCCATGAAGTGGAACAGGTTGCCGCCCGCCTGAATATTCCCCTGTTTGATCAGCCCCTGATCGATCAGGCCTGTCTGGTGGCCGAACAGACCGGTACTAATTACTCCTCCATGTATCAGGACGTGGTTCACAACCGGCGCAGTGAAATCGACACCATCACCGGCTATCTCTGCCAACAGGCAGAACAGCAGAACATTGAGGTTGCAGAAAATCAGCGGCTCCTCAGTCAGATACTCAACCTTCAGGCGCAGACTGAGCACAGCCCGTAACCACAGGGAAGATTACTGATGAATCAGACGAATAACCTGCAACAGAAAGCCACCGGACTGGGGGATGACTATCCCTACGATACTAAAATCTCCCGCCGGGAATACGAAGCTGAAAAACGCCTGCTACAGATTGAACTGCTGAAAATGCAGTACTGGGTTAAGCAGCACAATGAGCGTGTGGTCATCATCTTCGAAGGCCGCGACGCTGCCGGTAAAGGCGGTGCGATCAAACGTTTTATGGAAAACCTGAATCCGCGAGGCGCCAGAGTGGTCGCACTGGAAAAACCCACAGAAACCGAACAGAGCCAGTGGTATTTTCAGCGCTATTTGCAGCACCTGCCCAGCGGCGGCGAAATCGTCCTGCTCGACCGCTCCTGGTATAACCGGGCCGGGGTAGAACGGGTGATGAATTTCTGTACAGACGCGCAGTATCACGAGTTTATGGACCAGGCACCGGCGCTGGAAAAAATGCTGGTTCAGAGCGGTATCCGGCTGTTTAAACTCTGGTTCTCGGTAAATAAAGACGAACAGCGACGTCGCTTTGAAAACCGTCAGTCCGACCCGCTGAAACAATGGAAGCTCAGCCCGATGGACCTGGCATCACTGGATAAATGGGACGACTACACCAAAGCCAAGGAAGCCATGTATGCCTTCACCCATACCTCTGATGCCCCCTGGACAACAGTGATGTCGGATGACAAAAAACGTGCCCGTCTGAACGCCATTAAACACGTACTGCACCATCTGCCCTACGATGATAAAACGGCCGAAACCGATCTGCGCCCCGACCCGCTGATCGTTGCCGAAGCGCTCACCCGGGACATTCAGCATCCGGAAGAATACCCGGACCCGGCTTTACGCTGACGCTTTTTTTCGGGCTTTCTTTTCGGGTTTTCAGTGCCGGTAACGCCGCACTGCCCCCCACCAATAGCGGGAATCCGACCCCGACTTTTCCCTGTGCGCCCGTCACCGGAAGTCGGGCTGTCAACGGTTGACCATTCCCGCCGGCCCAACCATTATTGCTACAACACTTAACCTCTGTTGGAGCTACTTATGGTCGCGCGCCGCCTGACAAAAATTTATACCCGCACCGGCGATAAAGGTACCACCGCCCTGGCGAATGGCAGCCGGGTTGATAAACACCACCCCCGGATTGAAACCATGGGAGATGTGGATGAACTCAACTGCCTGATCGGCGTACTGAACGAAGAACTGGACAGTGATGATCCGATCCGCGAATACCTGACCCTCAGCCAACACTGCCTGTTCGACATCGGCGGTGAAATAGCCGTAGCTGACGCTGGCTATAAAGTCATCGGTGCAGAAGATATCACGCAGTTAGAAACGCAGCTGGATACGCTCAATGAAAATTTACCTCCGCTGCAGGAATTCATCCTCCCGGGCGGTAACCGGGCAGCCGCCCTGTGCCACCAGGCCCGCAGCGTTTGCCGCCGGGCCGAACGCCGGCTGGTAGAACTGGTACAGCTGGAAAATACCCCGGAAGACGGGGAACAGGCCGCCGTCGAAATGGTCAATAACTATGCAGCGGCATATGTGAACCGCCTGTCCGACCTGCTCTTTGTCAGCGCCCGGGTTCTGGCCCGCCGCAATGAAGGCAGTGAAATCCTCTGGCAACCGAAACAAAAACGCACCGCCAGCGAAGATTAAGGGTCAATTAAAGCGGTTTGATATACTGTGCTATCAGAACCGGCATCCAGGCCCGTTTTTTACAAGACAAAACTGACAGAACACACAGCATATGAAAATGACCGTATCACTGAAAACCTTACTGGCCAGCCTCGCGCTGGCCGTCAGCCCTGCCGCGATGGCGCTGGGAGACTGTCAGGATCAGCAAAGCTTCTGCGAAGCCAAATGCGAAGTCCGGCACCTCGGAGATGAAGCCGCCGTCAACGGCTGTTACGCCAAGTGCACCGCCAGCCGGGCATTGTGCAGCACCAAAGAAGGGGCTAAAGAAGTCTACGAAGCCGGTGAAGAAGGTGCCACTACCGTCTATGAAGCCGGCAAAGAAGGTGCACAAAGTGCCGTGGAGGTGGGCAAAGACGCGGTGGACTCTACCAAGTCATTCATTAAAGGGGTTTTCGACTGACCCCGCAATTCTTTCCCACATCTGACACACAAAAAAGCGCACCCGAAGTGCGCTTTTTTTGATTCTGACTTCCCGGACAGGCCATCAGCGGTTAATAAATGCCACGCTATAACCCAGCTGATCCGGCTCACCGACTATATGAATACGGCTCAGAGACGCATAATCCAGCTGCAGGCAGTTCCAGTTACCCGCCGGAATCGACAGAATTCTGGCCAGCAAAGCCCGAATCACACCGCCATGGGTCACCCACAGAAAATGCCCCTGAGAATGGGTACGGACAAAATCATCCAGGCACTCTGTCAGCCGTTCCCGGAAAACCGTCAGCGGCTCACCCTCCGGCGGTGTAAATGCTTCGGGGTCTTCCCAAAACTGGGTAACATCTTCCGGGCTTTTCTCCCAGATATCCGCCAGCAGTTCGCCATCCCATTCACCGAAATCAATTTCCTGTAGCCGGGGTTCCAGCTGACAACTGATATCGTGTTCGGCGGCATACGCCACCGCTACTTTGGAACAGCGGCGTAACGGTGAACTCACCACGCCACGCCATGGCTGACCGGCTTCGGCCAGGGTTCGCTGCATCGCTTTCATACCCGGCTTACTCAGGGCAGAATCGGTCCGGCCACGGTAAATAGCCCCCCCTTCTGTTTCGCCGTGGCGTAACAGGTCAATGGTCAGATCAATACTCGGTTCAGTCGGCATATTTTTGCGCCTCAGGCAGATTTGTCGGCAACCCCCGCATCGGCAAAAGTTGCCATATTCCCATGCAGTAAACAAGCACTGCGTAACAGATCCACTGCCAGCACCGCGCCACTGCCTTCCCCCAGACGCATGCCTAAACTCAGTAATGGCTGCACCTGCAATGCCTGTAGCATAGCCCGGTGTCCGGGTTCTGCCGAATTATGGGAAAACACCAGCCAGTCTTTCACATCTGGCTGAATACGGCAGGCCAGCAGCGCTGCCGCCGAACTGATAAAGCCATCCACCAGTGCGGCAATGCCCTGCTGGGCACAGGCCAGATAGGCTCCGCACAGCGCTGCAATTTCAAAACCGCCCACACTCTGCAGCACCCCAAGAGGGGTATCCAGACGGGCAGCATGCAATGCCATAACGTCTTCCAGAATGGCCTGCTTTGCCCTTACACCGGCATTATCCAGCCCGGTTCCCGGCCCAACCAGCTCTTCAAGCGTGCTGTCCGTCAGCGCTGCGGCAATCATGGACGCAGCACTGGTATTACCGATTCCCATTTCACCGCCAATGAACAGCTGAGTCCCTTTTTCAGCTGCCGCCAGTACCCGTTCGCGGCCGGTATTCAGCGCCTGGGCCAGTTGTTCACCGGTCATTGCCGGCGCCTGCGAACAGTCCGCCGTAGATGAAGCGATCACCGCCTGAACCACCGCAGGATGATCTTCAACCGGACCTACCGTCCCAAGATTGACCACTTCAAAATCAGCACCGCGGGCTTTAGCCAGTACCGAGACTGCTGCACCACCGTGGGCAAAATTACTCACCATCTGAGCGGTCACAGCCTGAGGAAAAGCAGATACGCCCTGTGCCGCAAGACCGTGATCGGCGGCGAAGGTCGTCACCTGTATTTTTTCAATCTGAGGTTTAACCTGCCCCTGCATACCCGCAAAGCGGATCGCCAGGGTTTCAAGCTGACCCAGTGAGCCGGCCGGCTTAGTCAGAATTTGCTGATGCTCACCCGCAGCAGTCATGGCTGCCTGATCAATTGCCTGCGGTGCCTGAGATAACCATTCTAGGTTGGACATAATTACCACCTGATGTAAAAAACCGGTCACTAACAGACCGGCATCAATTAATTAGCTGCACTGAATACCGCGATTCAGGCTTTAAATTCCATGGGTAAACCGGCAACGGTCAGCGTCACCCGTTCACATACCTGCCCCAGCCGCTGGTGTAAAAAGCCAGCCTGATCCTGAAACTTGCGGGTCAGCTCACCCATTGGGACAATCCCCAGCCCCACTTCATTACTGACCATAATCACCTGTGCCTGGCAGTCAGTCAGTGCCGCTTCAAAAGCGGCCATATACGCATCCATCCGGGCATCATCTTCCAGCATCAGCAGATTGGTCACCCACAGAGTCAGGCAATCCACCAGCAAACAGGTATCCGGATCGTTATGCTGTGCCAGCACCGCGGCAAGATCCAGCGGCTCTTCAATGGTCAGCCAGCCTTCAGGCCGCAGATCCTGATGCCGCTTAATACGCGCGGACATCTCACCGTCACCGGCATTAGCCGTTGCCAGATAGTACACCTGACGGCCTTCACCGCCTGCGTGCCACGCCTGGGCACGCTGTTCTGCCAGCGCGGTTTTCCCGGAGCGGGCACCGCCTAAAATCAGTTGCTTCATTGTCTTATAATCCGAAATAACCGGCCGTTTATATACCGGCATATGTGCAGGCTCCTAAGCTAACGGCTATCCCCTGCAGAGACAAGCAATGTTACATCCTGCAGGCGACATAAAGCGTCGTAGAAAGAACCGAAGTGCCTTTCATACCCTCACTGCAAGCCCCGAAAAAGGGCTAACTGATGAAGCTTTGATTTAGCGCAGGTAGTTATTCTCCTTTAACTATTCTTTAAGATGTATTTAAAAAACATTTTATGATTTAATGCCCTCTGAAGACGTAACAGCATGAATCGGTGAAGGTGAGCCATGCAAATCCAAATTCAGGAACCGAAACACTCCAGTTCCTTCGCTCTGTTTAACTTAGGTTTCAGACCATTCTTTCTGTTCGGCGCTGCTTCAGCACTGCTGCTTATGCTGGTCTGGCTGATCATGTTAAGCACCGGACAAGTCACACAGTCTTATTATCAGCTCAGCTACATCTGGCACGGTCATGAAATGCTGTTCGGCTACACCGTGGCGATTATTGCGGGCTTCCTGTTAACCGCTGTGCGCAACTGGACCTCCCAGCAAACGCCCCACGGCAGTTGGCTGGCAATCATCTTTGCGGTTTGGATAGCCGGCAGAATTCTGCCCTTCACGGCCCTGCCTCCCATCGTGACAGCCTCCGTTGATATGCTGTTCCTGCCACTCGTCATTGTCGGGATCGGCATTCCGATTATTCGCAGTGGTAACTACCGTAATCTGATGTTCATCGCCATTCTCTCGGTCATGACACTGGCCAACGGTCTGATGCATGCACAGTTGCTCGGCTACACTGAGAACACCCTGCTGCAGGGCATGCAAATGCAACTGGGCCTGGTCATTCTGATTATCATGATTCTGGGAGGCCGGGTTATCCCGTTCTTCACAGAACGGGCACTGGGTAACTTCACCGCACGTAAATACACCTGGCTGGAATATTTCACCCCGGCGATCACTGTCGGCTGGCTGATCAGCCACTTCGCCGGTGAACTGCAAATAGCAGGTATTCTGGCCGCACTGGCCGCCGCGTCGCAGTTCCTTCGGCTGTATGGCTGGTTCCACCCCCGCCTGTTACGCAACCCGCTGCTATGGATTCTGCAACTGGCTTATCTGTTTATTCCACTGGGCTTTGCGCTGTACGCTGCCGGCGTATTCACAGGCATTTCACCGTATCTGGCCACCCATGCTTTTGCGGCCGGTGCAATCGGCTCCATCACCATCGGTATGATGGCGCGGGTTTCACTGGGGCATACCGGCCGGCCACTGAAGCTGACTAAATGGGTTATCACCGGTTTTGGCTTTATGATTGTCAGCGGTCTGATCCGCAGCTTACTGCCCCTGGCACCGGATCTTTATATTCCAGCTCTGCATGCCTCGGCACTGTTCTGGATGATCGCCTGGATCCTGTTCCTGATTCCTTATACACCGATCCTGTTACAGCCAAGGCTGGACGGCCAGTACGGCTAAGCCTTCAGTTCAAACAAGCCTGTCGCATTTGCCACAGGCTTTTTTAATGCCCGGCCCTGCCAATACAGTTAAGCCCTTTTAAGAACAGAACACACAGTTAACCGTCTATACTCCCTCTGACGCCTACCAAATCGGGTAATCACGGCAGATTCCGGCAGGAAAACGCCATTCAGAGACACAAAAAACACACTGATTGATCACAGCGTATTTCCCTCTTCAGGCAACTTGATATAATGCATGCCACACCTGTTATACGCGATTTATTAAAGGAGCCATTGTGGAAGATAACAGTATCTGGATTATCAGTATCCTTACCCTGGTCACAGGAGGCGTTATCGGTTACTTCGCTGGCCGTTCCGGAACCAGCGCAACCAAACAACGGGACCTGAGCCTGCAACTGGAAGATTCACAACGCCAGCTGGATGCTTACAAGCAACAGGTAAATCAACACTTTGAACGTACCGCCGAGCTGGTCAATGATATGACCGAAAGCTACAAGGCCGTTCACCAACACCTGGCAACAGGTTCTGAAGCGCTGTGCGATGCAGACACCAGCAAGCTGGAAGCGGCGCCGGCCAAACCGGCAATTGCCAGCCAGCCGGAAAAAGAACCGGCACCGGAACAGGCCGCACCGGCCACAGAACCGGCCGCGGCTGAACCGAAGGCAGAAGCCGCACCTGAAGCTGAAAACATTCCTGCTCCACCGCTGGATTACGCGCCTAAAACGCCGGATCAGGAAGGGACTCTTTCAGAAAACTTCGGTGTAAAGAAAGAAGCAGAAGACCCTCAGCCAGAACCGGTTCCGGCGGATCACTTTGCCGATAAGAAAACCGAAGAAGCCGCTAAGCTTCACTGATCACAGGGTGTTAAAACAAAAAAGGCCGCTACCTCTGTAGCGGCCTTTTTGTATTCAGCAATTAAGAACCATGCATCACTTCACTTCATCCTTCATGCAACTGCTGGTCATGGCATCAAACCGTCCACCCTGTCCTTCACATGAACTGCTGATAAAGTGGTCGGAACCGCCCAGATAAGACACCAGCACCGCCGTTCCCAGACACAGCATAATTGCCTTGCCCGCCCGCACATGCTGTTTACGCAACATCATTATCAGTGCAAATATGCCACTGCCCGCAGACCCCACCATCAAAAGATAAAACAATACCATCATAATATTCAGTCCGCTCCGTCTGATCAGGCTGGATTATCAATGTCCACAAAGTGATGTTCAACCCCGAATACATCCGCCAGATGCTCGCCCAGCGCCTTAGCCCCGTAACGTTCCGTTGCATGATGCCCTGCGGCAAAATAGTGAATGCCTTCTTCTCTGGCACTGTGGGTAGTCGGTTCCGAGATTTCACCGGACAGGTAAGCATCCACTCCCTGTTCAATGGCTTTATCGATGTATCCCTGTGCACCGCCGGTACACCAGGCAATGGTACTGATCTCTTCCGGGCCAGCATCCACATGTAACACATCCCGCCCCAGAATCTCAGCAACCTGTGCAGCAAAATCCGTTGCCTTCAGCGGTGCAGGTAAACGGCCCACTGAACCAATACTCAGGGGATTATCTGCTTCCAGACCGCCATCGGTAATCAGCCCCAGCTGTTTGGCCAGCTGGGCGTTATTTCCCAATTCAGGGTGACCGTCCAGCGGCAAATGATAGGCCAGCAAACTGATGTCATGGCCAAGCAAAGTTTGCAGGCGGCGTTTTTTCAGCCCTTTAATAACAGGGTTCTCACCTTTCCAGAAATAGCCGTGATGCACCAGTATCAGATCTGCCTGCAAATCCACTGCTTTATCAAGCAATGCCTGAGACGCAGTAACACCGGAAACAATGCAACTGACATCAGATTTACCTTCCACCTGAAGGCCGTTAGGACAGTAGTCCCGATAGCGCTCAGGGGTCAGCAAGTTATTGGTATAATTTACGATTTCATTCAACTTTACTGCCATAATTTGTGCCGCATAGTTCCCATTAATGGATAAGTATCCGTATAATTCTAAATCCAGTCGATCCTGATCGCACCTAATAAAAGGCAATCCTGACGCATGCGTAGACTTTCGTTTCTTATCTGGCCGACTATTTCGGGTGTTCTTGCGGCTACTTTATTGCTGTTATACGTGCCGGGGCTGATACCCGCCAACCAGATAACCGATCTGTTTGCCGATGCCGAACGTCCGGTAGAACGTACCATCACCACCGTTGGCCCGGCCTCTTATGCTGAGGCTGTCGATATTGCCTCCCCCAGTGTTGTAAACATCTATACCCGCACCGTCGTGCAACCGAAAGAATCAGCAACGATCACCGAACCGGCGACCGTGCCGGACACTGCCCTGCCGAAAAAATACGAAGGCGACAATCTGCAGGGGCGTGACAAAGTTCATACCAGCCTGGGGTCGGGGGTAATCCTCACCCATGACGGCTACATTGCCACCAATAACCACGTTATCGCTAATGCGGATGAAATTACCGTTGCCCTGAAAGACGGCCGCGAAGCACTGGCACAGGTGATCGGCCGTGACCCGGATACCGACCTGGCCGTGCTGAAAATCGACCTGCCCGACCTGCCCATTATTACCATCAGCTCCTCAAATAATCTGCGGGTGGGTGATGTTACCCTGGCCATCGGTAACCCGTTCGGCGTCGGCCAGACAGTTACCATGGGCATTATCAGTGCGACCGGCCGTAACCAGGTTGGCCTGAACACCTATGAAAACTTTATTCAGACAGATGCCGCGATTAACCCGGGTAACTCTGGCGGCGCGCTGATCGACCCTTACGGCAATCTGATTGGCATCAATACAGCGATCTTCTCCCGCAGCGGGGGCTCGCTGGGCATCGGCTTTGCGATTCCGTCCAATCAGGCCATTGTGGTCATGAAAGACCTGATTGAACACGGCCGGGTAATCCGTGGCTGGCTGGGCATTGAAGCGCAGGAAATGACCGCACAGCTGGCGGAATCCTTTGCACTGAAAGAAAACCGCGGCCTGATTATTGCCGGCATTTACCGCGACGGCCCGGCTCACCTTGGCGGCCTGCAACCGGGCGATATCATGCTGGAAATCGAAGGTGAAAAAATCATCGACGGCCGCAGCTCCATGCGCCAGATTGCTCAGGTACGCCCGGGCAGCCAGATTCAGATCAAAGCCCTGCGGGATGGCGAGTTGCAAGACTTCACGGTTGAAATCATTGAGCGACCAACGCCACCTAAACCGGATGCTAATCAGACACCTGCACAGAAAGCCGATACAGCGCCAGCACCTGAAGCGGCGCCTGAAACTGCTCCGGAACAGCCTGCACCTGAACAGCCTTCTTCTGAACAGTCTTCTTCTGAAAAGCCTAGGCCGCATAAACCGGCCGAATAACCGGCAACCTCTGATACAAAAAATCCCGGCAACGTTCAGCGTTACCGGGATTTTTTAATGCCGCAAATCAGTCAGGATACCGGCCCTGCTGCGGCCTCTTTTTGCCAGATGACTTCCATGCCCGGCGCCGGATGCTCAGGTACCATCCGGGCTAATATCAGTGATATCCCCGCCATCGCTGCGCCGGTTAAAAACACCGCCGCCGGTGACATAATCCACAGCAAGCCATAGGCTGCCGGCAACACTACAGCCGCAATATGGTTAATTGAAAAAGCGACGCCGGCTGTAGACGCCATGTCTTTCGGATCAGCAATTTTCTGTAAATAGGTTTTCTGGGCAATGGCCATAGAAAACAGTATGTGATCAAGAATATACAGGCCAACTGCAATCCACGGATCTGACACAAAGGCATACGCCCCAAAGACCAGCATCAGGCCGATATATTCCAGCGTCAGTGCCCGGCGCTCACCCCAGTGGCCAATCAGCTTGCCAATTTTCGGTGCCAGCAGCATGTTCATAAAGCCATTGGCCAGAAACAGCAGAGAAATCTCCCCGGCACTGAAGCCAAACTTTTCCACCATCAGAAAACCCGCGAACACCACAAAGATCTGACGGCGGGCACCGCCCATAAATGTCAGGGCGTAATACAGCCAGTAACGTTTGCGCAGAATCAGCTTTTTATGCTGCTCCACTTTTTCCGGAAAATGGCTAAACCAGCGCCAGCAGAACAGCGTAATCAGAATGGTAATCCCTCCGCCCAGAAGGTACACCAGCTCCATGGCGATACCCGCCACATCCAGCGCCAGCCACACCAGCCCGAATGCCACCAGGCTGGCAAACGAACGTACAGCGACCTGCTTGCCCAACTGATGCGCCGCGGTTTTCTTATCGAACCACTGCAATGACAAAGACTGGTTCATCGTCTCATAGTAATGAAAGCCAATAGACATCAGTACCGTGGTGCAATACAGCCCCACCTCGGTAGGAAAGAATCCGGTTAGCGCGGTCCCCAGCCCCAGCAACAGCAGAGATACCAGCGCCAGCGTTTGCTCACGCATAAACACCAGCAGCAGTACAGCGGCGAACGCCATAAAGCCCGGGATCTCCCGCAGCGACTGCAAAATACCGATTTCTACGCCGGTAAAGGCCGCCCGCTCAATCACAAAATTATTCAGCAGTGCCTGCCATACCCCGAACGATATTGGCATCGATACCGCCATCAGAATCAGCAGCATTTCCGGGCTGCGCCAATCGATTCCCTTTAACAACTTCATACATCACCCTGATCAGTCTTAATTGCTCTGAATTACCTGAGCTACTTTAAAAGCTCTCTGATTTGTCGTATATAATCGATTATGACAAAAAATAACGCGAAACAGACAAATAAAGCCCCCTGGCCTGCTCACTGGATCAGCCCGGAAGATATTCAGGCCGGCTTACCGGAAGATGTCCCCCGTAAGCTGGTGATTCGCCACTTTGGCCATGAGGCAAATCATTACTCCCCCTACCATTGCCATAGCTGGGGCCAGCTGCTGTTCATTTCCGAAGGGCTGGTTCAAGTCAGCGCCCGGAATATCGGCCACTGGATCGTACCGCCACAGCGGGCCGTCTGGATTCCCCCGTTCATAGAACATGACGCCCTTTCCCTGCAGCGCCTGCAAATGCATAACGTATATATTTCGCCACAAGCGGCAGCAGGAATGCCGGATAACTGTCAGGTTGTGCACATTACCCCGCTGCTCCGGGAGCTGATTATGGCCCTGTCAGTCTTGCCCCGTCTGTACAATGAAGCCGGTGCCGACGGCCGCATGGTTGAAGTCTTTCTCGACCAGCTTAAAGCCACGCCGGAAGTTCCGCTTCACCTGCCACAGCCCGGCAGTGAACGGCTACAGAAACTGACGCTCAGCCTGCAGCAAAACCCTGCGGACAACCGCCCACTGCAATACTGGGCTGACCAGATCGGCTGCAGCGAACGCACTCTCGCGCGGCGTTTTCATAAAGAAACCGGCATGACTTTCGGCCAGTGGCGCCAGCAGGCCCGGTTGCTGGAAGCCCTCAGCCGTATCGCCCGGGGGCAGTCCATCGCCAGCATCGCACAGGACCTGGGATACAGTAGCCAGAGCGCGTTTATCAGCATGTTCCGCAAAGCACTGGGCAAAACCCCTGCCCGCTACTTTCAGCCCACAGGGGCTGATTAAAACAGCATCCGTAACACCATCATTTTATTCATATTTGCCTGCAAAACTCTCATACACAGGCATATCCGGCCCGGGATTCTTGAGTTAGAATGCGATCAATATTGTCTCACTGTAAGGCTGTTGCTATGTCTAATCTGTTCACCCGTTTATTAAATGAACGCCCTTACCTGCTTGCTGACGGAGCCCTTGGAACCAACCTGTTCAAAATGGGCCTGCAAACCGGCGACGCGCCGGAACTCTGGAATACCGATTACCCTGAACGCATTCAGGAACTGGCCCAACAATTCATCGACGCCGGTTCAGATATTCTGCTCACCAACAGCTTTGGTGGCACCCGTTACCGCCTGAAACTGCACAATGCTCAGGACCGTGTTGATGAACTGAATGCCAAATCTGCACAGTTACTGAAAGAGCTGGCCAATGCCAGCGACCGGGACATTGTCGTGGCTGGCTCCATGGGCCCAACCGGTGAAATTCTGGTCCCTGCCGGCACCCTGACTTTTGAAGACGCGTACGATGCCTTCAAAGAACAGGCAGAAGCACTTAAGGCAGGTGGCGTTGATGTCCTGTGGATTGAAACGATTTCCGATGCGACTGAAGCCAAAGCCGCTTACGATGCCGCCGCCAGCACCGGTCTGCCAGTGGTGTACACCATGAGCATCGATACCAACGGCCGTACTATGATGGGTGTTACCCCGTCTGATCTGATTAAACTGAGCACCGAACTGGACCATCCGCCAGGCGCCTGCGGCACCAACTGCGGCATTGGCGCATCTGAAGTGGTTGCTGCCATCATGAACATGAAAAATGCAGCTGAACAGCAGCAAACCGATCCGGTACTGGTGGCAAAAGCCAACTGCGGTATCCCGGAATATGTCGACGGTAAGATCGTTTACAGCGGTACGCCGGAACTGATGGCACAATACGCCCGCCTGGTACGCGATGCCGGCGCTAAAATTATCGGCGGTTGCTGCGGAACGTCACCGGAGCATATTGCTGCCATGCGTGACTCGCTGGAAGGTTATGAGCCGGGCACCGCTCCGGACATTGAAACCCTTGAAGCACAACTTGGCCCTATTACCCAGGGTGCTAAGGCACAGTTAGGCGGTGACCTGAGTGTTGCCGGCGGCTCCCTGAGTGGCGGCGGGCGCGAGCGTCGCTCACGCCGCGGTGCCCGCAAATCTTAAACAGATACTGCCAGAGGCTCTTTATAACAAACATTTTCTGAAAAACAGCCTCATTCACAGCGATAAAGCCCGGCTATAACAGCCGGGCTTTTTATTTGTCTGCCTGTCATCCCGCATGCTGCTCTCAGCCGAATAAACCCTCACAAAACACCGCTGACAGTTCATTAAATTATCTGATAAATGAATGACTTACCAAACAAGTGTTTGGCCGCCCCCCTTCTTTCTGAAGGTTGCAATGCAATAGGATAATTTGCTTCACGCCAAGTACCCACTACGGGGAATCATGCTGTAACACGTGATTTATATATAGTATGTTTATCTTTTAGTGTTATGGCGGCGGCCTGACGGAGAAACTAAAAAATGGAGAAAAACTCCCACACAGCCAGCAATTACAGGCTGTGAAAGCGTTTTCATCGGTTTCCTTGAGCATACAAAGGATGGTAGTACATGAATCGCAAGACCGGATTTACCCACAGAATGTTATTACTCATGCTGTCCGTAACCTGTCTGTTTTCAACATCCGCTCTGGCAGCTGCCGATATGAAGCTTTTCGCCAGCCATTACCCGCCGTTTAACATTGCAGATAACCCCCAGGCACCCGGGTTTGACGTGGAAGTTACAGAAGCAGCATTTGCCGCATCGGGTATCAAAGTACATGTAAATTTTCAGCCCTGGGCAAGAATTATGCGGGATGTTCAGGCAGGTAATGCAACCGCGGCGGTAACTTGCAGCTCAAATCCGGAACGCCGCAAACAGCTCTATTACAGTGACCAGATCAGCAGTAGCCAGATAGGCATCTTCAGCCATAAGTCTCTGGATACCAGCCAGATACAATCACTGGAAGACCTGCGAAATTACCGGGTAGTGTCGGTCAACGGGTATGGAACCCAAACCGAACTGCTAAACAGAAACATAAAAACGCTGAACGTAAACCGCATGGAAGAAGCGATAAACCTCATTGCCCGACAGCGTCAGGATATTTTTTATATCGGGCGTGAAGCAACGTTGTTTATCGCCAACCAGCTCGGACTCGCACAGGACATTAAATTCACGCCACTGAAAGAAAAATCCACCCTCAAACTGTACGTCTGTTTCAGTAAACAGTGGCCGGGGGTGCAACAACTGATACAACTGTTTAACCAAGGCTTACAACGGATCCGTACTAACGGCGTTCTTCAGGAGATACACGCACGCTATGGTCTTACACCCTTTTAACCCGTTCCGGGGACAGACAATATGATCCCGTTACGACAGCAACTGGGATTCAGAAACTTCATACTGGCGCTGATTATGATGCTGGTACTGAGTCTGGTCTCCTCCGCCGTGCAGATTTATTCCGACTGGCAGGCTACCAGCCGTAACATGGAAAATCAGGTGCATCAGACCCTGGGTCTGCTGGAAGAATCGGCCATTCAGGCGGCCTATCAGCTGGACCGGGTACTGGCCCAGCGAATTGTGGTCAGCCTGATGAAAACCCCGTCCATTTTTAAAGCAGAAATTCAGGACGACTGGGGAAACCGGCTGGCTGAAATCGAACGGCCCGTCATGAACTCCAGCATTTACTGGTATGACAATAACTTCGTTGAACGCTATAAAACCATCAATCACACGCTGACCCTGCCGGAAAAAGATATCGGCGTCGGCAGCCTGGAAGTATCCGTCGATCAGGCGGAAGTCATGAAAGACTTCACCCGCCGCAGTTGGCAGGTGGTTTACATCAAGCTGATTGAATCTCTGATCACTGCGGTTCTGTTTTTCGGCGTATTCTTCTTTTTCGTGACCCGGCCAATCATCAATATTACCCACAATATTGCCGGCCTGAAGACGGACCCGGAACACCCTGAACTGCTGAACCTGCCTGCCCGGCACAAAGGTGATGAACTGGGTTTCCTGATTAAAAGCTTCAATAACATGCTGGATAAACAGCTGCGCATTGAACGCTCCCTGACTGACCGGGAAGCGTATTTCCGCGCGGTAATGGAACAGGCCAGTGACGGAATATTCCTGCTCGACCCCTACGGCCAACTGCTGGATGTTAACGCCAGCGCCTGTTACGCACTCAAACTCAGCAAAGAAGAATTACTCAGCTGCAGCCTGTTTGATATCTGTAACGAGAAATATCACGACGACCTGCGGGCGATGATCAAAGAAGCGGACTTTAATACATCCATCACCAAGGAAGTGGAAATGTACCGTCGGGATAAATCCATCAACCTGATGGAAATCCGCACCGTACAGGTCAAAATTAACGGCGAAACCTGCCTGCTCAGTTCGGCACGGAACATCGGTAAACGTAAATCAGCAGAAGAACGCATCAAATATCTGGCGTTCTATGACTCCCTCACTGACCTGCCGAACCGTCAGCTCCTTAATGACCGGATCACCCAGGCCCTGCGCATTGCCAACCGCCATCAGCATACCGGCGGCATCCTGTTCCTGGACCTGGACCGCTTTAAGCTGATCAACGACTCCCTGGGCCACAGCGTGGGTGACAACCTGCTGAAACAGGTTGCCCTGCGGCTGAAATCCAGCCTGCGCAGTGAAGATACCGTGGCCCGCCTGGGCGGTGACGAATTCGTCATCCTGGTGCCGGAAGTTCCCACTGAAGAATGCAGCGCGACTACAGGTATCCAGCATCTGGCCCAGAAAATTCTGCAGCTGTTTAAACAGCCCTTCATCATCAACGGCCATAAACTCTTTGTATCCACTAGCGTCGGCATCACCCTCTTCCCACAGGCCAATGCAGTGAACATTGATGACCTGCTGCGACAGGCCGATACTGCCATGTATCAGTCCAAGCGTCAGGGCCGCAACCAGCTGTGCTTTTACCAGCAACAGTTACAGGAAAGTGTTAACGAACGCCTGACCCTGGAAAAAGATCTGCACCACGCGCTGGAACATGATGAGTTCGAACTCTTCTATCAGCCTCAGGTAAATGTTCGGGGCCAGCTTATCGGGATGGAAGCCCTGCTGCGCTGGCGGCATCCGCAACACGGACTGGTCGCGCCGGATAACTTCATTGGTGTTGCCGAAGAAACCGGCCTCATCCTGCCGATAGGCAGCTGGGTACTGGAAGAAGCATTCCGTCAGCTCATTAGCTGGCAGGCGCAAACCCTGCCGGCAAGCTTCCGCCGTTTATCCATCAATATCAGCCCCAAGCAATTTATTCAGCCTGACTTTGTTGATCAGCTTGAAGCCCTGCAGCAGCAAACCGGTATCGATTCTTCACTGATCTGTCTGGAACTGACCGAAAACATGCTGATCGAGAACATCGAAGCGGCAGCCGGCCAGATGCGCCGGCTCAAAGAACTGGGAGTTCATCTGTCGATTGATGACTTCGGCACCGGCTACTCATCGCTGCGGTACCTGAAAACCCTGCCGCTGAATGAGCTGAAGATCGACAAATCCTTCGTGCATGACATCCGCACCGATGCCAGCAGCCTGACCATTGTTGAAACCATTATTGCTATGGCTGACAGCCTCGATCTGGAGATTATTGCGGAAGGGGTGGAAACCCAGGCGGATCAGGAACTATTGGAATCCCTTGGCTGCATGCACTTCCAGGGCTACCTTTACAGCAGACCTGTACCGGCCGTTGAATGTAACCACATGTTCTCTTCTAAACCGCTGGCCGTGCTGGACTGAACCAGTCGCCAACATCTGGCCGGGCCTTCCCGGCCCTTATGTCTGACGAACTGCAGGACAAATCACAAGTACAAATCACAAATACAAAAAAACCGGTCCCCCTTAAGGCGACCGGTTTTTTGTATCTGTTGTGAACCGTTCAGTAGCGCTACTGATCAGAACAGTTCAATATCATCATCGTCGCTGGCAACGGTTCCTCTCGTAGCCGGCTCCGTGACACGGGCTTTCACTCTGCGCTGAATGTGCCAGTGATCCCCTTCCAGGCTGAACACCTGTAATTTTTCACGCAGCTGCTTACCCAGCGCTTCCAGATCATCTTTAGAAATAGTGTGTACCTGAGACTCATGCAAGGTTTCACGGTTCAGCGCCGCCAGCGTATCACTGGAATTACGCACCTCAATCGCCCGCTGTTGCTGATGCTCAGCAGACTCACTGATAGCACCCGCAGCTTCATGTACACGGCCAATAATATTCACCAGATCGGTCAGTTGATCGCCGACCTCTTTCACCCGGCTGTTGTTTTCTTCCGAAGCGTCACCGCCTTCCTGCATGGCTTCCGCCAGGCTGCCGGCACCGATCTGAATCCGCTCCAGCATCCCCTGAACCTCCTGGGTCGACTGCCGGGTACGCTCTGCCAGGCTGCGCACTTCATCGGCAACCACCGCAAAACCGCGCCCCTGCTCACCGGCACGGGCTGCCTCAATGGCCGCGTTCAGCGCCAGCAGGTTAGTCTGTTCAGCAATGCCGTTAATCACTTCCACAATGCTGCCAACCTGGTCGGTTTCAGTTTTCAAACCGTCCAGAATGCTTTGCGCCTGCAGCATATGGCCAGATAAGCGGTCGACCACTTCCTGAGCCGATGTCATGGAATGCTGACAGTCCATCACCGCAGCATTACCGGCGGATGCTTCATCTACAATGGTTCGGGCGCTGCCTGCCACTTCAGTCGAAACAGTTTTGATACTGTCCATCGCGTGGAGAATTTCATCGGAACGGCTGTCCTGCAACGAAGCCTTTTGCGTAGCATTGCCGTAGCTGTCGGCCAGTTCATGGGACATAGGAATCAGCCGGGCGGCTGAACTGCTCACCCCGGCCACTGCCTGCTCAACCCGCTGCTGCAGCTTATTCATGTTATCCGTCAGCGCATGGATCTCCGGATGCTTGCTGTCGAAGCGGACCCGCAGATCAATCTTCTCTTCAGCCAGAACCGCATCAATATTTTTCTGTAATGAACCGATTCGGTTCTGAGCAACCAGAATCGCCCCCCAGAACAAACCGCCAAACAACACCAGATCGCGGGCCAGACGAACATACAGATCAGCCAGATATTCATCTAACAAAAAATTACTGGCGAGCAACACCACCGCAACGGTCCAGAACAGCATTTTACGAGTCATAACTTCCACACCAAATCCTGAGTGATTATGTACTTTCTACGCGAATAAAAACGTGCCACACAATGGTAGCAATAACCCCCTGAAAAAAGTAAGGAATTAGCTGTATTTTCAATGGGATATCCTAACCAAAATGAGTTGTATTACATTCCACCCTACAAACATCCACAGGTGACCAGGCTGTTATACATACATTTTAATTCCCAAAATGATACCTCCGCCACTTCCTAATCCGTGGCACAACAGCTATTTGTGTAACAGGCAATAAAACAGACACTGCACCCCATCGCCAGGCATGCCCGGCAAGGAATAACTATGGAACTCGTACATCTGATTTATACCAGCGCAGCCAAACAGGAAGATCTGAGCCCCGAAGCGCTCGAAGCGATTCTCCACAGCAGCCGGCTCAATAACGAAAAAGCCGGTATTACCGGTATCCTGCTGTTTCAGGACGGCTGCTTTTTTCAGGTACTTGAAGGCGACCGTCAGGCCGTTGAACAGCTATACCGGAAAATCAGCTTCGACCGCCGGCATACCAACAGCATGAAACTGATTATCGAACCCATCGAAGAACGCTGCTTTGGTCAGTGGAGCATGGGCTACCCCAAAATCACCAGGCAGCAGCTCAGCGATATTGAAGGATTAAACGACTTTTTCACCCGGGGCAAATCCTTCAGTGAGCTGGAAGAAGGCCGGGCACGGCAACTGCTGGCCGGCTTTAAAGACGGTAAATGGCGCAATAATCTCTAAGCCAGTAACCCGATAAAAACGCCCTGTTAAACCCGAAATGGCCTGATATGATGTGTCGCTGGTACATAACGCTTTTGTTATAAAAGGATGCAACATGTTAAAAAACCTCTTTGCCCGGATCGGTGTCGGTGCAGCGACCGTTGATACAATTCTGACCACCGAACACTTTCTGCCCGGTGCCCGGGTTGAAGGCCGAATTGACGTTAAAGGGGGCGACGCAGAACAGGAAATCTCCGCCATTACGCTGAAGCTGATGACCAACGCCAAGGTCGAAAGCGACGACACCGTCAGCTATGTGGCTCATCCCCTGGATCAGTTTCAGGTGACAGAAGCCTTCACCCTGCAACCAAACGAATCCCGCCATCTGGACTTCAGTTTTGACCTGCATTCGGAAACCCCGATCACCGTACTGGACACCCACAACAACCAGTGCCGGGTCTGGGTTGAAACGGCACTGGATATCGACTTTTCTGTCGACCCGACCGACCGTGACCCGATGCACATCCATCCGCCGGAAGCAGTATCACACTTCATCCGGGCCATGAATGCCTGTGGCTACGGCATGGTAAAAGCCGATGTGGAAACCGGCTATCTGCGGGCCCACAACTTCCAGTCTCAGTCCGGGTGCTATCAGGAGATTGAATTCCGGCCCGCTGGCTTCGGCTCCCTGTTCGGCAACACCCAGGAAGCAGAACTGTCGTTCATCCTGACACCGGATACCACCCACGTGCTGATCGAACTGGACCGCACCTTCGCCGGTGAGGGTTACCGCGAAATCAGTGTCAGCAACCACGCCAGCTATAGCCAGATCGAAGCCGAAATCAAGCGCTTGCTTGGCTAACCGAATGTGACACAGGCCAGATAAAAAAACCGGGCATCCGGCCCGGTTTATTTTTTAGAGATACGCGCAGAGAAAATTAAACTTTCAGCTTTTCCAGCTGTTCATTCAGGCTGGCCATCACCCGGGTCATATCCTGACTGACCACTTCAACCTCAGCCACCTGATCAGCCATTTCAGTGGCGGCGGTACCAATCACTGAAATATTGCGGTTAATATCCTCGCCGACCTGACGTTGCTCCTCAACCGCGGTGGCCACCTGTGTCGCATTATCCGAAATAGATAACAGACTGTCGGTCACTTTCTGAACCATACTGAAGCACTGTGCCGCTTCATCTGCCACAGTATTAACCCGCTCCCGGTTAATACTGATCTGGTTCACCGACGCATTCACATCTTCCTGCAAGGTAGACACCAGCGCACCGATCTCTTCAGTGGCTTGCTGTGTGCGAGCCGCTAACGTGCGAACTTCATCGGCAACCACCGCAAAGCCCCGCCCCTGATCACCCGCCCGGGCTGCTTCAATGGCAGCATTCAGAGCTAACAAGTTAGTTTGGTCCGCAATCGAACGGATGGTCTCCACAATGGTATTAATCCCTTCGCTGCGTTCTGCCACCAGCGTAATTCGCTCACTGCTTAACGCCATTTCATCGGCGGTTAGCTGAATCTGCTGCAGGTTTTGCTCAATGGCATGCTTCGTCGTCACAAGGTCTTCACTGGAGTTTTGTGCCTCGCTGGCGCTGGTCATGGAAAAATCCGCTACCTGTGCACTGCTGGCAGACATCTGCTCCATCGCGACCGCCACACTGTCGATCTGATTCGCCTGCATACCCACAGAACGGTTTACGTGGTTGGCCGAGCTGTTCAACCGGCCGGAAAATGTCGCCAGCTCATCCGACTGCTGTTTAAACACCACAATCATGTCCCGCAGCTTCTGCATAAACTGGTTAAAGCCATCACGGATTTCAATCAGTTCTTTATGCTGGGCAATGTCCAGATGCTGGGTCAGATCACCATCACTGCTCACCAGACTCCACACTTTATCCCGCATTCGGTTCAGCGGATTGGTCACGGCCCGCACCACCAGATAAATCAGCAGCACCGCCAACAGAATTAAACCGGCGGACAAACTCAGCATGCGGGTCATTGCGGTTTCAATCCCATCATTAAGATCCGTCTGCAGCGCCCGTAAATCTTCCATGATGACCGCATTCGGTACCGTGATAATCAGTGGCCACCGGGTGCCCGTTGCGCTGATCTGAATCTGCGCCACAGCAACCAGACGGTCCGTCACTTCTGCAACCTGCTGACCGCCTGACCGGCTGATCCGGGCCAGCTCGCCATCAACCTGCTCTAAAGGTTGAGTAAGCTGATCTTCATAAGCAGTACTGGCCACCAAACGGCCGGCCGGGCTGACAATATGAATATCCCCCCGGCCGTCAAAAATGGAATCGGCGATCTTACCCACCCGCTCCTGAATCGCCGGCAAGTTCAGATCCACCCCGGCAATTCCCACTGCCTTGCCGCTGTTCATAACCGGCGCCGTCAGGGTGGTCATTAACTGGCTGTTACCCGGCTCAATCTCATACAAATAAGGTTCTAACGCACAATTCGCCGCAGACTCCAGGCTACACAGATACCACTCTGACTCCCGCTGACCCGACTCAGTAATTGCCGTCAGATAACGCGCCTCAGGATCCCCTTCATATTGCTGTAGCCCCTCCAGTGTACGTACCCAGTACAAACCTAAACTGCCATCCTTAGAACTGCTGTGCATACCGGCACCGACACTGCTGGCATCCAGCCCGTCATACCCATTCGGCTCAAACTCAGAATACAGAGCACTGATATGGCCGTTAGAACGTAACCCTTCCTGCACCAGCCGCTGTACCTGCTCCCTGCTCAGCGGCTGCCCGTCGTTGCCTACAGTGGTGGCTGACAACACGGAAGCCAGCGCCAGAGAAACATCAAATGCCCGGTCCAGATAATCACTCACCTGCTGTGCTGAATCGGTTGCCATAAAGGCCAGCAACCCCTCCGCACTCTCCTGCTGGCTGACACTGATCGCATCCAGGGTGTACTCCCCGCTGCGCTTCATTGACTCAATCCCGGTTAACACCACCAGCGACTGAACCAGCAGCAGAATAATGCCTGCTGCGAGCAACAATTTACGTTTCAAACTCCAATGAGACATTCCGCACCACCCTTTCTCGTTCTTATACAAAGCAAGATCGCGAATCAGCGCAACGCTGACAACGAGAATAATCTAATGCTGTGAATAGGTTTTAGATATACCCCCTAGTACCTAGCTTTGAGGCAGACAGGGAGTCGTTCAGAAGGGGAGAAGATGTGCCCATCTTGGGGATGGGCTGGAGAATTTACTCGGCAATCAAACGCTCGATTCGCGCATACATCGCTTGTATTTTCAGTTCACTATGACGGCCATAGTGAAGCTCACGGTGACAATTAGGGCATAAAGCAACAGCATTGCTAACCGTATCAGAGCCCTTATCTGCTAATCGACGCAAGTGGTGCACTTCTAAGAACGGCTCACCAGAATATTTTTCAAATGGTGATGGCTCACAACACGCTTCACAAATGCCTTTAGCATTCTGTAAAACCCAAGCCTTCACATTGGGATCACGCTTATACTGTGTCACCTGCGAACTGTGACGGCTAACCGTTTTCTGGCCATTCGGTGGTTCGCTAAAAGACGAATCTGCTAAGCGAGCCACTTCAACATCAAATTCCGTTTGTTGAGCAAAATTTTGGCCTTCAATTTCAGCAATCAATTGCTGTAGCTTGGCTAAATTTGTTGCACCGACATTTCTTGCTGGTTTTAAGCCTGGTACCCAACGGCGACCTAACTCCGAATACACATAAGATATATTCTGCATTCGATATTCATAAGCCTTGTCTGATCGACCATATTTATTAGCAAGTTCTCGATAATAATGCTTTTTGATAAACGGGATGTTATTCGCCGACTTATCCAACATATCGACATACGCTTCTACAGCAGCACGCAGTTGTGCCTCAGTCCAATTATTATCCGCCACAGGTTAATCCTTAACAGGCTGAAAATGAGACACATATTATAAGTGCTACATAGCCTGAAGAAATAACTATACTCATTCCTTTCCCATAACAATTTCAGTAAGGTTTGACTTAACGACTCCCCAGGACGCCCCATGAACATCCAGCGCCACGGCATTATCCTCAACTGCGAGCACTTCGATGCTTGCGTGCATTTCTACCGCACCCTGTTCGGGCTGCCGGTGATGTTTGAAAAACAGGACGGTGATTTCCGCCTCTGCTGCCTGGCATTTGGCGACAGTTATCTGATGCTGGAGACTGAAGGCCATGCGCAGCCGGAAGGCAAAAGCATTGCTCAGAGCCCGCATAAGGTGCGCGTTAATGTCAGTGACATTGAGGCAGCACTGGCAGATGTACGGGCATACGGTATTGATGCGGATATCACCACAACCGACTGGGGATCGGTGATTAATATCTGTGACCCGGACGGCAACCGGATCGGCATCCGGGATGAAGCCAGCTTTGCTCTTTAATACCGGGGGGCTTTTTTAACGCCCAGTTTTTTTAACACACAGGCCTTTTAACGCCCGGCTGTTTCGCGTTCGGCTCACTAACGTGCGTCCTGAAAGCGGGGCCGGTACAGCTCTCCCAGAATCCGTGCAAAGGTACCATCCTGCTTCATCGCATTCAGTTGAATATTGATTTCCGGCAGACGCTCTATCAAAAATGACTGTTTCGAAAGGCCAAAGCGCAGCACCGTGGTGAAGATCGGTTTGTCTGCAAAACGGATATTGCGGTAACCGTTCCTGTCCATCAGGCTAACACCATTGGAATACAGCAACGGGGTCAGTTCTATTCTTCCCTGTTCCAGCATCTTCAGGTTCTGGTTATCCGTTGCCGATTCTCTCACCTTCAGGCCATGTGTCTGAACCGCTTTACGCCAGTTATCGCCGTAGTTGTATCCACGCACAGCCCGAATTGAATAGTCTTTCAGATCCGCCCACTGTTGCCAGTTAAAATACTTATAGGTATCACGGGAATAGGCCAGCAATATCGGGTCCTGGTAGACCGGCACAGTAAACGCCATATAAGGGGCCCGGTCAGGATGCTCCGAGACCATCGGCAGCACGTCTGCCCCGCCGGTCTGAATCAGCCGTAACGACCGCCGCCAGGGGGCATACTGGAACTCCACCGGCACATTCAGACGGTGGAACAGCTCTTCGATGATCTCAATTGCATAGCCACGGGTAACCAGCTGACGCCGGTCATCATCGGCAATCTGCCAGGGTGGCCAGTGTTCAACCAGAATACGTGCGACCTGTGGCTCAGGGTTATCGCCAACACCATTAGCAGACACAGGTGTGACATGGAGCACACACACAGCCAACACCAAACACAACAGATGGTCAGAAAAGAAAGAAAGGAACAACCGAAACAACGTACACTCACCAAACAAAGCAGGCACGCTACTTTGCAGTGAGCAAAAAATAGCCAGCCGTTCAAACGAAGGCAGGCATTATAATGATCCGCACGCAAAGGTATACCCCTTAAACACAACTAAATACGCCAGTTTGTGTCTGCCTGTTTGAAGCCTGCTATCCGGATATAATTAACCCTCTGATTTGTCTCACTGAATGTATTTACAGTTGTGTTTTATCTCTCGTTGTCTGTCCCCTGTGTCAGCTAAACAACGGTCATTATTCGGGTGGCATACTGGTCCGGCAGGCTGTCCCAGCGCTGTATCCGCACCGGATCGGGATCACTGGCAGCCGGTTTACGGTCATACTGGCCGGGCAGGCTATCCCACTCATCCACCGCCACCATGTAATATTCATGGCCATCCAGCATTGCTTTGCCCGTTAACGCTTCTTTTAACCGGGCATCAACAAGGGCTTCGGAGCTGGTGAACGTTACGCTGTAGCCTCCGGTAAATTCCCGAATATGCTTCCCGGCCTGTTGTTTAAGGGTTTCGATATGCTTACTGCCTTTAGCAAAATCGCCTTTCAGGGCATCACTGTCGGTAGGGTCCAGCAATTGCAGGAAACGGTACGGATGTGCCGCAAAGCCTGAACTCATCGCCAGTGAGGCAATCACCGGCGTTGCTATAACTGAGCTCTGAAACCATTCCGAGAAGCGCTTATGGTCCTTCAGCTTACTGCTGCTGTTCGTCCGGTTACGCCACATCTGCTTTGCATCATCCAGCACAGCAGTGACTTTAAACTTCTGAACCAGGCTTTCTACCAGGTTAAAAATCTTATTAAAAATGCTGGTAACTATGCTGAAGATCATCCCGGCACTTCCACCGCCACCGGACACATCCGCAGCAATGCTCAGCCCCAGGCTGGTCGATGATATCGCCAGCCCCTTTGCCGCACTGGCAATTCCCGCCACCGAATGACGGGCCAGTGCGTTGGCGATAACCGAAGGGTGCCCGCCCAGCAATTCAACGCCATATCCGCTGTAGCACTGTTCGATCAGCATTTTTGATTTCAGAAAGGCTTTTTTTGCATCGACATACATCCCTGCTGCCGTTTTTACATAACCCCATCCGGGAATCGCTGCTGACAATCCGGTGGCAAAAGTATTCGCTCCCCAGATCACAAAATCGGTCAGGATTTCCATCATCTGAAGGTTTACGCCATAACGCTTTTTAACCGCTTCGAGCATCATGTAAAAGAAGTCGCTGACCAGTTGTTTAAGCCTGGCTTTCAGTGCCGACACCCCGTCAATCACCGTATTTGCAGCCCCTTTCACTGTCGCCAGTGCTTCGCTTTCCCTCAGATACGTCATGGCCGAGTCTTTCATATCTTTCAGCGGGCTTTTATCAATCAGTTGTCCGGCGGCATCTATGCCCATGCTATAAGTGGCTTTTTGCCCGGCGATAAAATCTTTAGCCGCAGTCGTATTCACAATCAGAGTATTGAAGGGTGAGGCACTGAATGACCGCACCCGGTTCATATCGGTGTGCGCCAGCGCATAGACAATGCCCAACCGAGCATTTGCCAACTCGGCTAACTGAGCCCCGGAGGCGGTGCTCTGTGTATTGCCAAACATGGCATCCTGAATTTTGCGCTTATAAATATGAAACGGCATTGCTGCTTCCTTTGCTTGGTTATCTGGTTAAATCACTCTCGGAATCAAACGGACAACAAGCACAAAGATAATGCGCTTACCTGAGATTGAGCGGCACTATAAATAGAAAAACTGAAAACAAGCTGAAGAATATCTAAAGGTATAATTAACAAGTTCATATTTATCTGATACTTAGCCAAGCGATGGGCTATTCGGCACATTCACACACTACCCAACTTGGGTAATGGATTACTGGTTATATATACCGTACCTCCATAGACTTGTCCGGTCGCTGCCAGTTCTAACCCCCCCGTCAGCCTGGTAGCGGCTTCATGTAAAGTTACGGAACGCAATTCGTCTATGAGCACACGGACTGTGCACATGATCCCCCGGCGGATCATTCACCCTTCACTATCATAAATGTATGATACTGAGCATTTTTCATTATCAGCCGCGCCTTCTTACACTGCATTAGTCACTACTTTTCTTTAAGATGCATTTAAGCCCCCGAAGGACGCACCATGAAAATAATCCCTCTTGCCACACTGCTGAGCCTGAGCCTGTGTGCCAGCTCCAGCGCTGTTGCCGCTCCCCCTGCAGACTTGCTGATAACAAACGCTGTGGTGTATGCCGATAAACCTGCCAATACGCTTGCCGTGCAGGATGGCATCATTACTTACGTGGGTAACTACAGTGCCGCCAAAAAATACCTGGGCCCCGATACCCACGTGCTGGACATGGAGGGGGCCATGGTGCTACCCGGTTTTATCGATAACCATAACCATGTATTCGAAGCAGCATCTGAAGCCGGAGGCAGCTGTGAACTCAGCCCGCATGAAGGCCTGGAGGGGCAAGTCCGCTATCTGGAAGACTGTGCTGCCCAGGCAACACCGGGGCAATGGCTGATTGGCTATGGCTTCATTCTGGAGCTGATTCTCAGCGAAGATAACCCGCAAACGCCGCTGGAACTGCTGGATGATATTTTTCCGGAACTACCGGTTATCTTTATGGAGCAAACCTCTCATTCCATGTGGGTAAACTCGGCAGCACTGGAACTGGCAGGGATAACCGCCAACTCCCCGGAACCACAGGGAGGCAAATACCTGAAAGACCCGGACAGTGGCGAGCTTAACGGCATTCTGCTGGATAACGCCGGCGACATGGTGATGGAGCTGGCCTGGAACAGCCTGAATAATGTTTTTCAGCAGAGCTACGACGGCTTGCAGAACGGGCTGGCGGAAGCCGCCGCCCACGGTATCACCACCATTGGCGACGGCCGTATGTACTGGAAGCGCGGGTGGTATGAGATCTGGAAAGCAGCACAGGAAAAAGGAGAGCTAAGTGCCCGGGTATCACTGCGCCCGTGGATTTATCCGGAAGACGACCCCGCTGCCCAGCTCAGGTTTCTGAAATCGATTCAGTCCCGGGAACCGGACAGCCGCTTAATTGTGGATCAGGTAAAAATGTACAGCGACGGCATTCTGATCAACGGTACCGCTAAGGTGATCGCCCCTTACAAGAACAGCTTCGTTAAAGACCTGCCCTACGGCCTGAATTACATTCCCCCGGAAGATATGAAGTTCTGGCTCAGTGAACTGAACAGGATCAGCTACGGGGCACACATTCATGCCATTGGTGACGGGGCAATCCGGGAGTCTCTGAATGCCGTTGAATATGCCCGTCAGCAAGGTTCTGAACAGGACTACAGCCTCACCCACGTGGAAATGATTCAGGATTCAGATATCAAACGTTTACGGCCCCTCAACGTGACCGCGGACTTTCAGGTCGGGTCTGATTACATTGTGGAACAGGACCACAGCTGGGCCGAGCCTTTCATCGGGAAAAAGCGCGCCCATTCCTTAATGCGTTTACGGCCGGTATTCGACAGCGGTGCTAACCTCACCCTGAGCAGCGACTGGAACGTCAATGACATCAACCCGCTGGTTGGCATCGCTAACAGCCTGAGCATGAAAAAGACCGGCCTGCCAAACATTGAAGCCGCCATTGATGCCTACACCCTTAATCCGGCCATTAGCCTGGGCCTGGACGATATTACCGGCAGTATTACCGTCGGAAAATCTGCCGATCTGGTGGTGCTGGCTGAGGATATAACCCGCTTAGACGCCGGTAAAATAGCCGAGACTGAAATCCTGATGACAATACTGCAAGGTGAAATCGTCTACGATTCAGAACAGTAACCTACCCGCTAAAGCCGTGCTGGAGTTGCAGCGCGGCAATTAACCGGCGGCCTTTTTCGCTCATTTGCAAAGCCGGCTGCCAAAGCAGCTCTACCCGCCGGGGAATGCGCTGCTGTTCAAAATCCGTTGTCAGTACAACCAGCGAACCATCCGTCAGCGCTTCAGTAATCATCGTTTCGGGTAACACGGCAAATCCCGCGCAGTTTCTGAGCAAGGCCACTAACACCGCCAGTTCCGAAAAAATTCCGTAAGCCGCGCTATAGCTCACCTTATTCGCACCGGCGATATTCTCTGTCACATTTTCCCGGGTCCAGATCAATTCCCGAAAATGATTCAGATCAGCAGTGGTTACACAATCAGTCTGTGCCAGCGGATGCCCGGCAGCGCATACCAGCACTTCGTCATAGCAACCCAGCCGGCAATATCCTAAATCACAGTGGTGTAAAACATCGCTTTCCGACAGCAGCGCTATATCCAGCGTCTGCGCTTGCAGCATATCCATCAGGCTGTCGGCATCATACGCCGACACTTCCAGATTCAGGGCGGAGTCCTGCAACATACTGGCCAGTGCAGGCTGCAGTGCCAGCTGCGGAATATAATTATCCACTCCCAGACGAAGCGTTACCGGCTCTTCAGCCGACATTGCCTGCGCACAGGTGGCTAACTTTTCTGCCTGACTGACGGTATGAATGATCATCGGCAGAATCACTTCGCCTTCACAGCTTAGCCCCAGAGAGTTACCGGTGCGTTCGAACAGCGTCACCCCTAAATCAATCTCAAGATCTGAGATCCACTGACTGACCTGCGACTGATGCTTGCCCAGCGCCCGGGCAGCCGCCGATACCGACCCCAGTTCGTTGGTCAGCACTATGGCTTTCAGGTGTAAGGTATTCATAAGGCAGTTACTTTTTCCGGAAAATAATCAAAGCAAGGATGTGCTTCAGAATATCAGAAGCGATCAGACCTGTACGGTAAACCCCAGGAAAGCGGCAAAGATAAGCCAGCAGAAAAGCAGCAGAAAAAGGAGGTCGAAGAGGAGGCAGAAAAAGAGCTTAAAAAGAGGAGGCGCACTGCGCCTCCTGAAAACGGTTACGCGCCGTAAATTACATATACTTTGCGCAGGGTTTCGTGCACCGTCCAGTTGCCACACCAGCCAACCGGGAATACCGCACTGGAGCCGGCAGTCAGTTCAACGGCTTCACCGCCGTCTTCTACAACCGTCATACGGCCAGACAATACATAAATCACTTCACCACGGGTTATAAACTCCCAGCGGGACTCACCCGGCTCACATTCCCAGGTGCCAGACTTAATATTCTGTTCTTCCGTATTAAAAAACACCTGGCTACGGGTAGTGATATCTCCGGAAAGCGGCTCAGCGGTTGGCTGTGCCAGTGGGGCTTCATTCAGCTGATCCGCCGGGATTTCCGCCGCACGATAAGTAATGGTCATTTTGCAGGTTCCTGTTATTCAATGGTTTCCTGCAAAATATCATCATGGCCAATACAGAATTTGCTTGTTTGCGGCAGCCGTACGTCAGAACAGTAAGAAAGCTGGCTGATCAGTCAAAAAGGCGCCGGAGTTGCCTCAGACGCCTTTTTAATCAACCCGCTATAAACTTCGCTCAAAGAAGATTTCCCGCAGCCCCTGAATTCGCGCACGGCTGAACAGATCTTCTGCCAGCGCATGGGGTAAGGTAAGCCGGTCACCCTGCTCACTCAGCGCGATGGGTTGTAAGTCTTTATAGCGCAGGGATTTAACCCGGTACTGCGCCATATCTTTTGCCGATATATCAATCAGCACCAGCGGATAACACTCCGTGGCTCTGCAAATATAATCTGACCCGGTAACCGCCTGGGACCCAATCTTCACTCCCTTCCAGGCAACACCTTTTTTAACCGAATAGTCTGTACCGGCCTGTACTGACCCGGCTATCAGAACCAGTACTAAAAGACAGTAACGCATCACAATTCCTCCACGTCTTTATCTGACTGAAACCGGTATACGCAGCAAAGCAACATACGGTTCAGCACAGAACATCCGGCTACTGCTCAGTTAGAATCCGCAAACTTAGCCCGCTGAACACGTTCCCGGCTACGCTTAAACAGCACATCAGCAAGATCTTCCGGCAGAACAATCCGGTCACCACGGGTACCGGTTGCCACTTTTTCCAGCGCACTGTATTTCAGCGAATCCAGTTTATAGTGCTGCATCAGCTGGCGGGACACCGTGATGTTCTTAAACAGCGGATAACATTCATAATTACGACAGATATGATCTGCCCCGGACGGTGAAGATGCCCCTATTTTCACCCCTTTCCAGTTAATGCCTTTTTTAACGGTGTAGTCAGCACCGGCATTGGCCAGACCGGCTACCAGAGCCAGTATCAGAAAACTGTAACGCATAAATCACCTCCACAAAAAAATGTGTTTCGAGCGTGTAGCACATGGTTTTCTAGACAGTAGAGATCTGTAAACGTTCGGGATGGCAACGGAACAAAGCGCTATAAGGATAGTCCCGGCATAGCCCTGCAGGACAAAGAGAAGTGAACAGGCATCGTACAAATAAATGATTAAAAACTAACGAAATCAGAAGGTCAGGCTGCCTGCTGCCAAATTTCAGGCAAAAAAAAGCAGATCCTGAGATCTGCTTTCTATTCAAGCGAAAAATGCGTTATTAGATAACAACGATGTTTTCAGCTTGTGGGCCTTTCTGGCCGCTAGTAACAGTGAATTCAACTTGCTGGCCTTCAGCCAGAGTTTTGAAACCTGAACCCTGGATTGCGCTGAAGTGAGCGAAAACGTCTGGGCCAGATTCTTGCTCGATGAAACCAAAACCTTTAGTTTCGTTGAACCACTTAACAGTACCGGTAGTTTTAGACATAATAAATATCCTGAATTTTAAATTTAATTTGTGCCCACATTAACAGGCGATAATCGCATAAAAAATAGACTGAAACTTAAAAACTGCAGGACCAGGCTTACGAATAAAACTGCGAAATGTAGATTTGTAAATAAAAGACTTCTTTCTAGCTGCGGCAAACTGTATAGATCTCGATCCGCTTTGTCCAGTAGTTTTTCAGTAAAATTTCATAAAATTTTCTATACAAACAACTACCTATAGCGTCAGCCTTACCTGACACAGCTCACCAGCAGAAAAATCACAAAATCAGCCTCTCTCACATTCGAAACAAATTCACGTCAATAAGCGACAATTAACTGTTTTTTAACGTTTTTTATAAACAATTTATTTAAATGTTCTTTAACAGTTTTTGCAGCGGCACCTATGAACGCTATCCCGGCCCGTTTTTCAGCGCTTGCTGATAACGCGCGGCAAAATGTTCCTTCAGCCAGGCCATCAGTACCCTGACCCGGTGTAACTGATGCCGCAACGGCGGACACACCAATGTGAGCTGGGTGTCTTCAGACCACGCCGGTAATACCTCTGTCAGCCTGCCTTGCTGTAAATCTGCCTGTACATACACATCCGCCAGCCGGGTAACCCCTAATCCGGCCAGCGCTGCCTGCCGCATGACCCGGCCACTGGTGACTTTAATGCCCTCCGCAACATGAACCGTTTTGCGCTCGCGGCCCTTGCTGAGCGTCCAGGTATCTACACTGCCGCGTATTAATGGCAGCGTCTTCAGATCATCCGGTTCAGCAATCTCATGGTTCGCTTCAATAAAGTCCGGGCTGGCCACATAACGGGTGGTAACTGAATGAAGCCTGCGGGCGATCAGCGATGAATCCGGCAGCTCTCCCATGCGCATCACCAGATCATAATGACTGGCGATAAGATCCACATGGATACTGGAAAAATCCAGATCTACCCGGATGCCCGGATGCTGGCGCTGAAATTTAATGATCAGCGGCGCGAGAATATCCTCCCCCACCGGCCCGCCAACAGCATTCATTCTGATTTCGCCTTTGAGTTCATCGGTAGACTGGCTGGCCCACTCGGCGGCAGCGTCCAGCTGCTGCATAGCAATTTTGCAACGTTCGTAATAGCCCTGCCCGATCTCCGTCAGCCTTAGCTGCCGGGTAGTGCGGTACAACAGCTGCACACGCAACGCCGCTTCTAACTCGGTGACCAGCTGGCTCAGGTTTGCCTTGGAAAACCCGGACACCTCAGCGGCAGCGGTAAAGCCACCATGTTCAGCCACATACAAAAAGGCGCGTATCCCCCGCCAGGAAATATTGTTCATATAAACCAAACAATGTTTTCAGATTAGTGATGTTTATCACACTAATACCAACGCCTACCATGTGCAACATCCAACGACATTCACACGAGAGACACCCACATGACTCACTCACTGGTAGTTATCACAGGCGCAAGCTCAGGTATTGGCGCAGCCATGGCAAAACACTTTTCTGCGGCCGGCCACCCGCTGCTGCTGGTTGCCCGCCGTATCGACAAACTGGAAGCACTGGCGCTGCCGAATGCCCTGTGCCGCCAGGTAGACATGATCGACGCTGCTGCATTCCGCGCGGCAGTTAATGAAGCCGAAGCCATTCACGGCCCGGTGGACTGTCTGATCAACAACGCCGGCTTAATGTTGCTGGGCCAGATCGACACCCAGGATCCGCAGGAATGGCAACGCATGTACGACATCAACGTGCTGGCACTGCTGAACAGCATGCAGGCTGTATTAGGGGATATGAAGGCCCGTAACGGCGGCACCATCATTAACGTCAGCTCCATTGCCGGTAAGAAGTCCTTCCCGAACCATGCCGCTTACGTAGGCACTAAGTTTGCCGTATCCGCCATGAGCGAAAACATCCGTGAAGAAGTGGCCGACAGCAACGTACGCATTATGAGCATCTGCCCGGGCGCTGTGGAAACCGAATTGCTGGGCCATACCACCTCACAGGAAATCATCGATGGCTATGAAGACTGGAAACAGGCCATGGGCGGTGTACTGGTTACCGACGATATCGCCCGCACAGCAGCCTTCATGTATGCCCAGCCACAGGGCGTAAACATCCGCGACGTGGTAATTACTGCCACCCGCCAGCAGCCTTAACCGGTTATCGAGACTCTCAGTATTCAGGCATAAAAAAACAGCAGGCGTACCGTCTGCTGTTTTTAGCAATGCAAAGGAAAGACCTGCAAACTGAACTGGCCTTACTCAGATAAATTTACCCGTTTGCCCTGTCGCACCCAGGCAGGCTGATCAAAAAACTCAAAATCGCCCTTCTCCTGTGCTTCTTCCATACGCTGTTGATAACGTTCATCCAGGGTCATCCCGAATGCAGACATATGCTGACGCGCAATAATCGCTTCAAGATCCTCATGCGTGACCACCTCGGTGATCACACCAGCCTCCATGAAAGCTTTAATGCCAGCGTTATCCGCCTCATCCGCCACACCGGTATCCCTGACGGACATATAAAATCGCATTAAACGCAGCTCCAGTGCCGCGATGTAATTTGTTCTTTGGTTATTCATGAAGAACCTTTTGTGAAACCCTTTTCTGTGCAGAATACAACAATACAATACTGATGTTGATCCGGTGGCGATATACGTTTTATCTCACATGCTTTTCTACAAAACGGTTTAACTCAGACACCGAGCGGATCACATGCAGCGACTTATTCCCTGAGAGCGCCTCTATTCTTTGCAGAAAATCATCATTCCAGAACTTCGGACAGAGACGTAACACCCGATAGCTTTGCAATGTTCCCTGTAATACTGAACTGCCCTCCGGCCAGCCTTCAGGCTTTTTGAAAACGCTTTTCAGGAGCCGCTTAGTCACCAGCCAATAGGTCACAAAATACGGTAACTCGATATAAATCAGCGTATCCGCTTCTTCCAACCGCCGGTTAAAAGATCCCAGCGCATTCAGCGGAGCAAAACCCTCAATGATCCATTCATCTGATGCAAGAATACGCTCGTGAGCCGCTTCGTAAGACGCACGGTCAGTTTCCTGGCCGTCTGGCTGATACAAAATTGAATCAACCGCATACAGCTTGATACCGGTAACCGCCGCCAGCTGCTTACTTAACGTGGACTTCCCATTGCCGGGCTTACCAAATACAGCCACCTTCTTCATATTAGCGCCTCCTTACAGGACGTTTTCCCCGGAGGCAAAAACAAAAAACCCGCCTCTGGGGCAGGTTTAATAAATGTTCACGCATCACAAAACCCACCATTCCTATGGAATGATGATAATTCGTGCGTTCTGATGCGTAAGGTAAGTAGTCATGGGGTTATCCTGATAGAGAGTCCGATATATGTCAACGGGCTCTTAAACCACCGGGCAGCTCAGGCATCTCCTCCTTCAGGCTAAAAACTAAGCAGGCTTCTCACCACGGCCAAGGGCTTCCATAAATTTAGTAAACCGCCGCTGTCGGGTGTCAGCTTTCTTAGCGCTGGTTAACCCATAAGCAATGACATAACGGCTCGACTTTGTAAGGGTGCCATAAAAGGCTTTCACCTCCGGCTGGCTTTCCAGCGCTTCCAGAAAATCCGCCGGCACCTCCATCTCACTGGCCGTATACGCATTCTCCCACCGGCCATCCGCCTGCGCAGCACGCACCTGCACCAGCCCCGGCTCCATCATCCGCCCCTCGCTGATCAACCGCTCCACATGCGCCCGGTTCCTTTTCGACCAGCCGCTGCGCGGTTTACGGGGCGTAATCCGCTGCACATACGCCTGCTCATCAATGGACTTCTTCACCCCATCGATCCAACCCCAGCAAAGCGATTCAACCACTACATCATCCCAGGTGACACTGGGAATGCCGGACTGCTTCTTGAAGATCTTCACCCACAACTCAGTTTCAGTGGCGTGGTTCGCTTTAAGCCACTGGGCAAGGGCTTCTCGTGCTTCGAAGGTTAAGGTGTTTGATGAAGTGGGTTGGGGCATAACACTGAGGTCTCTTGGGTATAACGGTTGAATAGCAAAGCCATTTAAGCAAGAATTTATCTTTTAGAAGCGGTCATTAGCCTTGGTGGCTTAAAGGCACAAGGTAAGAACAGCCCCTATTACTCGCCTGCCCATAACTCGCTTACATTCAGACTGACGTATTAAAGAATCCGCTCAAAAATAGAAACTGCTTAATTATAAATACGTTTGAATCAAGCTTATTTATCTAAAGGCGTCAGAATAATCACCCATTACTTATAATAAATCACATCTTCCGGGTTAATTACTTCTGCTTTTTTCAATCGTCGTTCATGTTCGTTACGCATTTTTCGTGCTTGTTTCATGATTTTATAACGGCGATAAAGTCCGATCTTTAAATACATCCAATACTTATAATTTAGTCGCCTCGCACCTAAACCGTCGACAATAATAAACTCGTACTTCCCTTCACTCACTTCTTTACAAAAAATATTACCACAACAAATATCGCCAAAAACAATTTGTTGATCCTGTAAATACATTAATAACTTATTCAATAACTCTCTCTGCTCATCAACTGTAATTCTCTTGTGGTACATCATATACTTAAGTGAATGAGAGGAAGTACCATCATAATTTAACGCCCGAGTAAAGACCAAGCCTCTTCCAAGATTTGTCTCTACAAACCCAAAACATTCAGTGACATACTGTAAATCTTTACCAGAACTGACCAAATAACGATAGTAGTGATAATCCAGGTTGTTTTGATTTCTATGCTTTCCTTCACCAGGGCCTATTTTTATTATTTTTCTATTATCTTCTGGATGCAAATAGCAAGATCTCTCACTCCCTTTTGACAGAAGCAACTTATCGTTCAATTCTATTCTTTTAGTTTTCACATCACTCACTGCACTTACCCTAAACTCGACACTAAAGCATCTTAATTTCAATATATACTGTACGAATAATTATTTATTAACTTTAAAACATTCAATAACAAAAAAGTAAAACGACTTAATTGTTATTCACTAACACGTGCTAAACACTCCACATGCTATACAGAACAGTCATAGTAAACAATTAAAAGAAGAAACCAAGTAAAATAACAACGGCTATAACAACAAAAGTGCTTTAAAAAACGCCAGTAATTCTATCCCTGTTTTCAGTCCCGATAAAGCAAGGGATAGTTTATCATTACCCCCTCCCCACTTTATCGACACACCAGATATAACTGTATATCAGCTTTTTCATCAGTGACCCTGGATGGCAGTTTATCATCTAACAACAATGACCGCTCACCGGTCAGCCATAGAATACATTCAATTCACTTACTGGCGTCTACACTCAGGAGCATCAACAAGTTTTTGATACGTGATACTGATCCCAGTCGCAAGCCTTAGCAAGCTCTCGTAAGCGCGGACGTATCAGCCCTGGATCTTACATAGAACTCAACCTGTAAATGTTACTTCAGCCCCCTGCATAACCAGTTTTAGAGGAGGTTTACATATTCACTTCCTCAGACTCAGAAAGCTGTTTAAACTCCGAGCAAATAAAACCCGCCCCAAATATACACCAGCGCCAGCGCTAACAAATGAAAATCCGGCTTAGCCGAACCAGAATCAGGCGCTTTCTGCTCCGACTTTAACAGCCATTCAGCACCGTTACGCCAACCGGGCTTGCCCAGCATCAGATCAAAAACCTGCTTACATCCCAAATACAGAGGCAACGGCGAAACATACACGTGAAAAGTCAAATCACTCTGAGTGAACACCGTGTACACAAACAACACTACAAACAATCCTGCAGTGCTGAGAATCCCCACAATAGCAGCTACTTTCACCGGATCTGCCTGACCACTGTTCACCGTAAGAAACAGCTCAACCAGCCACAGACGAATACGGTTCATCATACTGTAAGGCATCCGGGCAGAAGGTTATTCAGTGTTATTTCACTGGAAATAGAAGAAAGGAGAAGCATTCAGAAGCCTTAGAAACTGGAGGGAGTAAAAAGAGATTTTACCTATCAATAGAAAGAATGGCTGCAGTTACGAAGAAGCAATCTTAAAAATTTCAGGATTCACAATCCTTGCCCGATAGCTCACCACGGGGGATGATCAAACGCCCTTACCCGCATCGCATTCGACGCCTCACATACAGGACTCATCTCTAGCAGATACGGGGGAAGGTCTTTCATGTTTTCTGGTCGTACTAAACTGGCAAAAAAAGATATGACCCCGTCGCATCCTTTCATCTTAAATACTAGACCTATAAAAAAAACCTTAACGTATTTACAGATAAAAATCATATAATGCTGGCCAGTGTAAAACACTGGCCAAAAATATCATTACAACTGTGAAATTATACTATTAATTTGGCTAAACTGATCTTTGTAATCTAAAAGTTTAACACGTAAATGTGTAAAATCCACATCACCAAACTTTACTTCCTTAGTGCTATTTTCCAATATATAGCTTCCAGCATTATATTTTTTTTCCATAGCATGAGCTAACTGATTTCGTGGAACTATGATATCTTCTTCATATCTAGAAATGCGATTAGAGCATTTATCCAATCTTTCGTCATTAAGCAGATCAATTATCTTCATTAACACTTTATATTTAGGATTACTACTAAGTAATTTAATATACTCGCTTATCTCTAAATCTTTAGGCATCTTCTCTATTTTTTTATGAGAGGACTCGTGAAAAGAAGAAGCGGTTTGACACATTTCATTTATGATATCACCTTGAGTTCCAGATTCAGCTAATTTTTTATAGCCGCTTGAAATAGCTTTATCAATTGCATGATCAAAATCAGCTAGCTGTGCCAAGGAAATTCCCCGCATACTATTTAGATCTAAAACTTTTTTTATCGTTGAATGAATCACATGGTCTAATGTATCTTTTAAATGATCCCTATTAGCGCAATAAACACCATCAACATCAATCTTTTTTCTTAAATCAGTAGGCTTTTCACTACTATAAAATACAATATCTGTTGAATCACAGAATCGACGGATTGATCTAATTAAATCATCACCATTTCTCGACTGCTGATGCATTTTATAATCCACAACTAACAAGTCAAAATCTTTACTATTAAGTTGTTTTCGCAGTGATCTATCATCACCAGGAGCATCTAGCATTTTAACGTGAAGATTAAAGCCTTTACGCGCTAATCTAACCTGAATATGCTCTTTAACATCATTTACTTGTCGAGGCCGATCATCAATCCACAGAATGTCGTATTCCAAATTCATTTTGCAAACCTAATTACTAATTTAGCACCATCGTCATAGGCGCTGTCAGCTTCAATGCTTCCGCCCATTTCATTTATAACCTGCCTAACATGATGTAAACCAAGTCCTGAACCATCAGTGGTGGACACACCTATGTCAAAAATAGAGTTAATATCTCTTTTTAAATGATCAGAAAAGCCATTTCCGTCATCAGTAACATCAATCTGTAATCTATTTTTCCCTGTTACTGTTGAGCTAAACTCAATACAACTAGAACCTGCATTATTCTTGGTGGAATTATGTACAAGATTCTCTATTACGACCATTACATCAAGAGGTCTAAACTTAATAAACCACTCATTACCATCAGATTTCCAATTCACATCAATATCATGATATCCAGAAACAACATTATTTAAATATTGGCTAGAAAACTCTATAAGATCTTCTTCAACCTCTTCTGCACTTAATCTAAAATCAGCAACTGTAGCAATTCTAGAAATAGTAAGTATCTGCTGATTCTTAAAACTCACCTGCTCTAACAAATGTTTATAATCTTCCACCGATATTTCATTTTCATATCTTATTTTATCAAGTTTCAGATCAATTAAATGCTTCAGGCTAGAAGAATATATCCCAATTTGATGATGAAACTCTAAAACACTCTTTATATCTAAAGATGTAACTTTTCGTAGAAATAGATTACTCTTTTTCTCTTCTTCAAGAGCAATTTCTGTTTCTTCTAATTCTTTTTGAACTTTTTCCCTTGCTTCAATCTCTTCAAAAGCTATTAACTCGGCATCTTTTCTTGCTTTTCTTTCTGCCTCAGCCTCCCTTCGAGACTCTTCTTCTGCATTTTTAAGTTCTTCATATCGCTGAACAGCAAGTTCTATTTTGCTCTGTAATTCTGAACTATCTGCTTTTCCAACAAACTTTTGCAAAGAGGCAATTGTTTCCTCAAATCCAGAACTTCGTTCACTTACTGTATCTATAAGTTTTTCACTATAATCTAACAGAGAAATATTTTTACCGGAGACCAGCTTTGCGATTACACCAACAACTTTACTCTTACCTTGATCTGTTAGAATCCGACTTAAATCATCAGAATCTGCATCCAATTTATCAGTCCAAGAAACATTAACAACGTAAGCCTCTAGCCTTTTTATGGCTTTTTCCATGAAAAAACCATGTAGCTCGACATATGCTTTAGTTTTAATTAAACCTTGGTCACGGCTACTTGATTCTTTGAATTTATCAGTGCTCCCATTTATATCAATAAGCCCTAATATCTCACGAGTTCCTAAAAACCTACTATATCCTTGTGCTTTTCTTGTATTAAGACCTAAAGTATCATCCGACTGCTCACCTACGGGATAGACTCTAAAACCATTATTGAAGAGAAAAACAGATCCAAATCGAACACAATCAATACCCATTGCTTTAGTAAAATTCATTTTTGCACGAGTATTCATATAAAAAAGTTCTATAAGAACCGACTCACCTTTTAACTCTCCATACAGATTAGGTTCTTTAATTCTATAAACCAACTCTCCTCTATCGATAAGCTCAGTATAAATTTCACTGCCATCTTCTGATAACACTACCTTTATCTTTGTAGTTTTTCCTGAAAGCTTATCAAATATAAGGTTTTTTACCTTTCCATTCACTACATCCAAATAAGGAGAATCTATATCAACTTGGCTATCTAAGTCCTTCCCCCCCCCAAGATTGAATATTTTTTTCATCTTCATTTTTTTCATCTGGAGCATGAATATAAACATCAAAATCTTTTTTTACACCAAAAGGATCAATTAACTTAGCAATAGCCGACTTAAGTCCTAATAGTTTTTTTCTGTTCCAACTATCACTTTCTCTAATCTCAGTAATTTTTAAAACAGTACCACTCTTAGTATTATTAAAACGAGAAAGCTCTTGGGGAACATCAAAACTTACAATTTGTTTATGATCAACATCAATCTGGCCAAACTCAAACTCTTGATCTTTTTCAAACTTCCCCCAATCGACCTCAAGTTGGTTTATTGTATTGGCACCAATCTTTCGACTTTGAATAATCAGTTTTGACCCGAGTCTATCACAAGAAAAACGCCCCACGCCTTTATTACCAGCAAAAGTACTTCTCTTTGCTCTTAGAGTTTTTCTATAATCACCTTGAAGCTCATGATTCTCTGTATTATCCGCTTTTGCTGAATAAGCTACAAATAGCCATTTATTAGCAAAGTCATGTTCGGACATACCTTTACCGTTATCAGCTATATATATCTCACTGCCTGTAAATAATATATCTACTCTACTAGCATAAGCATCAAAAGAGTTTTTAACTAACTCAAATATTGCAACATAATCATCAGTGATTAAGTCTTTACCAATTATACTTTTTAAACCAGAGCTTATTTTAAATTGCACTTGATATTCCTTATCAAAACACCTAGAGCCTCTCCTAATAACGGAGGAACAGCATTACCAACTTGCGTATATCTGGGACACTCTTTCTTTCGTCGCTCGCCTCCTGTGGTATATCTACCCGTAAAATCAAAGTCATCAGGAAAGGATTGTATTCGTGCATTCTCTCTGACAGTTAAAATCCTAGGCTCACTATAATGCAAAATATCATCAGGAAGAGTCGTAATTGTTTTGGAGGGCTTATGCGGGTCAAGAACAGTAATAGTTTGCTTTTTGGTCCCAATAATTGCTTTTTCTTTATCACTTAAAACAATACCAGGACGACAAATTGTTTGTATCAGCTTAAACTTATTTATTGTAGTTTTTCTATGCCTTGCTAACCGTAAACTATTCGGTTTCTGCTTATCTAATCCAATCCTCATTAAAGCCTGATATGGTGATAACTTTTCAGGAACTTTATAATCTAACTTTTTAAAGCTATTTTCAGAAGGGCCAGAATGGTTAATTAAACTCGCACTACTAGTTTCTAGATCGCTGATTGCCTCTTTCACAGTGACTGGACTTAAAGTTAAACCTTTATCCTGTAAAAACTTTCTTCTTATATCTTCGAGAATGACAAAAGGAGATTGATTATTCTCACTAAAAACATCATCTCGAATACCAACCATTATAAATCGAGTTCTTGTTTGAGGAACTCCAAATCTTTCACTATGAATATAGTCTTTAAAAACTTTATATCCTTCTCTCTCTATCGACTCTTGAACTATTTTTGCATAAGGAATACTATCAGAACCATCTGATTTTTTCTTAAAGGCTGAGTTAAAACCTCTAACATTTTCTAGCAATAAATATTTTGGCCTTATTAAGCCAACCATTTTTATATATTCTTGCGACATTTTGTTACGCGGATCATTAGAATTCCGCATACCTGCCATTGAAAAACCTTGACAAGGAGGACCACCAGCAATTAAATCAACTCGCCCTCGCAATCCTAATAAATTATCATGATGGTTCTCTATTAACTTTTGAATCGTTGTTGCTTCCTGTGGCAACCAATCAACCCAATCAAAATGGCCATACTTACTGCCAACTTTCACCATATTGTGTTGAAAAGTAGAGAATGCCATAGGATCTTTCTCAACAGCAAATAATCCTTTCCATCCTGCACGCCCTAGCCCTAGAGAAAAACCACCGCATCCAGAAAATAAGTCAATGTAAGTTCCTACATACTCCTCAGCAGACTTATTATCCATTTAAAGTACCTTTAAAACATTATAATTCAATAAACTTACGCTACGTAAGTAGCAATCAAGATAACAACAATTAAAAATCAAATTCCGCAAGGATTAGCTAAAAACTTTGAGTCCTATATAGTCAGTACAAACTTATAAAAATATCAAGTAAACAAAGCTATAAGCGGGTAAAGCCTATTGAAATTTTTTCAATAAAACGCTCAAGCTATCTTGGCCAATTCAAATTCCATTCATTTACCCATAAAAACTATTCAGATAATTTCTGTCCGTACTTTAACCGCCAACCAAACTAAATATTTTCCCTTATATAGCGCCTAATAACTGACTAGCCATATTTAATCCACGCCTAAAAGATAATGATTTCCCGAAGTCAAATATTATCATTTTCTTTATCCAGGCTGACAAACCAAAATCTTGCTTTTCACTAAATCTATCAACAATGCACTACATGCTATTGCTGCCGCATTAGCTTACCTCAAATGACATATCAATAAAGTATCAATTCGGTATCAACTGATGGAATTTAGCATCATCTTAGAGCAAATTTGCTCACAAAATGAGCAATCAAGTTGAATAATTAAGGCCACTAACACTAGGAAGGAAAAGAAAACCAACAGAATCTATTGATCTTAATGGTCGGGATGAGAGGATTCGAACCTCCGACCCCATGCACCCCATGCATGTGCGCTACCAGGCTGCGCTACATCCCGACACTGGCCTGAACAGGCCTTAGAAGTAGCGAGATAGTACGCTAACTTTCTGTTTTTTAAAAGCTCTTTTTTAGGTCTATACGCCCGAATAATAATCGGTTATTTCTTGAGCAAATCAGGCACCTATGCACCTGATTTGCCAAGCTTTTTCAGCGATTACATCACGACTTTGGTACGGTTATGCAACTGGCGGTTGAGCCGTTTTCGCAGGGCGGTGATTTCGTCGTTCGGTTGCAGAGGGTCGCTGTGTACCAGCATGAAGCGGTCGGCGAAGTCGATGCTGCGCAGTACGCTGGCGTAGCGCCACATCAGGTTGCGGAAGTCTTCCGGGTCGGGATCGTATCCGTTGTCCCAGTCTCTCAGCAGGTGAATCAGTTCACCTTGCGCATTGCCGAACAGGCCCATGGTGCCAATGTCCAGCACCCGGTAATTGTACATCCGGTTAAGGTCGATGCGGGCGTCCAGCGTGGTGAGGTTAACGGTGTCATCTTCTTTTATGCATGAACGCAGGGTGTACACCGTGTTGTCGATTTTATGGTTAGCCATACCTGGTCTCCTTTATGTTTCTTCGAAATAACGCCTCATTCCGTGAGGTGTCGGGAGGTTCGAAACGGCCATAAAGGAACCGCGGGCTTATTCCCCACAAGGGGTTTTATATTCACCGCCCTCCCGACATAACGGGAGTTTGTACCACATTTGTGGCACAAAAAATCCAACGCAATAGCATTGGATGTTCACTTTATGAGAGGTTTCGACGCCTCGGTTTTTACTATGAGGCTTTACCCTCAGAAGATCAACTTGGCTGTTTACGTGCCAGAAAGGCCGTATACGGGGCTATTTTAGTGTTACTAATCAACGTCATGGGTGTTAAGCAGAAAAAGCCTCAGAAAAGGTCTGAGAGGCTCAGAGGGAATATTTGCGGGCTGATCTGAGTGTTTTCAGGTTTAGAAAACAAAAGAGACCCGAACGGGTCTCTGTGGGAATTTCACAATCTCTGTATATAACTGACGGCTTATACCTCTTCTTCCTCTTCTTTCTCAGAGAACACGCCACAGAAAGCCATTAGCAGAGGTAAAGGCACCGCATAGATTGAAACATCGATAACTGATGTGGGAAAAATATCTCCGAATATATTAACCAGCACCATAACCCCGGGAATACATGGAAGAATCACAGAAAGCGTGAGTGTTAAAACCCAGTAATCCAGATGCGGCTTGGTAAATTTCATGATGATCAGATTCAGCACAAGCAGTACTGCAACGGAAACAACCACGAGGGAGAGGAGCTGAGCAATATCCATACTTTTTATTCCTTGTAATAAAAACACATCCATAACGCGTAAATAAACCAAGACGGCTACGCGAGGTAATCAAAGACTGGGCATGTTATTTCAGGATAAATCCGGACTCAATTCACGGGATTGAATGGAATACTCAGAATGAGAGGATGCGAGCCAACACTCACTGCCACATCGCCGGCGGAAACTGACGAGTGAATCTGACATACAAGTAGCCAGATACAAAAAGAGACCTGAACGGTCTCTGTGGGTATTTCGTGCTATGAGGATTTCAACTGCTTATTGATGTCTTCCAGCTCGTTAATCATCTGCCGCAGCAGTTGCTTATACTTGCCGGCATCGTCCCCTGCCTGTTCGCCGCTAAACCATTGGCGGGCACCGTTAATGGTGTAGCCCTGGTCGTACAGCAAGCCTCTGATCTGGCGAATAATGAGCACATCCTGTCGCTGGTAATAGCGACGGTTGTTCCGTTTCACCGGGCTGATCTGTTCGAATTCCTGTTCCCAATACCGCAGCACGTGCGGTTTGAGGTCACACAAAGACGCTACTTCACCAATGGTGAAGTAGCGCTTGTTTGGAATGGGTGATTGATCTTCGTAGCTGGGTTCAGTCGCCGTCATAGGCCTCTACACGGTCCTTTAACTTCTGTCCCGGTTTAAAGGTGACAACTCTGCGGGCAGAGATTGGTACTTCTTCTCCGGTTTTCGGATTACGCCCCGGCCGCTGCCGTTTGTCACGCAGATCAAAATTCCCGAAGCCAGACAGCTTTACCTGTTCATTATTCGCCAGGCTGTTACGGATTTCGTCAAAAAATGCTTCGACAATATCTTTAGCTTCGCGCTTGTTCAGGCCAAGTTCTTCATACAGGCGTTCGGCCATTTCAGCTTTCGTTAAAGAACCCATAAAACTTACCCCTATCGATTACTCTCGTAATGTAGCACCGTACTGTTTCTGCAGTTCAGACACAACAAAATCAATGACTTCGTTGATTTCTTCATCATTAAGAGTGCGCGATGGATGCTGCCACGTCAAGCCGAGAGCCAAGCTTTTTTGCCCCGGTTCCACACCTTTACCCTGATAAACATCAAACAAAGTCACCGATTTGAGGAATTCACCGCCCTGCTGCCGGGCAATTTCCCGCACGGATTCAAAGCCGATGTTTTCGTCAACCAGCAGCGCCAGATCACGACGGGTTTCAGGGAACTTGGAGAGGCTGTCAAAGCGTGGCAGTTTGCCGTCCAGTACTGAGGCCTGATTAATCTCAAATATGAATACAGCGCCGTTAAGGCCCAGAGACTTCACCAGTTCAGGGTGCAGTGCGCCCAGGTAACCGACAGTTTCGCCGTTACGCTGAATCGCCGCAGATTGTCCCGGGTGCAGTGCCACATGGCGTGCTGCCACAAAGCTGAATGCGTCCGGTGAGCCGCCCAGCGCCAGAATGGATTCCACGTCACCTTTCAGGTCGTAGAAATCCACCGGTGCAGCGTCGCTCGCCCAGCCTTCCGCCTGACGCGGACCACTGATAATGCCGGCAATGACGTTTTCCTGAATCAGTTCATCTCCGTTTGGAATGAATCGCTGACCCGTTTCAAACAGACGTACACGGCCCTGCTGACGGTTCTGGTTGTATTGCAGCGCTTTTGCCAGGCCCGGCATGATGGTGGTACGCATCACCGCCATTTCTGCCGAAATAGGGTTCGCCAGTGCAACGGCTTCGTGCTGATCGTCAAACTGTGCTGCCAGGTTCTTTTCGATGAAGCTGTAGGTAATCGCTTCCTGATAGCCACGGGCAACCAGCTGACGGCGTACGTCATGCAAGCCCAGCTTGGATTCATCATCGGCAATGATGTTCAGTTCAGCGGTCGGTACTTTAACCGGCAGGTTGTTGTAGCCGTATACCCGCGCCAGTTCTTCGATCAGATCGACTTCGATGCTGATGTCGAAACGGTAAGAAGGCACGGCGAATGTCCAGGTACCTTCGCCACGTTCAACAATTTCCAGACCCAGACGGGTGAGGATTTCTTCAATTTCGTCTACTGGCATTTCAAAGGCCAGCAGTTGGTTTACCTTGCTCTGACGCAGGGTCACCTGACGGTCACTTGGCAGGTCAGCTTCGCTGACTGCTTCAACCACAGGGCCGGCTTCACCGCCCACGATGTCTAATAACAGTTGAGTCGCACGCTCAGTCGCTTTGCGCTGCAGTTGCCAGTCCACACCACGCTCGTAGCGGTGGGAGGCATCGGTGTGCAGGCCGTAAGAACGGGCTTTACCGGCAATGGCGATCTGGTCGAAGAAAGCGCATTCCAGGAAGATGTCTTTGCTGTCTGCCGTTACACCTGTGGCTTCACCGCCGAAGATACCGGCCATCGCTACCACACGTTCTTTGTCGGCAATGACCAGAGTATCGCTGGTCAGTTCAACTTCGTTGCCGTCCAGCAGGGTCAGCTTTTCACCCGCTTCCGGGTAACGTACGACAATGCCACCGTTCAGGGTGTTCAGGTCGAACGCGTGCATTGGCTGGCCCAGTTCGGCCTGTACGTAGTTGGTGACGTCAACCACCGGATCGATGCTGCGGAAGCCGAAACGCTCCAGACGTTCAACCATCCACTGCGGTGCCTTGGCAGACATATCCACATTGCGAATCACACGGCCCAGGTAACGCGGGCAGGCCTGTGGCGCTTCCAGTTCAATGCTGAAGGTGTCGTCGATAGCCGGTGCAACCGCGTCTACTTCGACAAAATTAACCGGCACTTTGTTCAGTACGCCCACTTCACGGGCCATACCGGTGATAGACAGGCAGTCACCGCGGTTCGGTGTCAGGTCGACGTCGATGATCTTGTCATCCAGCGACAGGTATTCACGCAGGCAGGTACCGACCGGCGCATCCGCCGCCAGCTCCATAATGCCGGCAGCGTCTTCAGAGATGTTCAGTTCACTCGCAGCACACAGCATGCCGAAAGATTCAACCTGACGCAGTTTGGCTTTCTTGATTTTGAAGTCTTTGCCGTCCGGGCCAGCCAGCACAGCGCCTACAGTAGCAAAGGCTGTTTTCAGGCCGGCACGGGCGTTTGGCGCACCGCAGACTACCTGTACAGTTTCGCTGCCGTTGTTTACCTGGCAAACCCGCAGTTTGTCGGCATTCGGGTGCTGTTCGGCGCTGATGATTTCGCCCACGATTACGCCGCTGAATTCACCGGAAACCGAGAGGATGTCGTCTACTTCAAGGCCTGCCATGGTGATCTGGTCAGCAATGCCCTGGGTATCTACTGCAGGATCAACCAGTTCCCGCAACCACTTTTCACTGAATTTCATAGTATTAATCCGATATCTGTAAGCGTAATTAAGTCACTCAGGCTCAGTTGAACTGGCCGAGGAAACGCAAGTCATTTTCGAAGAACAGGCGCAGGTCATTAACGCCATAGCGGAGCATTGCAAGACGCTCTACGCCCATACCGAATGCAAAGCCGGTATATTCTTCAGGGTCGATACCAGAGTGTTCGAAGACTTTAGGGTGGACGATGCCGCAACCCAGTACTTCCATCCACTTACCGTCGCCGCGGTCAATGTCCACTTCGATTGATGGTTCAGTGAACGGGAAGTATGAAGGACGGAAACGTACTTTCACGTCTTCTTCAAAGAATTCGCGCAGGAACTGTTCCAGGGTACCTTTCAGATCCGCAAAGCTGATGTTCTTATCCACAATCAGGCCTTCAACCTGGTGGAACATTGGCGAGTGGGTCTGATCGTAATCGTTCCGGTATACACGGCCCGGGCAGATGATACGGATCGGTGGTTGCTGGCTTTCCATGGTACGCACCTGTACACCGGAGGTGTGGGTACGCAGCAGGGTATTCGCATTGAAGAAGAAGGTATCGTGCATTGAACGCGCCGGGTGGTGCGACGGAATGTTCAGTGCTTCAAAGTTGTGATAGTCGTCTTCAATTTCAGGGCCTTCAGCCACGCTGTAGCCAATACGGGCAAAAAACGATTCGATCCGTTCCAGGGTTTTGGTCACCGGGTGCAAACCACCCTGTGACTGACCACGGCCTGGCAGGGTTACGTCGATCGTTTCTTCCGCCAGCTTTGCTTCCAGAGCAGCGGATTCCAGGTTCTGCTTACGGCTGTTCAGCACGTCTTGCAGGGCATGTTTTGCTTCCTTGATTTTAGCACCCGCCTGTG
>CAKZPE010000037.1 GCA_937138495.1 uncultured Oceanospirillaceae bacterium
TTGCCATTGAATACCTCTCCTAAGGTGGCAACATTACCACCTAAATCGGTGTCCGGCTTCATTGAACCACTACAATAGGTGTTTAAAGTGGATACAAGATTTTCATGAAGGTCTGAATACTTCTGCTCAATGAGATGGACGAAACCGTCGAGATGAACAGCTTTTATGCCTTTTTTGGAGCACAGATTTTTCAAATCATTCAATGCAAAGTGAATTGTATCCAGTTCTTGTTTAAGATCGTCGTTAGTCATGAGTAGCACCTCGTATGCTATTTGCGATTAGTCAGAACGGGGAAGGTGAAGACTTCCCTTTCTGACGCATGAACTTTCTCTTCAAGCATGCATGTCTGCAGGCTTTGTTGTCTGGCTTTGTACCTGTATTTCTTTTGTGGAAAGTAGTTACACTCGTATGAATCGTTATGCAGGTCGAAACCGTCGAACTCATAGATCATCCATTGCATTTCTAATCTGCAGGCTGCTATTTCCTTCAGTTTCATGTCGAAAAACGCTTCAAGGGTGTACCAGGCTCTTCCCTGAAGATCTTCAGGCTTAAGTTGCTGTAATTCTCGCCAATACTCTAAAAATGACTTGATGATAAATTCCAGGTATTTCGCGGTTGATTCACCATGTTGCCGGCGAGCCTGTGTCTCGATTTCATCAAGTCTATAAAGGTATTTGTCGAGTCTTTTACTTGTCATTGTCTTCTACCAAAAGGTAGTCACTATAAAGTTCTGATTTATTTAACTGTAAGATGCCCTCGGGAAAACGGATGATGATTTCCACTTCATCATTCATTGTTAAAACACCACAAATAATGCCGATTTTTTCAATCGGCGGATTTTGTAAGTACGCACGATCCTGAACACGAATAGCTTCGCTATGTAATAGTCCTATGGCTTCCTGCAATTCAAATTGCTGCCCAGGAAGCCAGTTGCCGATTAATTCAACGTCTAATTCATCTGTCATTTTTTTGCCTATTACTGTTCGTATTCACGTGCGTACACTTATTGACACAAGTCCAAGAGAGCTTGGCAGATCACATGCAGGCGGGCATTTGCTGCGCAAAAGGGCCGCCTGGCATGTCGATCTGACGATCTTCTTAAAGCTGCTATAAATTGGGGAGCAGTCACATTTATCAGCGACTCGTCCTTGCATAGCTGCGTCCTCCCTGCTGCTAAACGTTCGTTGCTCTTTTGATGGTGAAGAAACAATTTCCCATTTCATCCAACGGGTAATTAGTTGCGATGCTTTGCAAACTAAGCCAACGATTCGTAACGGTTTCGTATCACCGTAACGGGTCATTTCTTCCGGATTGATTTCACCGGTATCTAAGTCGATACCGTCATTGCTTTCATATAAGGATTTGATTGGGCGGTCTTTAGCTTTTATACCAACGCCACCCATGATCATGACGAATGCTGCCCAGTCGGCAGCGTCAGCAGCTTGCATAGCTTCAAAAAGCAAGGGGTGAGTATCAGGAGCTATTTCAGAGCATTTCTTGCTGTGGCCAAGCCTTCTGAGCTCACGCCATACCGTGACGCTGGGGCCGCCCAAATACTGGAACTGACGAATATTGTAAGTGCTTGCCCAGGCATCAATTGCTTTAGCAGCAAGTTTTGAATCATTACCGTGTAAGTCTTCGTCGATATGTTCACCATCAATATTCTTGGCAACGTACTTTGCTACATATCCAGCAGCACTACCTTTTTCAGGATCGATAGCGACTGCTTTAAATCGGTGTTGTTTTGCGCCGGGTTCATCACCGTCTACTTTCAGTGCGTATTCCTGAAAAACCTGTCTGACCTGGCTTTGTATTTCCCGATCCATAAACAGTAAAAGATGCCAGTGGGGAGTTCCGTCATGGTTTGGTTCGACAACTCTCACACCATAGATATTCAGATCATCTCTATGCAGCTTGGAACGAATGCATCTGAAGACTCCTGATAAGTACTGGTGTGCTTCATCCGGTGATGTTCCATCGTACTTGGGGTTCTGGATACCTTTCTTAAGGCGTGCATGCATTCTGGAAGGGGCCGTTATGGTATAGAACTCACCAATATGGCCCAGCTGTTCAGCCACCATCTCAAACCCTTTTATACGGGTCATCAGTTCAGCCCTGCGCACAAAAGGGTTTGATACGGAACGATCATGCAGTTCTTTCAGTGAGTATCGCTGTCCTTCAGTGTTCTCTATGAAAGTGGATTCCAGATAATGAATGTTCCGCTCTTTCTGGATTCGTCGTTGGTTCTGAGAATAACTACTGGTGTAAGTGCTGCGTTGCTGGCAAACCAACCCCATATCTCTGGCGGTTGATTCAATGAGTTTGCGTTGTTTGGATTGAAGTTTACGAAGCCACCAGTTCTCATGAACCATCCGCTTAATGCATGGATAGATATCGCCCTGGTAATCTTTCGGGGCCGGTGGTGTGAGTTGATATTGCTCGACGAGATCACAGCATTTTTCAAATGCCTGATCGTTGTAATGGAAGTGAGTTGCAATTTGCCCGCATTCTTTTGATTTCTTCTTAGCAAATGCGTGGAGACGATCCGGTGACCATGACAGATTCAGGTCATGGATGCAGAGCTTACGATCAATCCTAAGAAGATTGCAGTTGGCCTCAACATAATTCCGTTCATCTGCAATCGCGATGTATCCGCTGGTCAGAATGTCAGCAATGCTCTCGTGCTTAGACAGAATCTTTTTGTGGAAACGGTGACAGTCAGCCGTGCCGTATTCTTTTAAGCGATCAGCGTGTGACGAAGATGTGACAGAATTGTGCCAACTCGTGGACCTATCAGGACCATCCGGGACCAAGTGAGGGGAAGAAGGTAACCGGCCGCAGGCAGCATGAATACTGGCCTGCGGTGGTCTGGAATGGTCTGTACCATTCCGGCGTATGGTGGAGGTGGCGGGTTTCGAACCCGCGTCCGCCAATCCTCTGCCTTCAGATCTACATGTTTAGACGCTTCTATTGGATTAACCCATCACGGCCCGAAGGTCAGGGCGTTTAGGGCGAGCCTCTTTAGTTTTAACCGTTCAGCTTGAGACAAAGCATCCGGGCGATTCTATCTCAAATGACACTGCAAAATCTTAAGTTATAGACACCTTAAGCGCAGCGCTAGCGGGCTTATGCCGCTAGAGCGTAGTTATCGTCGTTTGCAACTATAACAATGTAGTAAGGGATTTACGTGATTCACTACACTCACGACATGCACCAAAGGGTTCGCAATCAGCGTCGAAGCCAAGTCACCCCCGGGGTGGGCTCATTATAATGATTTTTTTCCAAGAAGCAGCAATAAGTTACCGGCTGGCGTAATTTTTCTTGCAGGCAATAAAAAAGAGCCGTGCGGCTCTTTTTATGTATCTTATATTTCTAGTGTGCAGCCATCAGACGTTGCTTCTGACGGTCCCAGTCGCGGTTCTTTTCAGTATCACGTTTGTCGTGCAGCTTTTTACCGCGGGCTAATGCGACTTCACATTTAACTTTGTTGTTCTTCCAGTACAGGCTCAGCGCAACACAGGTGTAGCCTTTTGCCTGAGTGGCTGCGAACAGCTTTGATATCTGTTTGGCGTGCATCAGCAGTTTGCGGGCCCGTGTCGGGTCGGCAATTACGTGGGTGCATGCTGTTTTTAACGGGGTGAAGTGCGCGCCAATAAGCCAAGCTTCACCTTTGTCAAAAATAACATAGGATTCAACCAGTTGTGCGCGTCCATCGCGAAGGCTTTTAACTTCCCATCCGGTTAACGCCAGGCCTGCCTCGATTTTCTCATCAATATGATATTCGTGACGGGCTTTTTTGTTTTGGCAGATGGTATTGCCGCTGGGTTTTGATTTCTTCTTTGCCATGGGGCGCGATTATATAGGGGTATGCGGGAAAAGCAATCTGGTCCGGTGCGGGGGCAGGCCTGCTTTTTATGCAGAATACGTGGTTAAAGTTGTAATTGTGGAGCGAACCTCCGAAAATAGCCGCCCTTGTTTCAATTACAGTGTATGTGGTTGCTGTGTGATGGTGCGCTGCATATAAGGTATTCGGAGAGAAAATGACGCAGGTAGACCGCAGTGCTTTGGTTTTGCATACGGCTGATCAGATGTTTGATCTGGTGAATGATGTCGCCCGGTATCCGGAGTTTTTGCCCTGGTGTACGGGAACAACTGTTCATGAAGCGTCGGATGAAGTGATGCAGGCTAGCTTGCATGTGGCAAAGGCCGGACTGAAATATAGCTTCACCACCCGTAATGATTTACAGCGGCCAGGTGAAATTCGTATGTCTCTGGTGGAAGGGCCGTTTTCCAAGCTGACGGGTGTGTGGGTGTTTACGCCTTTAAGTGATGAGGCGTGTAAAGTCAGTCTGAATCTGGAGTTTGATTTTTCCGGTAAGTTGGCCAGTTTGGCGATGAGTAAAGTTTTCAATCAGATGGCGGCAACCATGGTTGATGCCTTTGTCAGCCGGGCCGATCAGGTTTACGTTTAATTTAATGCTGCCGGGTGTGGCATCAGTTATCAGGTATACAGCATTATGATCAGTGTAGAAGTGGCATATGCCTTACCCCATGAGCAAAAGATTGTCAGTTTGCAGGTTCAGGATGACTGTTCTGCATACGAGGCAGTAGTACAGTCTCGGATTGTAGAAATGTATCCGCAAATTGATATCGATAAAGATCCGATGGGGATTTTTGGTAAATCTATTCGTAACCCAAAAGATGTCATTCTGAAGGAAGGGCAGCGGGTAGAGATTTACCGGCCTTTAATTGCCGATCCGAAAGAGGCTCGGGCGAAAAGGGCAGCGAAAGCCAAGGCCGAGAAGGATACAGAGTAATCCGGACGGGTTTTTGTCAGTAAAAAAGCCAGCATTGTTTCCAGTGCTGGCTTTTTTTGTGAATTACATCAGACTTACTGAGTTGCCTGTTCGTTTCCACCGGGTTTGAAGTTACCGGCTAAGCCTTTAAGTGTGCCTGTTTCCTGATCGAATTCCAGCGTCAGGCGTTCGTTAGTAATGCTGCCGTCCGGGTGCTTATTGTTGTAGATGTAATCCCAGCGGTATTTATTAAACGGGTCGGTCAGCAGGGGAGTACCCATGACGTAACGTACCTGGTTGATGGTCATGCCTGGGCGTAACTGGTCAACCATTTCCTGGGTGACGATATTACCCTGAGGGACATCAATTTTGTAAACACCGGGAAATTCAGAGCAGCCGCTGAGTAAAATTGCGGTCAGAAGAGCAATATATAGTTTTTGCATAGGTAAATGACTTCCACTTTCGGGCATAAAATCAGATAATCAGTCTAGAACTTCTGAATGAGTTCAGTTGTTGTTATGAGACTGGGCTTATTCAAAAGTTCGGAAAAATAAGTCTATCATCCGTTGCGGTCAACATTATAGAGAAAGATTATGGCACTTGAAAATCAAGAATTAAGAAAAGCAGGTCTTAAAGTTACTCTGCCCCGGATTAAAATTTATCAGATCCTTGAGAAAGCGGGTGAAAGCGATCATTTCAGTGCTGAAGATATCTATAAAATTTTGCTTGAGCAGAGTGAAGATGTAGGGCTGGCGACTGTATACCGCGTATTGACGCAATTTGAAGCGGCAGGTCTGGTAAGCCGTCATCACTTCGAAGGCGGTCATTCTGTTTTTGAGCTGACTAAAGACGAACAGCACGATCACATTGTATGCGTGAAGTGTGGCAAGGTTCGTGAATTTACCGATACCAATCTGACTAAGCGTCAGGATGAGATTGCTGAAAGTCTGGGCTTTACAGTGACTGACCGTACTCTTTACCTGTACGGCGTATGTAAAGAAGGTTGCGAAGCTAAATAAGCGGATACCTGCTAAAAAAACCGGCTGAATGCCGGTTTTTTTATGCCTGTGGTTTTGCTCAGTGAGGACGGTGAATGCTGAGCATTTCTTTAGCGTGCTTTCGTGAGGTGGTGGTTACATCAATGCCGCCCAGCATACGGGCCACTTCTTCAACTCTTTCATTAGCATCAAGGGTGTTAATTTGCGTGTGGGTGTGCTTTTTACCGGCACGTTTGCTGACGAATAAGTGCTGATGGCCCTGGGACGCTACTTGTGGCTGGTGTGTAACACACAGTACCTGGCTGTGTCCGCCGAGTTGGCGTAGCAAGCGACCAACAACTTCTGCGATTGCCCCGCCGATGCCAACATCCACTTCGTCAAAGATTAACGACGGTGTGCTTGCAGATTTTGCAGTAATCACCTGAATAGCCAGGCTTATACGTGACAGTTCACCGCCGGAAGCAATTTTATGCAGCGGGCCTGCTGGCTGCCCTTTGTTGGTTGAGATAAGAAATTCCACTTCTTCCAGGCCGTTAGTATTTGGCTGGTCCGGTTCGTAGGGGGTTAACTGAACATCCAGATTAGCGGCTGGCATACCCAGGTCGTGGAGTTGCTGATTGACCTGTTTGACCAGTTTACGTGCAGTACGGCTGCGTACCTCGCTGAGCTGTCGCGCCAGCTTCATATATTCTTCGCGCGCGTCTGTTGCCTTAGCTTCAAGTTCATCAAGTTCTTTGTCTGACATAGATAGCTCAGCCAGTTCTTGTTGTTGTGCAGCTAAATGTTGAGTGAGCTCTTCCGGGGCTATGCGATGTTTACGTGCCAGATCAAACAGTTTACTCAGACGTTCTTCTACGATTTGTTGGCGTTCAGGGTTAAGTTCTACCCGGCCAAGGTACTGATTCATTTCCTGGCTGGCTTCCTCAATCTGGATCTGGGCATTGGTCAGCATTTCCATGGTCTGACGAATAGAAGGAGACTGCGCTTTCATATTACTGAGTAAATGCTGGCACTGGCTCAGCAGACTCAGGCAATTGCCGCTGTCGCTGTCCTGGGTGATTTGCAGAATGTGCTGGCCGGTCTGGATTATTTCACCTGCATTGGCAAGCGTTTGCTGTTCACTGACCAGTGATTCGAATTCGCCATTTTCAATTTGCAGGGTTTCAAGTTCTTCTACCTGATAACTCAGTAACTGAACACGGGCAGCCTGCTCTTCGTTTTGCTGTGACAGCGCTTTGTGTTTCTGATGCAGTGTACGCCACTGTTTATGTTGCTGGCGGGTGCGTTGCACCAGACGCATTTCACCGGAGAATGCATCAAGTAAGTGTCTGTGATGATCTTTTTTCAGCAGTCGCTGATGTTCGTGTTGGCCATGGATCTCGATTAAGAATTCGCCGAGTTGGCGAACCTTGGCAATGGGGCAGGCAGTGCCGTTTATATAACAGCGGGAGCGGCCTTCGGCGGTAACCACCCGGCGCAGGATGCACTGATCATCCTGGTTCAGTTCCTGAAGGATCAGCCAGTCTCTGGCCGCCGGAATCTGACGGATATCGAAGTCTGCGGTGATTTCAGCTCTGTCAGCCCCGTTGCGGACGGTACCGCTGTCGGCCCGGTTACCCAGTGCCAGCCCCAGAGCGTCAAGCATAATGGATTTACCGGCCCCTGTTTCGCCGCTGACAACGGTCATGCCGCCATGCAGTTCTAAGTCCAGTTGTTCAACAATGGCGTAATTACGAATATTTAACTGTGTCAGCATGAGTCTGGCCTCGGTCAAAGGGAGCGCTTGTTTTACGTACTGCTGTATTCCATTAGATGCCGTTTTAACCGGCTGGACTATTTTTCGTCAGAATTCTTGGCAGTGCTTTTAAGTAGGACTCTTAAGCAGTGTCAGAATACTGTTTTACTGTACAGGCTGTTCTTTTATACAGTGTTTTGCGTAATTTATAAGCCATTCTTGTTTCCGGCGCAATATTTTTTCGTATGGGAGACTAAAAAAATGCTTTTTTGACGCTTGAATCCTGACAGCACAGCCCCATATATGACAGCAATGTGATTTACCCCGTAGCGAAGGCTGGCGGGTGTGAAAATTTCTTTTGTGAAGCAGTGGCCAGGATACGCTGCAGGCAGAAAATTTGGAGATACAAATGGCAGGTGAAGACAAAGTTCAGGCAGATGCAGCACAACATGAAAGCGCTGCGGAAGAGGTTCTTGAAACGGTAGAAGGCGTTCTGGCGGATGAAGACGAACTGCTGGACACTGCTGTTCAGGGGGATGCTGATGCTGCGGCTTTGCAGGCGTCAGTGACGACTCTGGAAGCGCAGGTTGCTGCATTGAAAGATCAGGAGTTACGCACGCAGGCTGATATGCAGAATGTTCGTCGCCGTGCAGAAATGGATGTAGAGAAAGCGCATAAGTTTGCACTGGAAAAGTTCACCAATGAGCTCTTGCCGGTGATGGACAGTCTGGAGCGTGCAATTGAAGCAAGCCAGTCTGACGATGATGCAGTAAAAGCATTACGTGAAGGGGTTGAGATGACCCTGAACATGTTTGTATCCGGTCTTGAAAAATTTAAGGTCGAGCAGGTGAGCCCGGTGGGCGAGGCATTTAATCCTGAACTGCATCAGGCAATGTCTATGGTGCCGAATCCGGATGTGCCGGCTAACCATGTCATGGCTGTTATGCAAAAAGGTTACACCTTGCACGGCCGTCTGATTCGTCCGGCAATGGTCATTGTTTCTCAGGGCTGAAGGTGTCCTGCTGCGGTCGTTAATCGCAGACAAAGTTATAAAAGCCGTAAAAAAGATCCGGTTTTGGCTTGAAAGCAAGAAAACCGGACATATATAGCAAGCAAAGGCTTTATTACAGAATTTATGCCCGTCTTACCGGGCTCAGAAAGATTGGAGTTTTACAATGGGTAAAATCATCGGGATCGACTTAGGTACCACTAACTCATGCGTTGCTGTACTGGACGGTGAGAACACGAAAGTAATTGAAAACGCTGAAGGCGACCGCACCACTCCTTCCATCATCGCTTACACCGGTGAAGGTGAGACTTTGGTTGGTCAGCCTGCGAAGCGTCAGGCAGTTACTAACCCGAACAACACGCTATTTGCGATTAAGCGTCTGATCGGTCGCCGTTTTAAAGATGATGTTGTTCAGAAAGACATCAGCATGGTGCCATATAAAATTGTTGAAGCCGATAACGGTGATGCCTGGGTTCAGGTAAACGACAACAAGATGGCTGCTCCACAGGTGTCTGCAGAAGTTCTGAAGAAGATGAAGAAGACTGCAGAAGATTACCTGGGTGAAACAGTTGATGCCGCGGTTATTACTGTACCTGCTTACTTCAACGATGCGCAGCGTCAGGCAACTAAAGATGCCGGTAAGATCGCCGGTCTGGAAGTGAAGCGTATCATCAACGAGCCGACTGCCGCTGCACTGGCTTACGGTATGGACAAGTCTAAAGGCGATAAAACTATCGCTGTATATGACCTGGGTGGCGGTACCTTCGATATTTCTGTTATTGAGATTGCTGAAGTAGACGGTGAACACCAGTTTGAAGTACTGGCAACTAACGGTGATACCTTCCTGGGTGGTGAAGATTTTGACCTGCGTCTGATCGAGTATCTTGCGGATGAGTTCAAGAAAGAATCCGGCATTGATCTGCACAACGATCCACTGGCCCTGCAGCGTCTGAAAGAAGGTGCTGAAAAGGCAAAAGTTGAGCTGTCTTCTGCTCAGCAGACTGATGTTAACCTGCCTTATATCACTGCTGATGCGACCGGTCCTAAGCACCTGAACGTTAAAATTACCCGCGCTAAGCTGGAGTCTCTGGTTGAAGAGCTGGTTGACCGTTCACTGGAGCCTTGCCGTATCGCGCTGAAAGATGCTGATCTGTCTGCATCTGAAATCGACGAAGTTATCCTGGTAGGCGGTCAGACCCGTATGCCAATGGTTCAGGAAAAAGTGTCTGCGTTCTTCGGTAAGTCTCCGCGTAAAGACGTTAACCCGGACGAAGCGGTAGCTATGGGTGCTGCGATTCAGGGTGCGGTTCTGGCCGGTGACGTTAAAGACGTATTACTGCTGGACGTAACACCACTGTCTCTGGGTATCGAAACAATGGGTGGCGTTGCTACACCGGTTATCGACAAGAACACTACTATCCCGACGAAGAAGTCTCAGGTGTTCTCTACCGCCGATGACAATCAGACTGCTGTAACGATTCACGTTGTACAGGGTGAGCGCAAGCAGGCGAGCTCAAACAAGTCTCTGGGCCGCTTTGATCTGGCTGATATCCCGCCAGCGCCACGTGGTGTGCCACAGGTCGAAGTAACTTTCGACATTGATGCCAACGGTATCCTGAACGTATCTGCGAAAGATAAAGCGACTGGTAAAGAGCAGTCTATCGTAATCAAGGCCTCTTCCGGTCTGAGCGATGATGAAATCGAACAAATGGTAAATGACGCCGAAGCGAATGCTGAGGAAGATAAGAAGTTCGAAGAGCTGGCGCAGGCCCGTAACCAGGGTGATGCCATGGTTCACTCTGCGAAGAAGACTCTTGAGGAAGCCGGCGACAAGGCAACTGAAGAAGAGAAAACTGCGATTAACGCTGCTGTTGCAGAGTTGGAAGAAGCGCTGAAGGGTGAAGATAAAGAAGCAATCGACACCAAGACTGCAGCCCTGACGGAAGCAATTTCTGGCCTGGCTCAGAAAATGTATGCTGAAGCACAGGCTGCTGAAGGTGCAGAAGCCGGTGCCGAGCAGGCACAGGCTGAGCCTGCAGATGATGCGGTAGATGCAGAATTCGAAGAAGTGAAAGACGATAAGAAATAAGTCGTTTCATCTGAACGGATGATGTAAACAGACTCAGGTTGCCTGGCGGCCTGAGTCCGTCTTTATACAGCGCGGGCCGGTCCCGCGTTGTCGCGTTTTAAATACGTGCCACCTGAGCACCGACGACAAGCGAAACAGATTATGTCGAAAAGAGACTTTTACGAAGTACTGGGGGTTGCTAAAGATGCCTCCGACCGGGATATAAAGAAGGCGTTTCGTCGCATGGCGATGAAGTATCACCCGGACCGTAACCCGGACGACAAAGATGCAGAGGACGCTTTCAAGGAAGTTAACGAAGCGTACGAAGTGCTGTCAGATCAGCAGAAAAAGGCCGCGTATGATCAGTATGGTCATGCGGGTGTTGATCAGAATGGCATGGGTGGCGGTGGCTTCGGTGGCGGCGCCGGTGGTTTCAGCGACGTGTTCGGCGATGTGTTTGGTGATATTTTTGGTGGCGCGGGCGGCGGTGGTCGCCGTCGCAGCCATGTACAGCGCGGTGCTGATCTGCGTTACACCATGGACCTGACACTTGAAGAAGCGGTTAAAGGCTGCGAAAAAACCATTACAGTGCCAACACTGGTCGGTTGTAATACCTGTGACGGTAGCGGTGCCAAGCCCGGAACCAGTGCTAAAACCTGTGGTACCTGTGGCGGTGTTGGTCAGGTGCGGATGCAGCAGGGATTCTTCTCTGTGCAACAAACCTGTCCGACTTGTCACGGTGAAGGCCAGGTTGTGTCTGATCCCTGTAATGACTGTCACGGTCAGGGCCGTACGGAAGAAACTAAGAAGTTGTCGGTGAAAATTCCGGCAGGTGTTGATACCGGTGACCGGATTCGTTTGGCGGGTGAAGGTGAAGCCGGTACGCATGGTGGTCCGGCGGGCGATCTGTTTGTGCAGATGAGTGTTCGTGACCATGCTATTTTTGAGCGTGACGGGAAACACCTGTTTTGCGAAGTGCCAATCAGTTTTATTGATGCCGCATTAGGTGGTGAGCTGGAAGTACCGACACTTGAGTCCCGTGTGAAACTGAAGATTCCACCGGAAACTCAGACAGGTAAACTGTTCCGTTTACGGGGTAAAGGCATTAAGCCTGTACGCGGTGGTGCGGTGGGTGATCTGTTGGTGCGGGCGATTGTTGAAACGCCGGTTAACCTGAGCAGTCGCCAGAAAGAACTGCTGCGTGAGTTTGAATCTGCAATGGATGACAGTCAGCAACATCATGCGCCTAAGAAGACCGGTTTCTTCGACAGTGTGAAGAAGTTCTTCGAAGATATGACCTAAAATATGAACAGGGCCTGCGCTTATGCAGGTCCTGTTTAGCAAGAGATTTAAGGCTCCTGCGAGTATTCAAGCCCGGCAGGGGTGTCTGTAGCCGTCAGATAGAGAGCCTGTTATGAGCGATTGGCCAGTGGAACCGGATGCTTTATGGCAACTGATTCAGCAAGAAGCGCGCGAAGAAATTGAGCGTGAACCTTTCCTTTCAAGTTTTTTTCATGCCAGCATTATTGGCCACAAGAGTTTGTGTGCAGCAGTCAGCTATCTGCTTGCAAGTAAACTGTCCGACGACGTTATGCCTGCGGTTGCACTGCGTGAGCTGATTGATGAGGCGCTGCGGGCAGATCAGGGTATCCTGGATTCCATCTGTCAGGATATTGTCGCGGTTCGCACCCGTGATCCGGCGATTGAGCGTTTTACGATTGTGTTGCTGTACCTGAAAGGCTTCCATGCTCTGCAGGCATACCGGATTTCACACTGGATGTGGAGTCAGGGACGTTATTCTATGGCACTGTATATTCAGAGCCGTGTCAGTTCAGTGTTTCAGGTGGATATTCATCCGGCAGCCCGGATTGGGCATGGTGTGATGTTTGACCATGCCACCGGTATTGTTGTGGGTGAAACCTGTGTTATCGAAAATGATGTCTCGATACTCCAGGGTGTAACGCTGGGCGGTACAGGAAAAGAAAGCGGTGACCGTCATCCGAAGATCCGTGAAGGTGTGCTGATTGCTGCCGGTGCGAAAATTTTTGGTAATATCGAAGTCGGTAAAGGCGCAAAGGTTGGTGGGGGATCAGTCGTCCTCGATGAAGTGCCAGCGCATACCACTGTGGTGGGTGTGCCTGCAAAAGTTGTTGGCCGTCCGGATGTTGCCAAACCGGCGCTGGATATGGATCAGCAAGTCCCCTGTGAGCAGCCGTGCGCACCTGAATAAATACGTATCTGAATAATATGTTTATACCGGCTTGCTTTCTGCAGGCCGTTTACCAGGATTAAATCATGATTCGAGTAGCAGTTACCGGTGCCGCTGGCCGGATGGGAAAAGCAAATATTCAGGCAGTTGAAGCCGCTGATGGCATGCAGTTGGGTGCGGCAATTGTCAGCCCGCAAAGCAGTCTTGTTGGTGCTGATGCCGGTGAGTTGGCGGGTATGGGTAAGCTCGGCGTTGCACTGTCAGGTTCATTAGAAAGTGTGATCAATGACTTCGACGTGCTGATCGATTTTACGTCTCCGCAGGTGACTTTACAGAACATGGCGCTGTGTGCGGCGCATGGTAAGCGAATCGTCATTGGCACTACCGGTCTTACGCCAGAAGAGCGCGCGGAACTGGACAGCTATGCTGATAAGATGCCAGTGGTATTTGCCTCAAATATGAGTGTGGGGGTTAACCTGAGCTTTAAATTGCTAGCGATGGCGGCTAAGGTGCTCGGGGATGATTATGATGTGGAAATCATTGAAACCCACCATCATCATAAGGTGGATTCTCCGTCCGGTACTGCGTTGAGTATGGGTGAAGCGGTCGCCGGTGCGCTGGGGCGTGATCTCCGTGAATGTGCTGTCTATGGCCGGGAAGGTCAGATAGGCGCCCGCACGCAGAAAGAGATTGGTTTTGCGACAGTGCGTGCCGGAGATGTGGTTGGTGATCATACGGTGATGTTTGCCAACGAAGGTGAGCGTTTTGAGATTACTCACAAAGCCAGTTCCCGGATGACCTTTGCGAAAGGCGCTGTACGGGCGGTAAGCTGGTTGAATGAACAGCCGAATGGTGTGTATAGCATGCAGGACGTGCTGGATCTGAATTGATACAGCCCTTGATGTTATTGCTGAGCCCTGGTTATGCCGGGGCTTTTTCGTTTAAGCGGCAAGTAAAAGGTATTAAGGCGTGTATAAGCTGTGTTTTTTTGTTCCTGAAGATGATCTGGAATCCGTAAAACTTGCGTTGTTTTCTGTGGGGGCGGGCCGTATTGGTGATTATGACAGTTGCTGTTGGCAGGTTCTGGGGCAGGGGCAGTTCCGGCCATTAAAGGGCAGTAATCCACATATAGGCAGTCAGGGTCAGGTGGAACGACTGGCGGAGTGGAAGGTCGAAATGGTGTGTGAAGATGCGCTGATTAAACAGGCGGTTGCTAAGCTAAAGCAGGCTCATCCGTATGAAGAGGTTGCCTATGAGGTGTATCAATTGGCAGACCTCTGAGTAAAGTAAAGACGGATATTCAGGCCTTGTTTATAAGATTTTGGAAGTTATGCACGTATTCTGTGTATAAGCCTGTGCAATAGATTTGTATAAGGTTCTGATAAGAGTGCTAAGATTATGTTTTTAATGGTAAATATTCGCTTGTGCCTATTGTGTTCAGTTGCTGGTGTGAAGGGGTGGTTAAGCTGATTTTTATCCAGTTTTTCTGTGGATTAGCGTGTGCATAACATCTTTATGACTTGCAGATAAAGGCTGTAGCCCAGTAACGGCAGGGGAGCTGAGAATTGGTGATAAAAAGATCAGCGCAATTGAAATGGTTGGCGGGGTTTATAGCCCTGCTGTGGGTAGCAGAGGGTATTAATTGGTTCACTGACGGCAGTCTGCGGATCTACGGGCTCATCCCCAGGCATCCTGATTTGCTGTATGGCATTGTGACGGCTCCCTTCTTACATGGCAGTGTTGAGCATTTGCTAGGAAATACTGTGCCGTTGGCATTACTGGGTATCCTGATCATTCAGCTACGGCCGTTGGCGTTTGTGACCTGTTTTGTAATTTTGCTCAGCGGTTTACTGGTATGGCTATTCGGCAGGATGAGCATCCATATCGGCGCGTCTGGTGTGGTGATGAGCACGGTCAAGATCATTGAAGACATGCTTGCCAAAGGCGTGACGCCGGTCATTCCAAGCCAAGGGTCCGTCGGAGCATCCGGCGATCTTGCGCCACTTGCGCATATGGCAGCCGCGATGATCGGTGAAGGCGAAGCGATGTTTGAAGGCGTACGCATGTCCGCCGCAGATGCATTGCAAAAGGCAGGGCTGACGCCAATCATCTTGGGCGCGAAAGAGGGCCTTGCGCTGATCAATGGCACGCAGTTTTCAACCGCCTGTGCGCTGGTCGGTCTTTGGGGGGCTTGGCAGAACGCGGCGACGTCGGTTCTGACTTGTGCGTTGTCTACTGATGCGATCATGGGGTCTACCGCGCCGTTGCAAGACGCGATCCACACCTTGCGCGGCCATGCAGGGCAAATTGCGGTGGCCCGTGCCCAGCGCGCGCTTATGGCCGGATCCGAGATCCGCGAGAGCCACGTTGACGGCGATACCCGCGTGCAAGACCCCTATTGCATCCGCTGCCAGCCGCAGGTGACGGGGGCGGCGATGGATGTGCTGCACTTTGCGGCGCGCACGCTTGAGGTCGAGGCAAATGCCGTGACCGACAATCCGCTGGTGTTGGTCGAGGATGACTTGATCGTTTCGGGCGGTAATTTCCACGCTGAACCCGTAGGCTTTGCAGCCGATCAGATTGCCGTCGCGATTTCGGAGATTGGCGCAATTGCGCAGCGCCGCGTCGCCTTGATGGTCGATCCAACGCTGAGCTTTGATTTGCCGCCTTTCCTGACGCCCGATCCCGGTTTGAATTCCGGCTTGATGATTGCTGAGGTCACCACGGCCGCATTGATGAGCGAGAACAAACATCTGGCCAATCCGTGCACCACTGACAGCACGCCCACGTCAGCCAACCAGGAAGACCACGTCAGCATGGCGGCGCACGCTGCGCGCCGGTTGGTCCGCATGAACGCGAACCTGAACGTGATCCTTGGTGTAGAGGCGATGTGCGGCGCGCAGGGCATAGAATTTCGCGCGCCACTAAAGACCAGCGCTGCCCTGACGGGCGCGATGGCAACACTGCGCGGCGAGGTTGCGACACTCCAGGATGACCGCTACATGGCGCCGTCAATTGAGGCAGCCGGCGCGATGGTTGCATCCGGAGCCCTAAGCGGATCGGTCACCCTGCCCGCCTATGTCAAAGGGCATGCGCAATGACGCCAGTGACCGTCAAACGCGGATCGGGCCCGATTGTGCTTGGCTCTCCGCATACGGGCACCTTTGTGCCCGAGGATGTCGCGTCATGCCTGAACGACAACGGGCGCAAGCTGGCGGATACCGACTGGCACATCGAGCGCCTTTATGACGGTTTGCTGCCCGACCTGACGATGGTGTGCGCCAATTTCCACCGCTACGTCATTGACGCCAATCGTGATCCGGCTGGCGCAAGCCTTTATCCCGGTCAGAACACCACAACATTGGTGCCGCTGACAGATTTTGATGGCGAGAGCATTTGGGACACGGCGCCGACGGACACAGACGTTGAGCAGCGCCGCACAGCGTTTCATGCGCCCTATCACGCGGCCCTGAACGCCGAATTGAACCGCACGTGCGATTTGCACGGGTTTGCGATCCTGTTTGATTGCCATTCGATCCGTTCAAACATTCCTTTTCTGTTTGAAGGAACGCT
>CAKZPE010000038.1 GCA_937138495.1 uncultured Oceanospirillaceae bacterium
TTGAAGATAAAGAGCTGAAAGCTGAAATACATGATCTGCTAGCCCATTTGTCTGATAACTAATTCAGATTGAGGAGGAGTTAAGGACTCCTCCTACGGTCGGCCAACACCCCTGCTCAACCTGTCGCTTCATACCTGAAAAAAGACGTTGACCCGTATCAGTGTTTCCCCGGTTAGCCCGTTTCACCTATGCGTTTTATGGCAGACTGCACAGGTAACACTGAACGCTAACAAAAAGACTGAATACCATGAGCTCAGAAGAAACCACCGGGGAAAAAGTTTGCGAAAACTGTCAGACCAGCGTCCGGCCAGACATTAAGATGTGTCCGAAGTGCGCCTCTCCGATTAAGGCGCCAAAAACGAAATGGAAAGGCATCAGCTTTCCGGTGTTTTTTGTAGGCTTAGTGATTTTTTGTGCAGCAATGATACTGGTTCTGCCGAGGTAAGTTTCAGCCAGTCAGAGGCTGCCAACGAACGCTGACAGCAGAGTGTTACAGATTAACCACGGACAAAACTGGCGACCCGCTTGCCGTCCTGCAGCAAATCCGCATGCCCCTCATCACCTTCTTCCGTGACAATCAATTCAAAACGCATCTTCGTAACCGTGTCACCGCGGCACTCAACATCCACTGAATTCGCTGATTTCGCCTGCCACACACAACGCAGATCCGTACTGTTTTCCTGCCCGGCGAAAGCAGTGTTCGGACGTACCGTACCTGTTCCGTCAAACTCTAATTTAACCGAACTGTAAGCAGATTCACTGCCGGACGCAGCTTGACTCACCCAGGCACCCGAGCTGGGATGTGCACCGCAGCCACTGAGTGCCAAACTGACAGCGATAACGGAAGACACAGCAATAAACCGGAAGCATTTTTTCATATACAGCACCTTAAACATAAGCCTGAATCAAACAGTTACTGAACAATAACCTTACCGGTCATTTTGGGGTGCGGACCACACTCGTAATCAAAGCTACCCGGCTCCGGGAAAGTACGCTGGTAGGTTTCATCGGGAAAGAAAATATCCGGCTCTTCGCTGTCCAGCGCTTTAAACCAGACATTGTGATACTGGCGTTTCTCTCTGTTGGTCCAGATCACCGTATCACCGGCATTCACTGTGATTTGCTGCGGCGTAAACTCAAACTTGACGATATCGACGTACACAGTCTCAGCCAGTGCCGACTGCAAGCTGATCACCAGAACGGTCAGGGTAAGGAATAGTTTTTTCATACCCCTATTATTCAGTTTTCAGCACCCAATACCTTGACCAAAAACAAGAAAGGCACTCAAAACTGAGTGCCTTCAAACGTTCAGGTAAACGCGTATTTAAGGTGACAGCCTGAAATATTCAATATGCAGTTTATGTAACTCAGTTAAACTAAGCAGCCCTAAAGGGTTCCCAGGCTGAACTGCATACCGGCGCTGTCGACCATCAGATGCTGCTGGCCGTTAATATCTACTTCGTAGGCTAGCTCAGCCAGTTGGTAGAACACATTCCGGTTCAGACGGGCTTCCATCCCGTAACGCACCATAATATAAGGTGACGGCTCTTCTGTTTCAGGATCGGTTTCAACCCGTAACAAATGCTCTACACCGGCAACAATTTCATCTTCCGTGCTGGTTATAAAACGCAGAACCTGCTGACCTTCCACCTCATCAACCTGCATTTCAGTGACAAACAGCGGCGCGTCTTCAACCTGAATCCGTACTTTTTCCACCGGGGTGACGAGAAAATATTCATCATTCTCATGCCACAGGATGCTGGCAAACATGGTAACCATTGCCGGGCGTTTAATCTGACCGCCTTCATGCCACCAGGTACCGTCGGCACGGATCTGCATATCAATATCACCACTGAAATCCGGCTTCCATAAATGTACCGGCGGAAGTGAACGGCTCTTCTTATGTGCTTCTAACTGGCCAGCTACTTCTGCCAGGTCTAACGTCTTCTTAGCCACGGGATTTTCCTGATATAGCCCTGCACACAGGCAGGCATAATACATTTTCGCCAAGTTACATTAACGCCATTCACTTTTAATCAAAATAATTTCAAGCGTTTTACCGATTACATGAATTACGTTCATTGTTAAACTTGTCCGCAGTTAAATAAAGCATAGCGGAAACTATCATGTTCGAATCATCTCTTAAGACCAAGTTTAGCGATCCAGGCCGTGGAGTGTACTTCATCGGCACCACGCCACCCAAGCGTACGGTTCCTATGCCGGAGATGCAGACCATAGCCGCTAAGCTGATTCAGCGTCTGGAAAACATTGAGTACGACGGTCTGGTGGTTTACGACATTCAGGATGAAACGTCCCGCAACCCGGCGCCAAGGCCTTTTCCGTTCTGCCGAACCCACGACTCCCGTGAATACTCTGCCCTGCTGCGAACCACTTCAGGCCTGCCTGTCATTACGTATAAAAGCGCTGCTGAAGAAAACCGTCTTGAATTCGATCAGTGGCTGGATAAAGCCTGGAGCCCGAACGGCGTACGTGATCTGGTATTAGTGGGCAGCCCGGCAACCAGTCAGGGCAGTAACTTCCCGTTACCGGCAGCCTACCATGCACTGGAGCAACATCCGCTGGACTTTCACCTGGGTGGTGTTGCTATCGCTGAGCGCCATGCCAGTAAAGCCAACGAACACTTACGGCTGATAGAGAAGGCCCGTCAGGGCTGTGACTATTTTATCACTCAGGCCGTCTATAACCCGGAAGCAACCATTCAGCTGTGTAAAGACTATGCCGCCGAATGCCGTCGTCAGAACTTACAGCCAAAACGACTGGTTCTGACGTTCAGCCCCTGCGGCAGTGAAAAAACGCTGGACTTCATGGAGTGGCTGGGAATATCCGTACCGGAAGCAACCCGGCAGCAAATTCTGGATGCGAATAATCCACTGGCTGAATCCATCCGGGTGTGCCGCAGTAACCTGCAGCAGATCATTCATGCCTGTGCTGAACTGAATATCCCACTGGGCCTGAATATTGAGAGCCTGACGAACCGCAAAGAGGAAATTGACGGCACCATCCGTCTGTTCAAACTGCTGAAAGCCACGCTTGAACTGAATCTGGCGGAACAGCACTTGCAGGATTTTGATACTCCGCCTCTGGCCAATATCGCCTGATATTATTACTCAAAGCAATTAACAAAAAGCGTGTAGCTCTCCCTGAATGAAAAAGCCCTGCGACTGCAGGGCTTTTATTATCTCTGTGACCAAGTCCGGGGCTCACCCCCAAAACTGATAAACACCGTTCAACAGAAAAACACCGACACACACCAGAAAAACCAGCATGAAGCGTAACATCAGGCAGGTGGTACAGATCCGTTTGCTTTTTTTCATGACAGTTACTCCTGACCTGTATTCACTATCCGCTTAGCCACCGGCCAGCTTAACCGTATAGCCCTGCTTTTCCAGCGCCAATTTAAGGGTTTCCCGGTGATCGCCCTGAATTTCGATAATGCCGTCTTTTACAGAACCACCAGTGCCACACTGCTGCTTTAATTTTTTTGCCAACTGCTTCAGCGGCTTCTCTGCCAGCGGAACGCCAGTGACCGTGGTCACGCCCTTACCTTTACGGCCAGCGGTTTCACGGCGAATACGAACGATACCGTCCAGCTGTTCCAACCGCTGTTCTTCAGCCAGTGCATCACAGGCACATTCGTCCAGCGCCTGCTGACATCCAGGGCACATCTGCCCCTTCTCAGTTGAAAATACCAAGCCACTTAACTGATCACGCATGGACACTGTTTAATACTCCAAAAATAAAAACTCAGCCCGGACGGGAGTTCACCATCCCACCAATTTGCCGGGCCAGATAGGCGGCATAATTATCGGTCATCCCACCGATGAAATCGAGTACCCGCATATAAGACGGATATAAATCCCATTCAGGTTGTGGGCTGTGAATACCCATCAGGCTGATAATTTTCTGACTGCGGTAACTGAGATTCTCGTGGCCACCGCAATGGAGCTCATAGGCCGCCGCACAAAAAGCATCCAGCAAGGTGCCCAGTGTGCTGTAGGCACCCACTTCAAGTTCAGCTTTGCGGTTATCAGGAAAGACCCGGTTACGGGCGAGTGCTTTAGCTTTCTGCAAGCCATCACGGACATCCGCACTGCCATCGCTGAGTAACTCGCCTTCGTATTCACCGTTCATGATGGCAGGCAAATTCGCCATATACGCCTGAACCGTCGACTCAACCATATTTTCCATGGCCTTACCCCGCAAGGCAGAAATTTTACGGCGGGCCGATGCCTGAGTAGCAAAAATGGCATCGTCGTACTCCAGGTCGCCACAGAGCTGTAGCAAGATCGGTTTGATATCTTCAAAGCCCAGGATATTCAGTTCAATGGCATCTTCCAGATCAAGAATGGCATAGCAAATGTCGTCCGCTGCTTCCATCAGATACGTTAGCGGGTGGCGGCACCAGTGGTTGTCACCTAACTGAACCAGACCCAACTCTTTACTCAGGCTGGTCATGATCTCCAGCTCAGTTAAAAAGCAGCTGAACTTCCCTTTCGGGCTGGCAGCGTCTACTGTCCACGGATATTTAAGCAAGGTTCCCAGTGTTGGGAATGTCAGACGCAAACCACCGTTAAACAGATGGTTTTCAATACGGGTGACGACCCGAAATCCCTGGGCGTTTCCTTCAAACGTTTCCAGATCTTTACGCTCCAGATCAGAGACACCTTCTAACAACTGAGCACCGGCTTTATGTTTGAACCAGTCACGGATGGCATATTCTCCGGCATGGCCAAAAGGCGGATTACCAATGTCATGGGCTAAACAGGCAGACTGAACAATGGTTCCCAGATCATAGGCTGATACCCAGTGAGGCAATTGATCCTGTAGCAGCTCCCCAACCCGGATACCGAGGCTACGGCCCACACTGCCCACTTCTATACTATGGGTCAGCCGGGTATGTATGTGATCGTTAAGGGCCATCGGATGCACCTGGGTCTTACGCCCAAGCCGCCGGAAAGCGCTGGAAAAAATAATCCGGTCGTGGTCTTTATGAAAATGGCTGCGGCCAATTTCTTCCGGAGTAACCTGTTCGTGGCCGTACCGTTTTGTGGTCAGTAACCGATCCCATTGCATAACCATGCATGATTTCCTTGTATACAGGTGCGCTGATGTCATTCAGACGGTAGCCAAGTCACCTTTTAAATGCAACTTTGACACAATTGCGACAATCTGCCACATAGCTATCTGACAGATTTATAACGATAATACATCCATATTCTGAATATTAGTTGTAATCCGATGACCAGTAACACCTTATCTTCTGGCAACAAATCTGCATTATCTTTACTCGGCACCCTGTTGCTGATTGCAGCACTGGCTGTTCTCTGGCTTTTTGCCGAGCGCTTTAACCTGCTGGAACCGACAGAAATTGAACTCACCGCCGCTGATTGCGATGTCGGCCAGTCCGCCTGCACAGCACAGGGAGACGGGTTCAGCATTACGCTGGAGTCCGTATCCGGAAAGGTATCTTCTCTGCAGCCAACCGACTGGCAGGTTAAAGTAGAGGGTATTGAATCTTCAAATGTACTGTTAGACCTACAGGGAATGGATATGTTTATGGGGCCTAACCAGACAGCATTCTCACCGGCACAGGATCAGGCAGGCCTGTTTCGTGGCCAGTCGATACTTGGGGCCTGTACCACCGGAGAAATGCTCTGGCAGGCAACCGTACTGATGGATACACCTGATGGCAAGATAACAACCCGGTTCGGATTTAAGGCAAAATAATGACATCATTTTCTACCCTGCGTAATCTGCTGATTCTGACACTCTGTCTGCTGACAGGCCTGGCAATTGCGTTATATATGTCACCGAAAAAATCAGCCACCAATGGCCTGAATCAGTTAGGGGGGGAATTTACCCTGCAGTCAGCAGCCGGTGAAGTATCATTATCTGATTACCGTGGCAAAGTCGTCGCGATGTACATTGGCTACGCATCCTGCCCGGATGTATGCCCCACCTCTCTGGCAATTATGTCTCAGGCACTGAAAAACCTTGATCCGGCAGAAGCTGCCGGCGTACAGCCCGTCTTTATCAGTGTTGACCCGGAACGGGACACGCCTGAAAAACTGGCCCAGTACAGCCGCTTTTTCTTCCCGACAATGGTTGGCCTGACCGGAGAAAGAAGCGCTATTGACGACATTGTTAAACGCTACGGAGCTTTCTACAAAATAGTGGATATGGGAGATTCCGCAATGGGCTATGCCGTTGACCATTCATCCCGCACTTACCTGATTGACCAGCATGGCCAGTTCAGTAAAGCATTGCCCCACGGTACACCGCCGGACGGTGTTGTCACGGCAATTCGTGAACTGCTGGCCGAAGGCTGACATCACTCTTTATTCTTAGACTTTAAACCGCATCAGTACACACTGCACAGAAGGAACCCGTATGCGCCAGCTATTTCCACAGTCATTAAAGCGTCTGCTAACCACCGGCTTACTGTTAGGCGGGCTGACCGCCAGCGGCTCAGTACTTGCCGACGTTGAAGTTGACCACCCTTATGCCCGTGCAGTGCCACCGGGCCAAATGAACAGTGCAGCCTTCATGGACCTGCATAATACAGGTAAAAAGCAGGTCGCCCTGATCAAAGCAGACAGTTCAGTGGCTGAAAAAGTAGAAATGCACACCCACAGACACGGTGAAAACGGCGAGATGCAAATGCGCCAGATTCCGCAAATTACCCTGTTTGGTAAAGAACGGGTGGTTCTGAAACCCGGTGGTCACCACATCATGCTGATGGGCCTGAAAAAGGAATTGGCAGAAGGTGACAGCATTGATCTGACACTGGAGTTTGACGATGGCAGCAAGCAAGAACTGACCGTGCCGGTTAAATCTGTGATGTCTGCTATGGGCAAAAAACACACCCACTGATTTCAGTCGCAACGAAAAATTAACAAAGGCCGGCACTCCCGGTCTTTTTTATGCCAGCGAAAAATGATCGGTATGAGGCAGCTCACTGCCAAACTCTTCACGCAATACAGCCATCAGCAATGCCGGCCGCGAGGGCAGGCCCTGCTCTAAAAACTGCCGGATCTGCAGTACAACATTTTGCTTAAAACTCTCACTGGCACCAATATCACTGGCCAGGTTATCCGCACTGAAATGAAACTTTCGACCGGACGCATGGCTAAACAACCATTCAAACGCCTGAGGCTTTACTTCTACTCTCTCAAACTCGGCCTGCTCCGCGGCACTGCGACCATCAGGCTTATACCAGTAACCAAAATCTTCCAGTAACCAGCGCTGGGGACCGGCCACACACCAGTGGCTGATCTCATGGAGGGCACTGGAAAAAAAACCGTGCGCAAAAATAATCCGGTGGTACTTACATTCGTTATCTGCCGGTAAATACACCGGCTCATCATCTCCGCTGACCAAAATCGTATTATGACTAACAGAGAAACAACGGTTAAAAATATCAACCAGACGCTGCACATCATCATCCAGAGGGATGGACGGTGCATGTAATTGCTGAAAAACAGACTGTTGTGTTGTATTTGGCAGAGATGTATTCATAGCAGACATTATTCGTAGGACACCCATTGCTGATCATTCAGCCACCAGGTATCGCCGGTGTTATTATCAATTCGCGCAGCAACGTACCCTTTGGCATCACTGGCTGCACTGCGAATCTGAATCTCATATTCCGAAATAGGCAAGTCGAACTCATCCCCCAGGGGCAACCAGCTCCCCCCTTCCGAAATCCAGCTTTCTCCGGTTAAACGGTTATAGCGCACTAAAATCCATTGCCGTTTGGCGGTATAGGTCGTGGCAAGCCGGAAAGCATTACCGCCACCTAACGCCGGGGATAATTGTTCCAGCTCCATTAATTGCTGATCAAGGCGGCGAATCAGCTGATCAGTGCCAGCCATCGCCTGCTCCTGCTGATTAGCAGAGGTACTTTGCCCACCTATGCCACGATTGCCCCTTTTCACATCCTGCGCCAGCACCTGAAACTGTGTCAGTAGCAGCTGGCTGCGCTCCGCCAGCGCACCGTTCTGCACTTTAAGTTGCAGTACCTGCTCCTGAAGAAGGGTTATCCTGTTATTAATATTTTCCAAAGCGTCCATTTGTGGCTGGGTGATACTGGCCGGGGCTGCTTGTTGTGGTATCTGTCCGGTTGTGCCCGTTGTTTCTGCCCCGCCAGGAAGCTCTTGCTGACCGGCAGCTTCACTTGGTTGCACATTTGCCCCGTTACACCCTGCCAATATCACAGCAAGTGCCAAACCACATAAAAGACGCTGATACATCATAAGAGTTAAAACCTCTGGATAAATCAAAAAATACCGTATCGCCGGATCATTCTAAACAACTCATCAGCTGCCGCCAACTGCCGCCCCTCAGACAAACAAACCGGCACAGGGCCGGTTTGATATATATCAGCGTCACACTGATTAGCTGTAATCCACAATGCCAGGATTACCTTTCACATTCAGCAGTTTAGGGGTATTGAGTTTACTGATACGCGCAGTTTGATGGTCCCGCAGGTAATCCGCAACCACATCCCAGATATCCGCCCCTTCCGAACGGGCACCAACCGTCGCCCAGCCGGCAACTTTGTATGACTTTCCGGCATCAATCAGCGTACCGTCATCCAGTGTCATCTGTGATACCCGTTTACCAATCGGTGCCAGCGGATCACAGACATAATCAAAACCACCAACCCTGACCATATCACCACCGGACTGCAAATAAGGATCTGGATTGAACAGGTTATCCGCCACATCTTCCAGAATCAGCTTCAGTTCTTCACCGGTCATCTCCCGGACATAGGTTTCCGGATACGTCAGACAGGTTTGATCCAGCACATGCTCCATCGTCACCATTTGCCCCTGCAACACCGTAGTTCCCCAGCGAAAGCCCGGTGACAGGGAGATTTGTGCCCCTTGCCGCTCTCTTAAGGCATCACAGATTAGCTGATCAAAAGTACCATTGAAGTTACCACGGCGGAACATCAGCTCATCAGCCACCGCCAATTCTTCCTGCAACCAGTCCAGATGTGGCGTACGGATATCGGTAATCAGCTGGCTCATTTCTGCATCGGCCGGTAACAGATCAGAGAACACCGGTAACAGGCGATAACGGTAATCCTGAACCTTGCCATTTCGGATATCCAGATCCATCACGCCAATAAATTTACCATTAGAGCCAACATTACAGACAAGGGTTTTGCCACCGTTGTTCTTCACCAGTGAAGGTGCCGGCATACCATCATGCGTATGCCCTCCCAGAATCACATCGATCCCACTCACCCGCTTCGCCAGTTCCAGATCAACATCCATACCGTTATGGGAAAGCAGGATAACTGCATCCACAGATTCTGCCTGACGGACTTCATCCACCAGTGCCTGCAGGTTTTCATCATAGATATCAAAGGTCCAGTCTGGGATAAACCTGGCAGGATTGGCAATCTTCGTCCGGGGAAAACACTGACCGATCACCGCAATTCGGGCACTGCCCATTTCACGGATGGTATAGGGTTTAAACACCCGGCCACTGTCTTCATCAAACACGTATTCATCTGCGCCTTCGAACAGAGCATCTTCTGTAATAAAGACATTCTGCGCCAGAAACTCACCATTAAATGCAGCAATATTCTGTAATATTTCTTCTTGATGATAAGTAAACTCCCAATGGCCGGTCATAACATCCACACCCAGCAGATTGGCCGCCTTCACCATATCCATACCACGGGTTTTATACGCCGTACCTGAGCCCTGCCAGGTATCGCCGCCGTCCAGCAACAGGGTATGCTCATTGCCGTAACTTTGCCGTAACCGTTCAACCAACGTACGGATATGTGCAAAACCACCGACCTTGCCATAGCGGTTCGCATCCTGCTGAAAATTCAGACAGCTGAACGCATGGGCTTCCAATGTACCCGGGCGAACAGAAAAATGTTCCAGCAGGTGATTACCGACCAGATGAGGCGCTTTCCCCCGCGCGTTACCCACTCCCAGGTTGACGTTCGGTTCACGGAAATACACCGGCTGTAACTGGGCATGACAATCGGTCATATGCAATAAACGCACGTTGCCAAAATTGCCCAGTTCATACATATCTGCCGGCTGCTTCTTTGCTGCAAATCCCTGTAGAGGCAGTAACCCGGCGGCACCGGCCAGACCCAGTAACTGCGCGAATTCCCGTCGCGTCATCGACATATTCTGTTTCTCTCTGAAATAAAAACGCCCAACTGACTTGGGCGCTTATAATCTGTATTTAAGTGCTGTTATTGAGGCACAGCTTTAATCCAGTTAGCCTGAGCATACCCGTACTGGGCGAAACCGATACGGGCGTGATATTTTGCCTGGGCAGCCAGATCCAGTGCTTTACGGTAATCACCCGCGTCAATAGCCTGTGCAGACTGCTTCAGCAAACCACCGGTCAGCTTCCATTCAAAGCCTACGTCAGCGACTTTCTTATTGGCAGCAACCGCTTTTTCCAGCAGCGCTTTAGCGTTAGCTTCAGTGGCGTCAACATCCGCTTCAATTTCTTCTTCATGCAGCGTTTGATAGGTTTTACCCTGCCACTGGAATTCATGCCCTTTGCCGTACATCGCACGGGCTTTATTAAACGCGTCCTGATAGGTTTCAGCGGCCACCGCCTGACTAAATAAGACTGCAGCACATAAGATCATTACTTTCTTCATATTCATCTCCTGCAGTTTTTTATTTACGGGCGCCCGGACCATTTACAACCAGTCCGTTGCTCATGTAAGTCTGGAAATATTCCAGATTACGGAAGCCTTCAGCCTGCGGCTTTAGCGGCTTGGAACGGGAATCCCGGTGACAACCCGCATAACGGCGGTGCAGAGTTCCCAGATTCCCCCACTTAGAGCGGAACACCGGCCAGTGAGTTACCTGTCCCAGCATCGGACCGGGTAAGTCAGCCCGAATACGGATATTTGATCCCTGCAGGTGACAATTGGCACAAGATAAATTCAGCTGACCCCGTTTGGTATAGAAGAACTTCTTACCATCCAGATAGGCCTGTAATGCCCGGCTGTCATCTTGTGGAATCTGAATCTCAAAAACGTTATCCCGGGACGTCCAGGCCATATACGCAGAAATACGTGCAATATCACCTTTACCCCATTTCAGAGGTTTGTCACCATTATCTTCCCGGCATTCATTAATCGCATATTCCAGTGTTTTTACCGTACCGTCTTCTTTGTCCCAGTAAGGAAAATTCTGCCGGATACCGATACCGCCATTTTCGAAGCAGTCGGCATAGGTTTTGCCATTGGCGAAAGGCGCATTAAATAATACTTCTCCTTCCTCGATGGAGAACTCGTAAGGTGGGAATTCTTCAATTTCCTGCCACTGCTCATGGGATTCCGCATCCAGAGCATAGATACCGTTTACATAATCTTCGATTTTTACATCGGGATAACGCTTTTTATAAAACGCCTGCAATGCCAGACGGTCAGCCTCGGGATTAACCGTTTCCAGATTAAAGCCACTGTCAGCAGCCTGCAGCGGCAACCCCAGAGACAGCATTCCGACCGTGACTAAGCCTGTTATTATTCTCATGATCCTTCTCCGCAATAAGCGCTTTTCAGCAATACCGGACCTTACTTAATTTTAGCGGTCTCGGTTGCCGATGCTCCGGTGTTCTCTGTCCAGCTGATCGACAACTCTTCACCTTTGGCACCGCCAGTAAACGTAAACGAAAAATATGGATTTTTAGACATCGCTGTCCCCAACTGCCCTGAGAAAACCGTATTACCCGCATGTTGCACGGTAATTTCCTGAATAAATTTAGCCGGAATAATTTCGCCGGTTTTCTTATCTTTACGCTGACCGGTTTCCATTACATGCTTCGCCAGCATCTTTACCTTGGTCACGCCGTCTTTCGCCTTTGCTTTAACTTTAAAAATACCCGCCATGGGAAAACTCTCCGTTCTGTTCTGTTAACCGCCGCAGCCACCGATGGTGACCTTGGTTTCACGGGCAGTGCTGAACAGCTTGCCATCTGCTTTTACAACTGCGGTTATCGTTGAGGTTTTTCCCATACGGATACGTGTAGCCACACTGGCTTTGGTTCCGGCAGGAATCATAAATTCTGCAACCAGTGGTGTCGGGTTATCGGCAACGAAAATGCTGATACTTTCAACACCGGTCATTTCAGTGCTGACGGTAACCGGAACAACCGCACCATTTTCAGCAATGCTCGGAGCTTTAAGCACGATGTCCTGGCTGTTAGCCGGTTCTGCATCAAACAAAGCCTGCATGGCTTTTGCCTGATCATCCGAACTGAAAGCATCCTTATTACGGGCAGCAAATGCTGCGCCGGGAATTACCGCACCTAAACCCACTAAAGCACCGCAGGCAAGCATAGCTTTAACCACAGTACGACGATGCATTGTCATAATTCTGTCCTCAAATACGTAGTAATACGTCACTTAAAACTGATAAATATACTCAACCACAGCGTCAATCTGGTCTTCTGAAAGAATCCAGTGTTTGCCCAGTGGCGGCATGATGGTCAAAGGATTATTGATTGTCGGGTCCCAGATCTGAGCGCGCAGTTTACGCTTATCCGGAAATCGCTGAGACATAGCAATCATAGGTGGCCCCTGATTACCTGCCAACTTGGCATCCGGATCATTGATCTGGTGGCAGGAAATACAATTGCCTTTGGATTTGTTCAGGAAAACATCCCGCCCCTGTTTAATCAGAGCTTCGGAGGTTGCGGCCTGCACACCCCCAGCCAGGGACAACACTGCACCTGCTACAAACATTGAGATGTATTGCTTATGCATCGAAATCCCTCCGTCGTGCATACTGAAAGCATGAAGCGGTTCACCCCACCACAAACTCACATACTGCTTTTTATTGTGTTCATCTACAGGCCGGATCAGAAAATAAAAACCGGTCACGGCCTGTAAACTTATAGCTGATAAGAATAAATTATAACCAAAGTGAATATACAAACAATTTTTAGCTATAAAATTTCATAAGGCTAAATGTACCAGACCCGCTGACCGGCTAACAAGCGTGCAGCGCGTATTTTTTGTGCTGCTTTTAGCGGTGTGACCAGTTGGGATCACGCTTATGAATAAACGCATCAATTCCTTCAGCACAATCATCCAGCTGCATATTGTCTGTCATCAGCTGACTGCAGTGGTTGTAAGCATCTGGCAACACCAGATTTATCTGTTCATAAAAACCTTTCTTACCTAATCTGACAGCGGCTCTGGAATGCGCTGCAATTTTACCCGCAACCTTAAGCGTATAGTTTTCCAGCTCAGCTTCTTCCACCTGCCAGTTAATCAGACCGATTTCTGCGGCCCGCTGCGCGCTGATCATCTCACCCAGTAATAACATTTCCATTGCATGCTTAGGCTGAACTGCCCGGCTCAGGGCAACCATCGGTGTAGAACAGAACAGACCAATGTTTACTCCCGGCGTAGCAAACCGTGCCGTGTCCGCGGCTACAGCAAGGTCACAACTGGCAACAAGCTGACAACCTGCAGCGGTGGCAATGCCGTGTACCTGCGCAATCACTGGCACCGGTAATGCAACTATCTGTTGCATGACCGCTGAACAGGTGGCAAAGATCTGTTGGTGTAGACAGCGATCATCTGTACCACTCATCTCTTTAAGATCATGCCCTGAACAAAACCCACGGCCATTTCCTGCTATTACCAACACACCAATGCCATCATCTTCAGCGACTGTCAGCAGTGCAGCCTGAATCGCTTCCAACAATTGTAATGAAAGAGAGTTATATGCCTGTGGGCGGTTAAGACGTAATATTACCAGCGCATCCTGACGCTCAAGTGTAACCAGTGACTGCTCCATAACTTCCTCACGTATCTGTAAAAGAAGCTATGAAACTAGCAAATCAATACCGGTTGGGCAGTAAAAATCGAAGGGATACGTCTAAAGACGTAGAAGAATACTTATCGCTTACGGAGCAGTTTTGTGAGCAAACGGTCCAGCTGGTTGGCAAATTGCTGCCGTTCCTGCTGACCCAGCTTCGGCGGACCACCACTGACCATGCCAGCATCCCGCAACTCTGCCATGAAGTCTCGCATGTTTAAACGCTGGCGGATATTTTCTGCGGTATAGAGTTCACCCCGTGGATTAATCGCCAGCACACCTTTGTCTACAACGTCTGCTGCCAGCGGAATATCCGCAGTAATGACCAGATCATCTCCCTGACAATGTTCAGCAATGTAGTTGTCGGCCACATCAAACCCGGAAGCGACCTGTACCGAACGGATATAGGCAGACTGCGGCACCCGCAGAAACTGATTAGCCACCAGTACTGTAGGTATCTGCTTACGGTCCGCCGCACGGAATAAAATTTCTTTGATGACATTCGGGCATGCATCAGCATCAACCCAGACGGTTAACGGCACTTCCTGCTGATCAGTCATCAGAGCGCCAATATATCAATCATCTCCGGCATAGCTGCCGGTGTCGCCTGGTTAAGACCTTTACTCTCAGGTTCCGCAATACCGTGAGCATAGCCCCGTTGCAGGCCTTTAAAATCAAACAGCTCAATGTCTGCCAGATGTGAAGGAACAACGTTCTGCAAAGAGCGGAACATGGTTTCAATACGGCCAGGGTGTGCTTTATCCCAGGTTTGCAGCATATCTTTCACTACCTGGCGCTGAAGGCCATCCTGAGAGCCACACAGGTTACACGGAATAATCGGAAACTCGCGTAACTGCGCATAGGCCTCGATATCTTTTTCACGGGCATACGCCAACGGCCGGATTACCATATTTTTGCCGTCATCACTGACCAGCTTTGGTGGCATAGATTTCAACTTACCGCCGTAGAACATATTCAGGAAAAAGGTTTCCAGAATGTCGTCACGGTGATGACCAAGAGCAATCTTGTTAGCCCCCACTTCTTCTGCAAAACCATACAGCGTACCGCGACGTAAACGTGAACACAGCGAGCAGGTTGTTTTACCTTCAGGCACCACTTCTTTTACAACAGAATACGTATCCCGTTCGATAATATGAAACGGCACACCTACAGAAGACAGGTATTCAGGAAGTACATGCTCGGGGAAGCCCGGCTGTTTCTGATCCAGATTCACAGCCAGAATTTCAAACTGGATTGGCGCACTTTTCTGAAGGTTCATCAGAATATCCAGCATGGCAAATGAATCCTTACCGCCAGACAGGCACACCATGACTTTATCGCCATCTTCGATCATATTGAAATCTTCGATAGCACGCCCCATTTCCCGTCGCAGTCGTTTCTGCAACTTGTTTAACCGGGTTTTATTTGCCTTTTCCAGCGTTTCGCTCATGGTGTTACTTTCACGTTAATTTTAAAAAGCGGCGATTATAGCCCAATTTCCTGCTATTAGCAGTATTCCTGCCTACGGGTATTTAACACCGGACAGACCCAGATCAGTTATTTTACAGGCAATAAAAAAGCACCGGATCCGTCAGGAACAGGTGCTTTATTTCAGCCATTAAAGAATCAGTTCAGGGACTGAATCTCTTCAACTTCTGCGGCAGACAGGACGCTGGTACGGTCGATGTTCAGAACCGCCAGTAATTCGCCCATAGCATTCAGTACACGGTATTTAGACATTGTGTAATCACGTTCAGCAGCTAACAGCTGACGACGGGATTCAAACAGTTCATTTTCCGCATCCAGCAAGTCAACCAACGTACGACGGCTCAGCTCAAACTGCTGCTCGTAAGCAATAAGTGTTTTATCACTCTCTTCAACGTATCCGGTCAAAAATTCCATTTGCTTATCCAGCAACTGATATGCGTTCCAGGCCAGACTAAGACCTTCAGCTACCTGACGCTGCGCCCGCTCTTCAATGCCGGTCGCTTCCATCAACTGATAATAAGCCTGCTTTTCACGATAAGTATCAGCATTACCGTTAAACAGGTTATAACGTAAACGGATCATTGCTGTCCGGTCGTTGTTATGACCTTCGGTACCGTCCAGATCATCGTTCCAGGTTCCACCCAGCTCAAAACGCACATCAGGACGGAAAGAAGCATCCTGTACCCGCAACTGGGCTTCAGCAGCATCTACATCAAAGCGAGCCGCCTGAAGAGTGGGATGTACCTTGCCTGCGTGTTGCAATGCTTCTTCGTACGAAAATGGCATGCTTTCGTCAATGTCGCTTACTGCTTGCAGGTCATCCGCATCCTGGCCAACAATTTTAAAGTACCGTGCTTTAGCATCCAGCAGATTATTTTCTGTAGACAAATAGTTCGCATGCGCACGGCTCAGACGACCTTTCACCTGAGAAAGATCTGAAGCAGAACTCAGACCTGACTCAGAACGTTCGCGGATTCCTTCAAGAATCTCGATATGGTCATTCAGATTCTGCTCTGCCAGACCCAGTTCATTCTGTGCGTGAATAACATTCAGATAAGCATCAGCCACTTCCAGCGTAATATTTTCAGCAGCAGACCATAACTGATAACGGTGTGCTGTCGCTTCAGATGTCACACGGTCTACTTCATTACTGGTACGGCTTCCGTCGTACAGTAACTGAGAAAGAGTCAGCGACGCCTCTTTACGGGTCAGCTCAACGTCTTCATGGCCGTTCTGCGGCGTACGGGTGCTAGGACTGTCAGTCCATTCCTGACCATAGCCTAATGCCAGATCAACCGTTGGCAGATACCCTGCCTTCGATACACCGATTTGCTCAGTCCGACTCAGATACTGGCTCTTAATAATGCCAACATCCGGCGAACTCTCAATTGTATACGCAGCGGCCTCCATCAGAGTCTGTGCCTGAGCAGCACCTCCGCAGGCAATCATCACTGCCAGGCCATACCTAGATAGTTTTAACATATTCCCCTTTTCCCCCCCGAACTGTGGTCCCTGTTAGTTTCATCGTTCCGTCAATGCCCGTTGTTGAGCTTTAAAAATCGGTTTTAGCAAATAATCTAAAACGCTCTTTTTTCCCGTCATTATATCGACTGTTGCCATCATTCCCGGAATGATCGGCAAGTCGTCTTTGCCTCTGGCTAAGCTGCTGTTTTCAGTACGGATTCGAATAAGATAATAAATATTACCTTTTTCATCTTCGATGCTATCTGCACTGATATGCTCCAGCTTACCCTCGAGCCCGCCATAAATGGCAAAATCATAGGCTGTCAGCCGCACAATGGCTTTCAGTCCCGGCCGAAGGAACGCAATATCCTTCGGCGCAATTTTTGCTTCGATCAGTAACTGATCTTCTGTCGGTACAATCTCTACCAGATCCATGCCTGGCTGAATAACTCCACCCAAGGTATTCACCAACAAAGTTTTGATTGTTCCCTGTACCGGTGATACGACTGTCGTACGCTCTACACGGTCTTTCAAACCCACCTGAGCTTCTTTTGTCTGGTTCAGTTTGGCCAGCATTTCATTCAGCTTACCCAGACTTTCGGAGCGCGCTGCATAAGCAACTTCACGGCGCTTATCAAACGCTTCCTGAATGCCTGACTGAATCTTAGGCACCACCAGTCGCGCGCCTTCCAGTTCCTGTTTAAATCCGTTTAGTTCACGTTCCAGCTTTAACACTTCAATTCGGGGAATAATTCCCTGTTCCGCCAGCGGCTTGGTAATCTTAAGCTCTTCAAGGCTTAAATTATAAGAGCGCTGCAGGTGACTGATCCGTGACTGTGACTCCCGCAGCTCCTGTTCTTTCTGATCTATCTGTCGGCCAAGAATGCTCAGTTGGTTACGAAGATTACGCTGGTACTCTGCAAGCTGTTCTTGCTCCCGACCAACCATCAGCGGAAATTGCTCCTGGATATCTGCTTCTATTTCAACAGGAGTAACGATAACTTTGACATTATCCTGCCAGTCATCCGGTGCAGCTTCATCGTTTATATCAACACTTTTCAGTTCTGCCCGTAACCGCGCCACAGATACTTTTAAAAATGCAGCTTCCTGCTCGCGCTCTCTGAAATCTGACAGGAAACGGGTGTCATCGACTCTGACTAAAGGCTGGCCCGGCGACACTTCCTGACCTTCCTTTACAAAAATTTCTTCTACGATTCCGCCTTCAAGATACTGAACAACCTGTAATTGCTGAGAAGGAATAACGCTGCCTTCACCCCGGGTAATTTCGTCCAGTTCTGCGAAATACGCCCAAACAACAATGACAATAAGAAAAGCAAATACTGCCCATAGCAATACCCTCGAGCTACGGGGCGTATCCAGTAAAACAGCTTCTGCGGCACTGTCGATAAATTCATGCAATTCAGGATCGACACTGACGTTTTCCTGCCGAGCCATTTTTGACGCCTGAGACATTTCAGACATTGCCTGCTTCGCAGTCCCCGGAGCCTCATTCTCTGTATCTTCTGAAGTTTTATTCATGCTGCTAACTGCATCATTTTTATCTGTTTCAGCATGAGTATCGCGAACACCGGCCACATCTTTATCACATGATGGCTTTATATCTGCTGAATGATCCATTTGCTTCGTCATCAGCAATTATCCTCTCTGCTGCGTCGGGCCGCTGCGGGGGCCACCTTCACGCAACCAATTGATCACTTCAAGCTTAGGTCCATCCGCAATCAGACGGCCTTTCTCCAACACAACAATACGGTCTACGACATCCAGCATGCTTGATTTATGAGTACTGAGGAAAATCGTTTTAGTGTCATCAAGCTTTTTCAGTTGCTCCAGCAGCCTTTGTTCAGACCGGCGGTCCAGTTGACTGGTTGGCTCATCCAATACAAAAATAGGAGGATCCATAATCATTGCCCGTGCAGCCGCAACTGCCTGGCGCTGACCGCCAGAAAGCTGGCGTCCACCCTCTCCTACCTGTCGCTCAAGACCGTCCGGATCATGGTTGGTAAACTCTGTTACCCCACCCCACTCAGCCGCCCTCAAGAGAGCCTGATCTGATGCGAAAGGTGTTCCCAAGACAATATTATCGCGGATACTTCCAAAGAAGAGCTGAGCATCCTGAGTAATACACCCAATGTTGCGACGTAACTCTGCCGGATGCAGCTGCTGAATGTTCACACCATCGATCCGGATATCACCTTCCGTAGGTACATATAACCCCAAAATTAATTTTTCCAGAGTACTCTTACCGGCACCGATACTGCCAATCAGTGCAACACGTTCACCCGGGTTGATTGTAAAGCTGATATTATTCAGCGCGTTAGATTCATATCCCGGATACGAAAAACTGACGTTATCAAATTCAATCTTGCCATTTAGCTTAGAATGACTGACATATTTCCGCCCTTCTTCCTGTTCAAGCGGCATTTCCATTACCTGGTTAATCAGCGTCATGGAAGATTTAGCCTGATTGTACCGGGTTGCCAGTAACGACACCTGTGCCATTGGCCCTACGGCCCTCCCACCCAGCATTACCGCAGCAATGATGCCCCCCATGGTTAACTCACCGTCAGCAACCAGATACACACCGACAATAATCACAGCGACAGTCATCATTTGCTGCAGGAAGCTGGATAAGCTGGAAGCACTGTTAGTCAGCCGACGGGTTTTTATATCATGTTTACCCATTTCGCTGATCGACTGCTCCCACAGTACCTGATACTTACTTTGGGAGTCGGTAATCTTAATAGCCTCAATGCCATATAATCCTTCGATAAGAGTCGCCTGTTTCTGCGAAGACAACTTTGACGTCAGCTCAATCTGCTGAGCTAACGGCTTCTGCAAATACATGCTGTAACCAAGAAGAATAACAATGACTACTATCGGAATTGCCACCAACGGACCGCCAACAATCCAGATAACAAGTAAGAAAATGATAGTAAAAGGTAAATCGACAAGCGCACTTATCGTTGCCGAGGTTATAAACTCTCTTATCGCTTCAAACGACTGAAGATTATTGGCAAAAGCACCCACCGATAACGGTCGGGCTTCGAGCCGTATGCCCATCACTCTGGAGAAAATCTTCGCCGAGAGCTGCAAATCGAGTTTTTTGCTGGCCACATCAATGAAGTAATAGCGTAGTTTTCGCAACAGAAAATCAAACAGAAAGACAAGCGATACACCAACTGCCAGCACCCACAATGAATCAAATGCCAGATTAGGAACAATCCGGTCGTATACGTTCATGACAAACAAAGGTGATGCAACCGCGAAACAGTTAATCAGCAATGAAGCGACTAACACATCTCTGTAAATGGGCATGACTTTCATCACGGTGCCCCAGAACCAGTGCTGCTTTTTATCACCCAGTACATCAGGGCTACGCTGGTCAAACTGATACTTTTTCTTAACGTAGAAGACATTGCCGGTAAAACTTTCTGCCAACTGTTCGATTGGCAGAATCATTTCACCGTCACCCACTTCAGGCTGAAGAATATGAGCTTCACCTTTATCGTGATCAATCTTAAGGAGAATGCAGCAACGCCTCCCCTTAAGCAGCAGAACACAAGGTAATAAGAGGTTATGAATCTGAGACAGATTCTGCCGGGCAAGCCGTGCTGCCAGCCCTATACGCTCTGCCGCCCTGGGGAAGAGTTCTACATCCAGCTGACCATCGACAAGAGGCAAACCACTGGTCAGAGAATCGGCGGAAGCCGGCATACCGTAATATCTGGATAAAGATACTAGCGCATCAAGCAGAGGGTCGACGAAATGCTCCTGCCGCGAACCTACAGCCCAGTCAGCGTCTAACTGCGTCACTTTATAAAGACTCCATCGTAACTCTGATCCATGTAAAAGCCCCGCTGTTTCATTCAAACAAAACAGCGGGGTTTATCTCCTTGGTGTATTAAACTATTAAAGTAGTATCGTTCACAAGTTTATTCAGCAACTCTGTTTCATTTGCAGTACCTGTCGCGTTCTGTAAATCACTCAGGCTTTGACCATCAAACCGGATTTGTTGCTGTACTTCATTAGCTGAATTGGAAACATTCAGGACAACCCCATCAACGGAATCCTGGAAGTCCAGATATGTTGACAGATCAGCACCGTTAGCAATGCCCATATCATCCAGCATGTCCGACAAATCAATCTTGTCGTTGGCAACGTTGAAGTCAGTAATACGGTCAAATGCAGGCGCAGCTGTACTTCCCTGATCGCCGGCCCCCCAGTCGAAGATGTCATCATCGGCACCGCCGGTCAGAATGTCGTTACCGGCTCCGCCAATAATGACGTCATTGCCAGCCAACCCATTAATGCTATCCGCAGCGCCTGTTCCGACAATACGGTCACTGAAGGCAGTTTCATTACCCGGTGTAACATGATCGATATTTCCATCACTATCGGTATCTTTACCCCGGCCAACTTTCAGATCGAAATTACCGGAAGTCTGATCTCCGTCGTTATCTGCTAATGTATACCCGAATGTCTCTGTGACTTCTGTATTCAAAGCAAGACTGCTACTCGGTGTATAGACATACTCACCCGTTGCAAAATTCACCAGGAACGAACCGTTAAGATTAGTCGTGATGATAAGCTCAGCCGGATCAGACGTCGTTGTTGCCATACCAGAAGGGAAAGTCAGTGAACCACTGCCACCGTTCCCGTCAGGATCATACGAATAGGTTTGTCCATCAACAGTTATGCTTTGCAGATAACCACCGTCAGCCCCAAATTTTTCATTATTAAGGCTGCCTGGCAGATTACCGGTTACTGGCTGCGCCAGTGCACTGATCAGCTCATTGGCAAGCTGTGTGGAATCCGTAACAACAATACCACCCCGATCCGGCTCAACTTCGTCGAGTGTATTGTTTACAGGAGAGTTGTTCTCTGCTGCATACTCACCGTCATACGCCAGTGGATCAAGGAACTGAGGATCGATGTTAGATGCAAAACCAACCGCATGTGAATCAATTTCATTATCCTTCAAGAAGTTCCGCCAGGTACTGATCTCATTACCGTTAATACGATTATCATTTCCACTGCTAGGCTCACCGTCGGATAAGAAGTACGAAACATTCTTAACCTCCACACCCGGTTCGGCAACCAGTGCACCATCAACACCCGGTGTACCGGACTGAGTAAAGCCGTTTGCACCACGGGCAGCGTCATATGCATCCTGATAGTCTGTGCCACCACCAGGGGTAAAGATATTGCTACGGCTACCGCTGCTGCCGTCACCAATCAATGCCAGAGCTTCCGACGCTGTCATCCAGGTCTGTGTAGTCGCAGAGCTGGAGAAAGTGACAAACTTAACCATCACATCACCCGCTGCCTGCTGCGCTTCGATCACTGTCTTAATGGATTTCAGCAACACTTCCATGCGTTCAGTGCTGGAGCCACCGCCGACAGGCCAGCCCATACTGCCTGACTTATCAATAATGAACATCAGGTTGGTGTTAAGCTGATCAATTACCAGACTCTGCGTGAAGTCGCCTGCTACTGGCATATCATCTTCAACTGCTACAGAGAATGTACCGGCAGACGAAGTAACTCCACCTTCAGTCACTGTAAAGCCAAAATCCAGACTCTCAACATCTTCGACACTCTGTGAGCCATGATCAATTGGCGTCAACAAAGTAACGGTGTATCCCGCCTGATGGTTATTGCCAGTACTGCTGACATCTCCAATAACAACAGTCGCTACATCAAATGCAGGATCGCCGTTTGAAGCAGCCACAGAACCAGTCAGAGTTTTGCTTGCCGCATCCCAGCTCCATACAACCGGTTTACCGTCAGACTCGACTCCGGCAGGGCCAGTAAGCGTGAATGTAAACGGCTGATCTCCCGGTTGTGCTGTCGTATTAACATCAGTAAAGGTCAACTGACCGGAAGCGGAAACATTATTGGTCGTATCTGTTGCAGTCGGTGCCTGAGCAATATCACCATTTACATCAGTATCGGTAATACCCCCGGTAAGGCCTTCTTCAGATACAGTCGCGGTAGTTCCACTCAGACTTGTAGAAGCCTGATTTGGATTAACAGTAATTTGCAAGCTCGAATTAACAGTACCCGTCCCATCCGTTACCACATAGTTAATGGTCGGTAAGGTACCGCTATAGCCATTCGCCGGTGTGAATGTATATGCACCGCTTGACTGAACTGTAATTGTGCCAACGCTATTCCCCAGGTCAACAACACTGCCATTCGCAACATGGGTAGTTGAACTGCCATCAACGGTAAAGCTGACAACGCTGGCAGATGACTGTTGGCCATCATCAGCGGTTACATTATCAAGCACATTACCTGTTGCAGGCTTACCTGATTCCACAGTTACTGTTTCACCTAAATCAGCCAGATCGCTGACAGGATAAACTGTCAGGAAAACCGTCGCGGTGTCTGTTCCGCCGTTACCATCAGAAATGGTGTAATCGAACTGCGCAGGCCCAAAATAATCAGCATCAGGGGTAAATGTAATACCCGTAATATTACCGTTTATATCTGTTGTGGTCTGAAGCGTACCGTTCTGAGGGTTAGATACACCGGTAATCACCAGAGTATCATTTTCCGGATCAGTATCATTCGCCAGCAGGGAGGCAGCGGTAAATTCAATTGGCTGATCTTCCTGAGTACCAAAACCGTTACTTAACTGATAGGTATTCAACTGCTGATAAGTAGCCCCACCATCACTGCTCAGTTCAGGCTCAAACACATACTGTCCGCCCTGATCCCAATAAAGGATCTCAATAGTATGCGAACCGCTTTCAGTAATGGTAAACGACGGATGTACATCAGTACTTGGAGACTGAATCTGATCAACAATCGCAACGATCTTACCGTCAATTTTGATCTGATACCCATCATCAGCATTGACTCTGAAATTATATGTCCCTGCTGATAACTGAATATTACCCTGCATTTTCAAGATAGCATCAGAAGTCGTTCCAGGATCCTGAGAGAGGCTCGCCGCATCTGAACCCAGGAAACTCTGTAGATTAGTACCGTTACCCAAATCACCATTACCCGCAGAATAATAAACCTGTTTCGCAACAAAAGTTGCATCAGGATTATTAGCATCTACAAAGCTTTCAATCTGAGCGATACGCTCCAGATTAGAACCATCAGAACCCTGTGCATAACCGTAGTATTCGCTTTGCAGACCAACAAGATCCCCCGGGCCATAATCATCAATAGCATCTGGTTCCGTAATAGTACCGGTTCCTTCAACAGGTGTGGAATTCTGGTCAGTACCTGCAGACAGGATCAGGGTTTCCTGACCTTCAGTATCATCAGCATCATCAACAGTAGGTACCCGAATAATAAAGTCAGTATCTCCAGACGGTACGTTTACAACAGCATTTCCGGATCCGTCCAGAGTAACAGTCGTGAAATCGGTGCCGTTAAAGCTGACCTGAACCGGAGTGCCGGTATCGGTACCTATTGTGGCAGTCACGCCAGACAGGTTGATAGTTACCGCTGTCGCTGTAGTGCTCTGATTGCTCAGAGTAACAGAGAAGTCTAAAGCATCACCTTCCTGAGCAACCGGACTGGTAACACCTGTTACTGTCGGACGGTCGTCGTCTGCATCCGGACCCGGGTTGTGCGGGCCTGGGCCTGTGCCGTCATCTTTGATCGTGCCCACACCGGTGGCGTCACTGATGGTCGCACCGTTGGTGGCGTTGCTCAGAACAACGTTGAAGGTTTCATCGCCTTCGTAGGTGTCGTCCTGGGTGGTTTGCACGGTGAAGGTTTTGCTGGTTTCACCGGCCGCGAACGTCAGGGTGCCGCTGACCGCACTGAAGTCGGCCTGTTCGGCACTGCCATTGGCATTGCTGGCGTAGTCTACGCTCTGGCTGGCCTGCGCATCGCCAGTACGGCTGACCGTAAAGGTCATCAGTCCGCCTTCGGAGATGCTGACGTCGTCGATGCTGAAGCTGGTTGCTGCATCGTTGTCCAGTACGTTGGCACTGTCGCTGACGTCTGTGTTGGCGTTCTTCACTCCGCTGTCAGCGCTGTTCGCCGTCAGGGTGATCGCTTCGCTGTTTTCCTGCAGGCTGTCGTCGGTGGTGACGACCCGTACGTTCACGCTGGTGCTGTTGGCCGGGATCGTGATCTGACCATTGCCCGGCACCGCCGCCCAGTTACCCGGGCTGGTTTCGTATTCGTACGCGCTGTAGTCCTGTGCATTGATGTCGCCACCCAGGGTCAGGGTCACCACGGTGTCACTGTCTTTGGCGTTGCTCAGGGTGACGTCGAATACGAAGGTGTTGCCTTCGTTCTGATCCGCCGGGGCGCTGACGCCCAGCGTCGGACGGTCGTCGTCTGCATCCGGACCCGGGTTGTGCGGGCCTGGGCCTGTGCCGTCATCTTTGATCGTGCCCAC
>CAKZPE010000039.1 GCA_937138495.1 uncultured Oceanospirillaceae bacterium
AGAATACGTACTTCGCCGGAGTGACCGCCACTCCAGAAACCGTAATATTCATCCAGCTCACCCGGACCAACACTGCTGTCAGAGCCGGTAGATGCCTGTGCAGTCGATGGCAGCAACGCACTGCCCATACCTGCACCTAAAGTGCTGGCAACACCGGCCAGAGCGGCTGAACCGCCGAGGAACAGACGTCGGCTGACTTTCACATGTTCAGTTGCCTTCGGATCTTCAACATCGATTTCCGGCAGGCTTTTATCTTTCGGATCAATCATCTTTCCATTCTCCACAATAAGGATTAAACGTTCGGCACCGCTGCCGAGTCGGTCACATCCAGGGTCTCAATTTTTGCCATTGCAGCTTGCTGCTTAGCGCGCTTTCTGGCTTTAACCACCAAGGGTGGGCACTTGTCATTTCGGTAATACGTCACCTGGCAATCCAGACACTGATGGCACTCATTGGCATTAATAGAACCATCAGGGTGGATCGCCTGAATTTCACATTCGTTCGCACATACTTTGCATGGCTGGCCACATTCTTTGCGGCGCTTCAGCCAGTCGAATAAACGCAGGCGTGCAGGGATTGCCAGAGCAGCCCCCAGCGGACAGATATAGCGGCAGTACACTTTGCGGGTGAAAATATTGATCACCAGCAACGCCACGGCGTAGAGCACATAACCCCACTCCCGGTTGAACTTCAGCAGGAAGGCTGTTTTGAAGGGTTCAACTTCTGAGTAACGTTCGGCTTCAGACAGGGATTCCAGCGACACTGCAAACAGCGCCAGCAGAATCACATACTTCACCGCCCACAGCCGTTCATGGACTGCGAAAGGAATTTCGTATTGCTTTATTTTCAGACGGCGGGCCGCTTCATTGATCAGCTCCTGCAGAGCACCGAACGGGCACAGCCAGCCACAGAAGATGCCACGGCCCCAGAGCAACATAGTCATGGCGACGAAGCCCCAGAGAATGAACAGCATCGGATCAAGTAAGAACAGATCCCACTGAAAGTTCCCCTGGAAGGCATGCACAAAAGTAAACACGTTCACCACAGACAGCTGCCCCAGCGCATACCAGCCAATGAACACCACAGTAAACACCAGATAGCCGTGACGCAGGCCGTGCATCAGTCTTGGGTAACGTACCAGCACGTCCTGAATGAAAATAATTACAAACAGCACCAGCAGGGCGACCGACAAGACGCCAATCTGGAAAGCCTTTTCACGCCAGATACTCACCCACAGGGCTTCAGGCTCAGCTTCGGCCACAGGTGCGACCGGTTCAGGGCGTAATAAATACTGTTCAGGGGTTAAATATTCGCCATAGAAACTGGTGAATACACTGTCCAGTGCACCGATCTGACGGCGGACCAACAGCTCCAGCTGCCAAGGAGTGCCCGGGTCAAAGTCATACTGATCGCGGATCACGAAGATCGCCATTTCACGGAAGCCAGGAAAGCCATCGATATAGACATCGTCCAGGCGGTAATAGTCAGTATCGTGGAAGCTGATGACCTTGCCGGATTGCTGCAGCTGAGTACGGTCAAAGATGCCGCCACGGACATAGCCATTACCTTTGAAGGAGTATTCCCCTTCTCCCATGACCGCAATGGCACTGTCACCGGGATTCAGTTCACCCATCAGCCAGTCGTACTGAGTATCCCCCAGCAGGTTACGGCCCACAGTCGGAATATCTACCGGCGCGTAATACAGCTCAATGAATTCTTTTTCGGCATCAGCCGGCGTTTTCGCCGCCTGATTTTCAGCCTTGGTGCCCACAAAAGCAGCATCAATGTCTTTACGCTGTAATGCCAGCCGGCGAATGGAACCGTCACCGGTCAGCTTGATCCAGTCGGCATTGGCAAACACATCCGGTTTAACGGTGGCCGGTGGGATGACTGCCAGTTTAGACAGCCCGGCAATATTCAGATAACGGGCCACTTTACGGGCCGCCCGCATAATGGCTTCATTCACCACCATCACAGTCACGGTCGCGCCGGACACCACATCCACATTGCGGACTTCTTCATTATTACCGGCACCGACCCGCACCTGATCGGTCACGTTAAGGCCCTGGTACTTGTCAGCGAAATCAAAGAGTTTTTGTTCAGGAATGCCCACCAGCAGGATCGGCTCGTGATGCTCAAGCACCCGGGTAGCGACCAACTGGCCGTCCGGATCCATAACGATCAGCGTATTAATTGGCTTACCGGAGTAAGCCGGAATGTTTACCACATCATTGGTATTGAAGGCATAGCCGATTTCTGTGTCATCAGAAAAAACCCGCCGGATCAGAATTTCATCCCCATCCAACGCTTCTTTGTCAGCGACACGGGTCGCCTCAGGCAAGGCCTGCAGAATTGTTTCAGTCTGCTGTGCTTCACTGACCGGCACCATCGCCAGTGCACTGTTCAGCGTAACCAGCATCAGCATGGCAGCGAACCATACCCGGCCCAGTAAACGCGCTAACTGCCTGCAATCTCCGTTCATCATCAGCAACCTCTGCAGTCCCAATTACTGATCAATCACATCAGTAATGGTGAACTTCATCATGTTCTGTTGCTTAAGATGAAAACGAATTGCCTGACCTTCTTTAAAGTCGGCTGCCTGCATACCCGGTGCTAAATTGAATTTCATCTGCATCTGGCGCATATCCCACTCAGGAATACGCTGGTGCTGGACCTTAAGCTGATTAGTATCAGCCAACACCCCTTTCACCACACCGGAAGTAGTTACCACTTCAGCCATGCTCTGCGCACTGGCCATCTGCTTATGTTCCATCTTATGTTCTTCAGCCTGCGCGGTCAGAGCGGCAGCACATAACAAAACAGAACAGCTCACCAGCGCCAGATCTTTGAACGGAATAAACATGACGGTATCTCCTTATTTCTACCTGTGACGATTTGTCACTGCGACGATTTGTCACAGGTGAAAGTTTAAAGAGGCACCTTCTGCGGTGTCTTGACATCCATCAAGTGAAAAGGGGTTTCAAAATCAGGCGGGTGCTCTACTGATCCAGATCAGTAAATTACAGCTGGACAGCCAAAAAATTCCTTAGAAAAGAATAAGAAAATTATTTTTAATAACTTTGTGCTACAGCCATAGAATAATTCATTCATATACCTTTCAGATATTTCCGGTAAAGTCGCCAGTGACTGCCGCTGGCACACTGTAAACCAGCGCATTTTTTATGCTGAATTCGGCTGCACAATAACTACCAGAAAGGTTAGCCATGGAACTCTTCTCTCTCCCTGTCAGTACCTATAGCGCTAAAGTACGGATTGCACTTGGACTGAAAAATATCGACTGCACCTTCTCCCCACCACCGGGCGGTTACAGCACCGCAGAATACATGCAGCTCGTACCGCTGGGGACAATCCCTGCGTTAAGGGTGGGTGAAGCGTATTTTTCAGAATCAGATGTCATCATGGAGTATCTGGAAGATGCCTACCCGGCACACAGCCTGCTCAGCGATGACAACCTGAAAAGAGCCCGGCACCGTTTTCTGGCCCGCTATCATGACCTGTGGCTGGAACCGCATCTGCGCCGTACCTTTGCCCATTGCGATCCGGCGACGCGGGTGCAGGCTGAACTGGATGATCACCTGAACAAGTTTGAAGAACGTCTGGCGAAGCTGGATGAGCTCTTTACAGCGCAGCCATTTATGGTGGATGAAAACATCGGTTACGCTGACTGTGCCTTTCCCGCCACCATAGAACTGGCCGAGATTCTGTTACCTCTGTTTGACCGGGAATTAAAACTTGGCCCGAAAATGACCGCCTGGCGGGCAGCCGTTCTGGCCAACCCGGTGGTTAAAGCCGTCACCGACGAAAGCCGCGCAGCAACACTTGAATGGATGAATAGCGGCGGCGGTTAACCCCCATCATCGCCAAACATCATAGACAAAAAAGCCTGTTAAAAAACAGGCTTTTACATTTTAAAGAGTTATGAAAGAAGCAGATCAGGCTCTGGCAATCAGCGGCTGAGTAAACTTCTCACATTCACGGAACACATGGTGCTGGCAATTCTCGCAAGTATTCTGATTCAGTTCAGGGAATAGACTGCTGATGGCAGCAGACTTATTAGCGAAAAAACGGTCTTCGCCGATATCCTCAACCAATCCCAGTTTAGCAGCATTTTCTATCACTCCAGGCTTCATCCCGAAGAAATACAGGCCTCCGCCTTTTGCTTTCAATTTACCGTCCAGTGATACCAGCAGATCCACCCCACTCATATCAATGAAGTTGATGCCCAGACAGATGATCAGGATACGCTCTACCCCTTCCTGTGCAGCAATCTGTTCTATCCGGTTCTGAATGTGATTCACAGAACCGAAATAGATCGACATTTCTACCCGCAATACTTTCAGCTGTGGACACTGTTCTCCTTTACCGCTGCGCGCTTCCACAAAACGGCGCTGCTCAGTATTCAGCGACATTTCGGTGATTTCCGGTGTAGAGGTCTTCGCCAGGAAGAGTACCAGCGACAGCAATACACCCAGATAGATCGCAAATTCCAGCTCAAGAAATAAAGTCGAAACAAAGGTGATAATCAGCACAGACGCTTCCGGCCGGCTGGCCAGCATGATCTTTTTGATGTGATGAAAATCCACCAGATTATACGCCACCATCATAATCACACCGCCCATAGCCGCCACCGGTAAATAGGCGGTCAGCGGTGCAACCAGCAAAACAATCAGCATCAGTAACAGCGCGGCAAAAATAGCCGACAGCGGCGATTTGGCACCGGCGGAATAGTTAACACCGGAACGGGTAAACGAACCTGAGCCTGCGTAGCAGGAAAAGAAACTGCCCACGATATTGGAAAGCCCCTGCCCCAGAAACTCCTGGTTCGGGTAAATCCGTTGCTGGGACTTAATCGCGATCGCCCGGCTGATAGACACCGCTTCAATGAGGCCTAACAGTGCAATCGCAAAGGCTTCTGGCGCCAGCAGACGAATAGTATCCAGCGACAGGTCAGGCAAGGATAACGGCGGCAAACTGGTCGGAATCGCCCCTACCAGCTCAATGCCATAACCATCACCAAATGCCAGCGCAATGACGCTGCCGAATACCATCGCAACCAGCAAATTCGGGACTTTAGGCACAAAACGCTTGATGCCCACGGCCATCAGCAGGGTCAGTATACCGACACAGAAAATCGCCCAGTTAAGCTGATCCAGATTAGACAGGGTAACCATCCAGCTCTCAGTAAATGACAACCCTTTTTCTGCGTGAATACCGGTAATATGCTTTACCTGGCTGGTGGCAATCAGAATCGCCGCTCCGGCGGTAAAGCCAATGACAACTGTATGGGAGACAAAGTCCACCAGCTTACCCAGTCGGGCCAGACCAAACGCTAGCTGATAGATACCCGCCAGCAAGGTCAGGGTCAGTGCCATAGAGACAAATTCCGCACTGCCTGGCTGAGCGTGGCCGCTAACAGCGGAAAATACCACAATGGATATCGCCGTTGTCGGACCTGAAATCAAATGCTTTGACGAGCCAAAAAGTGCCGCAATAATCGGCGTCACCATCGCCGTATATAAGCCGTATTCCGGCGGCAAACCCGCAATCGTCGCAAACGCCACACCTTGTGGCAGAACAATAATCGCCCCTGTGATACCGGCAATAAAATCCGCTTTAACATCCTGAAATGTTAAACATTTTAGCCAGACCAAAAATGGGAATAGACTATTTTTCATGAAATCTCCGGATTCCTCAGATCAATACAACCAACAAAGGAGCAGCTGCTAAGGCACAGTGCTCTGATCAAACAAACAGTATTTACCTAAACCTGATTCGAGATGACAGGACGTCATACAGGGCATGATTTAGCGGCTTTGAAATATACTCTGGTGCAGAACGCAGTCAGGTACATCAGCCGGTGCGCATTTTATAACCAATCAGTCGGCTAATCTATATCCATACGAACCGTAAGGAATGAAATCTGACGATTTTTTTTGTTCTGGATCATTAAAAAAACTGAACAGCAGGCAAAAAAAAAGCCGCATAAATGCGGCCCAAACGTGAGATCACTATGAAACGGGTAAAACTCAGTTAACCTTGATCGGGTTAGCCTGTTCTTCATCACGCTGCTCCATAGAAGCAGCAGCCATTTTACGGCCAAAAATTTCCATCACATCCAGATTAGCATCCGGATTCTCGCTGGCTTCATCCATTGCTTCAACCATGGCTTTCACGGTTGGCAGGGTTTTCTCAACCAGCTGAGTAATATAAAACTCTGTAGAAGTACCGGTGTACTTCTGATAACGGGTAAACAGATCTAGTGTTTCTGCTGCTAATTCAATCTGAACAGTCTTTGTGGTCATGGTAACTCCTGATACATCTTAAAACGGTGCCCGGGGCGCTGTATATTCTAAATGAAAACACCGGTCACTATCTAATAACCTGCTATTTGCAGCAGCTGACTATAGGTAACAATATAGCCGCGGGCAAGTCATATCCCTAGAACCAGTACAGATACTTTTCTGGAGCCAACTACCGGCTTAAATACGCGAAAAGTGTCTAAAATTAACAAAAATGGCCGCAAAAGCGGCCATTTATCAACATAGTTATTAACGTGCGCTATCAGGCTACCCACACACTCTTTGCGTTACAAAACTCCCGGATACCGTTCACACCCAGCTCCCGGCCTAAACCGGACGCTTTGGTACCGCCGAATGGCATACGTACATCACTGGCAACCTGAGCATTAATAAACGCAGCTCCCACATCCAGACAACGGGCCAGCTGTTCTCCCTTGGCCACATCCTGAGTCCAGATGCTTGCCCCCAGACCAAAGCGGGTAGCGTTCGCCTGAGCAATCGCATCTGCTTCATCGCGGACAGAAACAATCGCGGCTACCGGACCGAAGATCTCTTCACTGAAAGCAGTCATGCCCAACTCAACATCCGCCAGCACTGTCGGCGCATAGAAGAAACCGTCCCCCGGCAGCACATCACCGCCGGTCAGCAATGTCGCGCCATCGGCAACAGTCGCCTGCAACTGCTGGTGTACTTTATCCTGCAGGTCCTGACGGGCCATGGGTGCCAGTGTCGTATCTGCCAGCATCGGATCACCGGCTTTCAGTGCGCGGGTGCGTTCAACCAGCATTTCTGTAAATTCAGCCATCCGGCTGGAAACAACCAGAAAACGCTTAGCCGCAATACAGATCTGACCGGCGTTAGCAAAACGGGCCCGCATCGCAACATCCATCGCCGCCTCAAGATCAGCATCATCCAGAATGATCAGCGGATCAGAGCCACCCAGTTCCAGCACCGCTTTCTTAAGATGCTGACCGGCTAACGCGCCGATTTGACGACCCGCCATTTCACTGCCGGTAAACGCCACACCCTGTACCCGGTAATCCGCAATCACCTGTGCTGCCTGATCAACAGAAATCGTCAGATCAGCAAACAGGCCGTCCGGCGCACCGGCATCCACAACCAGTTGTTCAATGGCTTTGGCACTGCGTGGTACGTTCGGTGCATGCTTAAGCAATACCGCATTGCCCGCCATCAGGTTCGGGATCATACAACGGAACACTTGCCATAAAGGGAAGTTCCACGGCATGATCGCCAGCACGGTCCCCAGTGGCTCATAACTGACCAGGCTGCGGCTTGCCGGTGTAGTAATCAGATCATCCTGAAGCATGCTCTCAGCGTGTTCAGCATAGAACTCACAGGCACCAACACACTTATCCACTTCCCCCAGGGCTTCGCTCAGCAGCTTACCCATTTCCAGCGTGATGGTTTCAGCGATTTCCTGACGGCGCTCTTTCAGCTTACTGCCAATCGCCAGCACCAGAGCGGCCCGCTCAACAAAACTGGTATTGCGCCAGTGCAAAGCAGCTTCACGGGACGCCGTCAGGCGGCTTTCCAGTTCTGCATCAGACAAAAACGCATACTCTTCGATCAACTGATTGTTATAAGGGTTACGGGTTGCGAAATTCATGTTCAATTCCTCCGGACATAAGGCTGGCCTGGGATTAATAGTTATAGCGGCCAAACGAAGCAAAACAAACAGGCAGACACTGTGCACTCAACAGTATGTACATCTGCCAGAGACAAAAAATCCAGAGTGACAGGGCCAGCTCTGGATTTTTTAAAAGCGATTCATCCGGGTGTATTACACCCGCTGATCACCGTGGAACAGACGAACAACGTGGCGCGCTTCAGCGAAGAATAACCAACGCTCAACCAGCAAACCGGCAATGGTCGATGCTGCCGCAACCACCAGTAATACTGAGTTAGCACACAGCAGTAACAGGAAAGGCACAACAAACGCCACCGCCAGCATCAACAGGCGCAGGCGTACCAGTTTATTAGCCGCAACCGTGTAGCCAAACTCGTCGTTCAGGAAGCTGTTAGAGGTATGGCCCTGATCCAGCAGGCGCACACTTGCCTGGGTAAAACCGGTCGCAGTGTTGATAGTGCTGCCAGCCGGCTTACCGATCCAGAAGAAGTAGATCACCTTGCAGACCGCGCCCAGTACAACCAGCGCCAGTGCCAGTTGTTGCAGAACACCTGCCAGATCACCGCCAACGAGAGTCTGAACCGCTGCCAGCAATACCGCACCGGACATCAGGCCCAGCGCAATATAGTTAACCGGTGTCAGGGAAGAGTTCCACTGACGGATGGTTTTCAGGCTGGCGTAGATCATGCTGGTGCAGAACAGTGTCACCATGGCCAGTACAGCTGTCAGAATGCCAGCCACGGACACCACTGCACCAGTCATATCCATCCAGATTGCGCCAAGGTAAATCAGCATGAACGGGTACAGCAGGATCGCGAATACCGCTTCACGGGATAACCATGAGGTCTTGAAACGGCTGAATGCACGCCATGCATTCTTAGGGTTGGCCAGGTGAAGTGTTGAGGACAACAGACCGCCTGAAATCATGACGAATGACAGGATACCTGCACTTAACAGTACAGCAGAATCCTGCAGTTGTGACAGGCCGCTAAGGTGTCCGATTACCATCAGGGTAATCAGGCCGTAGCCGGCGCCCGACATCACGGTAAATACAAGTACGGAAAAAGCCGGATGCATATTCGTGTCTCCGTTTTGGCCTGCTCTTCTGAGCCGGCCGGTTTGTCGCGGTGATTCAGCATATACCGGACAAACTGTTATTGTTCTTACCGGTGCGTAATCCGTTATATCAGACCTGCACCGGAGCGATTGATGATTCCCGGATTAACGGGAGATAACCTTGTTCACCCAGCCTTTAACAGTGGCTTTCAGTGACGGCTGATACTGTTCCACGACCGGCTTGTTACGCGGTGGCAGGTAAGTATTGACCGGGTTATAGCCCAGTTCAGGCATCAGCTGCTTACCGGCACGGTCACGTACCAGCTGGCTGACTTCTGAGTTCGGATCATCAAAGTCACCGAATACCCGTGACTTGGTGGGACAAGTCAGTACGCAGGCAGGCTTACGCTCATCTTCCGGCAGACTCTCATCGTAAATACGGTCCACACACAGGGTACACTTCTTCATCGTCCCTTCATTTGGATCCAGTTCACGGGCGCCGTACGGGCATGCCCAGGAACACAGGTTACAACCCATGCATTTATCCTGGTCAACCAGCACGATGCCGTCTTCGCTGCGCTTATAAGACGCGCCGGTCGGACACACAGTTACACAGGCCGCATCGTCACAGTGCATACAGGACATTGGCATGTTGACTGTTTTACTGTTCGGGCTGTCATCCACTTCATAGGTGCGGATCCGGTTCAGCCAGGCACCGTTAGGGTCGCGGCCGTACGGGTCTTTATCCGACAGCGGACCAATGGTGCCGGAGGTATTCCATTGCTTACACGCAGTTGCACAACCGTGACAACCTACGCAGGTATCCAGATCAACTACTAGACCTAATTTCATCTTGTTATTCTCCGTCTGCAGTTACTTCTCACCACGTGTCAGAATGTCTGACATCGGGCGAACCAGATTAACGTTCTTATGCGACGTGTAGCTCAGCATATCCGGTGAAGCGTCAGCGTTAGGCTGCGGCTTCAGCGCGCCAAAGCTTGGCCACGCACCGGTTTCGCCAGGCGCGGCCGGGGTGATCTTAACGCGCAGGTCGTACCATGCAGCCTGACCGGTGACCGGATCAGAGTTGGTTACGCGGTCATTCTGATCGCCCTTCGCCGGCAACAGTTCGGAGATAAGGTGGTTCATCAGGAAAGCATCGGTGGCTTCGTTAGAGTCATCTGACAGACCCCACGCGCCGCCGCGCTTAGCAATTGCGTTCCAGGTCCAGACGGTCTGCTCGTTAGTGCCTTCCATCAGCTTAACCTGAACACGGATCTTACCGTTGTGGGATTCAACCCATACCCAGGACAGATCTTCAATGCCGTCACGTTCCGCAGCAACACGGTTCATGAACAGGTAGTTCTGCGACATGATCTGACGCAACCAGGCGTTCTGGCTGTCCCAGCTGTGGTACATGAACATCGGACGCTGGTTCACCGCGTGGTACGGATACTCTTCGCGATCAATACGCTGCTCTTCCAGAGGTACATAGTAAGTTGGCAGCGGATCGAAGTATTTCACCAGACGCTCTTTGTGGTGCTCTTCAGTTGGCATCGGACCGTCGTACAGACCCTGTCCCGCCAGACGGAATGACTGAATCTTCTCAGAGTACAGCTCGATCACGATCTGCTTGGTAGAGCCTACCCAGGCCGCTTCTTTCGCCAGCGTCAGGTAATCCAGGTTAGCGTGACGCATATAACGCTGGTTTGGTTCCAGATGCATTTCGAAGAAGCCTTCGTTCTCTTCGTATGCTTCCCACTGACGCGGGTTTGGCTCGCCGCGCAGGGACTTATCGCCATCCTTACCGCGGTAACCCGCCAGGAAGCCGATGCCCGGCTCTTTCTCGAAGTTTACGATGAAGTCTTTGTACGAAGAGTACTTACGTTCGCCACCTTCTTTGGTGAATGCCGGGAAGCCTAAGCGGCCCGCCATTTCGACCATCACTTCCTGCCAGGACATCACATCACGGTCAGGCTTTACTACCGGAATACGTACCGAGTCACAGGCCGCGTGCGGCTCAGAGATCGGACGGTCCAGCATAGAGATGGTATCGAAACGTTCCAGGTACGTGGTATCCGGCAGTACCAGATCAGAATACGCCACCATTTCTGAGTTAAACGCATCAGAACAGATGATGTACGGAATCTTATATTCGCCGTTATCTTCTTTCGCTGTCAGCATGTCCATGGTCTGCGCCGTGTTCATACTGGAGTTCCAGGCCATGTTCGCCATGAACAGCATCAGGGTATCAATCTTGTACGGGTCACCCTTAACCGCGTTGCTGATCACCATGTGCATCAGACCGTGGCAGGAAACCGGTGCATCCCAGCTGTATGCCTTATCGATACGCAGCGGGTTACCGTTTTCATCAATCGCCAGGTCTTCAGGGCAGGTTGGGAAGCCCAGTGGTGGTGACTTAAGCGGTGTATTTGGCGCACACTCTTTCGCGGGCTTGATGCCGGGCGGAATGTGTTTCGGGAACGGCGGCTTGGCCAGGTGGCCACCCGGGCAGTCAACAGTACCCAGCAGCACTTGCAGCAGGTGAATCGCGCGGCAGGTCTGGAAACCGTTAGAGTGAGCCGAGATACCACGCATGGCGTGCATGGAAACCGGACGTCCGATGAACTTGTCCTGCTTACGGCCAGCCCAGTCGGTCCACTCAACATCAATAGTGATGGTTTCTTTGAAAGCAACGTGTGCCATTTCCAGCGCCATGCGCTCAATGTCTTCTGCTGCTACGCCACACTCTTTTGCAGCGTTTTCAGGGGCATACTGCTCATCCAGATACTTATCCAGCATGATGCTCATTGCAGTACGCAGTTTACGGCCGTCCGGTGCAGTGAATTCACCGAACAGTGCAGGGTTGATATCCGGCAGGTTCGCATCCACGAACTCTTCTTTAACCAGATCCCATACCTGCGGCTCGCCCTGCATGTTCTTCACGCCTTCGCCGCGGTAGAACAGGCCATCGCCCATTTCACCCGGGGTGTGAACCACCAGCTGAGCAGAGTTGGTGTAACGGATCAGGAATTCATCATCAACCAGCTGATTCTTCAGCAGTACGTGAACCATGGACAACGCCAGTACCGCATCGGTACCCGGACGGATCGCAACCCACTCGTCGGCAATTGCCTGGTAACCGGTACGGACCGGGTTAACCGCAACAAACTTGGCGCCACGCTCTTTCAGCTTCTTCAGGCCCAGTTTAATCGGGTTAGAGCTGTGGTCTTCCGCCACGCCCCACATCATGAAGTATTTGGTGTTGTCCCAGTCCGGATCACCGAATTCCCAGAACGCATGACCCATGGTGTACAGGCCACCGGCTGCCATGTTTACCGAGCAGAAACCACCGTGTGCCGCCCAGTTATAAGTACCGAACTGGCTGGCCCACATACCCGTCAGGGCCTGCATCTGGTCACGACCAGTGAAGTAAGCAAGTTTACGCGGATCGGTTGCACGGATATGAGAAAGACGCTTCTCCATAATATCCAGTGCACGTTCCCAGGAAATCTCTTCGAATTCACCGGCACCACGTTCGGTACCCGGCTTACGCAGCAGAGGGGCACTCAGTTTTGCAGGAGAGTACTGTTTCATGATACCGGAGTTACCCTTCGCACAAAGCACACCCTTGTTGATTGGGTGGTTCGGGTTACCCTGGATGAAGCGGACCTTGTTGTCCTCAACCGTTACTTTAATACCGCAACGGCAGGCACACATATAACAGGTCGTGTACTTGGTTTCCTGATTCGCGCGATCTTCGAATTCTGGCAGACCCGAAGCGACCGGAATCTTACTGGCTTGGCTTGTCATATTTATTATCACCCTAACATTGAGCCGTACTGCCGGCTCAGGTGCTATTCACTTAATGTGAATTTTTTATTGTTTGGCTTGAGGCGTTTTCCCGACTGTCACTGGATGCACAATCAAAACCTGAAAAACCCCGATGCTGCCAAACATGCTAGAAATTGCAGTGCTTTCAGGCAAAGGCCAGTCATAAATCCCTGATGGGACCAAGGCTTTCTGAAAGCGGCAGAGCCTCACTCTCCACACTTAAAACATAAAGCTATAAGCTTATAGCAGAAATCATAAAACGCTATTATCAATTCCTGCGCAAAATGCTGTTGCAATGCCTGTGCATATACAGACAAAACAGCCAGAGCAGGCCCACCTCAGAGCCCGCTCCGGCTGTAGACGGAATACTCATCCGGCTTCAGAATCTGTTGTTCTGATATGCCCTGTTTATTCCGTAAAGTTATTAGTTATCTGTTTTCATCATATAACTGACTATATCCTTAATGATATTTAAACCTTTTATATGCAGGGTTTAATAAAATTAAACAATTATAAACACCCCTCCTTCCCCCCAATATTTCGGGACAATCTACTGATCGCTAAGACCCTGTAACCCGATACTGTCAAACCGGCATAAGATGTCCGGCAAAGGGGAAGGGTTGTTTTCCCGGGCAGTTAACGCGTATGATTGCGCCCCGTTTTCCCCCGCGACCTGATTCCAATAACAACATCCATGTGTCGCTTTCGCTTATTGGAATAATCAACAGGTATCTGATGGACCTCATAACTCTGCTGGTATTTACCGGCATTATTGCTTTTGCAACCTATGTACAAACAGTTACCGGCTTCGCACTGGGCATGATTGTGATGGGTACCGTTACGGCGATTAATCTGGTGCCGATTGCCTTCACGGCAGTGGTTATCAGTGCCGTTACGCTGATTAACGGTCTGTTTGCCCTCAAGGGCAATCTCAGAGCAGTAGACTGGCGCAAAGTCATGCTGACTACCGCCGGGATTCTGCCCGGGGTCATCGCAGGCCTGGTACTGCTGGATTACATGAGTGATGAGTTCAGCGAACTGCTGCAACTGTTACTGGGTATTACCATCATTCTTGGCGGTCTGATGATTATGCTGAAACCTCAGCCGCTGGAAAAACCGTCACCGGATCTGGCGTTCACAGCCTCAGGGGCGACTGCAGGTTTTCTTGCCGGATTATTTAGCATGGCCGGACCGCCACTGGTGTACCTGTTTTACCGTCAGCCCTTCGAACTGCTGACCATTCGTCTGTGTCTGATGACGATCTTCCTCAGCAGCTCAGTGGCCCGGACAGCAATTGTTGGCATTCAGGGTGGCCTCACCTGGGATATGCTGGTGTACTCGGTACTTTGTATTCCGGTGGTGATGTTCTTTACCTGGGTAGGCAAACGCTATCCGCCGCCGTTAACGACGCCAAATATGCGCCGCCTGGCATTTTTCCTGCTGATCATTATCGGTGCCAGCCTGGTCATCAGCACCTTCTGAGTCCGGTTTCAGGCCAGAGGCCTTTACGCAGGTGGACCCATTCCCCACCTGCTTTACACTGCTTACCTCATTCCCTCATAACCTTTTGGCCTACCCCTTTAGCCATATAGAACGGTTGGCCATATGCAAAGGTAAAATCTGGCACAGGCCCATCCTTTACGCCTACAGTACACTACATCCATAATCGGCGTAATTTGTCTGTCCTGACGTTTACAGTTCTGTGTTTTCAGCTGACAAACCCGCCACTTAATAACAAATCGTTTTATGTGCCTGATTTAGCCGACAAGCGCCTTGCAGCACCTTTAACACCAACATTTAACAGGTAGGAATATGTCCGATATTAAAGTACAACAACCGGATATCATGATTTCAGTACGCGATGTTTTCGGCATCGACACTAACCTTAAAGTACCGGCGTTCAGCGAACGTGACGATCACGTTCCGGAAATCGATACTGCCTACCAGTTTAACCCTGAAGTCACCCTGGCTATTCTGGCAGGCTTCAGCCGTGACCGCCGCGTCATGGTCCAGGGACTTCACGGTACCGGTAAGTCCACCCACATCGAACAGGTTGCCGCCCGCCTTAACTGGCCATGTGTACGTATCAACCTGGATGGCCACATCAGCCGTCTGGACCTGGTGGGCAAAGACACCATCGTCCTGCGCGATGGCAAGCAGATCACTGAATTCCAGGAAGGCATCGTGCCATGGGCACTGCGCCGTCCGACTGCACTGATCTTTGATGAATTCGACGCCGGCCGTCCGGACGTAATGTTTGTTATCCAGCGTATTCTGGAACGTGACGGTAAGTTCACCCTGCTGGATCAGAACGAAGTTATTCACCCGCACAGCCACTTCCGTCTGTTTGCCACGGCAAACACCGTCGGTCTGGGTAACAGCACCGGTCTGTATCACGGTACGCAGATGATCAACCAGGCACAGATGGACCGCTGGAACATTGTGACCACCCTGAACTACCTGCCGACCAATGACGAAGTAAAAATCGTCCAGTCACGCCTGCCAAGCTTCAACGATGAAAAAGGCAAGCAGTTAGTTGAATCGATGATCGCCGTGGCTGATCTGACCCGTAAGAGCTTTGCTGCCGGTGACATTTCTACCCTGATGTCTCCGCGTACCGTTATTTCCTGGGCGGAAAACATTGAAATATTTAACAACCCGGCGATCGCCTTCCGCCTGTCATTCCTGAACAAGTGTGACGAAGCTGAGAAACCGATGATCGCTGAATTCTTCCAACGCTGCTTTAACCAGGAACTGACAGAATCCTGGGCTCATCAGGCTGCTGAGGTAATGGCAGATGGCCAGCACTAAGATGGAAATGTCCGAACTGGGCCGGGAAGAGAAAGAAAACGCCCCCCGGGTCGAGAAACTGCAGCAACAGGTTGAAGAAATCTGTGGCGCGATTGTACGTGCCGCCGCGAACGAACCACAGTTTCGTTTCCGTGGCCGCCGTCCGGAAATTGCCGGTAAGCCATCCGGAATCCGTGCCCCGCACCTGCAACCGGACCTGAACAGTGATGACTTTGGCTCATTCCGGGGCGCCGCCGACGGCATCGCCCTGCGTCTGCAGCTCAGTGACATCGAACTGCACCGTTCCCTGATTCCGAAAACCGCGGTAGGTCAGTTGTTATTTGAACTGATGGAGCAGTTGCGGGTCGAGTCTCTGGTCCCCGACTGTTACCCGGGCATGAAGGCGAACCTGCAGCACCGGTTTGAACAGTGGTGTTTTCAGTTTCATTCATCCGGCCTGACAGAAAGCCATGTAGGCCTGCTGGTGTACACCATCGGCCAGATGTTCTGGAGCCGCCTGACGCTCAACCACGTGATGGAAATCACCGAAGAGCTGATCGAACCACAGCGGATGATGCTGGCCCCCCACACCGGCAAGTACATGACCAACATCCGCAGGATGAACCACGATCAGGCCGCTTACGCCGAACAGGCGCTGGGCATCATTGCCGTGGTTGATGAGCTGGTTGAAGCCTACAAAGGTGAAGACAAAGACGACGATACGTCCGATGAAGATATGGAAGAACTGGTCAACAGCTTCGGTCTGATTCTGTATCCGGATGCCGGTCTGGAAGGCACCATGGGGGTCAACGGCCCGCAGGTGACTGCCAGCGATTACCGGGAGCTCATGCTGCAGCTGGAAAAATACAAAATTTATTCCACTGAAAACGACCGGGTTATTCACGCCAGCAAGCTGGTGTCTGAAGACCAGCGCATCCGCTTGCGGGAAGAACTGGAACAGCGCATTAAAGGTCAGGGGGTTAACGTACCCCGTCTGGCCCGCGATCTTGCTGCCATTCTTTCCTCGCCGGAACTGGACGGCTGGAACTTCGGTGAAGAATCCGGCCATCTTGACGCCAAGCGTCTGACCCGCCTGGTGACATCACCGGAATACCGGCAGATCTTCCGTCGGGAGCGCTACCAGCCAAAAAGTAACTGTCTGGTCACCTTCCTGATGGATAACACCGGATCAATGAAAACCCACATCGCTTCCATCGCTACCCTGATGGAAATCATGTGCCGGGCGCTTGAACAGGCCGGTGCCAGCACAGAAGTGCTGGGCTTCACCACCCGGGGCTGGCAGGGCGGTAAGATTTATAAGCAATGGCAGCGCCGTGGCAAACCGGAAAATCCGGGCCGTCTGACGGAACTGGAACACATTATTTATAAAGATGCAGACACGCCGATCAAGCGGGCCCGTCTGGATATGGCCGCGATGCTCAAACCAAGTCTGTTCCGTGAAGGGATCGACGGCGAAGCCCTGCTCTGGGCCGCTGAGCGAATGACCGCCCGTTCAGAAGAACGGCGCATTCTGATTGTTCTGTCCGACGGTTGCCCGATGGAAACCGCCACGAATCAGAACAACCCGGAAGATTATCTGGACAACCACCTGCAACAGGTTGCCGGTATGCTGGAAACCCGCGGCGATATCGAACTTTACGCGCTGGGCTTCGGTCTGGACCTGAGTACGTATTACCGCCACAGCCTGGCACTGGAACTGCCTGAACGTCTGGAAAACGGAGTCTTTAAAGAGATTCTGCAGATGATCGCCAAACACGGCCGCCGCCCCCGCTAAAAGGGCCTTTCGCCCCTCTCAGAAGGCACCGGATATCCTCCCGGATTCTGGTGCCATTTTAAACAAAACACTGGCCCTAAGCCCTACTAAGGTATGAGCATAGAATAGCCGCCATCGTCCGACACGGTCTGTGTGTCTCAACAGAAACACTGCCAACTATAAGCGTTTCTGCAGAGAGTTCCCCCAGATACACAGGTTGGACGACATACCTGAAACAGTCCTAAAGAAACACGTTCAGCCCACTGAACAAGGCTTCCCTCAGCTGTCTCAGCTCAAATAATAAGAAACATGTAATCCATGATTGCCGGCACAATGCACTTCCACAAGAAGTACAGAGTTTCGGTTCGCCGTTGACGGTCTGAGTGCTCCGTACCGGCAAAGCCTCATCTATACTGAGTACAGTAGCCATTGCGGTAGTAATAATAATATTGTTACTGTAATGCCCGGATGAATAACATATTTTTTGAGCCCGGTTATCCACGCGATGATAACCCCTGAATGAGAACACGCAATAATGTCTAAGTATCCTACCCTGACTAAGATGGGCATTACCTCAGTCGAGAACATCGATAAATACACCGTACAGCACCAGGGCGAAGTAGATGTACTCAAGATCTACTACAAGCGTCCAAAGGGTTCTTTACTGTCCCGCAGCAAGAAGTTTTCTTTCATGCGCGGCCGTAACTATCTGCCGATTGAAGCCCGTAACTCGAAGGCTTTCGACCAGATGGAAAGCATCAACCCTGAGCTGATGCATGCCATTGATGAGCTCAAGCAACTGAATGCTACCCGTGAAAAAGACAGCAAGATGGATCCGAAACAGCGCATGATCAATGATCTGGATCACCTGGAAAAGGTCATGACGTCCAAGATCGACGACCTGCGCCGCCAGATCGAAGAAATGAAGTAAGCCACTTCAGATTTAAAAAAACGCAGCTTAACGCTGCGTTTTTTTTGCCTGCTCTACACTGTTTTTTGCCAGTTTATCAGGCATGACGGACATAACACTGCCTGCTTACCCGGACAAAAGCCGATAATAAAACCTGTCCCCTTCATCACTTCCTGACTCATACAAAAAAGGCGCCCTCACAGGCGCCTTATGCATTATCTGTAACTTACTCAGCATCCGCTATGTAAAACTGAGCATCCATAAACTGAGGCTTGGGAAAAAGGCCACCAGCACCCAGGTTATCATCAACGCATACAGATACGGCAGTGTCGAACGGACTAACTGTAAATACGGTATCCCCGTCATACTGCTGGCCACATACAGATTCAGACCATATGGCGGTGTAATAAAGCCAATCGCATCACCGATCAGGAACAGCACGGCAAAGTGAATCGGATCAACACCGATGGATGCTGCAATCGGTGCCAGAATCGGTGCCAGAATAATGGTATTCGGCAAACTTTCCAGCACCGTACCTGCCAGTAACACAATCAGCAGACAGGCAAACAGGATCGGATAATACCCGCCTAACTGGTAGATCAGCTCTGTCAGGAATTCTTTCGCCCCCAACAACGACAAGACTTGCTGCATTACCACAGAGATAGCAATCAGCGGTGCCAGCATGCCAGTGATCTGACCGGAACGCATCAGAATAGACGGCAGTGCCGATATCTTGATTTCCCGCGTAACCAGTACCCCAGCCAGCAAACAGAAGCCGGTAGTCATACCCGCCGCTTCCGTCGGTGAAAACGCGCCGGAATAGATGCCCCACAGTACAATACCGATTGCCAGGAAACCCAGCCATGCCCGCAAACCCGCTTTAGCTGCACGTTTAATCTGAAAACTCTGGATATTACCCCAGCCATTCTTCTTACAGATCCAGTAACACACCAGCTGCATGGCAATGACCATCAGGATGCCCGGTATCAGACCAGCCATGAATAAATCACCAATTGGCAGGTTCATCATAAAGCCATAAACAATGAAGATAATACTCGGCGGAATAATGATCCCTACCGTACCACCTGCCGCCACAGTCGCCGCGGCAAACTTGGTTTCGTAGTTACCTTTAGTCATCTCCGGGTGCATAATGCCCCCGATGGTCGCAGTCGTCGCAGAGTTCGATCCGGAGATCGCTGCAAACATACCGCACGCGCCCAGCGACGCCATCCCCAGACCACCACGCAGCCAGCCCAGACAGGCATATGCGAAGTCAGACAGGCGCTTTGCAATACCCGCCGCGTTAATTAAATCACCGGTAAGGATGAACAGAGGTAAAGCCAGCAGACCGTAAAAACTTAAGCCTTCATATAAGGTCACACCGACATTGGCCAGTGTGAAATCAATCACCAGACTGACGCCGACAACCCATAAAGAAATGACCAGAAAGATCGGCACACCCACAATAAACAGTGCTGTCACCGCAAGGCTGATCAATGTAATCAGTAAACCATCCATCAGATTCTCCTCAGTCAAACAGCGCAGCTTGTGTGGTTAATGACCGGCCATTTCTGAAATCATCAACATCTTTACGTAAATTCTGAATGACACGCACCAGAATCAGTCCCCATGCGATCGGTGTCGCCATATAAAACCACCACTGCATCACATCGTCAGTCCCCTGCACGATGGCAAAGTTATCGTATGAGATGTAAACCTGTTCAACGGAGTAATAGATAACGATTGCGCCCATCACAAACCAGCACACGGCATCCAGAATCAGGCATATAAACTGCCCCTGATACGGCATCCGCTCACGGACTTCGCTGAAGCGTAAGTGTGAACGGCGTAAGGTGTTATAAGAGGCTCCCATCCAGGTAAGCCAGAGAAACAGATAGATAGGTATTGTGGTACTCCAGGGTGCCTGTTCATTAAAGAAAAAGCGCCGGATAACTTCCACAAAGATAATGCCCGCCATTGAGGTATAGGACACAAGAATTATAAATTTTTCGATATTTCGTTCTGCGTAACGCAGCATCGAACCCAGAGACATAGCCAGGCCCTCCACCCAAAAACCGGTTTATCAGACACCACAGGTATCCTGATAAACAATAAACACACTCAGGAACCTGCAAACAGGTTCTCTAAAACAAACAACCCCGGCAGTCTGACTGCCGGGGTCTGATCATGACAGCATAGTTAGCTTTTCTGATTTTACTTAAGCTGACTTCCACCAACGGCGGGGTTCTACGTTTTCAGCCAGTGTGTCGCGCGGAATTTCACGGGCAATCTTGTGAATTGAACCGTAAGTATCCAAACCGCCAGACCACTTATCCAGACGGTTACGCCACTTCTCCCATGGTTCCGGGTTAAATTCCGGCGCACAGATCCGTTCGGCCTTCGCCCGCTCTTCATCAGACAGAGCTGCAACACGCACGTTATGCACGTCGAACAGAGTACCCGGTAATGACGGCGTGGTTGCACCGACAGTATTAACCAGTGCCGCTTCCTGAGCTGCCTGAATCTTAACCTGAGTCAGATATGCAGACTCCATGACTGCATCCTGCAGTTCACCGCTGAAGCTGTCGAACTGCTTAGCATCCATCATGGTCGCTTCCGTACCACAGAAGAAACGCAAATCGACCGACTGTGAAACCACCGGAGACATATTTGCATAGGCAACCGCACCGGCCCATGTTTCAGCGCCGTCAATCAGCCCCTGCTTAAGGCCATCCAGGGTTTCAGACCAGGCAATCGGTACCGGATTAAGTTCCAGTAACTGCATGGCTATACGGCCCAGCTGCGTACCGGTTACCCGGTTCTTGGTACCGCGCAGCTGATCAATACTGGTGATCAGTGGCTTATCCTGCCAGCCAAGACCCATTTGCAGACCACGTAATTCACAGTGGGAGAACAGGAACTGCAGACCATGGCGGGTACGCAGCGGGTCACGTAACAGTTTCTGGCTGTCCGGGTGATACAGGAAATGATACTGAGACGCACGGGTCGGGAACATGTAAGCATAATCAAGCACGTTCAGATACGGCGCACCACCGGCAGAGTTCTGGGTAGACGCGGTGAACATATCAATGATGCCCTGCTGAGTCTTCTTCACACAGTTCAGCTGACCGCAGATCTGATTATCACCGACAAATTCAATGCGGATCTCACCGTCGGTACGGTCTTCTACATCTTTTAGGAAATCGATCGAACCGGCACGTTCAATCAGCAGATTGTTTTCGTTAAACCCTGACGCACCAAACGTCAGTGTGTGCTTCGCTGCTTTCTTATAGCGTTTCTTCGACGTATCGTCTGCTGCCTGTGCCAACTGTGAAAGTGAAAAACTTCCCAGCGCAGAGGCTGCCAGCATAGTAGAACTCAGACCATACGTTGAAGCGACGCGGAAGAAGTCCCGGCGGGAAACCCCTTCCTGATTTGAACCGGATGCACTTACTCGCTTATTCATTGCATATACCTTTAGTTATTTTTATTGCGCTAAATTGGCGTATTGCTCAATGGACAGTATAAATAAAACACAAGATTTACATGTTTTCAATTATATTTTGATAACAAAAGTCTCATTAATATAGATTTATGTAATAAAAATATCACTCAAAACTGACTGATGATACGTTAATAAGCCACATCAACATCACCACCCTGATACTTAAAAACCCATATAAAACAAAAACATAAGCCACTGATAAATCCCCTTCCCACCCTAGCCTCCGGGTATACAGTCAGTCTGAAAAAAATCTCCAAAAATAATAATTTTAAGAAAAAATATCTCAAATCACTCTCTTTCTACCATTTGATAACAACGCTCAATCGACATGTAATCAGCCGCCCTATCCTTCTTCACGCAACATAAAACTTCATATATCACTGCAAATGAGACTTTTAATACCGTAGAATACCGCCATATAGATAACTCTCCGGAATTTACAGTCATGACAGACGCTGCCAGCAAAGGTAAGAACTCTTCCATTCAGCGCGCATTGCGCATTCTGGAAATCGTAGCTAACGCCAAACAACCCATTACGCCTACCGAAATCAACCGCGACCTGAAGCTGCCTAAACCTACCGTACACCGCTTGTGCAGCCAGCTTGAAGATGAAGGCTTCCTACAGCCCCGCATGGACGGTCGCGGACTGTTGCCCGGCCCGAAAATGAACGGTATCGCACTGGGCATACTGAGTAATAACGACTATTTGCGTGGTCAGCGGCACGTTATTTTGCAACGCTTATCTGAGCAACTGGGAGAAACCTGCAACATATCGATTCCCAACGGCGATCATATGATCTACTTCGACCGGGTTGAAACGCACTGGCCATTGCGCATCCAGCTGCAGATAAACGATCACGTGCCATTGCACTGTACCGCCAGCGGTAAACTGTTTCTCAGTGAGATGAGCAGTGTGCAACGTTCACGTCTGCTCAGTAAGTTGCCGATGGATGAACGCACGCCGAACACCCTGACCAGCGCTGAGGCCCTGAAACCCGTGCTGAGTAAGATCCGCAAAGAAGGCATAGGGATTGATAATGAAGAGTTCTTTCAGGGTATGATCGCCGTCTCAGTGCCTATCCGTGACAGTCAGGGCCGTCTGTATGCCGCACTGGCAATGCACGCCCCTACGGCCCGTATGAGCCTGGAAGAAGCCCTCAGCAATGTACCTGCTATGCGACAGGCAGCCACTGAACTGGCAGAACTGATGGATGATGAGAGCACGCCTGAGTAATTCCATAAAAAAACCTCCGGCGGCAAGGCACGGAGGCAAGGCTGAAACATAAACTTAATCACCGGTATAACGCCAGACTGATCTCAGACTGGCGACCGGCAGCAGGCCTAACCTGCTTTAGCAACCGCCAGAGCGGTTGCATCCTCCTTGATCATGTCCGATGCTTTCTCAGCGATCATAATGGTCGGGGCGTTAGTATTACCGGAAACAATGACCGGCATGATGGACGCATCAACGACCCGTAACCCTTCAATACCGTGGACTTTCAGACGGTCATCCACCACCGCCATATCATCATGGCCCATCTTACAGGTGCCTGTCGGGTGATAGATGGTGGTCGCCCGGTTACGGGCATACTCCAGCAATTCAGCATCGGTCTGATGCTGAATCCCTGGCTCATGTTCTTCCTGAATCAGCGGTTTAAGCGCCGGGGCATTAACAATGCTGCGGGTTACCTTTATCGATTCAATCGCCGTCTTCTGATCTTCTTCTGTGGCCAGATAATTCGGATGAATCGCCGGATAGTCCGCCGGATTATTACTCTTGAGCTCAATATGTCCGGTACTGGTTGGCCGTAGCTGGCATACCGACGCGGTAAACGCAGAAAAACGGTGGGTGCCGTCTGCAGGCTTGTCCGCACTCAGCGGCTGAAGGTGGTACTGAATATCCGGGCGCTGCATAGCAGCGTCTGTCTTGGTAAAAATACATACCTGGCTGGCAGCCATGGTCAGCGGGCCGGTTCGGAACAGGGCATATTCCAGCCCCATCATGACTTTACGAATCGGATTATTCACTTCGTCATTCAGGGTAATTGGCTTATTTACCTTATATATCGTCCGGATCTGTAAATGGTCCTGTAGGTTTTTCCCAACACCGGGCAGATGCTTTACTACCGGGATGTTATGACGCTGTAATTCTTCCTGATCACCAATACCGGATAACATAAGGGTTTGTGGAGAATTAATGGCACCGGCACTGAGTACGATCTCTTTGTTGCACTTAATGCTATGGCTGATGCCTTTGATATTCACCGTCAGCCCAATGGCACGGTTACCATCAAATTCAATCCGTTCTACCAGGGCATTGGTTTGTGCGCTAAGATTAGGCCGCTTCAGTGCTGGCCGCAGAAACCCTACTGCAGTGCTGCAACGGGTGCCGTTACGGTTGATCGTCAGCTGAAAATAACCAACCCCTTCCTGCGTTTCACCGTTACTGTCTTCATTACGGGGGATACCAACCTGTTCTGCAGCGTCGATAAACTTGTCGCACAGCTCGCGACGGATCTTGATATTGGATACCTGAAGCGGGCCGCCCACGCCGTGATAGGTATTCGCACCGCGTTCCTGATCTTCAGATTTTTTGAAATACGGCAGAATGTCTTCATAAGACCAGCCTTTATTACCCAGTGCGGCCCAGTCGTCATAGTCTTCTTTCTGGCCACGGACATAGAGTAATCCGTTCAGAGAACTCGAGCCCCCCAAAACCTTACCCCGGGGCCACTCAAGACGCCGGCCATTAATGCCCGGATCCGGCTCAGTTTTGTAGCACCAGTCCGTCTTTGGGTTGTGCATGGTTTTGAAGTAACCGATTGGCACATGAATCCAGGGATTAGAGTCTTTATTACCTGCTTCTAACAGTAAGACGCTGCTATTTGTATCTTCCGATAACCGGTTGGCCATGACACAGCCTGCGGATCCCGCACCGATCACAATGTAGTCATATGCTTGTTGTAAAGACATCAGCATTACCATTTTCTGCGTGCCGCTCACTGAGCGTGATCATGTCCGAAGCAGAATGTCAGTTGCAGCACTTTTGTTATTCTTTCTCGAACACCCCGGAAGGTGTCCGGCCTTACTGCTGTCACGCCAAGGCATCAGAACTTTATATTTCTGATACGTAAAGTATCATTTTATTTTCATACAAAATCAACATATTTTATTAAATACGGAATTTAAAGTCTCATTTTTATATATATTTGTTGAAAAATATTTTCTTATAATCCAGGCTTGTTCCAGAGCGGCACTTATATAAAAACGTCATCCTATGGCGATCTGAGTACAGTCCCGATACCATATGCGCATTTCCTGTGCTCCATCTGCAATAAATCATAGGTAGCCAAAACTATGTCAGCACTCTTCCACCTGGATCGTGAAAACAGCGCCGCCACGCTGCAGCAACAGATCCGGGAACAACTGGTGAACGCCATTCTGGGCGGCTATTTGCCGCTTGATGAACCTTTGCCTTCCAGCCGGGGGCTGGCAAAATCGCTGAACGTTGCCCGCAACACCATCGTACTTGTCTATGATGAGCTGGCGGCTGACGGCTATCTGATATCCAAAGAACGCAGCGGGTATTTCGTTGACCCTGACTTTCTGGCAAAGAAACTGGCGGGCAGCGAGCGCAATCAACCTGCCCCTGCTGAAGCGGCTGAGAAAGTTGACTGGCAAAGCAAGCTCAAAGTGCAGCCCTGCACACAAAAAAATCCCAGCCTGGCCCACTCATGGCAGAGCTACCCATTTCCATTCGTGTATGGCCAGCTGGATTCAAAGCTGTTTCCTATCGATAACTGGCGTAAATGCTGGCGGGATGCAGTCAGTGTTCAGGCGATCCGGGACTGGACGTCTGACCGGTATGACAGTGACGATCCCCTGCTGATTGAACAGATCCAAAAACGTATTTTACCCAACCGGGGAATACAGGCTGACCCGGAAGAAATTCTGATTACGGTCGGCTCACAACAGGCTATTTACCTGCTTGCACAGTTGTTGCTGGATAAGAACAGTTGCTTTGGGATTGAAGATCCCGGCTATGTCAGTGCTGCCCATATTGCGGCAGTATTTGGTGCAAAAGTGGCAAGCCTTGAGGTGGACGAACAGGGCCTGATGGTTGATGACCGGTTGAATTGCTGTGACGCGTTGTACATCACCCCCAGCTACCAGTGCCCGACAACCGTCACCATGCCATTGGAACGGCGCAGAGCCTTGCTGGCAAAAGCCAAAGAGGAAGATTTTATAGTCATTGAAGATGACTATGAGATGGAGATGAATTACGACACAAACCCGACACCGGCGTTAAAAAGCCTCGACACTCACGACCGTGTTCTGTACATCGGCAGTTTATCTAAAACTCTGGCACCGGGTCTGCGGATGGGATTTCTGGTTGGACCAAGAGCCCTGATTCAGGAAGCCCGTAACCTGCGCCAACTGATGGTCCGGCATCCTCCCCTGAACAATCAGCGGGCGGTGGCATTATTTCTGGCACAGGGGTATCACGATGCTCTGCTGCGAAAGCTGGCCCGTGCATTTCAGCAGCGCAGTGAAATCATGGCAGCCGCCCTGGATAAATATTTACCGGGCAGCTATACCCAGCCAAGCGGCGGTTCGTCATTCTGGTGCGAATTACCGCCCCACATTGACGCCGCTGAGTTAAAACGGCAGGCGACTAAAGACGGCCTGTTAATCATCTCCGGTGACAGTTATCACTTTGCTGCAGACCTGCCGAAAAACTATATAAAACTCGGCTTTTCCGCCATCACACCGGAAGCAATTGAGCCAGGCATCCGAAAACTTGCCCGGCACATTCACAATCCGGATGAAGATTAGCCTGATTTATCAATACTCACCACTGGCAACTAATTGTTCGCCGGTGGTAATACAAGTCTCCAGAAAACGTTCGATATTCTGGCTCTGAGCCGCATCATTCGCCAGAATCAGGCGAATACCACTACGGCCTTTATACTGGGCGTAATCCACATACGCACCACCATTACGCATCATGGTTTTAGTGATAGCGATGTTTAACCGTCGCAGATCCTGTTCATCTTCAACGCCTTCAGGCGTAAACCGGAATACCACATTCAGATACTCTGCCGGCGCAATCATTTCTAAACAATCTGTTTGTTTAACTTGCTCGACACAGCGTGCTTTAAGCCCCTGCAAGTGATCAATCTTAGCGGCAAAGCCTTTGTAACCCAGCGCTTTCCAGCTTAACCAGACTTTCAGAGAATCCGCCCGGCGGCCACACTGCATAGAGCGCTCCCCCAGGTTGAAGGCAGCATTTTCATCAGCATGGAACAGATATTCTCCGCCACCACCGCTGAAACATTCTTTCAGTAAACCCGCCTGCTTTACCAGAATGACAGCAGCAGTAATGGGCACGTTCATTAATTTGTGGGCATCCCAGGCAAAGGAATCTGCCAACCCGGACCCCGCCAGCAAATGGCGGGACTGCTCAGAGAACAGAACAGGCGCTCCCCAGGCACCGTCGATATGCAACCACAGATCATACTTATCGGCCACCGCACGGCATTCAGCCACCGGATCAAACGCCCCTACAACCGTCGTACCGGCTGTCAGACTGATATAGAACGGCTGATGGCCGGCAGCAAGGCTTTCTTCAATGGCGGCTTCCAGTGCCTGAGGGCATAAGCGGCCGTCATCATCAGTCGCAACCGCAACTAAATTGTCTGACCCGATTCCCAGCACATTCACTGCTTTTTGGGCCGAGTAATGCGCCTGATCAGAGACATAAGCGATTAATCGCCGGCCATCCGCCCCCCGGGTCTTAAACTCAGGACAAGCTTTATGACGGGCCAGCATCATACCGATCAGATTTGCCTGACTGCCACCGGACACCATCAGACCATCCCCTTCGGTAAAGCCCACCAGCGAATTCCAGTTTTTAATCAGTTCCAGTTCCATAAGTGTCGCCACCGGCCCTACCTGATAGGTGTGCATGGTTGCGTTACTCAGGCTGGTAATCCAGTCACCTAACAAAGCGGCTTCATTACGGCCGGAATACAGAAGTTTGAAGTAATCTGCCTGAGCGCTGTCCGGGTTATAGTGCAGGTAGTCCCTGACGGCCTGCTCAAGGGTTTCGATGTCCGCCCCATCCTGCTGCAGGCTCAGATCCAGAAGCTGCTGCAGTTCAGAAGCCGCCGGTGCCTGAACGACAGGACGTTCACCACGGCTATAGTCCGTAACAGCACGGTTGAGAATATCCAGATAAGCTTGCATAGGGTTACTCCAAAGGGCAATTCAGTCATTGCCCGGGAGTATAGGCAGCTGAGGTAAAACAGCTCCAATGCTATTTTGCTTAGCAGTGGTTACTATTCGGCATAGCTACCGCAGATGACAGGTATAATCAGGTCTGCAGATGTTCCCAGAAGGCTTCACAGGCTGCGTTCGCCGGTTTGCCCAGACGATAAAGCTTAATGGACAATTCAACACTGGCAAAAGGTTCTGGCAGAATCGCTAGCTGGCCGGATGCCAGTTCATCTGCAATCAGGCTTTCCGGAATCCAGGCCATACCGTGCCCTTTAATTACCAGCGCTTTCAGCGCTTCTGACAATGCATTTTCACACACAGAATGCAGCTGCACTTTATCTGTCAGGTCTGCCAGGCAGCGCTGTTGTAACAAGCGTCCGAAAAAAGATTCTGAAGGATGGCTGAGTAAACGCACCGGCTGCTGCAGGTCTGCGGCAAACAGCAGCTGACCGTTTTTCACCAGCGATACCGGCACTAACCGGTCAGTACCAACATGCAGGCTTTCGATATCATCCCGCTGCATCTGCTGGAAGACTTCATGACTGGCATAACTCAGTAAAAAGTCACCGTTGCCGCTTAAAAATGCATCCATCGCATCGTGCAGGTTACCTGCCTCGACTTTAATCAGCGTGTCAGAGCCTGACTTTTCCAACGTCTGCATCCAGTCAGGAAAGAAAGACACCGCCAGTGCATGCTGAGAAATAACCTGAACCTGTTCTCTGGGCTGACTGATCGCCTGCATTTGCTGCCGGACAGCATAGGTCTGATTGATCAGCTGTTGCGCCTGTTCGGCAAACGCAACGCCGGTAGGCGTTAATGTGGTGGGATACTGATCCCGGTCAACCAGGCTGACACCCAGCCAGTTTTCCAGCGAACGGATCCGGCGGCTAAACGCAGGTTGTGTCACAAACCGGGACTCCGCAGCTTTCGAAAAACTGCCATGCTCAACCAGTGCCGTAAAATCAATCAACCACTTAAGTTCCATTCGCTACCCTTTACCAAGTTACTGCCTAACAGATGCACTATACAGCATAGAGACAATGAATCGAGAATCATTAACATTTAACTCAAAATAAAATCATCTCTCCGTTCTCCATATCTTACGTTGACTGCCGGTAAAAACCGGGGCTATGCAAAAAAGTAACCGCCGAATATCAAAAATAGTATTGGTCAGCATCGGGTCGCCCTTCTACTATCGGTATCAATAACAAATTGAATGCTGCAGACCCGTTCTGCAGACAGATCTGACAAGCTGACGAGGTGGGCTATGGAGTACCTGAAAAAATCTAACGCACCGGTTGCCGAAACCGATGAAAAAATCCAGACAGCCGTTAAAGCGATGCTGGCACGTATCGCCGATGAAGGTGAAGCCGCGGTACGTGACTACGCATTACAGTTTGATAACTGGGAAGGTGACTTCATCCTCAGTGATGAAAAACGTGCCCAACTGATTGCACAGGTACCGGAGCAAACCAAACTGGATATCCAGTTCGCGTATAAGCAGGTACGTACTTTTGCTGAAGCACAGCGTGCCAGCATGCAGGAATTTGAAATCCAGTCCGAGCCGGGTGTGAAGCTGGGTCAGAAAATTATTCCGGTTAACTGTGCTGGCTGCTATGTACCCGGCGGACGTTACTCGCATGCCGCTTCTGCCTTAATGAGCGTAGCAACAGCAAAGGTGGCCGGCGTCAGAAAGGTCATCGCCTGCTCCCCGCCTAAGGATGGCAGCATTCACCCGGCAATTGTGTATGCAATGGACCTGGCCGGTGCAGATATTATTCTGGAAATGGGCGGTGTCCACGCCATCGCAACCATGGCTAAAGGCCTGTTTACCGGAGAAGCAGCTGACATTCTGGTTGGCCCGGGTAACGGTTATGTGGCTGAAGCTAAGCGTTTACTGTTTGGCGAAGTGGGTATTGATGTATTTGCCGGCCCGACAGAATCAGCCATCATTGCTGATGACAGTGCCGATCCGATGACGCTGGCTGTTGACCTGGTTTCCCAGGCGGAACACGGTTATGACTCTCCGGTATGGCTGTTCACCACCAGCCGCCGCATCGGCGAAAAAGTTGCAGAACTGATGCCGAAAGTAGCCGCTGATATGCCTAACCATGAAGTGGTCCAGTCCGCCTGGGATGTACACGGCGAAATCATCCTGTGCGACAGCCGGGAAGAATGCGTTAAGGTCAGTGATGATTATGCCAGCGAACACCTTCAGGTTATTACTGAAGATCTGCAATGGTGGGCAGACAACCTGACCAACTACGGCTCCCTGTTCCTGGGTGAAGGCAGTACGGTAACTCACGGTGACAAGTGTTCCGGTACCAACCATATTCTGCCCACTAAACGGGTAGCCCGTTACAGTGGCGGCCTGAATGTTCAGAAATTCCTTAAGATTCTCACCTACCAGGAAATTGATGAGTCCGCTAATCTGGCTTTCAGCACCGCCGGTTCACGTATTTCCCGGGCCGAAGGTATGGAAGGCCATGCCCGTGCCTGCGACTGGCGCCTGCGTAAGTACTATCCGGATACCGAGTGGGATTTCCACGTTTACGATCAGAAGCGTTACGATTAATCGCCACGCAAATAACCGTCATATTTCCAGCCCTGCCCCGCAGGGCTTTGTAATATCAGGATATTGATTATGAAAACCTTCGATAAGTCTTTTACCCAGCAGGAAGCGATTCCTGCAGCAGGCATTGCCGCGGCGAATGAAGTTATGCAGTCCGGCCGCTTACACCGCTATAACACCTTGCCGGACGAGCGCAGTGAAGCGGATTTACTGGAAATTGAGTATGCTGAATATATGGGCGTACCCTACTGCCTGGCCTGTTCATCCGGCGGCTATGCCCTGCACGTAGCAATGCGGGCTGCAGGTGTGAAAACCGGTGATAAAGTTCTCTGTAATGCATTTACCCTGGCACCTGTTCCCGGTGCAATTCATAACAGCGGTGCTGAGCCTGTTTTGGTCGATGTTGCAGAAGATTACTGTATTGACCTGGATGATTTGGATGCCAAGGCTGCCAGCAGCGGTGCTAAATACTTCATGCTGTCTCACATGCGAGGTCACCTGGCCGACATGGACCGTATAATGGCGATCTGCGAAAAGTACGGTTTATTTCTCATCGAAGACTGTGCACATACCATGGGTGCCACCTGGAACGGTAAGAAAAGCGGCACTTTCGGTGATGTTGCCTGCTTCAGCACCCAGACGTACAAACACATCAACTCCGGTGAAGGCGGCTTCCTGACAACACGTCATCCGGATATTATGGCCCGTGCGATCATGCACTCCGGCTCATACATGTTATTTGAACGTCACTTTGCAGCACCTCCCAAAGAAGCCTTTGCAGATATCCGCTTCGAAACACCAAACTACAGCGGCCGGATGGACAACCTTCGCGCGGCAATTCTGCGTCCTCAGCTTGCTGATCTGGATACCCAGTGTGAACGCTGGAACACACGTTATCGCCTGCTGGAATCCGTCTTTAATGCCTGCCCGGGCATTCATATTCCGGCCCGGCCAGATGCAGAGCACTTTGTGGCCAGCTCTATCCAGTTCTCTCTGCCGGACTTCTCTGAAGCACAGATTCTGGAAGTGGTCACTGAATGTGCCAAACGCGGTGTGGTTCTGAAATGGTTCGGCGATGCAGATCCTAAAGACTACACCAGCCGTTATGACAGCTGGCGTTACATAAAAGATATGCCACAACTGCCTAAAACTGAACAAATACTCAGTAAGCTGCTGGATATGCGTATTCCCCTGACTTTCAGCGAGGAAGACTGTCAATTACTGGGTGAAATCATTTCAGAAGTAGTTAACGAACAAAAGCAGTCAGCGAACTGAATCGCTAAACACAGACGAAAAAAAACCGGGTGCAAGCACCCGGTAAAAATACTTATGACAAGAGCCTATTGCCTGAATCGCGCCAAATACGATGTCAGCCATAGATCGTAAATGAAAAGAGCCTGGCCAAATCAGGCCCTTCCCCGCAGCAACACTTCGGTGAGGTGAGGAAATGTTGCTGACCACTTACGAGCGGGATTAATAATACATTATTGATAATGATTATCAACAGCTTTTGATAATTAATTTCATTTGCCCGCTTATACAGCTACTTCGTGCTGAACCACCGGGAAAATCCGGTCATACGCCCAGGTATATACAAAGGTCATCACTACCACACTGGCCATTACCGCTATATCCATAACCAGCGCCTGCCATAAACTGAAGCCCAGCCACCACATAATAATCGGCAGTGAAGTCGCCGTCAGAGTAAACTCAAAACTCAAAGCATGAATGATTCTGCCAATAAAGCTTCGCTCGGTTGGCACCCTGCCACACGCCACGTCGACCCGGTCATATACATAGTTAAACGCCAGATTAATGAGCATCGCTTTCAGGCTGAGAATCAGAGACAACACCCCCATATCAAGTAATGCCTTATCTAACACATAGCTCAGTGCCGGTGTAATGGTACTGATTAACAGAACTTCAAAGATAACGGTATAACGAATTCGGTCCCACTTATTCCGGATAACAATCTCTGTCGCCATATACCTTGCTCCCCATTGCCAACATCAAAAAACACAATATGCCGGGTATTCTAAGCACTATAGAGATAGAATAAAGTTACATAGCATCTATTTATCAGATAGGTTTTTTATGCCCAGTCCCGATCAGATTCTTGCGTTTGTCACCGCCGCCGAGCAGGGGTCCTTCTCTGCCGCAGCCCGCCGCCTGAATAAAGCCCAGTCGGCTGTCAGCCATGCCATTCAAAATCTGGAAATAGATCTTGGCATTGAGTTGTTTGACCGCAGCGCCCGCAGCCCAGCCCTTACCGCGGCAGGTAAAGCACTGTTACGTAAAGCCCATGCCCTCCTCCAGAGTCAACAGGAGTTCGTGGCTCATGCCACATCACTGAATGGGGCCAATGAAACAGAACTCTGTCTGGCCATTGCCCAAAGCGTCTGGGATTTGCCCCTGCTGGAGGTGCTCAGAGAATTCGAGCAGCAGTTTCCTTACGTGACTCTGGAACTGCTGGACCCTGGCAGCAGCGATGCTGCCGAGCTGATCCGTTCCGGCCGGGCGGATATCGGTCTGATGATGGAACAGGAAATCTATCCCAAGGGGTTTCGCTTCAGTGGTATCGGCTATGCCCGTTTATTGCCGGTCTGCCACCCGGATCATCCGCTGGTCGCGCAGCAGCCGGTGAGCCACCAGCAACTGCGACAACACCGTCAGCTGCTGGCCAGTAACCGGAATCCTGATGACCGCAGTCATGACCGTCATCTGCTGAGCCCGGACCTGTGGCGCTTCGAGAGCCCGCACGTGATGCTGGAAGCCGTATGCGCAGGTCTTGGCTGGGCATTCCTGCATGAGTCGGTCATTCGTGAAAAACACAGCAACGGTGAACTGACGGTCTTACAGCTGGCTTACCAGCAGGTTGATGTCTTTCAGGGAATCGATGTGATCTGGACAGAACATAAAGCACTTGGCTCCGCCGGCCAGTGGCTGCTTAACCGTTTACAGGCAATAAGAGGTAATCCCCCGTTACCGGATGCCTGAATTCAGATATAAAAATGTATGGTTCCCCTCGTGATTGCAATACCCGATTGTGATCATGAGGTGGAGTTGCGCTAATGTATTCGGC
>CAKZPE010000040.1 GCA_937138495.1 uncultured Oceanospirillaceae bacterium
CCGGTAAATAACAGTGCGATGAACGAGGCGAACATCGCAATGACTAGAATTTCATTAATTTCCATCATGCATCCCCTTTAAACAGCAGAACAGTATCGCGGTACAAACGTGAAAACGCCGCCAGCGCCATCATCGCCATACTCAGCGGTATAACGCTCTTGATAAGCCAGCGCCAGGGCAGGCCCGAAGGGGATTCGGAATGTTCGTTGATGCGCCAGGCGTCAGCAACGAATTCCAGGCTGTGCAAAAAGATGATGCTGATAAAGGGCAATACCAGTACCAGAATGCCGAAAATTTCGATGATGTATTTGCTGCGGGCCCGGAAACCGGTGTAGAAAAGGTCTACACGGATATGTGAATTAGTCGTTTGTGCATAGGCAAGGCCAAACATAACGCCTACGGCATAGAGGTGCCATTGTAATTCCTCGAGCAGTATTAAACCGCTGGAAAAGCCTTTGCGCAGGATTACCTGAGCCATGATTACCAGTACCAGTAATACATATGACCAGGCAATGTAGCTGCCGATTTTCTGAATAGCGCGATCGATACAATCGGCGAGAGGCACGGGTGGCATGTTACCGGAAGTATTCACCTTGAGGCTCCTCTGTAAATTATTATTCTGGTATTTCTACTTCTTGTGCGCAGTCATTAAACGGGCTGCTCTCGCAGCCCGTTTTACTGCCGTGCGGAGAAATCAGGCTTCTCCGGAGAACAGTATTACCGCTTTGCACGTGGCAGGAAGGCATTTGCTTCCCACAGGTCATAGCCTTCGCGGAAGGTGCTCATGTCTGTCCAGACTTTATTGAAGAACTCATCGCCAGCGGTTTTCTCTGCTACCACTTCCTGCCACTTTTCGTTGAAAGTGTTCAGCATGTCGTCGCTCCAGTAACGGATGTTTACACCGTTTTCCTGTGCTTTGGCCATGACTTCAAACTGCATGGATTCACCTTCGGCGATGGCGTTGGTCATAGAGGCTTTACAGGTGTTTTCAACAATTGCCTGCTGGCCTTCTGACATCTTGCCCCATGCATCTTTGTTCACCAGAAGTTCGAATACAGTTGCCTGCTGGTGCCAGCCCGGGAAGTAGTTGTATTTTACGATCTTATGGAAGCCAAGGCGCTGATCGATTGCAGGCTGGGAAAATTCAGACGCATCAATAGCACCTTTTTCCAGTGCGCCGAAGATTTCACCACCAGGTAGCTGAGACGTTGATACGCCCAGTTTCTCCATTACTGAAGCACCCAGGCCGAAGAAGCGCATGTTCAGGCCTTTCAGGTCGTCAGGGCTGTTAATTTCTTTGCTGAACCAGCCGGATGTTTCAGGAGAGATGATGGCACAAGGGATGACTTTAACGTTGTAACCGTTGGTGTCATACATTTCCTGATACAGGTTCATGCCGTTGCCGTAGTAAAGCCACGCCATATATTCACCGGCTTCCGGGCCGAAAGGCACGGCGGAAAACAGAGCCGCTGCAGGCATTTTACCCTGCCAGTAACCGGCTGTTGCGTAACCGGAGTTGATTTTGCCGGCAGATACGGCATCAAGAATCTCTTTAGGCGCAACCAGTTTGCCCGGCTCGTAAATCTTCATTTTGATTGAGCCATCGCTCATGACTTTAAGCTGTTCAGATACCCATTTAATAGGCGTACCCAGTGCTGGCAGGTGCGAGCCAAATGCGATAGGTGTTTTCAGCAGGACTTTATCTGCTGCCTGTGCGGTGACAGTGCCGCAAACGGCGGCGCTCAGTACGGCTGTGCTCAGAATAGACTTTACGAACTTTTTCATGACTTGCCCTCGTTGAGGTTGTTGTTCTTTTTTCTGCCAGAGGCTGAATCTGTGGTTATTCTTTTGATGTCTGATGAGTTAATCAGATTATGTCTTGATAAATTGGTAATACCAATTTACCATCAAAAGTGTTGTAACCATAAAGATTCGTGCCAATACTTGTCAATAGCTAATTTTTTCTGAATATTGGCGATTAAATGTGTTTTTAACGGCAAGTAGCTGTTTTTTTATGTTTAATTTTGGTCTTACCAATTGATTGTTTTGTTGTGTCAATTGCTGGAGGTTTGCCCTGGATCAATGCGCTCAGCAAGTGCTTAATGTGCTCAGGACTGTTGTGGGTGGGATTGAGGCCGGAAATGGCAGGATAAAAAACAACTTTCGGCTGAATGAGCAGGTATACTGCGTTTCCCCGGCTGATGTTGTGAGTTAAGTGGCCGGGTGGCGGTCTAATAGTACACAGTGTGATTGTGGTAAGGGGTGGTTAACTCTGCTCTCTGGAGAAATGTAAAGATGGCGTATCAGCGCGTAAAACAGCCAAAGATATCTGATGTCATTATGGGACAGCTGGAAGAAATGGTGCTTGAAGGAACACTCAAGCCTGGCCAGCGGTTACCGTCAGAGCGTGAGCTGGCTAAACAATTTGATGTTTCCCGTCCTTCTTTGCGTGAAGCTGTGCAAAAGCTTTCGGCTAAGGGTGGAGTGGTCAGCTGGCAGGGGGGGGGGACTTATGTATCTGAAGATTTAGGCGGTGCCTTTTCTGATCCGCTGCTTGAGTTGTTTAAGTCGCACCCTGAAGCACAGTATGATTTATTAGAGTTTCGCCATGCACTGGAAGGTGTGTCGGCCTATTATGCGGCGTTGCGGAGTACCGCAGCGGATAAAGAAAACATCCGTGCCCGTTATAATGCTCTGCAGGAACACCACGAAAATAAAGCGTTCGACAAAGAAGTGTATGCCGATGTGGATTTCCATCTTGCGATTGCTGAAGCGACACATAATATGGTGTTGCTGCATATGATGCGTGCACTGTTCACTCTGTTGCGTCAGCATGTCTGGGATAACCTTCAGGACATTTATCCTAAACCTGAGATTCGTGGCAAGATTCACCAGCAGCACTATGTGCTGATGGAAGCTATTTTGGAAGGGGATCCCGACCGGGCCAGTCAGGCGGCTCACGATCACCTTGCTTATGTTGAGGACGCGTTATTGCAGCAGGGTAAAGAAGATACCCGGTTGAAGCGGGCGTTACGCCGTGCTGATCTGACACCTCGCTGAAATCACTGCTGATTCCCTGATTTGGTGACTTGGATCAACCACGACTGACTGTGTTTATTTTCTAAAATCCGGTTTTTGAGATAAGCGGAAAGCTGTGTTTTCCGCAAAGCCCCGTACTGTGTCAATCTCCTGTCATATTTGTTCTGTATAAAAACTACACAGTTTGTTTGTGAGGTAGAATTTTGTAGTCTGACTAGACTTGAAAAGTCATTTTTTGTAGTATTACTACAAAATTTTTACCAACAAACCTTTATACCTCAGTGTGAAAAGTGGATTAAATGCGTCATGCTTAGGTCTGATTGGGTCATTAGTCGTTGTTTTTGCGGCGATTCAGACTGATCGAAACTCTGATTTGTTTTTTGTAGTTGTTGGTGCCGGTGACCGGATGTTGCCCGTACCGCGCCTGACTGTGTGTCGGTAACCAAATATTCAGAGCGTTCTGGTTTGTTGGCGGTTACAGCGCTTTATTCGGAAGCTGCCTGCTAATAAAAGATAGAAGTAAGAAAAGTGGAGAAAGGAAACGTGCAAGACATAATCGATGATATTGATCCAATCGAAACGAATGAATGGCTGGATGCGCTCGAGTCTGTAGCAAAACACGAAGGCGATGAGCGTGCGCGTTATATCCTGAGCAAGCTTGGCGAAAGAGCCTCTGATATGGGCATCGAGGCAGCCAATACGTTAACAACGTCTTATGTAAACACCATTGCGCCTAAAGACGAAGCCCGTATGCCGGGTGATTTGTTTATGGAGCGCCGGATTCGTTCCTTTATCCGCTGGAATGCGATGGCAATGGTGATGCGTGCCAATGATAATGATGAAGGTCTGGGCGGCCACATCTCCAGTTTCTCTTCTTCTGCAACACTTTACGATATCGGTTTTAACTACTTCTTCCGTGGCTCCGAAGGTGAGCAGGAAGGTGATCTGGTATTTTTCCAGGGGCACATTGCACCGGGTATTTATTCCCGCGCTTATCTTGAGGGCCGTCTGACAGAAGAGCAGATGGATAACTACCGCCGTGAAGTAGACGGTGTTGGTCTTTCTTCTTATCCACACCCGTGGCTGATGCCGGACTTCTGGCAGTTCCCGACTGTATCGATGGGACTGGGGCCGATCCAGGCGATTTATCAGGCACATGTCATGCGTTACCTGTCTGCCCGTAGCCTGATTAACCGTGGTGACCGTAAGGTTTGGGCGTTCCTGGGGGATGGTGAGTGTGATGAGCCGGAATCTCTGGGGGCGATCGCACTGGCTGGCCGTGAGCAGCTGGAAAACCTGGTATTTGTGGTTAACTGTAACCTGCAGCGTCTGGACGGCCCTGTACGGGGCAACGGTAAGATCGTTCAGGAACTGGAGGGCGTATTCCGCGGTGCTGGCTGGAACGTGGTTAAGTGTCTGTGGGGCCGTCACTGGGATCCGCTGTTTGAAAATGACACGTCCGGTTTACTGAAGAAGCGTATGGATGAAGTTTGCGACGGTGAGTTGCAGAACTACAAGGCTAACGGTGGCGCATATACCCGTGAGCATTTCTTCGGTAAATACCCTGAGTTGCTGGAGCTGGTGAAGGATATGTCTGATCAGGACATTATGAACCTGAACCGCGGTGGTCACGATCCTTATAAAGTATTTGCTGCTTACCAGCAGGCGATGAACCATAAAGGTCAGCCAACCGTTATTCTGGCGCAGACTGTAAAAGGTTACGGTACCGGTAAATCCGGCCAGGCGAAGAACGATACTCACTCAATGAAGAAAGTGGCGATGGATGACCTGATGGACTTCCGTGATAACCACAATATTCCACTGAGTGATGAGCAGCTTAAAGATGTACCTTATTATCGTCCGTCGAAAGACTCGCCGGAAATGAAGTACATGATGGATCGCCGTAACAAGCTGGGCGGTGTCTATCCGTCCCGCCGGGCTGATTTTGATGCCCTGGAAATTCCACCACTGGATACCTTCTCTTCTCAGCTGAAGGAGAGTGGGAAGCGTGAAATGTCCACTCAGATGACCCTTAACCGGGTGCTGAGCACGTTGGTGAAGGATAAGGCTATCGGTGAGCGAATCGTACCGATTGTGCCGGATGAAGCCCGTACCTTTGGTATGGAAGGTATGTTCCGTCAGTTAGGTATCTATACCTCTGAAGGGCAGCGCTATGTACCGCACGATGCTGACCAGATCATGTTTTACAAAGAATCTAAAACCGGTCAGATTCTGGAAGAAGGTATCAACGAAGCCGGTGCTATGAGTGCGTGGATGGCGTGTGCTACGTCATACAGCAATAACAACTGCACGATGATCCCGTTTTACATTTATTACTCTATGTTTGGTTTCCAGCGCATCATGGATCTGGCCTGGGCGGCCGGTGATATGCAGGCCCGTGGTTTTCTGATTGGTGCGACGTCTGGCCGGACTACGCTGAACGGTGAAGGTTTGCAGCATCAGGATGGTCATTCACACCTGATGGCGCAAATGATTCCGAACTGTGTGTCTTATGATCCGACATTCGGCTATGAGCTGACTGTTATTGTTCAGGACGGCCTTAAGCGCATGTTCCAGGACAAAGAAAACAAGTTCTACTACATCACCACTATGAACGAAAACTATGCTCACCCAGCGATGCCAATCGGCGCTGAGGAAGGCATCGTTAAAGGCATGTATCTGTTGCAGGAAGGCAAACAGGCAGAGAAGAAAGTACAGCTGATGGGCTGCGGTACGATTCTGCGCGAAGTCATTGCTGCTGCCGATATCCTGCGTGACGAGTTTGGTGTTGACGCGGACATCTGGAGCACAACTTCAATCAACGAAGTACGTCGCGATGCTCAGGCCGTTGCACGCTGGAATATGCTGCATCCCGCTCAGGAGCCACGTACCAGCTATCTGCAGGAATGTCTGGCGGATCGTCAGGGGCCTGTTATTGCGGCGACAGATTACATGCGTATGTATCCTGAACAGCTGCGTGAATACATGCCGGGTACCTATCGTGTGCTGGGAACTGACGGTTACGGCCGTTCGGATACCCGCGATAAGCTGCGTGAATTCTTTGAGGTGAACCGTCACTACGTGGTGGTTGCTGCCCTGACAGCACTGGCCGATGATGGCCTGATTGAGCGTTCTGTAATTGCCGGTGCGATGCAGAAGTTTGGCATTAACCCAGAAAAACCAGCCCCTTGGACTGTGTAAGCCTGGCCAGACGGAAGCAAAAGAGGAAATGACTGTGAGTACTGTGAATATTACGGTTCCTGAATTAAGTGGTGCGGCTGACGTTGACGTGGTCGAGGTCTTTATTAAAGCCGGTGACAAGGTTGAGGAAGGGGATTCGCTGATCGCCCTGGAAACCGATAAAGCGTCTATGGAAGTACCTGCGACGCAATCCGGTGTGGTTGTGTCGGTTGCCATCAGCGAAGGCGATACGATCAACGAAGGCGATGCGCTGTGTGTGCTGGAGATCGCTGCTGAAAATGCGCCGGCCGCTGAGGCGCCGGTTACAGAAGTAACTGCTGAACCTGTTGCTGAATCTGCGCCGGTTGCGGCTGCCCCTGTGGCTGAAGCTGCGAGTGAAACCGTTCAGGTTGCTGTTCCTGATCTGAGTGGTGCCAGCGATGTGGATGTTGTTGAAGTATTTGTAAAAGCGGGTGACAGTGTGTCAGAAGGTGATTCACTGATCGCACTGGAAACAGATAAAGCTTCACTGGAAGTGCCTGCACCGTACAGTGGTACGGTTGTCAGTATGGCGATCAGTGAAGGCGGCACTGTGAATGAAGGGGATGCCCTTTGTGAAATGCAGATTGCAGGCAGTGCACCTGTTGCTGAGCCGGTTGCTGATACACCTGCTGCTGAAGCGCCTGCTGCGCCGGCTCCTGCTGCTGAAACGGCGCCTGTCGTTACGGGTGGTGTGGAAGATGTACTGATTCCGGATCTGAGCGGTGCCAGCGATGTTGATGTTGTTGAAGTGCTGGTTAAAGACGGTGATACCGTTGCAGAGGGCGATTCTCTGATTGCGCTGGAAACCGACAAAGCATCCATGGAAGTGCCTGCTCCTAAGGCGGGTACTGTTAAGGCTATGAAGATTAAAGAAGGTGACCAGGTGAATGCCGGTGACCTGCTGATGAGCCTTGAAGTGGCTGCAAGTGCTGCACCTGTAGCAGCGGCTGCGCCAGTAGCGGCTCCGGCTGCTTCTGCTCCAGCGGCTTCAAAGCCTGCTGCGCCTGCTGCACAATCAGTTCAGGATGTTGATAAGGCTGAGCTGGAACAGAAAAACAAATCTGTTCATGCCGGCCCTGCTGTCCGGGCAATTGCCCGTGAATTCGGTGTAGATCTGTCACTGGTGTCCGGTACGGGTCCGCGTAACCGTATTCTGAAAGAAGATGTTCAGGCCTTTGTTAAAGCATCTCTTAAGAAGCTCAAAGAGCAGCCCGCTGCGACGGTTACCGGCGGTTCAGGTATCCCGGCAATTCCGGAAATTGATTTTAGCCAGTTTGGTGAAATTGAGCTGGAGAAGCTGAGCAAAATTAAGAAGGTTACCCGTGATAACATGTCGCGCTGCTGGTTGAATATCCCGCATGTGACTCAGTTTGATAAAGCGGATATCACTGATCTTGAAGCCTTCCGTGCCGGTATGAAGGAAGAGGCTGCCCGTGAAGGGGTTAAGCTGACGCCGCTGCCGTTCATGATTAAGGCAATTGCGATGGCGCTTAAAGCGCATCCTAAGTTTAATGCGTCTCTGCATGCGGATGGTGAGCATATCGTTTACAAGAAGTATGTGAATATCGGTATGGCAGTTGATACGCCGAACGGCCTGATGGTTCCGGTTATTAAGGATGCTGATAAGAAGAGCATCTATGAGTTGTCCCGGGAAGCGGTTGAGCTGGCGGGTAAGGCTAAGGACCGTAAGCTCAAGCCAAATGAGATGCAGGGTGCCTGCTTTACAATTTCCAGTCTGGGCGGTATTGGTGGCACAGGTTTCACGCCGATTGTTAATGCGCCTGAGGTTGCAATTCTGGGTGTATCCAAAGCAGATATTGAGCCACGCTGGAATGGTAAAGAGTTTGAGCCGCGTAAGATGCTGCCACTGTGCCTGTCTTATGATCACCGGGCGATTAATGGCGGTGATGCAGGACGTTTCCTGACTTACCTGAACGCATTGTTGAGTGATGTTCGTCGCATGGCAATGTAATCAGCATTGTCCGGGCAATAAAAAGGCGCTGTTAAGCGCCTTTTTTGTGTCTGAAGGATTGTGGGTTTAACGGCGTAACAGGCTGAGCAGTTCGGCGGTTTTGTCTTCCATCAGTTTGATGTCGCCTTTGCTTTCAACGTTCAGGCGGACGACTGGCTCGGTGTTGGAGCTGCGCAGATTAAAGCGCCATTGGCCCATGTCGAGGCTGATGCCGTCGGTATGATCGATGCTGATGGCATCAGCCTCGTAGTGCTCAAGGACACGCTGAATCGCGCTGGCCGGGTCCGCCAGTTTACTGTTGATCTCACCCGGAGACGGGTATTTGGCTATACGGTCATCAACCAGTGCTGAAAGGGGCTGCTGTTTATCGCTGATCAGTTCTGCGACCAGCAGCCATGGAATCATCCCGCTGTCACAGTAGAAGAAGTCCCGGAAGTAGTGGTGGGCGCTCATTTCGCCACCGTATACAGCATCTTCTTCACGCATGCGCTCTTTAATGAAAGCGTGGCCTGTTTTGCTCTGAATAGCCCGGCCGCCGCTGGTTTTGGCGATATCCAGTGTATTCCAGATCAGACGTGGGTCGTGTATAACGGCTTCGTTCGGGTGTTTGTTGAGGAAGGCTTCCGCCAGCAGGCCGACGATGTAATAGCCTTCGATAAAGCGGCCTTTTTCATCAAACAGGAAGCAGCGGTCAAAGTCACCGTCCCAGGCGATTCCCATGTCAGCCTGATGTTCGAGCACGGCTGCAATGGTGTCGGCCCGGTTTTCCGGCAGAATTGGATTCGGAATGCCGTTAGGGAAGGTGCCGTCTGGTTGGTGATGCAGTTTTATAAACTCAACCGGTACCTGCAGTTTTTGAAATGCCTGTTCCAGAGCATCAATCGCTGGGCCTGCGACACCGTTGCCGGCATTTACAACCAGCCGCAGCGGTTTCAGTTGGCTCAGGTCGGCATAGGTTTGCAGATGTTCGACGTAAGCACCGCGGGTGTCGACCAGTTGATATCCGCCTCGTCCGGTAGGCTCGGCCTTCGGGAAGTTGTTTTCCCGGGTCAGACGTTCAATGTCGTTCAGCCCGGTATCGCCACTGATCGGCTTGGAGCCTTTCCGTACCAGCTTCATTCCGTTGTAGTCTTCAGGATTGTGACTGGCAGTCACGACGATGCCGCCATCGGTGCCCAGATAGGTGGTGGCAAAATAGATTTCTTCTGTACCACACAGGCCTATATCCAGTACATTGACCCCGGAGTCCCGTAAGCCATTGCTGAGGGCTTCTTTCAGCTCGCTGGTGGACAGACGCATGTCGCCACCGACGACAACTGTTTCGGGTTTCAGAAACTGCGCGTAAGCACGGCCTATTCTGTAGGCGATGTCAGTGTCCAGCTGGGTTCCCAGCTGACCACGAATATCATAGGCTTTGAAACAGGCTAAAGGGGTCATATGGCATCCATAGTCGTTAAGGGTGTTTAGAGGTGAGTGACCGGCTAATCCGGATGATCATGCCGGCGAGAAGAATACCGGACAGATTTGCAAGCATATCCTGCAGTGAAAAATAGCGGGCCGGAAGAAAGCTCGCCTGAGCATACTCAGAGCCAATGGCCAATATTATCAGTACTGCTGTGAATACTTTTCTCAGCGGTGTCGGCAGTGCGTAATAGCCGGAAATGGCTACCACAAGAAAACCGAGCACATGGCCGACTTTGTCGGAGTGAGGGAATAATTCCTGGGGCGGTGTGCTGCGGAATAAGCCTGCCAGAATTGCGATTACGCTGATGGCAAAGGCTAGCTGGGCTAGCGTGCGAAGTTGTTGCGACTGCATTAACGGCCAATACCTGTGTATGTGAATCCCTGGCTCTGAAGCATTTCTTTGTCGAAAATGTTACGGCCATCGATGATCAGTGGGGTACGCATTTTTTCCAGCATCAGGCTGTAATCCGGCGACCAGTATTCCTGCCATTCGGTGACAATGAGCAGTGCATCACTGTCTTCCAGAGCTTCGTAGCGGTTTCCGCAGTATCGCAGTGCGCTGTTATCACCAAAGTATTCCTGAAGGTTTTGCAGAGCCTGTGGATCATGAAGTTTTACGCTGACGTTCTGCGCCAGCAGAGCTTCGATAATTTTCAGACTGGGGGCGTTATCAATGCTGGCGGTTTCCGGTTTGAATGAACCGCCCCATAACGATACGGTTTTACCTTTTAGGTCGCACTGGTAGTGCTGCCAGAGCTTTCTGAACAGGAGTTCTTTCTGAACTTCGTTTTCTTTAATAACGGTGGCCAGTAATGAAGGATTACTCTGTTGTTCAAACAGTTCAGAAAACTTACGGGTGTATTCCTGAAAATTCTGTCCGCCAAATCCGCAGCCAGGTGACATATAGTGGTGGCCAATACGGGGGTCTGCGCCCATGCCCTGGCGGATAACATCAATGTCGACATCTATCTGGTCAGCCAGATTAGCCAGTTCGTTGATATAGCCGATCCGGATGGCAAGCATGCCGGTAATGGCGAATTTGGTGAACTCTGCTTCTTTAGGGGCCATTACCTGAATGTTGTCGGCTGACTGGCTGAATGGACGAAGCAGTGCGTTCGTCTGAATAATGCTCCATTCCTTATCGGCACCGATAATCAGTCGCTCAGGTGTGGCGAAATCATTAATGGCGTTACCTTCCTGAATCAGATCCGGGAGGTAGATAGCATCCTGCTGGTCAGATTGTCTCAGCAGGTGTTGCAGCTTTTCTGTTGCGCCAACACCAAAATTGGATTGATTGACGATCAGGCGCTGGGTCTCCGGGTTCCGGGTTTCGTCCCGGACGATCTGTTCCGCGCGGTGTATTTCGTCTGCATTCAGTGCCAGCCAGTGAACCGTTGCATCAGATTCACTCTGTTCGCCCCGGATCAGCCTGCCGGACAGAATTTGTTGCTTTGTGAGTTCCAGTAAGCCAGGCTCGTTAATCAGTACCCGAATGTCTGACAGTGGCTGCGCACTTTTGCCATTGCTGCAGGCATTCTCAATGATGGTTACTTCATTACCGCTGCGGGCCAGACAGGCTGCGGCTACCCAGGATGTCAGTTCTTTACCGTAGACTGTGATCTTCATACAGATTATCCGTCGTTATTAGGCTGGGAGCCGGTATTGTGCTGAATAAAGTCAATCAGGCCTGCAGTAGAGCCGTCCAGTGCTGAAGTGTCTTCGCTGTTGAACTGAGACAGTAACTCTGTCGCGATTACTTTCCCCAGTTCAACGCCCCACTGGTCAAATGGGTTAATATCCCAGATAACGGACTGAACAAATACTTTGTGCTCATACATGGCAATGAGCTCGCCGAGTGTTTCAGGGGTCAGGCTTTTCAGCATTATGGTGCTGGAGGGCTGGTTTCCCTGATACCGCTTATGGGCTGGTGCCTGTTCTGCTGAGTCAAGTATGCTGTCGCCGAGTGCTAACAGGCGGGATTGGGCAAGACAGTTAGCGAGGGCCAGTTGGTGCTGCTGCTGGAGCTCAGCGCTGGCGTCCTTATAGCGCTCTGCCGGGACGATGAAATCACACATCACTGCTTCAGTACCCTGATGCAACAACTGGTAAAAAGCGTGTTGTGCGTTAGAGCCTATTTCACCCCACAGAATCGGGCAGGTGCGGTAATCTGTAATCTGGCCATCCAGGCTGACGTTCTTGCCGTTGCTTTCCATTTCCAGCTGTTCAAGATAGGCAGGTAAGTGCGACAGCCGGCCATCATAGGGGAGTATTGCATGGGCATGAATATCCAGAAAGTTAATGTTCCAGATATCCGTCAGTGCCAGCAGAACCGGCAGGTTTTTGGTGAGTTCGACGGTACGGAAATGTTCATCCATCTTATGCGCACCAGTCAGCAGGTGATGGAAGTTTTCCATGCCAATGTGCAGTGCGATCGGAAAACCTATCACAGACCAGAGTGAGTAGCGGCCGCCGGTCCAGTCCCAGAAGTGTAACTGGTTGGTTACCGGGATTCCCCAGCTTTCAGCTTTATCGGGTTTGCTTGTGACTCCGATGAAATGGTGCTGGTTGATAATGTCCGCGGAGGCGCCGCTGGCGTTAATCAGCCATTCGCGGGCGGTTTTGGCGTTTGCCAGGGTATCAATGGTGGAAAATGACTTTGATGAAATAATAAACAGGGTTGAAGCCGGATCAAGTTGCAATAAAAGGCGTTCCAGCTGACTGCCATCCATCGAGGAGACGAAATGTAGATTCAGCTGTTTGGCGTCTTCCGGCACCCATTCTGTCAGGGCTTTGCAGCACATCAGCGGTCCCAAGTCAGAACCGCCAACGCCGATGTTTACAATATTCTGTATCGGGCTGCCATCGTACCCACGCCACTGGCGTCGGTGAATACGTTTTACCAGCCGTTCCATTGCATCAAGAGAATGGTGAACATCGGCAATGACATCTCTTTCATCGAGGATTAACGATTTGTCACGGGGCTGGCGCAGCGCGCTGTGCAGAGCAGGGCGGTTCTCTGAAGGATTCAGAACCGCGCCGTTAAACATCGCTTCAATTTTAGCCGGCAGTTGCTGGGTTTTTGCCAACTGAACCAGCAGGTAAAGAGTGGTTAGCTGGAAGCGCTGCTTGGATAAATCCAAAAGCAGAGTGTCTGTCTGAAAACTTAATTCAGCAAAGCGTGCCGGTTGTTCAGCAAACATATCCTTGATGTGGGTTTGTTTAGCCTGTTCCGCATGTGCTTGCAGGGCTTGCCAGGCAGCGCTTGAGGTAATACTCATGATTATTTATTCAGTTGTCCGATGAAGTGCATCAGTTCTGTGGCGGTTTCCGGGTGTTGCAGGCCGTAAGCGATATTGGCTTGCAGAAAACCGGTTTTGTTGCCGCAATCGTAGGTTTTACCCTGCATGCGGTAGGCTTCCATCGTGGCTTCTTCCAGCAGGGCATCCATGGCATCTGTTAACTGGATTTCATTCCCGGCACCGGGTTGAGTGATTGCCAGTAATTCCATGATGCGTGCCGGCAGAATGTAGCGGCCAACAACGGCCAGATCTGAAGGTGCGTCGTCGACTGCAGGTTTTTCAACAAATCCTGCGACGGGAGTTGATTCGCCTGCTTCAGGGGTGGCCTGTTTACAGTCTGCGATACCGTACAGGCTAACTTTGTCTGCCGGCACTGTTTCCACCATAATCTGTGCGGCATTTCCTGTTTCAAAGGCTTTTATCATACAGGTCAGATCATTTTCAGACTGACCATGATTATTCACCAGAACATCCGGCAGAATAACAGCAAAAGGCTCATTATTAACTATGCTCGCGGCACATTGTACGGCGTGACCTAACCCCAGTGCACGTGATTGACGAACTGACTGAATGGTAACGTCATCAGGAATGATGTTGGTGATGGCTTCGAGCAGGGCCGTTTTGTTTTTCCGGCTGAGTTCAGCTTCGAGTTCGTAGTGGGTGTCGAAATGATCTTCAATGGCTGATTTTCCGGCCCGGGTGACCAGAATGATATCTTTAATACCGGCAGCAACAGCTTCTTCAATAACGTGCTGAATAACGGGTTTGTCTACGACTGGCAACATTTCTTTTGGGATGGCTTTAGAAGCTGGCAGTACCCGGGTGCCAAGGCCTGCAACCGGTATAATAGCTTTACGAACCGTTGTCATGATGTGAATAGCTCTCAGTTAATGTATGTTGACGAAGTAATGTTGCCTGACAGTGTTACAGGCCTTTGAATCATTGCCGCTAAATCTGAACGGATCTTGGAGAAACAAGTATATAGGTTTCGCGGTAGCGACCAAAGATCCTTTTTAGGTGCGTATTTCGCGGTCAGCACGAGAATATGTATCACTGGCCGGTTTATGGTTATCCAGTGGCATTATAAGTGGCTTATAGATCTGTTGATCACTGATGAGCATTTCCTGCTCAAGCTCCCGGGCAATACGGGCGAGTGTACGTTCCATGTTTTCAAGTTCCCGGGTGTGACGGTTTGCCTGTATCTGAGATGTCATTTGAGGCCATTCCCTTGCTGTATATTATTCCTCCCGAATGCGGGAGGTTGCCTTTCCATAGGCTAATCTGTAACACGTGTATTCTAGCAGATTCCCCTGATCTTTGAAGTGTGTCATTACTGTGTGAGGGTAAAGCTGGTGCCGGATGTACATCAGCCCCGGAAAAATTAACTTAGGTCAGGGGATTGGCTATAGGCGTGCAGGTTTACGAAATAAAGCTTGCCTGTACGGCAGGCATACAATAATTTAGCCGGGCTTTTAATTCAGATCGGAGATTTAGTCATGGGTCATGCTAAGCAAGGCGTTCCGTTTCAGCCTTTAAATATTGCGGTTTTAACTGTTTCTGATACCCGTACCCCGGAGAATGATACGTCCGGTGATGCGCTGGTGGCGGGGCTGACTGAGGCTGGCCATCAACTGGCAACCCGTACGATCTGTATTGACGACGTTTACCGGTTAAGAGCCGTTGCTTCAGCCTGGATTGCGGATGAAAATATCCAGGCCATTTTGGTCACTGGTGGTACAGGCTTTACGTTGCGTGATTCTACACCGGAGGCAATGAAGCCTTTGTTTGATAAGCATGTCGAAGGGTTTGGTGAGCTGTTCCGTCAAATTTCTTATCAGGAAATAGGTACGTCTACTGTTCAGTCCCGTGCGTTTGCCGGCATTGCTAACCGTACGGTGATTTTCTGCATGCCGGGTTCAACAGGAGCGTGTAAGACAGCCTGGAACAATATTATTCGTGAGCAGCTGGATGCCCGTCATCGCCCGTGTAATTTTGTTGAGATGGTTATGGCGGGGGCGGTAGACACTGCCTGTGGGAGCCGGGGATGAGCAGTTGCGGATGTGATTCCCAGAAACAGGCGCTGATGCCGGTTTCTGATGCACTCAGTGCAATGCTGGAACTGGCGAAAGTGCATGAAGACCTTACTGAGGTTGCGATTGAAGATGCGTTAGGGATGGTACTGGCAGAAGACGTATATTCTTCTGTGGATGTGCCGCCGCAAGACAACAGTGCGATGGACGGATATGCGCTTAATGCTGCGGATCTGAGTACTGGCAACCGTTTCTATATTTCTCAGCGGATTCCTGCCGGAACTGCGCCTCAGCCACTAGATGCGGGTACGGCTGCACGTATTTTTACCGGTTCTGAAATTCCTCCGGGGGCTGATGCGGTGGAAATGCAGGAAAATACTGCCAGCGGTGAAGATGAGAAAGGGTTATGGGTTGAGTTTAAGCAACCTGTTAAATCCGGGGCAAATGTTCGTCCGAAAGGGCAGGATATTGCGGCTGGTCAGGTAGTGATGCAGTCCGGGATACGTTTGCTGGCGGCTCATCTGGGGGTGTTGGCATCTGTAGGTGTTGCACGTGTCAAGGTGCGTCAGCCTCTGACGGTGGCTATTCTGACCACCGGTGATGAGCTGGTTATGCCGGGTAATCCACTCCAACCGGGGCAGATATACAACTCGAATCTGTTCACGCTAAAAGGTTTGTTGCAAGGCCTTGGGCTTAACGTGCTTGACCTGGGTACGGTAGATGACACCTTTGAAGCGACAGAGGCAGCGCTGTTAAAGGCTGCGGAGCAGGCGGACTGTATCGTCAGCAGCGGCGGGGTCTCCGTCGGTGAAGAAGACCATGTGAAGGCCGCCGTAGAAAAGTTGGGTAAACTGAATCTTTGGAAGATGGCGATAAAACCGGGTAAGCCGCTGGCGTTTGGTGAGGTTGCCGGTACACCGTTCATTGGGTTGCCGGGGAATCCTGCATCGGTATTTGTTACCTTTGCAGTTCTGGCGCGGCCTTATCTTTTGAAAGCTCAGGGGGCGACTGCTTATCTGCCGCAGATATTTAAAGTACCGGCAGGGTTTAGCCGGAGTAAGGCTATTTCACGGCAGGAATATCTCCGGGTTGAGCTGGAGGCGGGCAGTGCTTGTCTGAGCCGGGATCAGAGTTCGGGAATTCTCAGCTCTGCAGCCAGTGCGGCAGGTTTTTTAGTGGTGCCCTGTGATACCCAGGTGGTTGAAGGTCAGCTTTATGACTTCATTCCCCTGAGCGAAGTGTTGAATTAGGGAGTATGTTGCGGATAACTCCCGGAATAATGGTTGGATAACTGAATGATCAATGTACTGTTTTTTGCATCAATTCGTGAAACCTTAGGGGTTGAACGAACCGAAGTGACGCGTGATGACGCATGTTCTGTGGCTGATGTTGTTTTGTCACTGCGACAGCGGGGCGATGTCTGGGATGATGTGCTGAATAATGCTGATCTGCTGTGCTCGGTTAATCAGGAATTAGTGGCAATGGATGCGCCGCTGAATGATGGTGATGAACTTGGACTGTTTCCCCCAGTGACGGGTGGCTAACGGGTGGCGGGTTTATTGTCGCAAGCCGTTAGTGGATTGGTGCTGGCCGGTGGTCAGGGGCAGCGTATGGGTGGACAGGATAAAGGCTGGGTTGAATTCCGTCAGCGCCCGATGGTTGAATATGCTGTGCAGTTGTTGCGCCCGCGGGTGAATACTCTGCTTATCAGCTGCAACCGAAATATCCCACGATACTCTGAGCTTGCAGATCAGACAATTGCGGATGAACTGGAAGGCTTTCAGGGGCCGTTGGCCGGTATTCAGGCCGGACTGCGGGTCTGTGAATCGGATTATTTACTGGTGCTGCCCTGTGATACGCCGTTGCTGAGTGAGCAGGTCGTTGAACGTTTATTAGCAGCAGCAGGTGAACACCCGGGTCATATTTGTGTGCTGTCTGAGGCTGAGTGGTGGCACCCTTTACATGCTGTTATTCCCTGTGAGTTCGCCGGGTCTCTGGATAAATGGCTGAATGATGGGCGCAGAGGTGTACAGGGCTGGATGCGTAAGCATCCTTTTGTTGAGGTGGATGTCAGTGATCTGTCTTCACAGTTGCAGAACCTGAATTCTCCTGATGAGCTGCAGTTGTAAGGTTTAGTCAACCGTTAAAGCCGGATCTGAGTGTCCGGCTTTTTTGCGCCTGGTGGTTGTGGTACCGGTCGTGTGCGCATCTTTAGTATCAGGGGTGTTTATGTTGCGTTGCAATGTCTGCGGTGTCTATGTAGAGTCCCCCGCAGATTACAAAAACTGATTATTTGGAAGTGTTATGACCCCCTTGGAGCGCTATCAGGCTGATTTGCAGCGGGAAGGTTTTAGTTATGATCCTGCTCAAGAAATGGCAGTTAAGCATTTGCAGCGGCTGTATGACGATATGGTGGCGGCGCAGCAGGAAACGCCAAAAACCGGCCTGTTTCAGCGTCTGACCGGTCGTTTTAATAAGCAGCCGGTTGAGCCGGTACAGGGGTTGTATTTCTGGGGCGGTGTAGGTCGGGGTAAAACCTATCTTATGGATACGTTTTTTGACAGCCTGCCTTTTGAAAATAAGGAACGTACCCACTTTCACCGTTTTATGCAGCGGGTTCATAAGGAGTTACGGTTGCTGGACGGTACTCAGGATCCGTTAGTGACCATCGGCAAAAAGTTTGCCGCTGAATTTCAGATTATCTGTTTCGATGAGTTCTTTGTGACGGATATCACGGATGCAATGATTCTGGGTGGTCTGCTGCAGCAAATGTTTGCGAATGGTGTGACATTGGTGGCGACATCCAACATTGTGCCGGACGGTTTATATGAAAACGGCTTACAGCGTGAGCGTTTCATGCCGGCTATTAAGTTGCTGAATCAGTATACGGACGTCCTGAATGTTGATGGCGGTGTGGATTACCGTTTACGCACACTGGAGCAGGCGGAGCTGTATCATTACCCGCTGGATGAGGCGGCAGATATCAGTCTGAACACCAGCTTTGAAAATCTGGCCCCGGATCTGGAAGAAGTGGTAGAAGCAGAGGTGCTGGATATCAATGGCCGTGATATTAAATCCCGACGTTGCTGTGAGGACGTTGTCTGGTTTGATTTCTCTGAGCTGTGTGAAGGGCCCCGCAGCCAGAATGACTATATTGAACTGGCGAAAATTTTCCATGCGGTAATGCTGAGCAATGTACCGCAGCTGGGACGGACGAATGATGATGCTGCCCGGCGCTTTATTAACCTGGTGGATGAGTTCTATGACAGTGGCGTTAAGCTGATCATTTCTGCACAGGTGTCTATTCCTGAAATCTATACTCAGGGCGGACTTGAATTTGAAATAGCCCGTACTCAGAGCCGTTTGCTGGAAATGCAGTCCCATGAGTATCTGGCCCGTGAGCATAAGGCCTGACTGAACGGCCTGACTGAACGGCCTGAATCATGCGAGCAGCCTTAAATTAAAGCGGCTTTCGTTAAATTAAGTGTGAAACGGGGTTGGTTTATAGGGGGGGCTGCTTTATAATGCGCGCCTCTTGTTATGGGAGTCGGTGAAATACCGGGCGAAATAACGGGATTATATGAAGTTGTCGGTAAAGGCTCAGGCTGTGTCGGCAACCAATAATTATAAGGTCGTCGGTCTTATGAAAATAAGATCAGACTGATGTAAAGGCGAAAATATCATGAGTACATTTAGCGCAAAGCCTGCAGAGGTAAAACGCGATTGGTATGTTGTAGACGCTGAGGGTAAAACCCTGGGTCGTCTGGCTACTGAAATTGCCCGCCGTCTGCGTGGCAAGCATAAACCTGAATACACCCCTCACGTTGACACCGGTGACTACATCGTTGTTGTTAACGCTGAAAAAGTTAACGTAACCGGTAACAAGCGTAAGGATAAAACTTACTACCGTCACACTGGTTACCCTGGCGGTCTGCGGGAAACTTCTTTCGAGAAGATGGTTGAAACTCATCCAACCCGTACTATCGAACTGGCCGTTAAAGGCATGCTGCCTAAAGGTCCCCTGGGTCGTGCTATGTACACTAAAATGAAAGTGTACGCTGGTGCAGAACATCCGCATGCGGCTCAACAGCCACAAGAACTGACTATCTAAGGGGCAGTTGAATATGTCTACTACTCAGTATTACGGCACAGGCCGTCGTAAATCTTCTACCGCTCGCGTATTTCTGCGTCCGGGTACTGGTAAGATCACTGTTAACCAGCGCACTCTGGAAGAGTACTTTGGTCGTGAAACTGCCCGTATGATCGTTAAACAGCCTCTGGAACTGACTGATAACGTTGAAAAATTCGACGTTTACGTAACAGTTAAAGGTGGTGGTAGCTTCGGTCAGGCCGGTGCTATCCGTCACGGTGTTACCCGTGCTCTGATGGATTACGATGAAACTCTGCGTCCAGAACTGCGTGCTGCCGGTTTCGTTACCCGTGATGCACGTGAAGTTGAGCGTAAGAAAGTGGGTCTGCGTAAAGCGCGTAAGCGTCCACAGTTCTCCAAGCGTTAATATCGCTTCGATACGACTTTCGTATCACCAGAAAAACGCCCCGGCTCTTGCGGCCCGGGCGTTTTTTTGTGCCTGTTTTTCAATCCCTTGTGCAAGGTCAACTATAGGGGTAAAAACGCCGTTTTACGGCGGAATTACCTTGTAAGAAGCAGGGATTTTCTTTAATATTTGGCGCATTTTAAAAATCCGTTAAATCGGTATTCATTACGAGCAACCGGGCGACTTCCGCATAAGCGGGGGACAAAGGTTGAGTGAGGGGAGAAAGTCTTAATGAGTAATGACGGCGTGAATAAGGGACGGCGACGTCTCCTAGTCGGTGCCACCTCTGTTGTCGGAGCGGTGGGTGCTGTAGGAGCTGCTGTTCCGTTCGTGGCTTCATGGACGCCCAGTGCCAAAGCAAGAACGGCGGGCGCTCCAGTTAAAGTAGACGTCAGCAAGATCGAACCGGGCCAGCAGATTGTTGTCCAGTGGCGTGCCAAGCCGGTGTGGATTGTAAGCCGCGGTGCCAAAGCGCTTGAAGATCTGGCTTCGTTGGGTAACCTGACTGATCCTAATTCCGAAGTGCCGCAGCAGCCGCCGTATATTCCGCATACGCCTGCCCGTGCAATTCGTGAAGATCTGTCCGTGCTGGTGGGTATCTGTACGCACCTGGGCTGTTCGCCGACATATCGTCCGGAAGTTGCACCTGCAGACCTGGGGCCTGACTGGGTAGGTGGTTTCTACTGTCCGTGTCACGGTTCCCGTTTTGATTTGTCTGGCCGCGTGTTCAACAGTTCTCCTGCGCCAAGCAATCTGGTGATTCCTCCTCATAACTATGAGGATGACAACACGTTAATCATTGGTATTGATCCGGAGACTGTGTAATGGCTGGCTCAAGAAATAAAGGTAATCCAGGTTTTATGGGCTGGATTGATGATCGTTTCCCACTGACTGCAATGTGGGATGATCACCTGGCGAAATACTACGCGCCGAAAAACTTTAACTTTTGGTACTTCTTCGGCTCACTGGCCTTGCTGGTTCTGGTTAACCAGCTGTTAACCGGTATCTGGCTGACCATGAGCTACACGCCAACGTCTGAAGGTGCATTTGCATCTATCGAATACATCATGCGTGATGTTGAGTATGGTTGGCTGCTGCGTTATATGCACTCCACCGGTGCGTCTGCGTTCTTCGTAGTGGTTTATCTGCACATGTTCCGCGGTCTGCTGTACGGCTCTTACCGTAAGCCGCGTGAGCTGGTGTGGATCTTCGGTATGGCGATTTACCTGGCGCTGATGGCTGAAGCTTTCATGGGCTACCTGTTGCCATGGGGTCAGATGTCTTACTGGGGTGCACAGGTAATCGTATCTCTGTTCTCAGCGGTTCCTGTTGTGGGGCCTGAACTGGCAGAGTGGATCCGTGGTGATTACGTAATTTCCGGTATCACGCTGAACCGTTTCTTCTCGCTGCACGTTGTTGCGCTGCCAATCGTCCTGCTGGGTCTGGTTGTCATGCACATCATTGCACTGCACGAAGTAGGTTCTAACAACCCTGACGGTATTGAGATTAAAGATAAGAAAGATGAGAACGGTATTCCGCTGGACGGCATTCCATTCCATCCTTATTACTCTGTAAAAGATATCGTAGGTGTTGTGGTCTTCCTGTTTGTATTCTGCATGATCATCTTCTTCTTCCCGGAGATGGGCGGTTACTTCATTGAGAAGCCAAACTTTGAGCCTGCTAACCCGCTGAAGACACCTGAGCACATTGCTCCTGTATGGTACTTCACACCGTTCTACGCAATGCTGCGTGCGATTCCGCCAATTGCCGGTTCGCAGTTCCCGGGTGTTGTTGTCATGGGCGGTGCAATTGCGATCCTGTTTGTTCTGCCGTGGCTGGACCGCAGCCCTGTTAAGTCTATGCGTTATAAAGGCTGGTGGAGTAAAATCTGGCTGGTAATCTTCGCGATTAGCTTTGTTATTCTGGGTTACCTGGGTGTGGTTGCATCTTCTCCGGGCCGTACGCTGGCTGCACAGATCTGCACAGGTCTGTACTTCGCGTACTTCTTCCTGATGCCGTTCTACACCAGAATGGAAAAGACAAAACCGGTACCGGAAAGGGTGACAGGCTAATGAAAAAGTTTTTTATCACATTGATGATGGTGCTGTTGCCTGTTGCTGCGCATGCGGCTGGTGGTAAGGTGCCTCTGGACAATATCGACGTCGATCATACTGATAAGGCGTCACTGCAGCGCGGTATGACTACCTTTGTAAACTATTGCATGGGTTGTCACTCTGCTAACTATCAGCGTTATGAGCGTGCAGCTACTGATCTGGGTATTCCGGTTGAAATGGTTCAGGAGAACCTGATCTTCGGTACGCAGAAAGTGGGTGAGCAAATGACTATTGCTATGTCACCTGCGGATGCCGGTAACTGGTTCGGTGCACCGCCACCGGATCTGACGCTTGAGTCACGTCTGCGTGGCGAAGACTGGTTGTACACTTACCTGCGCAGCTTCTATAAGGATGCTGAGCGTCCCTGGGGTGTAAACAACGTTGTCTTTAAAGACGTTGGTATGCCAAACGTACTGGAAGGTCTGCAAGGGGTTCAGTCTAACCACTGTACGCCGGAAGAGCTGTTACACCAGGAGAAGAAGATTGATCCGCTGACTGGTCTGGCGATGGGCGGTTGTCTGACTCAGAGCAAGAAAGGTTCTCAGTCCGTCGAAGAGTTCGATAAGACCATCTATGATCTGGTTAACTTCATGTCTTACATGGGTAACCCTGTCATGCTGGAATCCAAGCGGATTGGTACGAATGTACTGATCTTCCTGGCGATCTTCTTCGTATTTGCTTTCGCTCTGAAGAAAGAATACTGGCGCGACATTCACTAAAGCGTTTTAATAGTATGCTTTACGGATACGCGACCCTGTTGTGGGGTCGCGTATAGTTATTTTTAGGAATCAGGAAAAGGGTGATTTAATGGGCGTAGTGGCCAAGCGTTCTTCCATGACTTTTTATTCTAATGGTACAGACCATTACAGCCATCGCGTACGGATTGTGCTGGCAGAAAAAGGCGTGGCAGTCGAAATAAATGATTGTGATCCGAACAACTTGCCGGAAGATCTAGCATCATTGAATCCGTACAACAGCTTGCCGACTCTGCTGGACCGTGAGTTGGTGTTGTACGAGCCAAATGTGATGATGGAATATCTGGATGAGCGTTTTCCGCATCCACCGTTGCTGCCTGTTTATCCTGTAGCGCGTGCAGAAAGTCGCCTGTTTATGTACCGTATTCAGCGTGACTGGTGCTCTCAGGTTGATGTAATTCTGAACAGTGAAGATATGGATCAGGTTGATGCGGCGCGTCAGCAGCTGCGTGACAGCCTGGTTACGATTTCTCCGATCTTCGGCGAAAAAGATTTCTTTATGAGTGAAGAGTTCACTTTGGTGGATTGCTGCATTGCTCCGCTGTTATGGCGTTTAGAGATTCTGGGTGTTGAGCTTCCTGAAGCTCAGTGCAAGGACTTACTGGAATATATGGAGCGTTTGTTTGAGCGTGAATCTTTCCAGTTGAGCCTGTCTGAAGAAGAACGCGAAATGCGCGACTAAACTGCTAAGTATCTCAAGAGGGATTATGCTTTAGCTTAATCCCTTTTTTTATGTCTGATTATTGGCGAAAGAGTGTAATTATGAATCCAAGCAGACCCTATCTTGTACGGGCGTTACAGGAATGGATTTTAGAAAATAGCTGTACCCCCCATTTGGCTGTGGATGCACATATCCAGGGCGTAGTCGTGCCTACTCAGTTTGTTCAGGATGGCCAGATTGTGCTGAATATCTCGCCATCTGCGGTGCAAAACCTGTTTATCGATGATGAAGGTGTTAGCTTTAATGCGCGCTTTGGTGGCGTACCAATGAATGTGTATGTCCCAATGGTCGCTATTATGGCTGTGTATGCCCGTGAGAACGGTCAGGGCATGGGCTTTGGAATGGAACCGGGGGCTGAGCTATATGCACAGCAAGCGGTGGCAGAGCCTGAGATGCAGAGTTCTGAGCCTGTAGAAGAAGCTGAAGAGAAGCCGAAGCGGCCCAGTCTTAAGGTCGTTAAGTGAAAACGGTGTTATGTAATAAAAAAGGCCACGTCAGTGGCCTTTTTAGTGTGAGAGCTAATTATGCAGGCGTATCATCTACGTACTCAAAAATCTTGATAATCTTCTGAATACCGTTAACCCGTCTTACCAGATCAACTGCTTTATCGGCTTCGTTGCGGGTTACCAGGCCCATCAGGTAAACGACACCGTTTTCAGTTACAACTTTGATACGGGTAGCGTCGACCGCTTCGTCACCCAGCATGTTAGCTTTGATCTTTGTGGTGATCAGGGTGTCGCTGGCCCGGGTCAGTGCAGAAGTTGGGCTGGTCAGTGTCAGTTCGTTGTGAACTCTGCGTATTTTGCGGATCTGGCCCACGATCTGCTCGGCTTCGAGCTTGCTGCGTTCAGACGCAACCTGACCGCTCAGCAGCACAATGCCGTTGAAGCTGGTAACGCTGACATTGCTCTGCTGAAGTTCCTGAGAGCCCTTGCTAATATTTATGATAGCTTTTACTTCGATCAGCTCGTCGTCAATGTAGCTGCCTGTGGTGCGGCTGCCTACATCTTCCTGAACAGGTTCTTCACGCGCGGCCCCTATAAGGCTTGCGCAACCGCTAAGAATGGCACTGGATAAAATCAGGGCGATGACTCGTTTCATTTATTCTTCTCCGCCGAATAGCTGGTAATCAATAAGGTCACATAACGCGTGTAAAACCAGCAGATGGGCGCCATATATCAGGCTGTAATCATCTGCCGGAATGCAAAATTCTACTTCATCAGGAAGTAATAGAGACTGGATGTTGTCATTAGTTCCGCCGGTCAGGGCGATCACCAGCATCTCACGGTCGTGGGCGGCCTGAATGGCCTGCACAAGGTTTTGGGAGCGACCGTCTGAAGAGGCTATGATCAGTAAATCGCCTGGCTGGCCCAGGGCGCGAATCTGCTTTGAGAAAATATCATTGTAGTGTCCATTGTCGCTGATACCGGTGATAGCGCTGCCGTCACTGGACAGATTGATTGCCGGCAGTCCGGGGCGTTCATGGCGGAACTGGTTAATCAGCAGAGCGCTGAAATGTTGGGTCAGGGCTGCAGAGCCACCGTTACCGCAACATAAGATTTTATTCTCAGAAATCAGACAGTTAAGAAGGAGTTCGCCGGCATGTGCAATCAGGGGCGTGTATTCTTCGATGGTTTGAGCATTAACCTCCATAGTGTTATGAAATAGGTTAATGACGCGATCTTGAAGTACCATCGGGGCTCCTGTGTGGAAAAATGCCTCGTTTTCACGAGCTTACAATCTGAAGGCGTCTTTATACCATATAGGCGGGGAATCGCCACCCCCGTGAGTCTTTATGCTGCCCTCAAAGGCAATAACATCAAAGCGACAGTTAAGCTTACCGTATTCCGGGTGCTGACTGAGAAAAAATTCAGCACTGCGAATGATTTTTTGTTGTTTGCGGTAGTTGACTGAGGCGCTGGCGCCGCCCCAGCCTTTATAACGACGGCTTCTGACCTCGATAAATATCAGGCTGGATGCTTCCATCATGATCAGATCGATTTCACCGACCCGGCAATAATAGTTACGGCATACCAGTTTTAACTGTTGGGCAAGAAGGTATCGTTCTGCAGCTTTTTCGGCGTCCTTGCCGAGTTGTTGTCTATCCATGACATTTGTCCTGACGTTATGGAATCAGTTGAGGTTGTCCATCCTGAAACACAGCCCAGTCCAGCTCTCTCTGAACGTGATTGTTGTGCTGAATGGATAAGCTGCCAGTCTCGCCGTTAATCCGGGCGGAAGGCGAGGCTGCCAACTGGTTCAGATACGGGTATAGCTGGTAAGCGTCCAGGCCCAGTGCATACAGGCGACCAAAACGTGAATCGGTATTCTTTCCCTGTTGTGCCAGACGGATGTGGTTATCTGATGGCGGGCGTAGCAGCCATGGGCTGCCGGTGAAGAGGATGTTATTCAGATCCTGATCACTGATTGGGTTCGGCCGGCCAGAGTAAATGTTTGATGTGGCATATACAGGAATATTGCCTGCATAGAAAAAGGCCAGTGTTGGTTTGATCTGCCGTGCTGCCTGGGGCGGAGCACCCAGGAATATTGCATCGACATCCTGACGGCGGCGATCTTCTGTTTCAAAGCCTGGTCCGACAATCTGACGAAGCAGGTTACTGCGTTCCTCACTTTCGTTAATTGCCAGAAGGTCGGTTACTTTAGCTGAATAATCATCTTTATTCGCATATTCAACGTTGTCGAGTACTAAACCGCCCAGTGCATTAAACTCCCTGGCAAAAGCAGCGGTTGCACGCCGACCCCATTCGGAATCAAGTGTCATTACCAGTGCAGTGCGCTGGCCGTCGTTCCAGGCGCGCCGGGCAGCCTGAATGGCTTCATCCTCAATCGCCAGACCGAACTGGTAGATGTTGGCGGCTGCGCTGTCTGCCACTACGTTCAGGGTCAGGGTAGGAATAGGTGCATTACCGGAAGCAACCAGGTCGCTGACCAGTTCTTTTTCCAGCGGGCCGATAATCAGGTCAACACCTTTTTCTGCAGCAACCTGATAAAGCACTTCAGGGCTGGTGATCTGGCTGGAGTCCAGAATTGTAATCTGAGAGGTCTTTTTACCCTGTTGAGCGGCTTGATAATGGGCGGCCATGAAGCCAGTCATAATAGCTTCAGCCGGTTTTTGTAATTTACCGGTCAGCGGCAATACCAATGCAATATGGTTACTGATAATCAGCTCGTTACTGGCCAGTGCAGCCAGATTTTCCGGGGCAACTGTGTTGGCCGGGTGAGATTGCCACAGGGTCTGCCATTGCTGGAGGTTATTGGTTTGGGTAGCAAGGTCAGTAGCAGACCGGACAGCCATTGCCAGCTCATACCAGCCCTGTTCGGTATAGCTGTTGTTGGTGGCCAGCGCGACTTGCTGCAGAGTTTGCATGTCCAGAGCCATCAGTGAAGCCCAGATGCTCTCATGAAGTGCTTCTTTGTCTGCTTCCAGACCGAAACGGCTCAGTTGAATCAGTTGTTGTGCCTGACGTAACTGATCGTTTTCAAGGCCGTAAGCTTCTGCGGTCATCTGACCTACCTGGTACTTTTGGTTCGGTTGTAGCTGAGGATCATCGGTCGGTAGCTGTTCAAGGTAACGCAGGGCTGTTGCACCGTCTTGCTGATCCAGGGCTGCCTGAGCCCGCAGTGAGGCGATGTCGAACCTGAGTGTTGGGCTTAGCAGGCGCAGATCAATGCCGTCGATCAGGTTAACCGCTTCATCCCGGCGATTAGAAGCAATCAGGATACGTGCTGCTTCTGCTTTCAGGCGGGCCTGTTCAATCGGTTGCGCCTGATCGGCCTGCACTAACAGTTTACTGACCTGTTGTTCAGTGGTTTCTACTGCCTGAGGTGTGCCGGAAGAGATGGGGCTGGTACCACAGCCACCCAGTAATAGTGTTGCGCTGGTTGTTACGATTAGAGACAGACGGATTGCAAACGTCATATACTTTCACACCCTGAATAATTAATAGTCCAGAAACACATGTCTGAATCAGCGTTATATATAGTCGCGACCCCGATTGGTAATCTTGAAGACTTTACCCCCCGGGGGATCAAAACACTAAGCTCGGTCGCGTTAATCGCGGCTGAAGATACACGCCACAGTGCCAGGCTTCTGGCACATTTTAATATTAAAACGCCGATGATAGCAGTTCATGATCATAATGAACGCCAGCAAGGGCAAAAAATTATCAATTCGCTGGCTCAGGGAGAGAGTGTTGCGCTGATCTCCGATGCCGGTACACCGCTGATTTCTGATCCGGGCTTTGTTTTGGTCAGGGAGGTAAGGGCGGCAGGTTACCGGGTCGTTCCTGTACCGGGTTGTTGCGCAATGGTGGCGGCGTTAAGTGCTGCGGGTATCGCGTCTGATCGCTTTGCGTTTGAAGGATTTGTGCCGGCAAAATCTCAGCAACGGTTAAACTACTATGAAAATCTTGCAGCTGAGTCCCGCAGTTTAATTTTTTATGAGTCTCCGCACCGGATTGAAGCCAGTCTGGAGGCAATTGTTACCGCATTTGGTGAAGGCCGCCCGGTGGTGATTGCCCGCGAACTGACGAAGACCTTCGAAACCTTTCTGTCTGGCTCAGCGGCAGAGGTGCTTGAACAGGTAAAGGCTGACCATAACCAGCGTAAAGGTGAGTTTGTGGTCATTGTACAGGGGGCTCCGCAGGCGGATACGGGGTTGCTGGATGCGGAAGCTACCCGCGTGCTGGATATTCTGCTGGAAGATTTATCTGTGAAGCAGGCGTCGGCGCTGGCAGCTAAGATAACCGGTGTAAAGAAGAAAGTTCTGTATCAGGCTGCACTGGAAAAGAAAGCTGATTAATTCGCAGCGTTTTACTCAGGTGCAGTTATCTGTTGGGTGGCTTTTCTCCAGTCATTGAGTCCGTGTTTTTGTTAGCTATGTGACACGTTAAATACGGCGTAGCTGACAAAGTTGGTAATTCGCTTGTATCTGCCGTTTTTCTTGGTATCCTTGCCGCCGAGAGTTCACCAGACAATCGTCGCTGGCATTAGCCAGGGGAGGAAAGTCCGGGCTCCATAGGATAGGGTGCCAGGTAACGCCTGGGGGGCGAAAGCCTACGGAAAGTGCAGCAGAGAGCAGACCGCCTAAGCTCAGCAATGAGCCGGTAAGGGTGAAAGGGTGCGGTAAGAGCGCACCGCGTGTGTGGTAACACATCACGGCATGGTAAACCCCACTCGGAGCAAGACCAAATAGGAATCCTTTAAGGTGTGATCCGCACTGGATTCGGGTAGGTCGCTTGAGGCCTGTGGCGACGCAGGTCCTAGATGAATGATTGTCCACGACAGAACCCGGCTTATCGGTGAGCTCTCATTTTATTTCTCAATGTTTTCAAGGGGTTGTATAGCCCTTTGAGGCATTCGAGAAATGGTACATAAACTGGTACAGAGACACCATCCCTTCGTAGTTCTACGCGGAAAAACCTACTACTTCCGTTACGCATTTCCCCAACATCTTCGTGATTTATGTCCTTGGCTTCCTGCTGAAGTGAAGAGAAGTTTACGCACTGATTCTTTCTCAGAAGCTGTCGCATTTGTTGATAGCAGGCTTCCGTTAGTAAAACTCCTTAAGAACTGCACAGATGTATCCCTGGTAGAAGGCCTTGTAGCTCGTCTGACTGATTTCTCTGGTGAAATAGGTAAGTGGGTTGTCGAAAGCTTTAAAGTGCTTACAGGCTCTCGTAGGCGGTCAGGTAAAGTTGTTGCTTCTGTAAAGAGAAAATCCTCTGTTCCCAGAACGCCGCGTCTGTCAGTGGTCTGGAAGGACTACGTGGAATGGAAGACCTGGACGCCCAGAAGAACCAGTCAAAACCAGAGAACCTTCGATAATCTGTTGTTCTTTCTGGGGGACAAGCCCGTAGGCAAGATTCAGAAGGCTGATATTAAGCAGGCGCTTGATCGTATCTCCAAATTGCCTGTTCGTCACAAACGTCCGTATAGCCGTATGACACTTAAAGACATCATGCGTCGGACAATTCCTGAGAGTGATCGTATATCCAGAAAATCCGTGAAAGAGCATCTAAAACTGGCCCAAAGTATTTTCAATGCATATCTGGTGAGGGAGCTGGATGTGCTTGAACGATCACCTACTGAAGGTGTGCGTTATGAGGAAGATAAGAAGCGCTATGGTTGCCTGACTGATGCTCAGGTAAGGGAAGCCTTTAGTAAGTCTGAGGACAAGCCTGTATGGTTCCAGTGGTTCCTAAGGCTGGCTCTCTACTCCGGTGCGAGAAGGTCTGAAATTGCTTCGCTTAAAAAGACCGATTTTAAGGTGTGTCTAGATACTGGCAGAACTTACTTCTTGATCAGGGAGGGGAAGACTAAGGCAGCCAGAAGGGTGGTGCCCTTACATCTGGGGCTAGTCCATGATGGCTTTATGCAGTGGGTTGAGGATAGCGAAGACTATGTCTTTCCGATAGCAGCGAACACCCCCAACAGGGTGACAAACAATTTCAACGACCTTCTTGCCGAGAAACACAGTGATATGGGGGAGAAGTTAGTCTTCCATTCTGCACGCCACACTTTCATTACGCGGGCCAGAGCGGCTGGAGCTAATACTGCCCTGATACAGCAGGTGGTAGGCCATGAGAAGACAGGGGCGGGGATTACCGATAGATACAAACATGACTTTCAAATGAAGGACCTGT
>CAKZPE010000041.1 GCA_937138495.1 uncultured Oceanospirillaceae bacterium
AATACAACAACGGGTTAACTCCAACGCGAGCAGAAGAAAAGCTTAACTTACTGTCCGGAATTAGTTGACCACTACATATCGATCTTACTCAATGCAGTCTCTAAATCCATCAAAGAGTCATTTAACTCTTCGTGCTTGTAGCGTTCTTTCTCCTTCATGAGAATTTGCTCAACAAGCCCCTTTGGTATTGGTTGACGAATATCCTCTAACTCTATGCTCTTGAATTGCTTAGCTGATTCAATCACCTCCGTTAAAGGCAACTCAGTCGTTCGAAAGTAAGGTTTTTTGAACGGAGAATGCCAGCCAGAGAAATAGACTGAAGATTCGGTGACGCTTACAAGCGTCTTAATATCAAAATGAAATCGCCTTGTTGTTTTATGGAACCACTCAACTGATGCCACCCGCTTAGATACAACCGATAACCCATTATCTACGAGCAGCTCCCTGAGACGATTGATGACACTTACCAACTGAGGCGAAAAGTCACATATACAAAGAGTAGGTACTGGCGCAATCCTACGCCACAGATAATCTCTATCAGACTCAACGTATAGTGCATCAACTCGCAAACAAAAAACCCGTGAGCTATCCACACTAATCCCCTTTCAACAATAAACCTAAGGCACCTTTAAAAATTACTCAAACAATCACCTCTTCAGTTTAGGTGATAAAAAACACCTACGGTATTCGGTAATACAATATTTATCAAAAGATAATTATGACAGGCTTAGCCACATAAAAGCGTATGGTAAACCAGACTTACACCATATCAGCATATACTCAACTAAGCGTCCGTCGTAATAAAGAAAGCCCAGGGATTGGTATCTAAGGCAGTACAACCTAAAGTTATACTCAAAGGACCATAAAAAATCTCTTCTTTGAGTTTGCGGCGTTTGGAACTGTATTCACTTCGACAGAGGTAAGCTAGTGATTCATCGAATACCTTCAAATCATGAGGAATAGTACTGCTCTCATTCTTAGTGCTTAATCACAGTTAGTCTTCTAGCCACATCACATAAAAACTTCACTATGACTTAATAAGCCGTATCAAAGATAACGACTCACTGTAGAATTTTAGTTTTCTACGCTATCTTGTGCTAAATGAATTGTAGATGTTGGAAACGCACATTCGGCATCGTGAGATTCGATAATTTGAAGAGTATTAAGTAAGATCCGCTCTTTAATGTTTGTATACTCCACCCAATTCGTCGTTTTACAAAAACAATAGATGTAAAAATCTAGAGAGGAAGACGAAAACTTATCAAAGTTAACAATAATCGTTTTCGACTGGTCGATATCTTTATCCTCAACAAGCATTAGTCTAATATCATCAACAATAGTTGACATTTTATTCGCATCAGAATATCGAATACCTACATATTCATATATTCTACGATTAGTCATACGAGAAACATTTTCGATGCAGATATTAGAAAATACCGAATTGGGAACGCTCAAGTAGTTACTATTAAATTTCCTAATGATCGTTTGACGCCAGTCGATTCTTTCAACAGTACCTTCTAGACTTAAATCAGGAGACCGAATCCAATCACCAACAGCAAATGGTCTATCAAGATACAACACTCTCAGACCTCCAAAAAACGAAGCTAAGAAATCTTTTGCCGCAAAACCTACTGCGATACCGCCCATTCCCCCAAAAGCAAGAAGCCCACTAAGACTAAAACCAACAGTTTGTAAAACTGTAATTAAAGATATTACATAAATAGCTAGTTTAATTAACTTTGAAACGGCATCTACGACACTTCTATCAATAGTTTTATTGTGAGAATTATTTTTTTCAACATACGCTTTCTCAAAAAGATCAGTAAACTTCAAGAAGAAAAATGAAATGATGAAAATGACCGCTATACTGAGCACCATTGGTGTTGAAGCTGTTATTTCAATATTAAAATATTTAGAAGTCACCTGAGCAGAGTAATACAAAGCTACGGTATAAACTGAAAGTTTGAAAGGCCTCTTTAGGGACATAAAAAAAACGTTATCCCAAATATTCTCAGTCCGCTCTGCTTTCAATATCAACTTATTTATAATTCGCTGAGTAACAAAATCGGAAAGTACTGCAAAACATAATAAACTAAAAATACTCGCAACCCATGCAAGTTCCGGCTCAAGGTCAACACTGAAGAGACTTATAATATCCATCGATTAATCTCTAAATCTATTAAGATGATTGACGTACACTAATGCTCAGAAAACCTAATATGTACAAAATGGTCACTATTGTACGTGTAAGAAGTAGATATAAATGTACATTAGCTGAAGTCATTAAAACAGATCTAACCCTGCAATATAGAAGACCTTCAGGCATGTACATACATATTTTATGTTATGGGTATCTGTTCAACGGTACCTTCGATTTCCTGATCCGGTGAACGGATCCAGTCCCCTACCTTGAATGGCCGGTCCAGATAAATCATCAGACCGCCAAAGAAATTGGCCAACAAATCTTTTGCTGCAAAACCTATCGCCAGACCGCCAATACCGCCAAACGCCAGCACCCCGGAAATGCTGTAGCCAAAACTTTGCAACACGACCAGCGCCGAGGTAATAAAAATTGAGGCCCGCAGCAACTTTCCCATAGCACCGACAGTGGTTTGGTCCATCGGCTTAGTGGTTTTTTCAGGACTGACAAGCGCGGCTTCCGCCCGGCGAATAAAGCGAATCAGAAACCAGGCAATTGACACTATCACAAGTACGCGACGGACAGGATCAGCCACACTCATGAATTCAGAACCGGTGCTGCGATCAATCACATTCAGTGCCCAGCTACCGCCGATCACCCAGATCATCAGAGCCACCGGCTTACGGGCCGCCAGCAACAAAATGTCATCCCAGATATTACGGGTTTTGGCCAACTGCTCCGCCAGACGGTTAAACATCCGGTTCGAGAAAAAGTTTGCCAGCATAGTGAGGAATACAATACTGAAAACAACAACTATCCAACTGTTATCTACATGCCCTGTAATCAAGTCTTGCCACCACTGCTCGAAGGCAATCATCTTACTCTCCACCATCTGTTACACTGCTCTCTGACTTACTTTTCCATTAATGACGCAGCAACCTGCGACGCATTCTGCCAGCGCGGATCCGCACGCAGAGCACTCTGCTCCGGCTTCTCGCGTGCCAGCATACTGACAACCCGCTCAGACCCCTTGTGCCCGGTATCATTCAGATAATCCCGCACCTGCAGCGCGGCAGCCCGGTCATTACATACCAGCAACATATCGCAGCCTGCAGCCAGCGCCCGCTCAGCCCGCTGGCGGTAATCCCCAGCCACACTGGCCCCTTCCATCGTCAGGTCATCACTGAATATAACACCGTCAAAACCCAGGTCACTGCGCAGCACCTGCTGCAACCAATGCTCAGAAAACCCCGCCGGATGCTCATCAACCTGCGAATAAATAACATGGGCCGGCATCACAGCATCTAAACCCTTCCCAATCAGTGAGCGAAAAACGGCCATGTCCTGGTCATCAATCAATGCCATATCCCGCTCGTCCCGGGGAATCTCATGGTGGGAATCCGCAACAACCCAACCATGCCCCGGATAATGCTTGCCTGTCGCAGCCATACCGGCGACATGCATACCCTTTACAAAAGCAGAACTCAGAGCGATAACATCCGCTTTGGATTCCGCAAATGCACGGTCTCCGATAACCCCGCTGCGACCAAAATTCAGGTCCAGTACCGGCGCAAAACTGATATCCACACCATACACTAATAACTCACTCGCCATTAGCCAGCCAAGCTGCTCAGCCATCTCACAGGCACGCTGCGGCTCATCCGTATAGATATCACCCAGCTTCCCCATTGGAGGGATACGTACAAAACCTTCTCTAAAGCGCTGAACCCGACCGCCTTCCTGATCAACAGCAATTAAGACCTGAGGATTACAGCGACGAATATCCTGCACCAGTTCATCCAGCTGTTCACATGATTCAAAATTACGGGCAAACAGAATCAGACCGCCTACCTGCGGATCCTTCAGCAACTGACGATCTTCATCGGTCAGGCTCAGGCCTTCCACATCAAGCATTAAACAACCAGACATATTACTCTCTCTTATTTACTCAGATTATCCGGCACGACCATCTCGCCGCACCGGAAAACATAAAGATTCAGAACAGAATACTAACAAAGCAGGAACAGCTTAACAGCTGTTATTCAAGGATATTTACAGAGGTGCCGGCCGGCACTTTTGAGAACAGTTCAGCAACATCCAGGCAACGCATCCGAATACAGCCATGTGACAGCGGAATTCCCATTGGTTCACTATCCGGGGTTCCGTGAATATAAATATAACGCTGCATTGTATCGACGTTACCCAACCGATTTTTACCGGACTCACAGCCACTCAACCAGAGAATGCGGCCAAGAATCCAGTCACGCCCAGGACAATTTGCAGCTAATGAAGGGGTATAAAGCTCTCCGGTAAAACGCCGGCCCACGAAAACGGCATTAATCGGTAATCCCTCACCAACTTTTGCGCGAATATAATGAGCACCCCGCGGAGTTTTTCCGGAATTTTTTGCCTCCCCCACACCATTGAGTGCTGTAGACACGGGATATTCAGCCAACAGCTGGCCTGCATCGCCATACAGACTCATTGTCTGCATAGCAACGGATACACTCAGCTTCATATCAGATACGGGTAAAAGGTGCGCTGTCTGCCCGGGCACTGAAACCGGCCACCAGCACAGGAATCATCCGGTGCAGGGTTTTCTCGATTTCTGCGCTACGTTCATATTCACGCATTTCAATGGCAACAAGCGTTTGGAAATTTGAGAGGGTGAAGACAACAGATCCCAGCAGGAAGTGCAGACGCCAGAAAAACTCACTGTCGTCCATTACCGCTGCATCGCGCTTTAACAGATTGATAAAGCTGACAAAGTGCTGCCCATAACGCTCAACAACATCATCACGCAGCTCTTCCTGATTCTTCATATACAGCAATTCAAGTAAACGCATAAATACCGGCAATGCATACTGTTGCGACTTACCGAGCTTTAGCAGTGTACGCATCAGCATTTCCAGCAAGTCTTCCAGCATAATTGTATTGTCGGGATTATCCGCTAACTGCTGCTCAATACTCTCACTGAGACTGGCAGCCAGCGGGGTAAGATACTTATCTGCGACGGCCGTAATCAGACCTTTTTTTGATCCGAAATGGTAATTTACAGCTGCTAGATTCACATTTGCCGCACTGGTAATCTGACGCATGGTTGTTTCGGTAAAACCCTGCTCAGCGAATAACGCTTCAGCTGCTACTAAAATTTTTCGTGCTGTTGCAGATTGACGCATCAACAACCCCTATGAGTAAAATCGTTTCCTGTTACAGTTCCTTTGCATTGTTTCAAACAAACAGGATAAAAGTATAACGTTGTTACGACTATTCCCTGTTTTTCTTAACCAAAATGGTTACTTAGCCAGAAGCCTAACATTGGTCAGCCTTCCCAGCCAACGTACCAGTAAAGAATCTGCTGTTTTAATCGACATATCAGATAAACGCTCCTGCAGATTCTTCTTATATTCATACCGAACCGTAAACACATCAGCATCCTGGCAGGCCGCAATCAGATACTCATCACTGGTTTGCAGCTCATCAATCAGGTTCACTTCCAGAGACCGTCGTCCAAACCAGACTTCACCGGTTGCTACCTTCTCAAGATCCACCTGCGGACGAAACTCACCGACAAACTCTTTAAATAACAAATGAGTGTCTTCCAGGTCTTCAATGAACTTTTCACGGCCTTTTTCAGTGTTTTCACCCAGCACTGTCATCGTGCGTTTATATTCTCCGGCAGTCAGCACTTCATAATCCACATCGTACTTTTTAAGCAACCGGTGGAAGTTAGGCAACTGCGCAACAACTCCAATTGACCCCAGAATCGCAAAAGGTGCAGCAATAATTTTATCCGCCAGGCAAGCCATCATATAACCGCCACTGGCTGCTACTTTATCGACGCACACAGTCAGAGGTACACCCTGATGCTTAATACGCTCAAGTTGCGATGCTGCCAACCCATAGGTATGCACCATACCGCCGGGACTTTCCAGCCGCACAACCACTTCATCTTTTTCAGTCGCCAGCGTCAGAATCGCAGTAATCTCTTCCCGCATCGGCTCCAGCTCAGACGCTTTGATATCACCGTCAAAATCAATCACAAAGACACGTCGACGGGATTCTTCTTCCGGCGCCTCGCCTTTTTTAAGGGCTTTTTTACGGGCTTTAGCCTCCTGCTTCAGCTTCTTTTTCTCTGCTTTTTGCTGGGCCTTATAAAGATCATTGTCCAGCACAGCTTCTCTCAGCGCATCTTCCATATCTTCAAGGGTGTCATTCAGACTGTCTATATTCAGCACCCCTTCCGCACTGCTCTTATTACGGCCACTTAACGTAGCTATTCCGGCAATCACTACAATAATTGCAGCAACAACCGTCACTGACTTAGCTAAAAACAAACCGTAATTGGCAAAAAAATCGACCACAGTCATCTCCCGCAGCATGGAAACAAAGAAAAATAAGCGCCGCTAATGTACCATAGCCCCCTCTGCTATTCGATTTTAATTACAGTGAAGCTTACCAATGTCCGATACGATCAGCGTCAGCCAGGTGATTGACAAATTTGCCAGCCGTTTTTGCCCGGAAAATGCTGCAGGGTTCAACGCCTGTTACCAGTTCATCCTCGATGATGCAGAAGACTTTTATCTGGACATAGCCAATCAGCAGTGCCTGGCATCACGGGGCGAACATGATGATCCGGATATAACACTTATTACCAACAGTGAAACATTTATCCGCATTGTTAACGGTGATACCGACGGTATGAGTGCCTATCTCAAAGGCAGCTTACGCGCCGAAGGCAACATCATGCTGGCTACTAAACTCAGCAAGCTTTTTAAACGCTGATTTAATACAAACACATTTGCAGTATAGACCTGAAACAGGATGACAGCCTTACTCCTCCGGAGGGACACGGCCTCTGGAGCGAATAAAGTCGTTGATCAGAAAACGGGAAATCGAAAACGGCGTTGGCAGATCCGGTAACGCATCCACATGAAACCACTGAGCGTCTGCCAACTCTTCCGGCTGGATGCAGACTTCACCTCCGTCAAACTCAGCAGTAAACCCCAGCATCAGAGAATGCGGAAACGGCCAGGGCTGGCTGGAGAAATATTGCACGTTCGTTACCCTGATTCCCGTTTCCTCTAATACTTCGCGGGCAACAGCCGCCTCGGCTGTTTCACCCACCTCTATAAAACCGGCCAATGTGCTGTACACTCCGGGCACAAAGTTATGGCCGCGCCCTAACAGGCAATAATCACCATCACTTACCAGCATGATCACACAGGGTGAAAGTCTCGGATACTGCAATAAGCCGCAGTTACCACATTCTTTGGCCAGATCTTTACGATGCACTTCCAGACCGGTACCACAGCGGGGACAAAAACAGTGATCCCGGTGCCAGGTTGCCAGCTGAGAAGCCCTTGCCAATAGCTGGAACACCCTGTCGTCGGCGCCAGCCAGCAATTGCCGTAGCGTAAGAACATCGCTCTGCAGCGGGTAACTCAGGGAATGAAGGACCAGCATCTGGACCGGGTATTCCGGCTCTAATGACAGTTCATAACGGGCCTGAATACAATCAGCATCCACCAACTGCTCATCAAACAACCATCTTCCGGCAGCGTCTGTCAGCACCATATTATTCAGAACATACACATATTCGGTAGTCTGCATCTTGACTAATCCCTGAAAAGAAACAAAATGTTAGGCGATATAATAAAGCGGAAACGACACACGATGTCTAATTCCGTATCACCATCAGCACAGCGCTACCCGTAATGCCCAGGTGAATCATGCTTGAATGACAAGTGCAGTTTTGTGTAATTTTTGAACAGGAACCATCTATTACTGGCAGCGACATCATTTTTAACAAATAAAAAGCTAAGGGCATGATGCGGTATATCGAAAGCCCCTCTAAGGTCGGATTTAGCCCATTTGTTGGTGCTGTTAGACTTTTGCTTTATAAAAACACCTGATACCCTACGTTCATCGAATAATAAACTGTATCACTTACAGCCACTTATCGGCACAGGATGATATGTCAATGACAACAATGCAGGCTCTCACTAAGAACTTCCTTGGTAATTCACCAATCTGGTACAAACAGGCCATAGTTCTTTTCTTAATCATTAACCCTATTCTTTTCGTTACTGTCGGCCCGGCTATTACCGGCTGGATACTCATTTTTGAATTTATCTTTACACTGGCACTGGCACTCAAGTGCTATCCGCTGCAACCGGGTGGCTTACTTGCAATGGAGGCCATCATCATAGGTCTTGCCAGTCCTGAAAGCGTCTACCATGAAGTGCAGGCTAACCTTGAAGTAATCCTGCTGCTGATGTTCATGGTTGCCGGTATCTATTTCATGAAGGACATGCTGTTATGGGCCTTCACTAAGATTTTGCTGAGAGTTCGGTCAAAAGTCCTGCTTTCCCTGATGTTCTCTTTCGCTGCTGCTGTTCTGTCTGCCTTCCTGGACGCTTTGACAGTGACTGCCGTACTGATCAGTGTCGGTGTCGGTTTCTACGCGGTGTATCACAAAGTTGCCTCCGGTAAGTGCTTCCACCTGGAAGATCACGACCATGGTAACGATGATGACGTTCACATGGACAAGCACGAAGTACTGGCTCAGTTTCGTGCATTCCTGCGCAGCCTGCTGATGCACGGCGCAGTCGGTACAGCGCTGGGCGGTGTATGTACACTTGTAGGTGAACCGCAAAACCTTCTGATCGCACAGAAAGCCGGCTGGAACTTTATTGAGTTCTTCGTTCTGATGACACCGGTTACCATGCCGGTACTGGTTGCCGGTCTGACAACCTGTATTCTGCTGGAGAAAACCAAGTGGTTTGACTACGGTGCTCAGTTGCCGGAGCCTGTTCGCCATATTCTTGAAGAATATGACATTGAACAGGACCGTAAACAGACAAAGCGCGACAAAATGGTTCTGGTTGTACAGGCATGTGTTGCAGTCTTTCTGGTTATCGCCCTTGCATTCCACCTGGCAGCAGTAGGCCTGATTGGTCTGGCAATCATCATTCTGCTGACAGCATTTAACGGTGTGGTTGAAGAGCACCAGATCGGTAAAGCATTTGAAGAGGCGCTGCCTTTCACAGCATTACTGGTTGTATTCTTTGCCATCGTTTCTGTTATTCACGAACAGCATCTGTTTACGCCGATTATTACCGCAGTACTGGCAATGGATGAAGCCATTCAGCCTGGGCTGTTCTTCGTTGCTAACGGTGTACTGTCAGCTATCAGTGATAACGTATTCGTTGCAACTGTATACATCAACGAAGTTGCTGCTGCACTGGATGCTGGCACGATCACACGTGAGCATTTCGACAAGCTGGCAATTGCCATCAACACAGGTACGAACATTCCAAGTGTTGCGACCCCTAACGGTCAGGCAGCATTCCTGTTCCTGCTGACCTCTGCACTGGCTCCGTTAATCCGCCTGTCTTACGGTAAAATGGTTTGGATGGCACTGCCATACACCATCGTAATGAGCATTGTGGGTTACCTGAGCGTGACCGCATTCATCTGAGGATGAATCGGCACCATTAAAAAAGCAGGCAATATGCCTGCTTTTTTATTGCCTGAAATTTCACACGAAACAGAAGCAACCATTCTTGCCATGAATTAAAGACAGGCATAAAAAAAGCAGGCCACGGGCCTGCCTTTTCAGTAGTATAAAAATCTCATGAAGGGCTTTCACCCTGCTCCATCGATTTCCAGATACAGCCACCTTTAGATTCCAGTTTATCCAGAAATGCCTGGTGCTCGGCCAACTCTTCATCACTGGCACTCAGCACCGTTAACTGAAACTGAGCAGGATCAAGCCGCTGAATCTGACTGCCACCATCTTCCGCATCATTATCCCCTCCCAGCAGCAGCGCCTTCTGCCCACCGGTGAGTAGCAGATATACATCCGCCAGGATTTCGGAGTCAAGCAAAGCACCGTGGAGCTCCCGGTGGGAGTTATCAATCCCATACCGACGACACAGAGCATCCAGGTTGTTTTTCTGACCGGGGTGCTTCTTACGTGCCAGCGCAAGCGTATCCACTACCCCACAGAAATCATTGATTCGTTCCGGATGATTATTCAGACTGAGCTCATGATCCATAAACCCCACGTCGAACGCTGCGTTATGAATAACCAGCTCTCCGCCACGGATAAAGTCCAGAAACGCCTGCTGAATTTCTGCAAACCTCGGTTTATCCGCCAGAAACTCATTGGTAATACCGTGTACACCTATCGCTTCATCTTCAACGATACGATCCGGGTTGATGTACTGGTGATACGTTTTGCCGGTTAGCTTCCGGTCCACCAGCTCAACACAACCAATTTCAATAATCCGGTGACCCGCCTTGGGATCGATACCTGTGGTTTCGGTATCCAGTACTATCTGCCGCATAGGGCTATCTCACTTTCTGAATTTTTATCTGCTCAGGCCGATGCTCTGGCCTGTTCCACACCTTTATTCGCTAGCTGATCAGCCAGCTCATTCCCCGGATGACCACTGTGACCTTTCACCCAGCGCCAGTCGATCTTATGGCTGGCATTCAGGGCATCAAGGCGTTGCCATAAATCTGCATTCTTCACCGGTTGCTTTGCGGCGGTTTTCCAACCATTACGTTTCCAGCCTTTCAACCATTCGGTAATGCCTTTACGCACATACTGGGAATCGGTGGTCAGAATAATATCGCAAGGTTGCTTCAGTGCTTCAAGCGCAGCAATCGCTGCCATCAGCTCCATACGGTTATTGGTTGTATTACGTTCACCGCCACACAGCTGCTTTTCATTCTCTCCGTATCGCAGTACGGCTCCCCAGCCACCAATACCCGGATTCCCCTTACAGGCTCCGTCAGTATAAATCTGTACAGTCTTCGACACATTTTCCCCTTAATTACCGGCCTACTTTATTCGCCCTTGCGGATGGTTCAGCAATTGGCAGATTAATTAATCGTCGTCTTAACCAGCGAGGTTTGATCGCTGTCATCCCAGCTACATCCTTACGTGCAACCTGCACAGAAAACGCACCGTTTCGCTTGCCATAACGGCGTAAAACCCGTTCACAGATGAAACTGTTTTCACGCCATTTTGCCCGCTCAAACGGCAATGCAAAATATCCGGATAAGGCACGAATCTCAGTCAGTTCCAATAACGCAAGCCAGTCGCGCAAACGGTGCTGACTGATAAAATGACCACTCCAGGGCAATTCACTCTTATGCCACTTCAGCGCACGGTACAACCCCCAGCTACTGACCGGATTGAATCCCACTAAAATCAGGTGTCCGCCAGGCCTCAGTATTCTGGATGCTTCCCGCAATACCTGATGCGGACTTTGCGCAAAATCAAGCGCGTGATGCAGAATCACCACATCACAGCTGTTATGTTCCAGCGGGAGCTCTTCATTCTTGGCAACCAGCGCATGCTCATTCATACCAAGCTCAATCACCGGGTTAATTCTGATGCGATGCTTAATGGGGCTTTCTCTGCCTAAATCCAGGCGATTATCGACACTCACCTGCACCAGATAGTACCCGAACAGCGTTGGTAGCAGCCGGTCAAGCAATGCCTGCTCAGCACTCAGCAACTGTTGCCCCAGGTCAGAATCAAACCACTCCCGCAACGCGGGCAGGCATTCTTCCAATGGAGGTTGTTGTTTCAGCAGCATGATAACAAGACGATTCCGCTTATCAGAATAAACTCTGTGCAGTATACAAAGACTGCCTCACGTATGCAGCCAGAAAGGCGAAAGAATCACGCTCGTTCTTCTCAGCGATCAAGGGTACAAAAGTATCGTGCCGGTTACGCCGCTGCCTGACTGACATAAACACCAAACAAATCCGGCAATTTATGATGTCTGCTGAAGTTATAAAACCGGTCGATGACACACTCCGTCACTTCCTGCCCCTTACTGACCAGCAACAGCTCCTGGTCGGTCAGGACATCTTCAGCAAAGACCATTCCCGGCGTGAGCGCCATGAGACCAACATGCTCCAGTGTAAGTTGCCGCGCTTCCCCAAGTGACTGAATAAAGTATTTAAATATGCGCGGATCATAACGGGACTGATATTCATGAATATATGCCAGTGCTGACTCAGCAGAACCGCCAAGTTTTTCAAAACGCTCATAATCCAGTGCGATCTTAAGAATACGTGAACCTATCGGCAAATCAGCCCCGCCGGGACCATCTTCTGGGAAGCCACTGCCGTCGAAACCTTTATTCTGATACCGGATAGCCAGTGCAACGTCTTCCAGGCGGGGAATTTTACTGACCAGTTTATAGCCGACCTCACTGTGCTGATAAAACTCCGTCTGCTGATCTTCATCCAACGGCTGACCCAGCATCAGTTTTTCAATGATATCTCTGGAGAGGCTGATGTAACCTAACTGCGCGAGCATTGCCATCGACTCATACATCCAGAGATTATGAGCGCCCATCGCTTTTACACAGTTAATCACATGACGTTTCACCCGACTGACAGAACCAAAAGAGTCCGGACAGGCAAGGGATAATGTTTCTATCAGTGCTTCAATGCTCTTTTTAAGGGTAGTACGCAATAACTCCTGCTCAGCAACAATCAGCTGATACTGTTTAATGGAAAGCTTAAGAATTTGCAGCATTTCAGCCGGCGAACAGGGCTTATTGATAAAGCGAAAAATATCTCCCTGATTGATCGCATCAATCGCTGTTTTCTGATCAGCATTTCCGGTCAGCATCAGCCGCACACTGTTTTTTGCCACGCTACGCGCCTGTTGCAGGAACTCCACACCATTCATGGCAGGCATCTGCATATCAGTGACAATGACAGCCATCTCTTTATGTTCCTCAAGAAGCGCAAGCGCATCTTTACCACTCAGTGCTGTATACACATCAAAATACTTACGCAGGTTACGCTTGTACGCATTAAGAACATTCGCTTCGTCATCCACAAACAACACGGCATATTTCATACATACTCCATGGCTTTAGTTGCCAGATCATCCAGCTATTATTTTTATAACAATAGCCAGCCGGCCAGTCGCTCTTCCTCAACCAGCCCCTGTTCTGTAAGATTTTCTGATAAACCGGTTCCATTAATGATGTCTTCTGCCAGCACATTGGCACAAAACAGGATATGGGGCATCGTCAGCTCATTACTGACAAAATGTTCAGAGTGATGATGGTAGGCCACACATTCAACAACGGTTTGCGGAATGCCCCATAAACGCAGTAAATAAACACTTATCTGATCATGAGATACGCCGATGGCCTGCTTTTCCTGCAAAATAGCATCACCGTCATTGATGTCTGTCCACTGTACATGCTCTGCCAGGCTTTCAGGGAAATACTGCAGCATGACAAGCTCACCCAGATCCTGAAGCATCCCGGCGATCAGCAGCTGATCCGCCTCTTTCTGCGAAAAACCTTCTTTCCGGGCTATCTTCTTGGCAATATTCCCCACCAACTGACTACGATGCCAGATGTTATTCAGGCTGCGGGTATCCACTTCTTTTTCAAATTTCTCGAACACCTTGATCGACAACACCAGACTTTTAATCACATCCAGGCCCAGGTGCGCTGTCGCTTCCGCCGGCGATACAATTTCCCGTGCCAGACCAAAGTACGCCGAGTTAACAATTTGTAACAATTTAACCGACATACCGATATCACTCGAAATTAGCTCAGCGACCTGATCAATCGATGCGTCTTTGGATGCAAGGATCCTGACCAGCTTTTCATAGATAACAGGAACCGAAGGCAGCGAGCTGATACCGGAAATAAAGTCACACAGTTCCGGGTCGTGAATGATTGACTGAATAGACAAGCTTCGTTCAATCAGTGAGGACAAGGTTTGCGCATCTGTCGGCTTGGCAATAAACAGATGGGTTGCCTTAATACTTTCCAGAATCATTTCCGTGTCACTGTAACCAGACAGCGCTATCCGGGTCATGCGGGGATATTTACCACGAATATTAGTCAGTAAACGGGCACCGCTCATACCGGGCATCCGCATATCACTGACAATCACATCAAAGGCCATATCCTCCAGCAACTCCAGCGCTTTAGCCCCTGAATCAACAAACACCATATGCCATTCTTTTTTACGATTACGGAGCATACGGCGCAGGCCGTTCAGTACGTTGATTTCATCATCAACAAAGAGGATATTTTTCACGGTTAGGCCTCCTGGCAACGTGCCACTCAATACGTTTATATCAATCCAGTGGCAACGTAATGGTAAAGCGACTGCCATCCCCGGGATGACTGTCTACTTCCAGTGAACCGCTGTGTTTCTCCACAATCACTGAATACGCAATTGATAATCCCTGACCGGTTCCTTTTCCCACTTCCTTGGTGGTAAAAAAATGCTCAAATACCCGGTTTCGTACACTCTCTTCCATGCCAATACCGTCATCGGCAATTTCAATGACAACCTGCCCCTCAGACGATGATGTGGTGATTGTAATATTGCCTTTATCTTCCCCGGCGGTTTTCGCTTCGATGGCATGAGCCGAATTAACAATCATATTGAGTATCGTCTGATTAATTTCTCCGGGAAAGCAGTTAACCATCGGTAAATCGTTATCCATTTCCAAATGCACCTCTGCCAGATACTTCCATTCATTTCTGGCCACAACCACAGTGCTTTCAATCGCATGGTTCAGGTCAATCTTTTGCTTATTTTCCAGCCCCGGATGGGAGAACTCTTTCATCGCAGATACGATTTTAGCAATTCTGGCCACCCCATCGATGGACTGCTCCAGCGCCTGCGGAAGCTCTTCGCTGAGGAATTCAATATCCTGTTCCTCATATGCACTCTGCATGGTCGTCACTGCCGACGCATTACCGGTTTGTTTTAACAACCCTTCCAGTGTGGAGATATAAGCAAAACTGTCATTCATTGCGTCCTGAATAAAGTTAAGGTTATCGCCCACAAACTGGGACGGTGTATTAATTTCATGGGCGATACCCGCTGCCAACTGACCAATGGCTTCCATCTTCTGAGCATGTTTAAGCTGGCTCTCCATCTCTAACCGTTCAGTCTCATGGTTTTTTTCTTCCGTGATATCCAGAAATACACCCCGAATACGCACCAACCGTTCATCATCAAACACCTTGGTAACAATATTCCTTATCCAAATCAGCTGCTGATCTTTACGATAGCCCTGATATTCCAGAGTAAAATTCGCCTCCCCCCGCATCTTATTCAGCATCATTTCCCTGACTGATAACTGCCCCTCCGGGACTTTCTGACCACCCAGTTTAAACCGCCCACTCAGATAATCATCAGGCTCATAACCAAGAATATGGGTAACCTGACTGCTAATGAAGAAGCAGATCGGCAAACCGGTTAAGGTGATCGCCACAGGGGGGCTCGCACCACTGTTTCAACAACATGGCCA
>CAKZPE010000042.1 GCA_937138495.1 uncultured Oceanospirillaceae bacterium
TGGCAACTATTTTACCCAACGTATACACGCCATCAACATGGCAAAACCTAGTCGGCGATGGCTCTATACGCAGACTGCACCTTGATCGAAAAACAGTAGACGAAGCTTTTGTTGGTACTGAAGCAGAGCATATCGACGAAGCCAATAACGCGCAAAAACAAGATATGTTTGCTGATATTTACTTCGCACAAGTAGACATTCCTAATGTGGGTAGAAACTTATTAGGGGACGCTGAATTTCAATGGTTATCAAATTCACTAAAAGAAGGCGAGCATGCTGTTGCTTTACTTGGTAATGGATACTCTTTCAAAGGTTCAGGCTATGTACGCGGCGGAATATTTGATCGTATTCAAGTTTTGCAAAATGAAGAAGCCATTGCTTTTAGAGATTTAGATCACACTCGCATTACCGACATTTTAATTGACGGCGCCCCCCGCTTTAAAGAAATGTCATTATTTATTATTCGACCACATCATGGGTTTAATCCAGGTGTTACTTGGCAATTAGAGCTACTGGTCCGCCGACAAGTAGGGGCAATCGATAGCACTTTTACCAGCTTTAAAGGTAGTTACGATGCATTAGATCAATACGTTTATCGTCCTCCTTATATTGCGCCTGAGCCTGAACTCACGCTAACACAACAAGTATGGAAAGAAAAAAATACTGAAGTTGTTATTTTAGTGATATTACTCGCGATTGTTGTCATGAGCTTATTCTTCCAAGACGTATTAGTACGACACCCTACTTTTATGCACAACTTCCGTCATGCTTTTCTAGTAGTAACCGTAGTATTTATTGGTTGGTCGTGGGGCGGGCAGCTTTCTGTTGTTAACGTGTTTACCTTTTTACAAGCCTTTATGGATGACTTTTCATGGGACTTATTCTTACTCGACCCTGTAATTTTTATTCTATGGGGAGCTGCCGCTGTTACCATGTTGCTATGGGGCCGTGCTGTATACTGTGGCTGGTTGTGTCCATTTGGCGCACTTCAAGAGTTAATGAATATTTTCGCCCGTTATATAAAAATTCCTCAATTTGAATTGCCTTGGGCTGTACATGAACGTTTATGGGCAATTAAATATTTAATTTTATTAGGTTTATTTGGCTTATCTATGGAGTCATTAGCCCTAGCAGAGCAGTTTGCAGAAGTAGAACCTTTTAAAACCACCTTCTTATTAAAGTTCGATCGTGAATGGCCATTTATTATTTACGCAGTAGCGTTATTGGTCATTAATATTTTTAATCGAAAGTTTTTCTGCCGCTATTTATGTCCATTAGGCGCAGCGCTTTCCACCAGTAATAGTGTTCGTTTATTCAGCTGGTTAAGACGTCGGCCAGAGTGTGGTCAACCTTGTAAAACCTGTGCGAAAGAATGTGAAATTCAGGCGATTAATCCTGATGGTGAAATCAACATGCGTGAATGTCATTACTGTTTAGACTGTCAAGTGACTTACTTTAATGAAGAAAAATGTCCACCATTGAAAAAATTAGCAAGAAAGAAAAACAAGTTCAAAGAAAACCAAATACCCGCAGTTGATGTTGGTTAATCACTACGGATAAAAACGATAAAACACAAAACAAGTTATCAAAATAAAAAGCAAATGGAGAAGAGTGATGAGTAAAGAAAGCGAAAGCTCTAATAACGTATCATTAGAGAACGAAGAAAGACGTAAGTTTTTTGGAAAAACCGCGTTATTAGGTGCAGGCGCTGTTGCTGCTCCTATGACCGCAACCATGTTTGCCACTATGGCAAAAGCAAATGCAGCAGAAGCCGCCAATAGTGCAACTATTCACCCTGGTGAATTAGATGAATATTACGGTTTTTGGAGTGGTGGTCATTCAGGTGAAGTACGTATTTTAGGTATCCCTTCAATGCGTGAGTTAATGCGTATTCCTGTTTTTAATATTGATAGCGCAACAGGCTGGGGCTTAACAGATGAGAGTAAGCGCATTAAAGGCGATAGTGCACATTTACTTGCTGGCGACTCACATCACCCACACATGAGTATGACCGATGGCCGTTATAATGGTAAATATGTCTTTATTAATGATAAGGCGAACACCCGTGTAGCACGGATTCGCTGTGATATCATGAAAACTGACAAAATCACGACTATCCCTAACTGCCAGGCGATTCATGGTTTACGGGTACAGAAAGTACCGCATACCAAGTATTTATTTGCCAATGCAGAATTCCGTATTCCGCATCCGAACAACGGCCTGAATATGGATGACGTACCGGGTTATTACACCCTGTTCAACGGTGTCGATGCGGAAAGCATGGACGTGTCCTGGCAGATCATTGTTGATGGTAACCTGGATAATACCGATGCGGACTACACCGGTAAGTATGCGTTCTCTACCTGTTATAACTCAGAAGGCGCTATCGATCTCACCGGTTCCATGAAGGCCGAGCGTGACCACCTGGTTATCTTCAATATTGAGCGTATCGAAGCGGCGGTTAAAGCCGGTAAGTTTATTACCCTGGCAGGTTCTGATGTACCTGTACTGGACGGCCGCAAAGGGTCTGACCTGACTCGCTATGTACCTGTACCAAAGAACCCACACGGCATTAATACCGCACCGGGCGGTAAGTATGCGGTTGCTAACGGTAAGCTGTCGCCAACTGTGACTGTATTCCAGCTAGATAAGTTTGATGCTCTGTTTGAAGACAAGATCAAGCCACGGGATACTGTTGTCGCAGAAGTTGAACTGGGTCTGGGGCCATTGCACACCGCGTTTGACGGTAAGGGTAATGCGTTCACTACGCTGTTTATCGACAGCCAGGTATGTAAGTGGAACGTTGAAAAAGCGATTCAGGCATATAACGGTGAAAACGTTGATTACATCCTGCAGAAGCTGGATGTGCATTATCAGCCAGGCCACAACCACACCAGCATGGGCGAAACCCGTGATGCTGACGGTAAGTATCTGGTATCTCTGCAGAAGTTTGCTAAGGACCGCTTCCTGCAGTGTGGCCCTCTGCACCCTGAAAATGACCAGCTGATCGATATCTCCGGCGATGAGATGAAGCTGATTCACGATGGCCCGACGTATGCTGAGCCACACGACTGCATGATCGTACACCGTTCTAAGGTTAAAACCCGCAAACTGTACGACCGTGAAGATCCGACCTTTGCCGGCACCATTGCCATGGCTAAAGCGGATGGCGTGAACGTTCACACAGATAACAAGATTATCCGTGACGGCAATAAAGTACGGGTATACATGACATCTGTAGCACCGGCTTACGGCATGAACGAGTTCAGCGTGAAGCAGGGCGATGAAGTCACCGTTGTCATTACCAACCTTGATCAGATTGAAGACGTAACCCACGGCTTCTGTATGGTTAACCACGGTGTGCAGATGGAAATCAGCCCGCAACAGACTGCGTCTGTGACCTTCATGGCCGATAAGCCAGGGGTACAGTGGTTCTATTGCAACTGGTTCTGTCATGCACTGCACATGGAAATGCGCGGCCGTATGTTGGTAGAACCTGCATAACAGCAGTAATTGCCGGGCGGATATTCCGCCCGGCATGTTTGAGAGGTAACAGATGCTGAATCTGACTGGAAGGATTTTGGGCCTGCTGGCATTGCTGATCAGCAGCATCACCAGTGCGGCTGTGATTCAGATAACTCCGCAGGATGACCTGCAGCTGGCACTGGATAGCAGCCAGCCGGGGGATACGCTGGTATTGGACAAAGGCGAATACCGGGGTAATTTCGTTTTAAAAACGTCCATTGAGCTGACCGCAGAAGCGGGTGCTGTTATCGACAGCAACGGGTTTGGACATGCATTACAGGTCGAAGCGCCGGACAGTTATGTGCATGATCTTCGGATTGTGAACTGGGGCGAAGATCTGACTAATCAGGACGCCGGAATTCTGCTGGCAACCTCTGCCACTGGCAGCCGGATCGAGAATAACAGCCTCTACGGTGGCGGTTTTGGTATCTGGGTAGACGCCACTCAGAACGCCCGGATTATAGATAACAAGGTCCGTGGCAATCTGGCACTGCGGGCATCGGACCGCGGTAACGGCATCCATCTTTTTAACGTTAGCAAAGCATTGGTTAAGGGCAACGAAGTCTGGGAAACCCGTGACGGTATTTATATTGATACCAGTAATGGCAATGAGCTGACCGCTAACTACCTGCACGACCTGCGTTACGGCGTGCACTACATGTATTCCTACAATAACCTGTTGCAGAGTAACCTGACTGAAAATACCCGAACAGGTTATGCACTGATGCAGTCAAAGTATCTGACTGTGCTGAATAACCGTTCAGTGAATGACGTGAACTACGGCATTCTGATGAACTACATCACAAACTCCACCCTGCGTAACAATGATATCCGGGGCATTCAGAACCGCCATAATCCGCACATGAAGAAAACCGGTACCAATAAAGCCCGGAGAGTCGGACTGGAAGGTAAAGCCCTGTTTATCTACAACTCACTGTTCAATGAGTTCACCGATAACCGGTTTGCCGACAGTGATATAGGCATCCATCTGACCGCCGCCTCTGAAGACAACACCCTGGCGGGCAATGCATTTGTGAATAACAAAACCCAGGTGAAATATGTCTCTACCCGTACCCAGGACTGGGCCGGTAACTACTGGAGTGATTATCTGGGGTGGGATATGAACGGTGACGGGGTCGGTGATATTGAATACGAACCTAACGACAGCGTTGACCGGCTGTTATGGAAGTTTCCCTCCGCCAAGTTGCTGCTGAACAGCCCGGCCATAGAAACCCTGCGCTGGGTACAACGGCAGTTTCCGGTACTGAAGGGGCCGGGGGTCATCGACAGTCAGCCATTAATGGCAGAACGGCCGCAGAAGCAGGCCGGATGGGTTCAGGCTGAAGGCGCAGACGCGCTGGCAATGCAGATACAGGCAGGTACAGAATAATGAGCAGTACAGATAATATTGTTGAGTTACAACAGGTTGAAAAGAAGTATTTGGGGGTTCAGGCTCTGCAGAGTCTGGATCTTAATCTGCAGGCGGGTGAAGTATTTGGCCTGTTTGGTCATAACGGTGCCGGCAAAACGACTATCATCAAACTGATTCTGGGTCTGATTGAAGCCACGTCCGGTAAGGTCAGTGTTTTTGGGCAGGATCCGACACAGTCCGGTGCTCGCGAGCTACGGGGTAAACTGGGCTTCCTGCAGGAAAATGTCAGCTTTTATGATCAGCTGACCGGGCTGGAAGTATTAGAATATTTTGCCCGCTTAAAGGGCTTTGCCCGCAAGCAGTGCCGTAAACAGTGCCTGGAATTGCTGGCTCAGGTAGGCTTGAAAGATGCCTGTGGCAGACGGGTTAAAACCTACTCCAAAGGCATGCGGCAACGGCTTGGTCTGGCGCAGGCGCTGTTAGGTAATCCGCGCTTGTTGCTGCTGGATGAGCCGACAGTCGGACTCGATCCTATTGCTACTCGGGATTTCTACCACAGTATTGATCAGTTAAAGCATCAGGGCTGTACCGTAGTCCTTTGTTCCCATGTGTTGCCCGGCGTCGAAAAGTATATTGACCGTGCGCTGATTCTTGGGCGGGGGGCTGTGCTTGCCAGCGGTAGCATTGAGCAATTGCGGGCGCAGGCCAACCTGCCTGCGGTATTTCAGCTGCAGGGGCAACGGGGATTGTCAGAAGAATTACCGGAAGATCTGCGGCTACTGGCCCGCAGCGACAGTTCAGGCATGCGTATGTCTGTCCCTATGCAGGACAAAATGCACACCCTGCGCGCACTGGCGGGTCTTAGCGGTGTTGATAACATCGACGTACAGCTGCCGTCCCTGGAAGACCTTTACACCCACTTTATTCAGCGCCACTGTGATCAGGAGGCTGCGTTATGATGAATCCTTTACTGACTGTTGCCGGAAAAGAATTTCGTGATGGATTGCGAAACCGCTGGGTTTTATCGATTTGTATTATTTTTGCGGTACTGGCAATTGGCCTTGCTTATTTCGGTGCAGCGGCAGCCGGTAAAGTGGGGTTTACGTCTCTGTCGACCACCATTGTCAGCCTGGCGAGCCTTGCCGTATTTATTATTCCGCTGATCGCGCTGATGCTCTCCTATGATGGCATTGTGGGCGAAGATGAGAGCGGGACTTTGTTACTGCTGATGACGTATCCACTCTCCAGAACCCAACTGTTGCTCGGTAAGATGCTGGGGCAGGGGGCGATTATGGCGTTTTCCACCTTTATTGGGTTTGGGTCGTCGGCGCTGATGATTGGTCTGTTCTCCGCGACAACGTCCTGGAGTGACCTGCTGGTGCCTTATACCGTCTTTATATTGTCTGCCATCCTGCTGGGCTGGATCTTCATCGCCATTGCCTATGTGATCAGTGCCAGTGTGGCGGAAAAGTCGAAAGCAGCCGGTATCGCACTGATCGTCTGGTTCATTTTTGTGCTGGTGTTTGATCTGGGGCTGCTGGGGTTACTGGTATCCACCGAAGGCAATGTGGATGCGAACCTGTTCCCGTATATGCTGTTGCTGAACCCAACCGATATCTTCCGGTTAGTGAATATTACCTACTTTGCTGATCAGAACCTGACTGGCCTGATGGCGATTGCTCAGCAAACTCAGTTCTCTCTGTTTGGGTTACTGGCAGGCTTACTGGCCTGGCTGGCAATGCCTGCCGGGTTGGCAATGTACATCTTTAACCGTCGGGGCTTGTGAGTAAGGGGGTGGTATGAAGCGTTTAATAATTAAAGCAGTATGTGTGTTGCTGGTATCAGCCGGTCTGCTGGCAGGCTGTACCGAGGATGAGCAGGCGGCGATGGTGCAGCAGGCTGTCGCCATCGAAAGCGGTGAGGAGTGTCATTTGTGTGGCATGATCATTACCAATTATCCGGGGCCGAAAGGTCAGCTGTTCAGCAAAGGCATTGAAGGTAATCTGAAGTTTTGTTCAACCCGGGATATGTTCGCGTTTATTGTCGATCCGGAAAATAAACATAATGTGCAACAGGCCTTTGTGCACGATATGGCTGTAACGCCCTGGGATCATCCGGATGAAGAAACCTATGTAGATGCGCGGCTTGCCTGGTATGTGATCGGTCACACTAAGCAGGGAGCAATGGGGGCAACACTGGCCAGTTTTGCTAAACGCGAAGATGCACAGGCCTTTGCTGATGCCGAAGGCGGTGATGTTCTGGGGTTTGATGAAATTGACCTTCAGGTGCTGGTGGACATGACCCGCAGTCACTGAATAACTTAAGAGCGGATGGCTATTAGAGCTTGCTGATCGGCTGATCTATAATCGGCGCTATTTGCAGAGGAAAGCGCCGATGGCCATCAGTGATCAGGAACAGACATATCAGGACTGGCTGAACCGGACAGAGCAGCTTGCCGGGAATGGCTTTGCTAACCAGGCGTTTATTGATGGTCAGTATTGCGATGCTGTCAGCGGCGCAACCTTCGAGTGTATCTCCCCCCGTGATGGCCAGTTGTTAACCCGCATTGCTGCCTGCGATGAAGCCGATGTTGATAACGCCGTGGCTGCCGCCCGTGCTGCTTTTGAGGCGGGAGTCTGGTCTGGGCTGATGCCCAAACAACGAAAAAAAATCCTTCAGGCTTTTGCCACTGAACTGGAAGCCCATGCAGATGAACTGGCGTTGCTGGAAAGTCTGGATATGGGCATGACGATCAGTGACAGCCGTACCATGAACCTGCCCGGTGCGGTGGAGTGTGTTAGCTGGTATGCCGAGCTTGCCGATAAGCTCTATGACGAAATCGCCCCTACCCAGCCTAATGCTTTAACCCGCATCCATCGAGTACCGGTCGGCGTGGTAGCGGCCATCGTCCCCTGGAATTACCCCCTGATGATTGCCTGCTGGAAAGCGGCTCCGGCACTGGCTGCCGGTAATTCAGTTGTCCTCAAACCTGCTGAACAGTCCTCACTGACAGCGATCCGCATGGCAGAACTGGCCCATAAGGCGGGTATTCCTGCCGGTGTGTTTAATGTGGTACCGGGAATGGGGGACGTTGCCGGTAGAGCCCTTGGTATGCATATGGACGTTGATGCACTGGCCTTTACCGGTTCAAGCCGGGTGGGCGGCCTGTATATGCAGTATGCCGGTCAGTCTAATCTTAAGCGGGTCGCGCTGGAGTGTGGCGGTAAAACACCGAATATCGTTTTGGATGATGTGGAAGATCTGGATAAAGCTGCTGCAGCCGTCGTGATGGGGGCGTTTTCCAATCAGGGGCAGATCTGCAATGCCGGTTCCCGGCTGATTGTGGATCGTCAGGTACATCAGCCGCTGATGGAGAAGGTAAAAGCACTGGCGGAAACCATAGTACCGGCTGATCCGCTGGATCCTGCGACGGCGTTCAGTTGTCTGGTGGATGCCCGGCATACGGTGAATGTGCTCAAATACGTTGAGCTTGGCAAAGACGATGGTGCGCAGCTGGTGTGCGGTGGCGCTCAGGAGAGCGGGACCGGGCGTCAGTGTTATGTACAACCCACTATTTTCGATAATGTCAGTGCAGACATGCCAATCGCCCGTGAAGAAATTTTTGGTCCGGTACTGTCTGTCATTCCGGTGGACTCTCCGGAAGAGGCGATCGACGTGGCCAATTCGACAGTCTATGGCCTTGGCGCAGCGGTCTGGACCCGGGATATGAGGCGTATGGAGCAGGCAGCCCGGGCGATTAATGCCGGGGTTATCTGGGTGAACTGCCATGATCACGGTGATATCTCTTCGCCGGTCGGAGGTTTTAAACAGTCAGGCTTTGGCCGGGATAAGTCGATCCACGCACTGGATAAATATGTGGAATATAAAACCGTCTGGATTGATCTGAGCCCGTAAGGCTAGTCATTGTTCATCGTGATATACAGGGCTTCAGTACGTGGCCCTGTTCGTATAGAAAGCATAGATTCGTCGCTGATTAACGCGGCATCTCCCGGTCTCATCTGCGAGCCGTTAATTTCCAGTTCGCCTTTGAATACCTGTAAAAATCCGTGCTTATCTGTGGGTAATCCGCAGGCGGTTTTTCCCAGCTTGAGTTTATAAATACAGATGTTCTGTTGCAGTTGCAGGGAACCATCCCGGCCGTCAGGTGAGGCGATTAGCAGTATGCCGTTAGACGGTGACAGCTTTACCTGCTGAAGATTGGGTTGTAACACTGATCCTGCGGGGGGCGTCAGCCATAATTGCAGTATTCGCAGGGTTTTGCCAGCCCCGGTGTTGGTCAGGTGAAAGTCAATTTCATCGGCTGCACTGAGCAATAGGGCACCTCCCGGGCTTTTCATCAACCCCTGGCGTCCGAGGGAGTCGTGAAACCGGGCCTGGCCTTCAAGCACCAGACTGAATACTTCTGTTTGCTGAAACTGGCAGGGGTCAATGCTGGCACCGGGATGCAGCGAGTCTTCGTTGCAGGCCCGTAAATTGGCAAGGCCCATAAAGTCAGGATCAAAATAGCTGGCAAATGAGAAACAGTAGTGGCTTTCCAGCCAGCCATAATGGGCAAAACCCCGGTCGTCCGAACGTCTGATTCTGATCATATCTGTTCTCTTGTTGGGAATATTTGCTGGGTAGCCGCCTTAATTGTGTGGTTACTGCTTAAAAAATATCCTAACGGCTTGTTTTTAATATTGCCAGTAATGGTCTGCCATTATGTGGCTGCGGGCAGCCGGGCAAAGGAATGTTATGCCGGGAATCTGAAAATAAAACTGCCGGCATATAGCCGGCAGGTAAGAAGGGAAGTGATATATCTTTACGTGAGGCGGAAGCGACTGACGGTGTTTTGCAGATTACTGGCTAACTCAGACAGCTCTTCGCTGGAGCGGGCGATTTCCAGTGCCCCTTCGCTGGATGCGTTAGAGGTATCCTGGATGGTCACCAGTGAACGGTCAATTTCTTCGGATACGCTGGTCTGTTCACTCGAGGCGCTGGCGATCTGCGTATTCATGTTTGTGATATTTTGAACGGCGACCGAAATGGCTTTCAGTGCATTACCGGCCTCAGCAGCCTTATCGCCGGCATTCTTGGCTTTCTCCTGACCTTCTGACATGGCGTTTACTGCATTCATGGTGCCGGATTGCAGGCGTTCAATAGCGTTCTGAATTTCCTGAGTAGACAGCTGGGTACGTTGTGCCAGAGTCCGTACCTCATCGGCAACAACTGCGAAGCCACGGCCCTGATCGCCGGCCCGGGCTGCTTCAATGGCGGCGTTAAGTGCCAGTAAGTTAGTCTGTTCGGCAATTTCTTTAATCACATCCACTATAGAGCCGATGCTTTCGCTGTCGGTTTCAAGCGTGCGGATGTGTTCTGAAACGGTCACTACATCGTTCACCAGTGCATTGGTAGCAAGAATAGCTTCTTCAACAATTGCATTCCCCTGAACCGCCTGTTCACTGGTGTCCTGTGCGTCTTTATCGGCCATTTCAGCATTTTGGGAAATCTCATGGGCCGTGGCAACCATCTCATTCATCGCGGTGGCGACCTGCTCAATTTCCAGCCGTTGTGCGTCAATGCTGCTATTTGCCTGGCTGCTGACTTCAGTCATACCGGAGGCTGAGCCGGAGAGTTGTGTTGCTGCGCTGCTGATCTGGATAATTATGTCCCGCATTTGCTGCAGCATCTTATTGAAGCTGGTGGACATGGCACCCAGTTCATCATTATTTTCGACCTTGAGTTCCAGTGTCAGATCAGAGTTTTCGGCAATGCTTTCGATAGTGCTCTGGGCTTTCTGTAAAGGCACAATAACTGAGCGGTAAACACCAATCGCAAAGAACAGGAAGGCGGTGATGACAATCAGGCTGGTGGTGCCCAGATAAAGAATGCTTTCTTCATAGAGGTGTGCAATGTTTTCATATTCTTCTTTTGCTACCCGTAACTGCAGGTTCACCAGTTCAGTAATTTTTTCACTGATTGGATCAATGTCTTTGTAGAGCGGGCCATCAAATTTGGAGAGATTGTTCTGCGGATCACCGGAGAAGCTTTTCAGGTCTGCTAATAAACGGTCGATGGCGCCGTTCGCTGAAATAAACAGCTGCTCGGCCTGCTGAGCCAGTTTTGCCTCTTCCGGCGTCAGCTCGGTAGCCATATATTTTTGCCATTTGGCGGCAATTTCGGTTTTAGACGCTTCAATATCAGAGACCGCCTGGCTGACGGGAATCAGGCCTGCATTGGCCTTGTTTACTGCGTCAATAACCAGAACGGCGTAATCGTCGGCGATAACTTTAAGGTCTTCGAGGGGGACAACCCGGTCGTTGTACATGCGTGCGGAGCCGTCGACGGTGCTTTTAAGTTCGAAGAGGGCTGTCGCTAATACGATTATCAGGCCAAGAATGGGGAGGGCTGACATAATGATCAGCTTGGACTTAATGGATATATTCTTAAACATAACTAGCGATTCCGTAGTACGGTTGTTTTCGAATTGTATCCTTACGTATGGCGCTACCAGTCGATAAACTGATGAGGCTCAATATTTCCGAACCAAAGCAGCACTTATTTCGTCCCAGTTATTTCATCCTAGCATTCCAATTTCCTGATTGAGAAGCTTTTGCTGACCCAATGGCACCATTTTGGGAGATGGTCAAAGTGAAACAAGACTGTTTTAACTTGTTGTTTGCTAAAGAATTTTCACATGGATTAAACGTTTGTTTGTCTTTGTGATGAAGAGTGTGCTGCATCGGATGCTACTGTTTTAAAAGGGGTTTTTATGGTTTGGATGGTATATTAGGGAGAGAGCGGAAAGAGGTTTTTCGCTTAATTGTTCGAGGGTTTTATACAGGTTAAATCGCGTAAAAATATTTTTATACTGATTATTCCTGTTAATTTTCAGTTCAGTTTAAAGGTGTTTTTTCAATGTTTTCTGGTTGAGAGATTAGCGAACAAATACTTTTTAAGAATGATTATTAATTGCTTTTAATGTGAAGAGATACACTGGGAATAAAGCCGTTATTTTCAGACAGATGCCTGAAACATAACGGCTAGAGAATAAGGGGTTAATTAAGCTTAAACTGATTAATCATTTCCTGCTGTTGCTGAGCCAGTCCGGACAGCACTTCACTGCCCCGGGCACTTTCTTCAGCATCCTGTAAGCCCGATTCTGCGGTGTCGGCAATTTGCTGTACTGACTGGGATATTTCCATACTGACGGCGGTTTGCTGTTCTGCCGCTGTGGCAATGCTGATAGACATCTGGCGGACTTCACCCAGTTGCCGAACCATTTCTGTCAGAGAGTCACCGGCTTCGACCGTCTGGGCGACACTGGACTGTGCTTCCTGGCGGCTGCTGTCCATGATTTTCACTGCATCGGTGGCGCCGGATTGCAGTTTATCAATCATCCCCTGAATTTCCTGGGTAGAGTTTTGGGTTCGGCTGGCCAGGTTACGGACTTCATCTGCAACCACGGCGAAACCACGGCCCTGTTCACCAGCTCTGGCGGCTTCGATCGCAGCATTCAGGGCCAGCAGGTTAGTCTGCCCGGCAATGTCTTCAATGACTTCCAGAATCCTGCCAATGTTGAGGCTGTCTTCATTTAACTGATGAATGACATTGCCGGTACGGTCCAGTTCTTCTGCCAGCGCATTCACCCGTTCTATGCTGTGCTGCATGAGTTGCCGGTTGCTGTTGGCGGCGGCATCAATGCTGGTGACCTGTTGCTGTGCCAGTTCGGCGCTCTGGGCGACCTCTGAAACCGTTGCAGACATCTGATGGATTGCCGTTGCTACCTGGGTGGTTTGCATCTGCTGATCATTCATCATGTTATGGGTACGCTGGCCAATATCCGAAGCCTGCTGAGCAGAATTACTGATCTGACCGGCGGCGGTGTGGATCTGGCGGATGACATTTTCCTGTTTATCAACCAGTTCATTCACCCAGCGTGATAACTGGCCGAATTCATCCTTTGATGTGATAGCCAGCCGCTGGGTCAGGTCTCCGTCGGCGATGACTCTGAGGATGTTCATTATCCGGTGCATGGCATTGCGAATGTTCCGGCTGACCCAGACAGCGATAGCGACAGCAATCAACACGGATAGCAGGCTGATGACAATGTTGGTTGTCTGGTTCAGGCTGACCTGCTGTTCTGCGTCACTGGCAGCCTGAGTGGCCAGAATCTGAGCATCCTGCATGAGCTGTTCCAGAGCCTGATTACTGGCGTCAGCACTGTCAGAAAGTTTGCTAACCAGTGCAGCCAGTTCTGCGTCGAGCTGTACTTTTTGTTTATGTAACTGAGTAAGGCCGTCCGGTGCGTTTGCAGCCTGCTCGATAGGCGCTGTATATTTTTTCAGATCAGGGGCTATGGTGTTGCCATTGTCGATCATTTTTTGCAGCCGGGTGTTTAGCGCCAGCACGCTGTAACCGTAGCCTTCAGTGGCAAAGGATTCTTCAATAGGCGTGATTTGCTCTGTCAGGGTAGTCTGGAGCAGAGTATTGAATTCAACCTCAACGGCTTTGAGGTTTTCTTTCAGTTCGCGTCCGCTGCTTTTTTCTGCGGCGGAAATGCCGAAGGTGATCAGCAGCTCAATGTCATTAAAAAAGAAGTGTATCTCACTGCGCAGTGCCTGTTCTGCCTGTTCAAGCTGGCTGCTTAACTGCAGGTATTGCTGATGGTCGATTAACGCCTGCCCGGCCGATGAGAAATAGGTATCAGCCTTACTGTCCAGCGATGTAACGGCTTCGCTGACCACCGGATAGGTTTGCGCAAACTGTAGTAGCTGTTCCCGTTGTTGCTGATACTGCTGACGTTGCTGTTCAAAGTTACTCTGGTACAGGGCTAAAGTGTCAGTATCGCTGCTGTCTAAATATTGCAGCATGGCTTTATTAGAAGAAAGCAGTGCTACAGCCATCGCTGAACTGCGAACGATTATGGGCGTGATTTCACCGTTGGTAATTTCTAACTGATGATTCACCTGGCTAAGGCCGCGAAAGGAAGAGCCGCTGATAATCAGCAGCAGGATAACCAGTAGGGCAAAACCCCCGCCAATACGCTGCGTAACGGTTAAATTCATTATTATTTTAATCCTGTTATGCAAAAAATTAATTTATTGATCGCAGCGTTGTCCTTAATCCTACGACTTTAATTAGCCTTATCAACAACGGAAAATGTCTCTTTCCTGATTCGGTAATTGATCGCATCGAGTATATAAAGATCAGTTTAGGAAAAGATAAAAATCATATGTCAAAATGGTTAGTCGTTAGACGAAAAGGCGGTTAATACAAGTTAATGTCGTTAGGAATCAAGTTTTCTTTAGATAAACTGATGCTTTGTTTTAGAAAAATTAACAGCGAAATTTCATGGGTCTGTAACATTTACGGGTGCTGTAGCGGTGGTTGTGAAGGGCGTTAGTGCTAATAATATTTATGGCGGTAAATGTTATTTAAATAAATATTTATATTCTTTGATTAAATAAACGCCCGCTAAAAATATATTTGGCGGGCGTTTTATTTATTCGAATTCGATCCAGGTTGTTTTTAATTCAGTATAATCATCCATCGCGTGCAATGATTTATCCCGACCATTTCCGGATTCTTTAAAACCGCCGAACGGCACAGTAATATCGCCGCCAAAATAATTATTAATGCCCATGGTACCGGTGCGAATAGCCGCGGCTACCTTATGAGCGGTATTGATATTGTTGCTCCAGACGGCCCCCGCCAGTCCGTAAGGGGAATCGTTGGCGATGTGAATGGCATCGGCCATGTCTGTAAAAGGGATAGCGGATATCACGGGCCCGAAGATTTCTTCCCGGGCAATGCGCATCTGATTGGTCACATTTTTGAAAATGGTGGGTTGGTGATAGAAGCCGCCGTTGCCAAGATCGACGCTCTTGCCGCCGGTGAGCAGTTCAGCGCCTTCTTCCAGGCCAATTTTTACGTAACGCTGAATGGTATCGAGCTGACGCTGATCGATAACCGCTCCCATGGCTGATGCCGGATCCAGAGGGTTACCGGGTAGCCAGTTTTCACTATAGGCTTTTACTTTTTCAAGGAACTCATCGTACACAGACGCTTCTATTAACAACCGGGTCCCTGCGGTGCAGGTTTGTCCTGAATTGTAGAAACCGGCAACTGCCGCCATTTGTGCGGCTTTTTCCAGATTTGCATCGGCAAATACAATGTTGGCACTTTTGCCTCCCAGTTCCAGAAAGGTACGTTTCAGGTTGGACTGGCCGGCGTACTGCATCAGCAGTTTACCGACGGCAGTGGATCCGGTGAATGTCTGGCCATCAATGCCCTGATGTAAGCACAGATGCTGACCCAGTACGGGGCCGTCGCCGGGCAGCACATTCAACACTCCGTCAGGCAGGCCTGCTTCACTGGCCAGCTGAGCAATTCTCAGGGCGGTCAGGGGCGTTTTCTGATCGGGTTTAAGGATCACCGAGTTACCGGTTGCCAGAGCGGGAGCCAGTTTCCAGGCGGTGGTCGACAGAGGGAAATTCCAGGGGACTATCGCAAGTATGACCCCTAAGGGTAAACGGGTAACCAGCGCCAGTGTGTCTTCACCGGTAGGGGCGATCTGTTCATAGATTTTGTCGACGGCTTCGGCGGTCCAGCGGATGGTGGTTATCGCACCTGGCACATCGACATTTACTGTATCTGAAATGGGTTTACCGGCATTCAGACATTCCAGTAAGGCGAGTTCTTCGCTGTGTTTTTCCAGCAGGTCTGCCCAGCGTAACAGAATTTTTTTCCGTTCCGCAGGGGCCACGGACGACCATTCCCCCTGTTCAAAGGTTTGTCGGGCAATGCCTACCGCCAGATCAGCATCTTCCGGGCCACAGTCGGCCACCTCTCCCAGGCTCAGATTGTTGGCAGGGTTAATGCAAGCAAGGGTTTTACCTGAAATAGCATCTGTATTTTTACCGTTAATAAAGGCTTTTGAGGGGATTGTCAGGGCTTCTACCTGCCGGTTCCAGTCGGCTAAATTCATCTGTACACCTTGCACCTAAAATTGAATGATGCTTCGGATAATATGGGTTTTGGACAGATAATATATACCCCGGGCGGGGTAGGTCAGCTGTTTTCCAGTTTCTCCAGCTCTTCCATATAGGCATCCAGAATCAGATTTGGCCGGGCACCTTTGCGGGTAATGGCGGAAAATTCGGTATAAAAAAAACGGCTCTGAGGCTGGATACTGCGCATCCGTTTTTCCCGCACCCAGCGAGTTGCGAAGTGGGTTGGCAAAAATCCCAGATATTCACCGCTGAGGATCAGAAAAGCGATGCCTTCCCGGTCGGTGGAACTGGCGCTGGTCTGCAAGTCTGTATGCTGTTTTCTGGCTTCAGCACTCTGCGGATACGCAGGAATAACTGTGTTTGCCTCGGTCAGTTGTTGCGGAGTAATCCGCCAGTCCTTCATGTCATAGAGTGGGTGCTCGTCGCTGCAGTAGAGTAACGATTGCTCATTGTATAAAGGTGTGTAATTCAGCCCCGTAAGCGTGCGGATGTCCGGCACTACGCCAACATGAAGACGGCCTTCCAGTACGGCTGATTCAATTTTATTCGGAGGGATCATGCGGATGTTAATGACAACCTCCGGCCCCCGTTGTTTGAGTTTTGCCAGTGCCCGGGTGATACGCATTTGAGGCACAGTCACCATGTTATCGGTAATGCCGATATTCAGCTCACCTTTCAGCTCTGTATTGATGGCATTGATCTGCGACCGGAAGGTTTCCAGGTTACTGAGCAGCTGCAGGCTCGCCTGATATACCTGTTCGCCCTGTTCTGTTACCGAGAATCCAGAACGGCCCCGCTGACAAAGCTTCATATTCAGCAGGCTTTCCAGTTCATTCATTGCCAGGCTGATAGCCGGCCGGCTGATGTTCAGTTCAACTTCTGCGGCCGCAAATCCGCCGTTTTCAATGACAGCTTTGTAGATGCGCAGTAAGCGAATGTGGGCGTCGCCAATTTGTCTTGGCAGGCGTGAAACGGTCTGACTCATGTTACGGCTCTGGCTTTTGTCTGAAGGGTTCTCTGAAGAGTTGTTTTAATAGATAACTAATAACTTATCTTAAGTTTATAAATTATGAATTTAATAAACTAACACCATCGCCATAATGAAGTCATCACTATTTAGGACGTTTTTTACCGGAGTGTTGTATGACCAACAATAACGATAAGTTTGCAGGACTCTCTCAGGCGCAGCTGGATGCGTACTGGATGCCATACTCTGCCAACCGTCAGTTTAAAAAAGATCCGCGGATGATCGTCTCTGCTGAAGGCCGCTACTATACCTCAGCGGATGGCCGACAGATTTTCGATGGTTTGTCGGGCCTGTGGACCTGCGGTGCCGGACACTGTCACCCAAAAATTACTGAAGCGGTCAGCAAACAGCTGGGCGAAATCGATTATTCACCTGCGTTCCAGTTCGGGTATCCGAAAGCATTCCAGCTGGCACATAAAGTGACTGAGCTGATGCCGGAGGGGCTGAATCGTGTATTTTTCACCGATTCAGGTTCAGAGTCTGTTGAAACCGCGCTGAAAATCGCCCGTGCTTACTGGCGTAAAAAGGGCATGGCCAGCAAAACCCGCTTCATCGGCCGTGCCAAGGGTTACCACGGGGTAAACTTTGGTGGCATCAGCGTTGGCGGCATTGTTGGTAACCGGGTGCTGTACGGTCAGGGAGTTGAGTCAGCGCACATTTCGCATACGATGCTGGCAGAAAACCGTTTCGTTAAGGGCATGCCTGAAGAAGGTGCGTTCCTGGCGGAAGATCTGGAAGCGCAGATCGCCATTCATGATGCTTCGAATATCGCTGCCGTAATTGTTGAGCCACTGGCTGGCTCTGCCGGAGTTATTCCACCGCCTAAAGGCTACCTGCAGAAGCTGCGTGAAATTTGTGACAAGCACAATATTCTGCTGATTTTTGATGAAGTGATTACCGGTTTCGGGCGGATGGGGTCGTACACCGGTGCCGAAGAGTTTGGTGTTACCCCGGATATGCTGACGGTTGCCAAGCAGCTGACCAACGGTGTTGTACCGATGGGGGCAGTGGTTGCCAGGCAGGAAATTTACGATACATTTATGGCTGAAGGCGGCAAAGAGCATATGCTTGAATTGCCGCACGGTTATACGTATTCGGGTCATCCGGTGGCCTGTGCCGCCGGTCTTGCAGCACTTGATCTGCTGGTTGAAGAACAGCTGGTTGACCGTGTTCAGGCTGCTGCGCCGCAGTTCCAGGAACTGCTTCACAGTTTGAAAGGCGCCAAGTATGTAACGGATATCCGTAACTATGGTCTGGCAGGCGCTATCACCATTGAGTCTGCACCGGGAGATCCTGCACTGCGTCCGTTTGAAGTGATGCTTAAGTGCTGGGAGAAGGGCTTCTATGTCCGTGCCGGCGGTGACACCATTCAGTTGGGTCTGCCGTTTACGACTGAAGTTCAGGAAATGGATAACATCATTAATGCTCTGGGTGATTCCCTGGCAGAGCTGGACTGATAAAGATAATAAAGGGTCTGCTGTGGCGATAAGCCTGCAGCAGGCCAGTGCATAATAGACAGACAGAATTTAGGAGTCAGTAATGACAATTGTTGGACATCTGATTAACGGTGAAGTACGTACTGATGCGGCGCGTACGCAGGACGTTTTTAACCCGGCTACAGGCCTGGCAACCAAGCAGGTTGCGCTGGCAGCGAAAGAAACCGTTGAAGAAGCAATTGCGGCTGCTCAGGCGGCTTACCCGGCATGGCGTAATACGCCGACCGGCAAGCGTGCACAGGTTATGTACCGTTTTAAAGCATTGCTGGAACAGCATGCGGATAAAATCTGCAAAATGATCGGCGATGAGCACGGCAAGATTTCCCACGACGCGGCAGGTGAATTGCAGCGTGGCATCGAAAACGTTGAATATGCCTGCGGTGTTGCTGAACTGCTGAAAGGCGAGCACAGCCGTAATGTTGGCCCGGGCATTGATTCCTGGAGCGAGTTCCAGCCATTAGGTGTCGTGACCGGTATTACGCCGTTTAACTTTCCGGCAATGGTACCGCTGTGGATGTACCCAATGGCGATTGCCTGCGGTAACACTTTCGTACTGAAGCCATCTGAGCGTGATCCAAGCTCCACTCTGTTTATCGCCCAGTTATTACAGGAAGCAGGCCTGCCGGACGGTGTTATGAACGTGGTGAACGGTGATAAAGAAGCCGTAGATGTATTGTTGTCTGATGAGCGTATCAAAGCTGTCAGCTTTGTCGGTTCAACACCAATTGCTGAATATATTTACAGCACAGCAAATGCTAACGGCAAGCGTTGCCAGGCGCTGGGCGGTGCTAAGAACCACGCGATTGTTATGCCGGATGCGGATATGGATAACGCCGTTAACCAGCTGCTGGGTGCTGCTTTCGGTTCTTCCGGTGAGCGTTGCATGGCACTGTCAGTTGCTGTTGCCGTGGGTGATGCAGCTGCCGATGCGCTGGTTGCGAAAATGCAGGAAGCAATGAAGCCTCTGAAAGTCGGTGCAGCCACCGACAGCAGCAATGATTTTGGCCCGGTCATTACCCGTCAGCATCAGCAGAAGGTCGTGGGTTATATCGACAGTGCAGAGCAGGACGGTGCAACCGTGGTTGTGGATGGCCGTAACCCGCAGGTTGAAGGGTTTGAAGAAGGTTTCTTTGTCGGTGCGACGCTGATTGACGGTGTTACTTCTGAAATGACCAGCTACCAGGAAGAAATTTTCGGGCCGGTTCTGCAGGTTGTCCGTGTGGACAGCATGGAAGCCGCTATGCAGCTGATCAATGATCACGAATACGGCAACGGTACCTGTATCTTTACCCGTGACGGTGAAGCTGCACGTTACTTCTCTGATAACATTGAAGTGGGCATGGTGGGCATTAACGTACCGCTGCCGGTACCGGTTTCTTATCACAGCTTCGGTGGCTGGAAGCGTTCACTGTTTGGTGATCTGCATGCTTATGGCCCGGATGCGGTTCGCTTCTATACTAAGCGTAAGACGATTACCCAGCGCTGGCCTTCCAGCGGTGTTCGTGAAGGTGTTTCTTTCTCCTTCCCGAGCTGATCACTGCGGCATACATGGCAGACCTGAAGATTCAGGTCTGGCAACGCAGAAGAACGGTGCAGATGAACGTCTGCACCGTTTTTTTATGTCCGGGATATGGGATTAATTTAACTGATACGTTCAGTTACGCTCTTCCTATCCGGTGTCTGCGTGCTAGAATCTCTGGCCTTCTGAAATATCTGAACCTGTTATTAATGTGTGGAATGTTTTATGTCTGAATTACCTGCCAGTGAAAACGACAAGCCGAAAAAAGCCCGTCGCCGTTCGGTGATTCGTGAAAATCATGAAGCCCGAATTTTACAGGTGGCCGAGGATCTGTTTGCCCGTAATGGCTTTAATGGCACAGCGGTGGACAGCATTGCTGAAGCGGCGGGTATGTCCAAGCAGAACATGCTCTACTATTTTCCTTCCAAGGAAATTCTCTACCGCCGGGTGCTGCAGCAGATACTGGATCTCTGGGTAGAGAAGATGGTGCTGTTGCTGGATCAGGATGGCGGCGAGCCGGCTGAAATTCTGGAGGACTATATTCGTCGCAAGGTGGATATGTCCCGCACTCACCCGAATGGTTCTAAAGTGTTCGCTAATGAGATCATTAACGGCGCACCGTATCTGAAAGAGTACTTACAGGATAATCTGATCGATTCGCTGGAAAAGGATGTTTCGCTGGTACGAACCTGGATCGCTGATGGCAAGATGGATCCGATAGACCCGTATCACCTGTTTTTTGTTATCTGGGCATCCACCCAGACTTATGCTGATTTCTCTACTCAGATCAGCCTGGTGCTGCAAAAAGATCAGCTGGATGATGGAGATTATCAGGGGGCCAGTGATTTTATCGCCAATGTGATCCTGAAGGGGGTTGGGTTGCGCTGATACAGTAGTCGTCATGAAAGAAATACAGCGCCATGGGCGCTGTTTTTATGTCTGCAGTGAGTGTGGCCTTTGCTGCTAAGCCAGCAGGTCTGTTTCAAAGGGAAATTGTGAAAGTATTTTGGTGCCGGTTTCTGTTACCAGCAGTTGTTCTTCAAGTTTGACCCCCTGGGTGCCATTATCAGCACCGATATAGCTTTCCACACAGAGTGTCATGCCAGGTTCGATAATGCCGTCATAGCCCGCATCAGGGTAGTCAGCATGGTGGTAGAGGTAAGGGTACTCGCCGGTCATGCCAACGCCGTGAGCGGACAGGTAGTAGCGGTTTTTATGGTACTTTTGCGGAATATTCCAGGCTTTATCTGAATATTCCTTAAAGCTCATCCCCGGACGGATAATGGCTATATTATTCTGTACTTGCTCGTACGCCAGTTTATAGAGGGTTTTCTGTTCGTTTGTCGGGGCTGAAGGGCCGACATGAAAGGTGCGGGAAAAGTCAGAATAATAACCATGACAGCCAACCACATCAGTATCCAGTGCTACCAGCTCATTAGCCTGAATAATTTTACTGGCAGATTCCTGAAACCATGGATTGGTACGGTGTCCGGAACTCAGCAGGCGGGTTTCAATGTAATCGCCGTTGTTGGCAATGACAGACTGGTGTAACACAGACCAGAGTTCATTTTCCGTAATGCCCGGCCGAATGGCTTCACGCAGTTTAGCGACGCCTTTTTCGGTGGCTCGCAAGGAAGCCGCTATACATTTCATTTCTTCCGACGATTTAATACAGCGGGCCATTTCTATAGGGAGTTGTGCATCGACGAGCCGGGCGCCAAGGTTTGCCAGTGCGATGGCGGTACCGGCATTCATCCGTTCTATGCCGATGGTGACGTCCTTTCCTGTGATTTCATGGATGCCGGACAGCATATCTTTTGCCCATTGTTGTTCCCGTGTGACGATATCAAAACCGGCGGCAACGAAGCTGGCGGTGCTGGAGGCACGGACTTCGTCAATAGTTTCGAAGTCTGTTCCCAAATGTTCACAGCCGGTAAATTCGAAGAGGATATTTCTGGTTTCAGTAACCAGCAGATAGCGGGAAGGGGTATTTCGGGAGCAGAATACCTGCATATTGCGGGCACCGCTGGCGTAGCGAATATTGACGGGGTCTGAAATGATCAGGGCGCCAATTCCGTGTTTGTGCATTTGTTCTCTTACCCGCTGAAGCCGGTAGCGGCGCACTGCGGCCAAATCAATGCCTTCACTTTCAGGGGCCTGATCAAGAAGTCGCAGACCAGCCAGGTCGGTACGTTCGGCGTGCCAGTCGAGCATCGTCATAAGCAATTCCTCTTTTGATAACTTATTCTTATTTTTCTGCGATGTCTGTCAGTGATCCGGGTAAACTGGCAATTGCCGCTTTTATTGTGAGTATAAGAGCTGATGCTCTGTGTCACATTAGCTGTTTGGTTATGAATTCAGATAACTTTTAGTAATGAATGTGAGCAATGATACGTTACTGAAAAGGGGGAGTTATGAAGAGTACTGCCGCAAAGAGTTTTCGTCACCGGATGCCGGCGTTACACAGCTTGCTGGTGTTTGACGCGGCAGCACGGCATATGAATTTCACGCTGGCGGCGCAAGAGTTACATGTGTCTCAGGCGGCGGTCAGTAAACAGATAAAGTATCTGGAGGCCTATTTTGGTTTTGTGCTGTTTCACCGTGAAGGCCGTAAGGTACATCTTTCTGCTAAAGGTGAGCGACTACATACCCGGGTAAATGCGGCTCTGAACTATCTGGCAGATGGCGTGGATGAATTGCAGGAAAGTGGGCAGGGAGAGAGTATCAGCATTGCGGCCAATTCAGCGGTTTCTCAGTTCTGGCTGAACGGCGTGATCAGTGAGTTTTACCGGGATCATCCCGAAACGGATCTGAAAATCCGTTTGATCAGCTCAGACCACACGCCCGACTTATTCAGTGATGATATTGATCTGAGCATTGCTTACGATGCCGGTCAGCGAATTGGCTGGAAGCTGACGGTGCTGTTCGGTGAAGTGTTGTTCCCGGTGGCCAGTCCTGATTATGTGGCCAGTCGTATGTGTGATGTGGGGAAGGTGACTGATCTGCTGAACTATGAGTTGTTGGACTTCGAAAGACTTGAGCCTAACTGGATCAACTGGAAAGTGTGGTTCAGTGCCTTTGATACAGGCATTACGGTCAGCAATTCTCGCCGTTTCAGCAATTATATGGTGTTGATGGATGCGGCGCGGCGTGGGCAGGGAATCGCTCTGGGGACTGCGCAGCTCATGGACCAGCAATTGGCTGACGGCAGTTTACAGCAGGTTGGCAAACTGGAAGTGACGTCCGGGCGCAGCTATTCGCTGGGTATCAATGAAAGCCGGGCGGAGCAGCCCGGCTTGCAAGGTTTCTATCACTGGTTACTCAGCAAGGTCTCAGCTACATAACCCGGTTAGTACGCATGAAGGTACATTCTGACTTTGGCCCTGTGTCATCGGCATAAAGCGTTACGCCGGATTTCAGGCAGATAGACAGGTTCATGTGAGAAGCTTCGGTTGCTGCCGGCAGCAGGTGGGCAATCACTGCTTTTTCATCGAGCAGTTCCTGTTCGGTTGTCCGTAACATTTCCCGGCTGTAATCATTGATATTAAAGCCGGGAACGATCTGATAACGGCCATAATTACAGCGTACCGGGAATGAGAAAAAGATACCTTTTTCAATGCCGTAGCTGCCATCACTGAGGATGCCCATACTGACGATTTCACCGGGAGCTGTACCCAGAACCCAGTCATGCATCTGATTGACGATAGCCTGAGCCGCTGATGCTGCACTGGATAAGCCTCTGGCCTGTATAATTTCCCCACCCCTTTGCTGAACTTTGGGAATGAGCTGCTTCCGGTACCAGTCCTGATCAATTTGCTGCAGGGCCGGCTTGCCGTGGATGGTTGCGTGATGCAGATCCGGGTACTGGGTGGGTGAATGGTTGCCCCAGATAATTATGTTTTGGATATCCAGCGAGGATGCGCCGGTCTGGCTGGCCAGAATGCCTTTGGCGCGGTTGTGGTCAAGCCGGGTCAGGCAGGTGAACTGAGACGGGCTCAGGTCCGGTGCGTTACGGCTGGCAATCAGGGCGTTGGTATTGGCTGGGTTGCCGGTGATCAGAACTTTTACATCCCGGCTGGCAAACTGGTTGAGTGCTTTGCCCTGGCGGGCAAATATTTCGGCATTAACTTCAAGAAGGTCGCTGCGCTCCATACCCGGCCCCCGTGGACGGGCGCCGACAAGCAGTGCGTAGTGGCAGCCCTTAAAGCCTTCTTCAACGGTATCGTGCAGGGTAACAGTATGGAGTAACGGATAGGCACAGTCTTCCAGTTCCATGGCGACGCCCCGTAAGGCTTCGATTGCCTGTGGAATTTCGATCAGCTGCAGAATGACCGGCTGATCTTTGCCCATCATCTCACCGGCTGCGATTTTAAATAATAAGCTATAGGCAATGGCACCGGCGGCACCTGTAACTGCGATACGAACTGGCCTTCTCATGGTCTGCCTCTGGATGTCTGTCGGGAAGGAAAGTTATCAGCCTACTACTTTTGTATGAAACGAAAAAGACGGTGTACAGATAATTTTTTTGCGTAATACGAAATGCTTTAAGTTATGTGTGAGCCGAAATTCAGGCTTACGAGTGATGATAGGTAACGGCAGGTGTCTGTTAATAAAAGATAATTTCATATTTGTTCCTGATCTTTGAATCAGCTTGTTGTGTAGCGGGAGCTATTTGATATTTTTATATTATGAAACTGTTAACCGGCTGAGAACAAAGTTTTATGGCAGTCAGAACAGGTCAGTCAGAATTTTTTGACCAGTATGACACCGGCGGCAATCAGGAGTACGCCGAGTATTCTGGGCAAGGTAATCTCCTGCTGAATGTATCCGGCGGCACCGAAATGATCCAGCAGCAGTGACATCACTATCTGCCCTGCAATGATCAGTGCCAGAAGGGTTGTTGCGCCCAGCTTGGGCGCGAAAAAAGCCATACAGGTCACAAAAAATGCCCCCATTAAACCGCCGCTCCAGGCGATTGCCGGTGCTTCTTTAAGCTGGATAATGCCCGGCCATGGCAAACGCATCAGAAAAAATATGCTTAGCAGTGCCAGGGTGCCGACAACAAAAGACAGCCCGGCCGCCCAGATAGCATGACCACTGGCTTTAGCCAGTTGCGCGTTGATACCGGCTTGTAATGGCAGCATTGCGCCGGCCATGAATACCAGAAGAATACTTAACCAGACCATACTGTTTTCCCTGTAAAGGTTATGCGGGGTCATTATAAATCTTCCGTACGGAAGATAAATTTTGTTGATTTCAGATAGTGGCGGTTCTCCGGCATTGATTACTGCAGGTGGTGAGTTGGTTCCGCAAGGGTGAAGGTTTATGATCATCAAAACAAGGATTCAGGGGGAGTTTACATGGCGGCGGTAACGGAGCTGAGCCTTGATGAGGCACGTAAACTTATTCTCCTCGCGCAGGGGGTGTATAAGTCCCGTGGTAAGGGGACGAAGGGGGCTCTGGAGGCAATCAGCCGGCTGGGGTATGTGCAGATCGATTCAATATCGGTGGTGCAGCGTGCGCATCATCATACTTTGTGGAACCGGGTTGCCGGTTATCAGCCGGATCATCTTGATACTCTGGTTGCTGAAAAGCAGGTTTTTGAATACTGGTCCCATGCAGCTGCTTATCTGCCAATGTGTGATTACCGTTTCAGTTTACCCCGTAAGCGGGCAATCGCCGGGGGAGATAAGCACTGGTTTAACCGGGACGATCATGGTCGTCTGATGCAGGAGATCAGAGCAAGGATCACTGCTGAGGGGCCGTTAATGGCCCGGGACTTTGAGCAACCGCGCAAAGGCACTGCAGGCTGGTGGGACTGGAAGCCCGCTAAGAAAGCGCTGGAACAGCTGTTTATGGAAGGTGAGCTGATGGCTGTGGAGCGTCGTGGCTTTCAGAAGGTATATGATCTGACTGAGCGGGCACTGCCTGAGGGTATTGATATGTCTGTGCCTGGGGAGCAGGAGTATTTACGGTATCTGATTACCCGTTTCCTCCGCGCGCATGCACTGGCCCGGCCGGAGCACTGTTGTTATCTGTTAAAGGGCATGCAGCGGCCGATCCGGCGGGAAGTCTCTGAGATGCTGGCAGAGGGCAGCCTGATTGCACTGAGTGTTGCTGGTGAAGAGTATGTGGCGCTGGCGGATGTGACAGAGGGGTTAGCGAAACGATTACCTGCTGAACAGGTAAAGATACTGTCGCCGTTTGATAATGTGCTGATTCAGCGTAAGCGGGCACAGGCCTTGTTTGATTTTGATTATCAGCTTGAATGCTATGTTCCTGAGCCGAAGCGACAATTCGGTTATTTTGCATTACCGATTCTCAGTGGCCGGCAGTTTATCGGGCGTGTTGATGTGAAGATGGAACGCAGAGAAGGTTGTTTGCGGTTGCGACACCTGCACTTTGATAAGCCGGTTTCAGATACTTGCCTGGAAGAACTGTGTATAGCACTGCTGGCTTTTATGCGGTTTAACCGGGCTAACAGTGTTCAGGTGGAAAAGCTGACAGGGACGGAGCTTTCAGCCAAAGATTTTTCCGGCTTGTTGCTGGAAAGAATATAGTTTCTCTCAGGTTCTTATATGAGTTTGATCAGGTTACCGACAGTGCGCAAGGGGATGTACCAGCAGTTTCAACTGGCTTTTTAATCACAAGTTGCAGGCACAAAAAAAGGCGCGTAAAACGCGCCTTTTTTAATCGCAGAGGATGCTATTACTTCTCAGCTTCAATCTGAGCCCTGAACAAGTCACCAATAGTGCGCAAGGGGACGTAGCAGCAGTTTCAACTGTTGTTTTAATCACAAACTGCAGGCACAAAAAAAGGCGCGTAAAACGCGCCTTTTTTAATCGCAGAGGATGCTATTACTTCTTAGCTTCCATCTGTGCCTTGATCAGGTCACCGATAGTGGTAGGACCAGCAGTTTCAACTGGCTTCTCACTAACTGCTTTGATTGCAGCTTTTTCGTCAGCCTGGTCTTTAGCCTTAACAGACAGAGTGATCGCACGGTTACGACGATCCAGGTTAACGATCTTAGCTTCAACTTCGTCACCTTCTTTCAGAACAGTGCTCGCGTCTTCAACGCGGTCAATGCTGATGTCAGATGCTTTCAGTACGCCTTCGATGCCTTCAGCCAGTTCGATAACAGCTGCTTTAGCGTCTACAGACTTAACAGTACCGGTAACGATAGTGCCTTTTTCGTTTGCAGCAGCGTACTCAGAGAACGGATCGCTTTCCAGTTGCTTGATACCCAGAGAGATACGCTCTTTCTCAGCATCGATAGACAGGATAACAGCTTCAACTTCTTCGCTCTTCTTGTACTGACGCAGAGCTGTTTCGTTGTCAGCATCCCAAGAGATGTCAGACATGTGAACCAGACCGTCCAGATCGTTTTCCAGACCAACGAAGATACCGAAGTCAGTGATAGTCTTGATAGAACCGGTCACTTTGTCGCCAGCAGCATATTGCTCAGCGAAAGTAGTCCAAGGGTTAGCAGCACACTGCTTGATACCCAGGGAGATACGACGACGATCTTCGTCTACGTCCAGGATCATAACTTCAACAGCGTCACCTACCTGTACAACCTTGGATGGGTGGATGTTTTTGTTAGTCCAGGACATTTCAGAAACGTGTACCAGACCTTCAACGCCGTCTTCGATAGATGCGAAGCAGCCGTAGTCAGTCAGGTTAGTAACGCGAGCTTCAACCTTGCTACCTGCTGGGTAACGAGCCTTGATAGACGCCCATGGATCTTCGCTCAGTTGCTTCAGACCCAGAGACAGACGGTTGTTCTCTTTGTCGAACTTGATGATCTTAACAGTGATTTCATCACCTGGAGTCAGCATGTCGCTTGGGTGAGAGATACGCTTCCAAGCCATGTCGGTGATGTGCAGCAGGCCGTCAACACCGCCCAGATCTACGAATGCACCGTAGTTGGTCAGGTTCTTAACGTAGCCCTTAACTTCCTGACCTTCTTCCAGAGTGGCCAGCAGTTCATCGCGCTGCGCGCTGTTAGCTTCTTGCAGAACCGCACGACGTGATACAACGATGTTGTTGCGCTTCTGATCCAGCTTGATCAGTTTGAATTCAAGCTCTTTACCTTCCAGGTGGTCAACGTCGCGTACTGGACGCACGTCTACCAGAGAACCCGGCAGGAAGCCTTGAATGTTGTTAACGTTAACGGTGAAACCACCTTTAACCTTGCCGCTGATGTAACCTTTAACAGTTTCTTCAGCATCGAATGCACTCTGCAGTACTTCCCAAGCTTCAGAACGCTTAGCTTTTTCACGGGACAGACGTGTTTCGCCGCTGCCGTCTTCAACGCTTTCCAGAGCAACCTTAACCATGTCACCAACTTGAATTTCAAGTTCGTTAGCATCGTTCAGGAACTGGTTGCGAGCAATGATTGCTTCAGACTTCAGGCCAGCGTTAACAGTAACCCAGTCGCTATCGATATCGATAACTTCACCCATAACCAAGGTGCCAGGCGTCATATCAACGTGTTGCAGGGATTCTTCAAATAATTCAGCAAAGCTTTCGGACATGTGTATTCCTATCCAGTAAATTCCGGGAAAACAAGAACTTACTTTGGTTAGCCTGTAACGTCAGCCGGATACAGGGTCAGTTTTAGTATCTGTTTTCCGGCTGAATGGCTGACAATGGGCAACCGGAGTACAGATATAAGGGCGGTCATTATACAGCCGCTAAAGATAAGTGGAAAGTGGTGGGTACAATAAAAATTGTAGAAAGTGTCTGGAATTGGTTGCTTTCTTCATTTGATGGGCCTGCAATCCTTGCTGTCAGAGGATTGCAGGCTGCTGTGTGAAGTATCAGGCGCTACTGAGTAAGGTAGGCCAGACGGCCATAGAGGTTTTCCCGGCAGGGTTTGGATACAACTTTAAGGTCGCTGAGCAGGCCCGCGGGCATCAGAGCTTCGTTTCGGGTTTTGAAGAACTCTACAGCCATCTGTTCTTCTTCTTTGCTGTTCGCTGCGATATCGACACCATTTCCAATGCAAAAGGCATAGGCCGGTAAGTGTTCGTTGACAACTGTATCAATCTGCCCCTGATCCAGTGCCAGTTTATTGATGGTTATAAAGCGGCGGTATTCCTGTGCTGCGGCTGCCGACATGCTTTCTATCTGGCGACGGTTGAAGCGGCGGGTTTCCGCGTGGCCGGCCAGAAGTTGCTTAACACGGGTGTGAATAAGGGATATTTCTTCGTCGAGGGAGTAGGGCGCGTAACGTTCGTTGGTGCGCTTGTATTCTTCCAGCAGTTCTACCTGAGCCTGAAGTGTAATGACTTCTGCTTTAAGGTTGTCCAGTTCCAGGCCCATCTGGCGGCGCTCGGAACGCAGTTTAGCGATGATCTTCTGGTTGGGGGACATATTCGGGTCGGTATCAATAGAAGGGGCGAGGTGGGAGTCTTCCCCTTCAAGGTCGTAGCGAGAGTCCTTAGGCATTACGCTGTCGCCAAAGTTCTGCAGGCTTTTGTTATTCTCCGCCGTTTGCGCCATCAGTATGCTGTAAAGCATGTAGCCACCGATGCCCAGCAGTATCAGCAGTAAGGGTATTCCAATGATCAGTGCCAGCTTATTTTTGCTCAACGACATGTGATTTCCCCGATGGGTGTATGGTCTGTAACAAAATGTGCGGCGGATGCCTGGCCAGGTTTATTGTCTGGCCAGCAGTTTCTTATAGGTAACAGAAATAACATCCAGCAGTATTCTTCCTGTTTCGGCCAGAATGGCTTCAGCTTCAGGATTAATTATGCGTCCCTGGGAGTCCTTCTCCAGTGTCTCTTCCAGATCGGAGAGTTTATCCAGGGCGGGTAACTGCTTTGCCGACCGGCGCTGATTCTCAATATCAAGCTGCCAGGCTTCTGAGGCATCACGTTCTGCCTGGAGCATCGCTTCGTTGAGTGTAATCAGGTTATCGTTTTTGATTTCAGTAATCCGGTCTATCTGGGCCTGCATGTAGCGGAAGTCCGGATCAGATTCGACACGGGCTTTGTGGCGCGCTGTCAGTTCCGGCAGGGTGCTGCTCAGGCTGATAAACTGGCGGTGAGGAACCGGATGAACCTGATCCCATGGCAGGGCACCGTCCAGTGCGCTTTCACCGATTTCTTCCATGTCGTACAGGGAAGGGAAGCGGATATCCGGTACTACCCCTTTATGCTGGGTGCTGTCCCCGGAGATACGGTAAAACTTGGCGTGAGTGAGTTTTAACTGACCCTGACGCAAAGGTGACAGGGTTTGTACGGTACCTTTACCGAAGGTCTGGTTACCAACGATGATACCGCGCTGATAATCCTGAATTGCGCCGGCAAAAATTTCAGATGCGGATGCACTCAGGCGGTTGACCAGTACGGCCATCGGGCCATGATAGACAACCTTTGGATTGGAGTCCTGCAGGATATTTACCCGACCTTGCTGGTCTCTGATCTGAACAGTTGGGCCACGGTTAATGAACAGGCCAACCAGTTCGTTGGCTTCACGCAGGGAGCCGCCACCGTTGTCACGCAGGTCGACAATGAGTCCGTCAATCTTATCTTCATGCTGCAGTTCTTTAATCAGCCTTTCCACATCACGGGTGGTGCTTTTATAGTTTGCATCGCCGGATTTCAGCGCGTTGAAATCAATGTAGAAGGTAGGAATGCTGATCACCCCGAGACGGTAAGTGCTGCCGTCCCGCTCCAGCTCAATGACGCGCTTCTGTGCGGACTGTTCTTCCAGCTTTACCTTGTTACGGGTGATAGAAACGATTCGGTGCGTGCCGTCTTCCGCATCGGCGGGAATGACTTCCAGACGAACGGTAGTTCCTTTCGGGCCTCGGATCAGGGCGACGACTTCATCCAGCCGCCAGCCGATAATGTCCTGAATTTCACCGGTGCTGCCCTGGCCTACGCCAACGATGACATCAGAAGGCTTGATCTGACCTGTTTTCTCGGCCGGACCAGCAGGGACCAGACGAACAATTTTGGTGTTTTCATTTTCTGTCTGCAGCACCGCGCCTATGCCTTCCAGTGACAGGCTCATGTTGATATTGAAGTTCTCAGACCGGCGTGGCGAAAAGTACTGCGTATGAGGATCAAACTGTTGTGCAAACGCGTTTGCATAACTCTGAAATACATCTTCAGGGTTGGTTTGTTCAACCCGGGTAAGCTGGTTTTTATAGCGTTTCAGCAGGGTCTCTCTGGCACCGGCAATGTCTTTGCCTGCCAGCTTAAGGTTCAGCAACATGCTTTTCAGGCGCTTGCGCCAGAACTCATCCATATCGGTCTGGTTGGTCGTCCAGTCATTATTGCTGCGATCCGTCATCAGGGCTTCATCGACAGTAAAATCGATTTCCATGTCCGGATTTTCAAGCTTATCGATCAGGTAGGCCAGGCGTTCGGTAATGCGTTGCTGGTAACGGTTAAAGATCTCAAAGCCTGCATCCAGATTCCCCGCCTTGATCTGATCATCCAGCAAGGTACGGTATTGCTCGAAGCTCTTTATGTCGTCGGCGTAGAAATAGGCCTTGCTCGGGTCGAGGTTGTCGATAAAGCTATCCAGCACCTTGCTGGAAAGGCTGTCATCTACGTCAATGTCTGAGTAGTGGTCGTCAACCAGAGAGCTGGCGATATCACGGATAACCTGACTGTGAACCGGCTCAGGTGTCAGCGGTGGGCTGATGGCTGCCTGAGCGGTCAGGCTGCTCAATAGCAGAATCAGGCCACCAATAGCGGCTTGTTTAAAGTGCGTGACAAACTGGCTGGTACTCAAGGTAATAATTCCTGTAGTCGCTTCAACTGTATCTTTTAAAAGTGAAACCTGTTGTTTGGCCATAATGCATGTGGCGGTCGGGTAATGGTTTCTTACTGGTTAAGACCTGTAAACCTTTTTTTAGGTTCCCCTGATTTAACCGCTGATTTCGAGTGTAGTCTCCGCCTGTGCTGATGTAAATTCAATCACTTAGTGATATAGAATATCAATATCCCCTGTGAAGACGCAGATATTGCTCTCATCTTGGGTAGCCTTCAGGCGATGGCTGCTGCAAACTACTGCGTTTGCAGGGTAAGTTTAGTTTTCCGGGAAGTACTGTTTTTTTTCAGTACTTTGATCAGGGTAAATATGTTTAGACAGATTAAAAGCGTTGCAGTGATCAGCGTGATCAGCAGTGTCATGCTGCTGGCAGGTTGTGGTGATAATCCGGATGAGGCTGAATTCCGGCGTCAGCTGATCGAAAAAGCGCTGAATGACGATGTGAAGAAAGAAGGTGTGGCCTTTCTGGCTGAGAATAAGTTGCAGCCAGGGGTGAAGGAAACAGAAGACGGATTACAGTATCTGGTTTTACAGCCGGGCCGTGGTGAGAAACCCCGTTTGCAGGACAGCGTTAAAGTCCATTATCAGGGTTGGAATACAGACGGTGAGCTGTTTGAAAGCACACTGGAGCAAAATGAGCCGTCAGAATTTCCCCTTGGTGGTGTGATTAAGGGGTGGCGAAAAGCATTGTTAATGATGCCGGCCGGTGCGAAATGGAAGATCTTCTTACCTTCTGAACTGGCATATGGTGCGATCAGCCCGAATGAAAAAATTCCGGCTAACTCGGCTCTGATATTTGAAATTGAATTACTGGAGATAGTGCCTGCCCAGCAGGCTGAATGATTATGCTTAAGAATGAATTTAATCAACGGCTATTTGAGTTTTTAGCGGCGTCTCCGACACCTTTTCATGCTGTGGGTGAAATGCGCGGCAGATTACAGGAAGCTGGCTTTATTGAGCTGGAGGAGCAGAATGCCTGGTCGGTTAAGCCGGGCGGGCGATATTTTCTGGTCAGAAATGATTCTGCCATTGTTGCCTGGCAGATGCCGGCAGACGATGGGTTGCCTGAGCGGGGCTTCCGGATGGTCGGGGCCCATACCGACAGTCCGTGTTTGCGGGTAAAGCCGAATCCGGTGCTGTTACGTCAAGGGTGCGTAAATCTGGGCGTGGAAGTATACGGCGGTGTGTTGCTGAACCCATGGTTTGACCGGGATTTGTCGTTGGCAGGCCGGGTCAGTTATCTGGCGCAGGATGGCGAAGTCCGCAGTGCGCTGATTAACTTTGTTAAGCCGATTGCTATTATTCCGAGCCTGGCGATTCATCTGGATCGCACCGCGAACAGCGAACGCAGTGTTAATCCGCAAACGGATATTCCGCCATTGCTGGCACAGGTGCAGGTCGACGGTGATGAGTTTGATTTCCGGACCATGCTGAAAGCTGAACTGGCGCGGGATGATATCGATGATGTTGATAAGATTCTTGATTACGAGCTGAGCTTTTATGATGTGCAGGGTGCCGGGTATGTGGGGCTGAATGAAGAGTTTATGGCCTCTGCGCGACTGGATAATCTGCTCAGCTGCTTTATCGGTCTGGAAGCCTTGATTGAGTCTGATTCAGAGCAGGGTGCGTTGCTGATCTGTAACGATCATGAAGAGGTTGGCAGTCTGAGTGCCTGCGGTGCGCAGGGGCCGATGCTGATGAATCTGCTGGAGCGGTTACTGCCGGATAATGAGTTACGCAACCGGGCGCTGGCCAATTCAATGATGGTATCTGCTGATAATGCTCACGCGGTGCATCCGAACTTTGCTGATAAACATGATGCGAATCACGGGCCAAAACTGAATGCCGGTCCGGTTATCAAGATTAATAATAACCAGCGGTACGCCACCAACAGTGAAACGGCGGCTATTTTCAGAAACCTGGCAGATCTGGAAGATGTACCGGTGCAGAGCTTTGTCGTGCGGACGGATATGGGTTGCGGCAGTACGATCGGTCCGATTACTTCAGGTGAACTGGGTGTGAAGACCATTGATGTGGGCGCACCGCAGTATGCTATGCACTCGATTCGGGAAATTTGCGGCAGCGATGATGCCGTTAACCTTGCCCGTATTCTCCAGCGCTTTTTCCGGATGGATAAAGTCTGATGCATAAAGTCTGATGCGTTAGTTTTTTGTTATTAAAAGCCGCCTTCGGGCGGTTTTTTATTGTCTGTTACCGGGCGGTCAGGCTGTTGAGGGGGGTGGAAGAAAGTGATCAGAGCAGCAGGATGACTGTCGCAAAAAGCGCGATGTTGTTTCGCTTCGCTTAACTCGAACCGGAGTGGTTATTTTTTTCTGGAGATAATAAATAAGTGGTCGGGGCAGCAGGATGATCATCGCAAAAAGCACGATGTTGTTTCGCTTTACTCAACTCGAACCTGAAAGAAAAAGAGATGTGTAAAGTAAGTGGTCGGGGCAGCAGGATGACCATCGCAAAGAGCGCGATGTTGTTTCGCTTCGCTTAACTCGAACCGGAGTTGGGGTGTGGCTTGTAAATGTTGGAGAGTATGAGAATAAAGAAGTGGTCGGGGCAGCAGGATGACCATTGCAAAAGGCGCAATGTTGTCTCGCTTCGCTCGGCTCGAACCTGAATTGGAGGAGTGTATTAACGCTAGAGAGTGTTGAAGTAGATAAGTGGTCGGGGCAGCAGGATGACCATCGCAAAAAGCGCGATGTTGTTTCGCTTTGCTCAACTCGAACCTGAAAGAAAAAGAGATTTACAAAGTAAGTGGTCGGGGCAGCAGGATTCGAACCTACGACCCTCTGCTCCCAAAGCAGATGCGCTACCAGGCTGCGCTATGCCCCGACGATTAAACTGTTTATACACTGTTTAAGTGATTCAGAAGGTCCACTTTAAGAAAGTGGTCGGGGCAGCAGGATTCGAACCTACGACCCTCTGGTCCCAAACCAGATGCGCTACCAGGCTGCGCTATGCCCCGTCTTCTGTATTTTGATGGCTCCTCGAGCTGGACTCGAACCAGCGACCAATAGATTAACAGTCTACTGCTCTACCAACTGAGCTATCGAGGAATCGTCTCAACCAGTGGCGGCGTATATTAATGATGCCCCCGGAGACCGTCAAGGGTTTTTTTCTAAATAATTTCAATAAGATCAGTTGATCACAGTTGCTTCTGTATTTGCGTTATAATCGCCCGCTCAAGAAAGCCGGGCCCATTGATCGGGAACGCATTGTTCAGACTAAAGCAGTATCAAGTTGCTTTACGCCTTCGCTTATAAAAGACTTTACGCGGGTAACCGCTGTGGCTGTTGTTTGAAGCTGATCCTTCAGACTGAACCCGATAAGTAATGTTGGTGTGATCCCAACAGAGGATTATTCAGAATGACCCGAATTCCTGGTAAAGATGCGCCGCTGGAAGAATCCATCAGACGTATGACCAATGGCCTGCGTCAGTTAGGCTTTGATATCGAAGAAGTGCATTGGTTGAATCCGGTACCCAACGTATGGTCGGTGCATATCCGTGACCGCAGCTATCCAATGTTATTTACCAATGGCAAAGGGGCGACCCGTGAAGCTGCGTTGGCAAGTGCGCTGGGTGAATATTTTGAACGTTTAAGCTGTAATTACTTCTTTGCTGACTACTTCTGGGGTAACGCCGTCGCTGAAGGCGCATTTGTACATTATCCAAATGAGCGCTGGTTCTCGCTGGAAGGTGACGAAATCCCAGAAGGGCTGCTGGATGAGCCTACGCTACACCATTACAACTTCAGTGGTGAGCTGACAGCGCCGATGTTGGTTGATACCAATTCAGGGAATGCGCGTCGTGGCATCTGTGCGATACCGTTTGAACGACAGCGCA
>CAKZPE010000043.1 GCA_937138495.1 uncultured Oceanospirillaceae bacterium
AAATAGTGGTTGATTACACCGGAAATACTGCCTGATCAACAACGCGGCTAAAAAACTGGGACTTAATCGCAGGTTCCTTAGCTATCGTTGGCTTAAGATATTTTGATCCTGATTACTTTATTGTTATTCGCTGGTTATTCCGTGGGGTATTGTTTATATGATTGATTTATTTTCATTATAAACAGCCCATATATAACTATATGGGCGGCATGATGTAATCATCCCCCTGCATTCGCCGGTTGAATAAACCCAACTGGCTCGCTAAAAGAATCCCCGGCGCCTTCACTGGTTCCGGGGATTTTTATTGTCTGCAGAAAGCTGACAGTCGTGGGTACCTGTAGTTTGCTTGTAGTGGGAAGATACATTAAATCAGTTGCAAAGGAGAAGCATTCTCAAATACAATAAATGTTATAGTATAACATTAATGGAGAATGTGATGAAAAAAGGTATTCACCCGGAGTATGATTATGTCATTTTCCGCGACACGAGTTGCAGCCGCGACTTCCGTATTCGTTCTACCTGTAAGAGTAATCAGACAGTGGTGTGGGAGGATGGTAAGACGTATCCGCTGATCAACCTGGATGTGTCCAGTGCTTCTCATCCTGTTTATACCGGGGAAAAACGCAAGGTACAGTCTGAGGGCCGTATCGCTCAGTTTAATAAGCGTTTTGGCAAGCATGCCGGCAAGTCCTGACAGGAGGTCATATGCAGGTTTTGAACTCACTGAAGTCCGCTAAAGCACGTCATCCTGATTGCCAGGTTGTTAAGCGCCGGGGGCGTTTATATGTGATCTGTAAAACCAATCCACGCTTTAAGGCCCGTCAGGGGGCGGCGAAGAAAGGTTGATACAGGGGAGATCTGAAAGAGTGCTCTGCCAACAGGCAGAGCATTTTTTGTTTAATCAGGTTTAATGAGGGGTGTTATTGGCAGTACTACTGTTGCAGCTCGCGGACGACTTTCATAAAGATCTCCACCCATTGCTTATCGAAATCAACACCGGCTTTATTGCTGATTTCCAGCAGGGCCCGCATTAATGGCCGTTTATGCAGGGAGGTGCTGGTATGGCCATGAGTGATGGCTTCGAAAGTGTGCACAATGGCGATAATTTTAGCGCCGGTACAAATCTGGTTACCGCTGAGTCCTTTAGGGTAGCCACTGCCACTGAACAGTTCCTGATGCTGCATTAGCATCGTACCGGCATTTTGTGAGTCAAACATTGATCGCATCAGGTGCGCAGAGACCTGTACATGTTGGCGCATCAGTTTGGTCTGATGGTCATCCAGTGAGCTTTGTTTGGTCAGCAAGGTGGTTGGCAGAAAGGCCATGGCGATGTCGTGAGTAAACAGGGATGCAGCCAGTGCATTTGCATCTACCGGGCTGCCACCTGCTTCGTTAACCGCTAATGCCAGTTTTACTACCCGGTCGGTTCGCCCCTGCCAGTAGCCAACCCGTTGTTCACAGGCTTGTGCCATGTTGTAAAGAAAGCTGAGGTCTTCACTGGGTTCAGTAAAGGTGTCGAGCCAGTGTTTTTCTTGCAGAGGAACCTGACGGGTGTTCGGATCAACCAGGGCAATAATGTTTACCAGTAATGGCGCGACCATTTCAGGGGCCGCCATTGATAGCTTTTGCAGTCCGGCTTTGACTGATTCATAGAGCGCATCATCATAGACAACTTGTTGAGCATTGTGATATTGCTCCATAAAGTCCCGTGCTTTATCCATCAACAGCAATACCAGATCACCGGCCCGGTCGGAGAAGGGAATTCTACCTTCACGGACCAGATCAAGAACGTTTTCCAGCTCCTGCAGAATGATAACCATCGGTGCAAAGCTGAGCATGCTTGAGTTGGCTTTTACGGTATGGACGGTACGAAACAGATCGTCGAGTAAATCAGCGTCTTCCGGAGAATGTTCAAGATCAACGATACTGGATTCACATAGCCGGTACTGTTCGAGAAATTCGTCATAGGCCTCAGCGAAGAGTTCATTATCCAGTGAGCCTCCGAGGGAGAACGTGGCCATCGTGTGATCCTTTTCCAGCGACAAATAAATCGAGTATATTTCCACAGCATCAGTGGTGTTTTAGCACTATACATGATGCCTAACACATAGATACCGTTTTACATGTCACAATGATGACTTTGATACATTGTATTAAGTTGATAATTTTCCAATGTAAAACGGACTGCAAATGCAGTCCGTTAAGGTGTGTGGTAAAGGATCCATTCATCGCTGTATCCGGGGTTATTTTGGCCCGATAGCGTTGCCTGCACCTTCCGGTACCGGCAGTCCTGCATGGCAGTCAAATATTGCCTGCAGTTTTGCCTGCACGTCATTTGTCGCCGGGCAGGTCTTACCGGCATTAATGTCCACGTGTAGCAGCATGTGTTCGCCGGTAGCAATCAGCGCGCCGGTTTCACGGTTGTACATGAAGTGGAACAGGTGCATTTTCTTAGCACTCTGAGCAATCAGCTGAGTACGTACTTCAATGCCCTGGCCGAGTTTGATGTCATCCAGATGGCGAATATGCGTTTCAACGGTGTAGTAGCTCAGGCCGGCTTCGATATAGGCATCGTCAACGCCTGTAAATGCCATAAAGTTATCGGTGGCGTCACTGAACACCCGCAGGTAGTTTGCTTCGTTCATGTGGCCGTTATAGTCGATCCATGCAGGGAGTACTTTCCCGCTGAACATGTGCAGCGGCTCGGCGCTGATATCAGGTTCTGCCTGTGCGGGGATCATTGCTTTCAGACGCTGGTCATGTTCACGCAGCATGGCGCCCACACCCCAGTCGGCATTTTTCTGTACCCGCATGATACCGACGAGATTATCGTCACGGATCTGTTCTAGCTGACGTAAATCGTACATGCCGGACTGGGCATCTGACTGATCAGCAATTTTCTGAATCAGTTCATCGGTCAGTTCCGGGACGTCCATCAGTTTGGTCCATGGCCAGGCGAGTGCCGGACCAAACTGGCCAATAAAGTGAGCCATCCCGGCTTCACCGCCGGCGATCCGGTAGGTTTCGAATAGCCCCATCTGCGCCCAGCGCAGGCCAAAACCGAAGCGGATAGCATCATCGATTTCTTCAGTGGTGGCCACGTCGTCGTTTATCAGCCACAGACCTTCCCGCCATACAGCTTCCAGCAGACGGTCAGCAATGTGGGCATCAATTTCTTTACGCACAACTAATGGCTTCATGCCGATGCCATCAAGTATGTTTTGTGCGGTTGCTACCTGCTCAGGGGCACAAATCTGACTGGGCACTACTTCAACCAGGGGGACCAGATACACCGGATTGAACGGATGCGCGACCATAATCTGGCCGGGGTTGGCTGTCCCTTCCTGTAATTCAGAAGGTTTGAAGCCGGAGGTAGAGGAACCGATAATTGCGTCGCTACGGCAGGCTGCCTGAATGGAGGCTATAACTTTGTGTTTCAGATCCAGACGTTCCGGGACGCTTTCCTGAATCCACTGAGCGTCGCTGACGGCTTCTTCCAGCGTGGTGCAAAGTGTCAGTGTGCCTTCTTCAGGCATAGGCACATCCGCCAGAGCAGGCAGTGCGCGACGGGCGTTGCTGATCACTTCGTTAACTTTGCGTTCGGCGTCCGGTGCAGGGTCAAACAGGCGGACGTCCCAGCCGTGTAAAAGAAAGCGGGCGACCCAGCCGCCACCGATAACACCACCGCCTATACAGGCTGCAATTTTATTCATATCTGTCTCTTTATATTTCGGGCCCAGTGGGGCGGTCAGATAAATCAGCAGCCGGGTGGCTGCTGATGTTCAGGCTGCTTTACAGCGCCAGGGGGGCACGCTTGGTGAGCTGCATTTTTTCCCGTACTTCTGCAGGTGTCATCAGTGTGGCGCCCATGTTGGTGACGATGGTGGCTGCTTTCTCAACTAACTGTGCGTTCGTTGCCAACTGGCCTTTGCCCAGCCACAGGTTGTCTTCCAGTCCTACACGGATGTTACCGCCGGCCAGCATAGCTGCGGCAGCAAATGGCATTTGGTGACGGCCGATGGAAAACGCGGAGAAGGTCCAGCTTTCCGGAATGTTATTAACCATTGCCATAAAGGTATTCAGATCATCCGGTGCGCCCCATGGAATGCCCATGCATAACTGGATCATTACCGGATCTTCAATGATGCCTTCTGATACCAGTTGCTTGGCCAGCCACAGGTGGCCGGTGTCGAAGGCTTCAATTTCCGGGCGCACGCCCAGATCAGTCATCATCTTGCCCATGGCACGTAACATGCCCGGAGTGTTGGTCATTACATAATCGGCTTCGGCAAAGTTCATAGTGCCGCAGTCCAGAGTGCAGATTTCCGGAAGGCACTGGCGTACGTGTTCCATACGCTCTGTTGCCCCGACCATGTCGGTGGCAGCTTCGTTCAGTGGGAAGGGGGCTTCTGTATTACCGAATACAATGTCGCCGCCCATGCCTGCAGTCAGGTTCAGCACCACGTCTACTTCAGCATCACGAACCCGCTCGGTCAGTTCACGGTACAATTCAACACGGCGGCTGGGTTTGCCTGTATCCGGTTCGCGTACGTGGCAGTGCACGACAGCGGCGCCGGCTTTGGCTGCATCAATACAGTCATTGGCGATTTGTTCCGGGCTGCGTGGCACGTGTGGTGAACGGTCCTGAGTTCCGCCGGAACCGGTAACGGCACAGGTGATGAAAGGCTTGGTGTTCGGCTGTAAAGGCATAGCGGGCTCCGCTTCTTCAGTTTTAACTGGATTATTGTTGTTGTCTGGAACACAGGGATTTTCCCGTTGTTGTGCACCGGAATATGCCAATAATTGCACGGGGTATCCCGGTTGAGTTTGCACTTAGCGAATATGATTTGATGTTTTGCGCAAATATATGTTTTTTTCTGGCAATATAGCGCAGTGTTTTCTTTCTGAGAGTGTTTTTATGAGCCTGTTCAGTCCGGCGAATGACAGCCTGAATGTGGTTATTCTGCTGATGCCGGATTCTTCGCTGATGTCACTGGCTTCCACACTGGATACGATGCGGGCGGCTAACCGGATTTCCCGGCGAACATTGTTTTCATGGCGGGTAGTGACGCTGGACGGCGAACCTGCGGTGTTATCTTGCGGGCAACCTATTCATCCGCAGGGGTCAGTGGCATCAACGATGGCGGATACAGCTCTGCAGCGGGATTTGCTGATTTGTATAGCTGCTTTTCGCCATGAGCAGCATATGGATAAACAACGTCTTGCTGGCTTCAAGCAGTTTGCCAGAGGGTTTGATTATATAGGCGGTGTTGAGTCCGGTAGCTGGGTATTGGCCCGGGCGGGCCTGTTGGATGGTAAAAGTGCGACCACTCACTGGGAAGATTTAGAGGATTTTCGCGACCGTTATCCGAGAGTAGAAGTCCGGCCGGACCGATATGTGGTGGATGGCCGTATCTTTACGACTGGCGGAGCGGCCCCGACATTCGACCTGATTCTTTATCTGATCCGCAGCCGGTATGGCCATACGCTGGCGCTGGAGGTGGCGAGTGCATTTATTTATGACGGTAAAGCACAGGCGAATTCTCCACAGCCTCTGGTGTCACTTGGTGCGCTTGAGCAGCATGAGCCGCAGTTAAGTGCGGCAGTCAGGATGATGGAGGCACATTTGGATACTCCTCTGAAAACTCAGGAGGTGGCGAAAGCACTTGGCTTCAGTGTTCGGAGTCTGGAGAACTTGTTTCGTCGCCGGTTAGATATCAGCCCGCATCAGTATTACAAACGCTTGCGGCTTCAGGCGGCCCGGCGGCTGGTGGTTGACAGCCGCCATAGTATGCAGGAAATCGCTGTACGGACCGGGTTCAATTCACTGGCGGTCTTTTCCCGGGAGTTCAGTAATTTTTATGGTGAAAGCCCCAGCCGTTACCGGCGTGAGGCTCGCAGTCGATAGGTTACTGACGGCAGATGGCAAATATATCCAGTGAGGGGGTATACAGGGTTGTTTCGACATCCATAATTCCCAGCAGGCTGTGGAATACGTTGTCATGGGAGTAACTGCCCGTTTTTGCGTTGTTTTTCAGACAGTCAGTGTTGATGTTTTTTACACGGCTGAAACCGTCTGAAAACCAGGTGATCAGCGGAACTTTCTTCTGAGTATCCGGTGCCAGAAGATAAGGGATGCCGTGCAGAAACACACCGTTTTCACCCAGAGACTCTCCGTGATCAGAGATGTAAAACAGAGCCGTGTTGTATTTATCTTCCAGAGCCCGCAGTTTTTTAATCGTCTGGCTGATCACATAATCTGTATAGAGCAGGGTGTTGTCATAGGTATTGACGATTTCACTGATCTCACAGTTTTCGATATCACTGCGGGGGCAGTCAGGCGTAAAGGCTTTAAACTCTGCGGGATATCGCTGGTAATACGTGGGGCCGTGACTGCCAATCAGGTGCAGCGCGATCAGCCGGTTGTCTTTCAGGCGGTTAACGTTCTCTGAAAAGTTATCCAGCAGGGCCATGTCGTAGCAGGTTTTACCGTCACACCGTGGGTTGCTGGTGTCGCGGTTAATGATTTCAGTTTTAACCCGGGTGGCTACCCCTTTGTGACCACCGTCGTTTTCTTTCCAGAGAATATCAATACCGGCCCGTTGCAGGATATCCAGCAGGTTGTCCTGATTGGCAGCGATTTTTTTGTCGTAGTTTTCCCGGTTAAGGCTGGAGAACATACAGGGGACAGACAGGGCGGTGGCTGTTCCGCAGGCGGTAACATCCTGGAATGAAACGACATTCATGTCCCGGGTGTAGCGATTTGTTGCCCGGGGATATCCGTTCAGTTCATAATTTTGTGCGCGTGCGGTTTCACCCAGAATAAATACCATTAACGTCGGCTTTTCCGTTTGGATCGCCGTTGGTTTTTGTTGTGCATCTTCCCCAATAACGGAATGGCTGACAGGGTCCGTCAGATAAGTTCTGTTGATATAGTTAGCGGTGCTGTAGATGTATTCGGTGGGGACGATCATTTTTTTCAGGTAATGATTGTTACGGCCTACAGAGCTGTAATCCTGATAGTAGAGCCAGAAGACCACCAGAATAATGCCCAGTGCTGTTGCGATGCCCAGACATTTTTCCAGCAGGAGAGAGAGGATTGTCTGCTTACGCCGTTTAACGCTAAGCAGTAATAAAGCTGGAATGATGCCCAGCAGCAGTACCCAGCAAACAGAATACAGGCTGATGTAGGCACTGGCTTCGGCGCTGTCAGTTTCGAAGATGTTTTCCACCATGCCATAGTCGATATAAATACCGTAGTTGTACATGGAGTAGCTGACCATGCTGGATGTAATCAGAATCAGAGCAAACAGCGGTTTGGTGAGGTAGGGCCAGACCGCCAGATTAAACAGCAGATAGATAACTGCAAAAATAAAAAATGGTATGGATACGACAAAACCGGTTTTAACCGCTTCAGCGGCAGAAAGGATACTGTAAAACTCTCTGAACAGAGGCAGGTTGAGTATCAGCACGTAGTAAAGGGTCAGGCAGATAGTGATCTGAGCAATGCTCAGTTTTGGCAACGCAAAGCGTTTCAGTGCAGCTGAATATGACATCTTATAAAACCAGAGGCAGTAGCAGGGTTATCCATAGGCAGGCAGTGCCTAGCAGGCAGACGAATACAGCGGCTGAACCGATGTCCTTGGCCCGACCGCTCAGTTCATGGTGCTCCGGACCGATCCGGTCAACGACCGCTTCAATGGCAGAGTTCAGCAGTTCAGTTATCAACAGAATGATAAGGCTGCCAATCAGTATGACCCGTTCGGTCTGGCTGACAGGCAGCAGGATTGCGATTACTGAGCCTATGGTTAAGAGCAGTGTTTCCTGACGGATAGCGGCTTCGTGTTGCCAGGCGGCGATCAATCCTTTGATCGAGTATCCGGTAGCAAAGCTCAGCCGTTTCAGGCCTGTATAACCGGGTTTCATAGTGGTCTCCGGGTGGTTAAATGCAGGCTATTATCAGGACGGGTCGTGGAAAAAATGTCGAAGCGGATGGCTGAAAAGGGATTCAGGCGTGCCGGTTATCCGGGTGGGCACTTAAGGAGGGGAGCTGTTGAGTTTAAGAGGTATGCCGGCCGTGCTTTGCGGGTTAGTTACCGTGTCTGATTGACGGGGCTTTCTGACAGGGCGGTAACCGGGACGGTATTCATCCCGTCCCGGTAAGGGAGATCCGTCTGTGCAGGGGATTCAGTTTTTTGACCGGCACAGGGCCAGGGTGTTATCCAGCATCCGGTTTGAGAAGCCCCACTCGTTGTCATACCAGGCCATGACTTTAACCAGTCGGCCGCTGGTGCGGGTCTGCGTGGTATCAAAGATGGAGGAGGCCGGGTTGTGATTAAAATCTACCGATACCAGTGGCAGCGTGTTGACTTCAAGAATTCCCTTCAGGAAACCGTTGGCGGCTTCTGTCATGAGGGCATTTATTTCCGCTGTGCTGGTGTTGCGGGCCGCGATAAAGTTCAGATCCACCAGGGAGACATTAATGGTTGGTACCCGTACAGCCATCCCGTCCAGTTTGCCGTCCAGTTCAGGCAATACCAGGCCAACAGCTGCTGCCGCGCCGGTTTTAGTCGGAATCATCGACTGAGCAGCAGCGCGGGCACGGTAAAGGTCTGTGTGATAAACGTCGCTGAGTTTCTGATCATTGGTATAAGCGTGAATGGTTGTCATCAGGCCGCTTTCAATACCGATGCTGTCATTCAGTAATTGCGTGACCGGTGCCAGGCAGTTAGTGGTGCATGAAGCATTGGAAATGATCGTCTGGCTGCCATCCAGCAAATGATCATTTATACCGTATACAACGGTGGCATCCACGTCACTGGCCGGGGCAGAGATGATTACCTTTCGGGCACCTGCCTGCAAATGCGCAGAGGCGCTTTCCCGGCTGGTGAACAGGCCGGTACATTCATAAACCACATCTACATTCAGTGCCTGCCAGGGCAGGTCAGCCGGGTTGTGTTGAGCGTATATCTGAATAGGGTCACCGGCAACGGTGAGCTGGTTTTCTTCGACGTATACCGGTTGATTAAAGCGCCCATGAACAGTGTCGTACTGTAGCAGGTGAGCATTGATTTCAGCATTTCCCAGATCGTTGATAGCGACCACCTGAATCTTATCTCTGTAGCCGGACTCATACAGTGCCCGCAGAATATTACGGCCAATGCGGCCAAAACCGTTAATCGCGATCCGGATTGTATTCATAGGTGACTCCTCAGGTTCAGGGTTACAAAGCTAACTTGATGGGCTGCCAGGGGACAGAATATGGCAGTGATAACCGGTATGCCTGGCTGGATTTCTGCAAGACATGCCCGGTTTGTACTTCAGATTCAGGGGCTTAGCGTGATACCTGCATCCTGGCATAGCCGTTTCAGGTTATTCGCACCCATGGTGGCATAGGTCAGGGGGTGGGCTATGGCCGGGTCCTGTTCGGCTTCCACAACCAGCCAGCCGGAATAGCCGGAGGTTTTCAGGCCGCGGAACAGGGCCGCGAAATCAATGCAGCCGTCCCCCGGCACGGTGAATACTCCGTCCAGAACGGAATTAAGAAAGCTCATGTCCCGGTTTTTCACATCTGCCAGCACACCGGCACGAATATCTTTGCAGTGCACGTGATTGATCCGGGCGGCATAGCGTTGCTGCACGGCAACGGGATCGCCACCGGCATAAGTCAGGTGACCGGTATCCAGTAACAGACCAACCGCCGGACCTGCATGTTGCATCAGAAGATCTATTTCCTGTTCGGTTTCAATGACGGTGCTCATATGATGATGATAGGCAATCTGTACTCCGCGGGAGCGGGTGTATTCAGCGACTTTCGTCAGCTTTTCACCGTAGTTTTGCCATTGTTCTTTCGGCATGCGCGGACGCCGGGAAACCGGGGTTTGCTGGTCTCCGTGAATACAGCCGGTCACTTCACAGTACACCATGACGGTAGCACCCAGACTTTGCAGCAGAGTCAGATGGTCTTCGGTGGCGGCAATTTCTTCTTCAGCGCTGCGGGTCAGTAGCTGGCCGCTGAACCAGCCGGATACCAGCCGCAGGCCGTGATTATCCAGAGTCGGGCCCAGTACATCAGACTGGCGGGGAAATTTATTCCCCAGTTCAAAGCCGGCGAAGCCTGCCTGTTTTCCTTCGCTCAGGCAGGTTTCAAGTGGGGTTTCTGCACCCAGAGACGGCAGATCATCGTTGGTCCAGGTCAGGGGATTAATGCCGATACGGACGGTCATGTCAGTGTTCTCCAAAAAATACTCGCAGTTCAGTAAGGCTGTTTGCGCTTGGCATGCTGATAGTCTGTATGTGCCTGATTCACACTGTCGCGGGCTGATACTTCAGGCACAGCAACATCCCACCAGTAACCGCCTTCTGAGGTGCAATAAGGGTCAGTGTCCAGGGTAATAACATATGATTGTTCTGCGTCGCGGGCACGGAGCATCGCTCGTTCCAGTTCTCTGATACCGGTGACTTTTTCCGCCTGAGCACCCATTGCCCGGGCATGTCCGGCGAAGTCCAGTTTCGGTGCCCCCTGTTCAGTGCTCTGGCAGTTTTCCAGCAGGTTATTAAATGCTGCGCCGCCGGTGGCATTTTGCAGGCGGTTGATACAGCCAAAGCCACGGTTATCCAATACGACAACGATGATCTTCTGCCCCAGCATCACGCTGGTGGCCAGTTCTGAGTTGAGCATCATGTAGGAACCGTCGCCGACAACCACAATAACTTCGCGGTCCGGGCTCGCCATCTTTACACCCATGCCGCCGGCAATTTCATAGCCCATACAGGAATAACCGTACTCCAGGTGATAGCCTTTCTGATGATCGGTTCGCCACAACTTGTGTAATTCACCCGGCAGCCCCCCGGCGGCGCAGACGATGACGTCTTCCGGGCTGCCAGCACGTTTGACGGCTCCCAGTACCTGAGCGTCGGAAGGCAAACCGGTTTGTGTTTCCACGCCTTCTGCGGCGGTCACTGTGTCGTAATAGCTGTTCCATTCAGCAATTGCTTGCTGGCCGGTTTGCAACCAGTGGTTGTCGGCTCGCCAGCTTTGTAACTGTTCACTGAGCATCGTCAGACCCAGCCGGGCATCGGTGACCAGTGGCCGGGCGTTATGTTTGATGGCGTCAAAGCCGGCGACATTCAGCTGGATCAGCGGCGTGTCGCTGAACAGGGTTCGGGAAGCCGTTGTGAAATCCTGCAGACGGGTGCCGACTGCCAGAATCAGGTCTGCTTCCGTGGCCATTTTGTTAGCGGCAGCGGCACCGGTTACGCCAATTGCACCGACATAGTTCGGATGGTCCCAGGCCAGTGATCCTTTGCCTGACTGGGTTTCGGCGACCGGGATGTTGTGTTGCTCAGCGAACTGCTGTAGTTGGCTGCAGGCGTCTGAATAGTGCACCCCGCCACCGGCAACCAGCAGTGGCTGCCTGGCCTGTTGCAGCGCTTCAACAGCTTCAGTCAATTCCTGATTATCCGCTGGCTGGCGGCGCAGACGGTGAACTTTCAGCGCAAAAAAACTTTCCGGATAGTCGTATGCTTCGGTCTGTACATCCTGACTGAGTGCCAGGGTGACCGGGCCACATTCAGCCGGATCGGTCAGGACCCGCAGCGCCTGTGGCAGGCTGGTGATAATCTGCTCCGGGCGGGTGATGCGGTCAAAGTAGCGGCTTACCGGCCGGAAACAGTCGTTGGTGGAAATACCCGGGTCGGTAAAATTTTCAATCTGCTGCAGAACCGGATCAGGGGTACGGTTAGCAAAGGTATCCCCCGGCAGAAAGAGTACCGGCAGGCGGTTTACGTGGGCCAGTGCCGCAGCGGTTACCATGTTGGCGGCCCCCGGGCCGATTGAGGTGGTGCAGGCCATCATTCGCTGACGGTTGTTTGCCTTGGCATAGGCGATGGCTGCATGGGCCATTCCCTGTTCATTGTGGGCACGCAGGGTCGGCAGTTGTTCACGTACCTGGTACAGGGCTTCACCGAGACCGGCGACATTACCATGGCCAAAAATCGCGAAGACGCCGGCAAACAGGGGGCGCAGCTGGCCATTTATTTCAGTGTGCTGGGCGGCCAGATACTTTACCAGTGCTTGGGCCATCGTCAGACGGAGGGTGCTCATATGCGTATTCCTAATGCTGTCAGTTAACTGGTCTTATCAGACCGGTGCTTTGCGGTTCCGCCAGAAACCGATCAGTTCTATATAGTTGGCTGCAACCGTATCAATCAGTTGCTGATCGTTAATTTCGCCGTTTAACCACTGGCGGCTGGGTTGCATAAACAGGGTCCGGCCTACGGTGAAACCTTTACAGATGTCGAAGCCTGCCGCCTGATCAAAGCCCGCCTGCAGTTCTGCGGCCGGTGCATCAAGTCCGAGCATAACGACGCCGCGGCAGTGGGGGGAGCGGCTGGTAATAAGGTTGCTGACTTTCTGCCAGGCGTTACGGGACATACAGGGCAGCTTCCACCAGTCCGGACGGATGCCTAAGTTGTACATACGCTGCAGGGCATTGGCCAGGGTGTCGTCAGTGACCGGGCTATCTTTTGGCGGAATGATTTCCAGTAACAGTTCATGGCCACTGCTACAGCAGGCTCGGTAAAGTTCCTGAGCCTGACGTTCCTGTTGCAGCCGCAGCTCATGGTTATCATCCGGGTTATAGAAGATCAGGCATTTCACCACGTGTTCCCGGGGCCAGGTTTTCAGCCGGTCACCGATGGAACGGCCGCCTTCCAGTTCAATTGGCCGGGAAGAAGGCAGTTCCACCGGCCGGCCGACCCACCAACCGCGGCCGGTAATGTCATTGAGGGCATCCTGGCCATAGGTATCGTCGATCAGGACGCCGATGTTACCGCTGAGCCCTGCATCCTGCGCGCCTTTTTCAGCAGCTTTCACCAGTAACCGTTTGAGGTAAGTGATGTGTGAGGGATCGGTGCCAGTCTCCCGGGCAAGATCGAAGAACTGGCGGCGATGATCGAATGCCAGACCGCATATTTCCTGCCATTGTTTCGGGTTTCGGGTGGTTACCCGGTGCAGATAGTTCAGCTCTTCGTCAAGGTCCGGACGGGGAATAGCTGCTGAGTTGGCAATGTAGTAATCCAGCTCTTCGGCAGACGGAATCGCCGGTGCACAGCCATGGCGGGAGACCACCAGTGCGCCGCAGGCATTGGCGTAAGTACAGCATTGCTGATAATTCTCACCCTTCAGCCAGCCCCGCAGGAAACCGGATATAAATGCATCACCGGCACCCAGTACATTCAGCACATCGACTCTGACACCGGTGAAAACGTCAAAATCATCGGTGCTGGAGGGAATGTCTCTGTCCAGTACTGTACAACCCAGCGGGCCCAGCTTGAGCACAATGGTTGCGGTTGTCAGGCCGCGGATGGTTTGCAGTGCGGTGAGGGTGTCTGTGCTGCCTCCGGCTATGTGTATTTCTTCTTCGGTACCGACAATCAGGTCACAGTCCGGCAGAAGGGTTTGCAGGTGAGCGGATACACTGTCATCGGAAATAAAACGGGTTTCGCCGTCGCCGGGTGTGGTCAGACCCCACAGAACCGGACGGTAGTCGATATCAACGATAACTTTGGTACCGGCCTGTTTGGCGTAAGCGATTGCCTGCTTACTGGCCGCAAAAGTTTGTGGGGTGGAGAAATGGGTACCGGTAATCAGCAGAGCCTGGCTGGAGGCGATAAATTCCGGTGAAATATCTTCAGGGCGGATTGCCATGTCGGCGCAGTCCCTGCGATAGAAAATTAACGGAAAAGTATCCTGATCTTTAATGCCAAGAATCACCAGCCCGGTGAGCCGTTCCGGGTCGGTGGTGATCTGGCTGACATCGACACCGCCACGGGCCAGTTCTTCAGTGACAAAACGGCCCATGTGTTCGTTACCCACCCGGGTGAGCATGGCTGACTTCAGCCCCAGACGGGCAGTACCAAAGGCAATGTTCCCTGAGGAGCCACCCAGATATTTGGCAAAGCCGGACATATCTTCCAGCCGGCTGCCAATCTGTTCACCATACAGGTCGACTGCCGCCCGGCCCAGGCAGATGACATCCAGTGTTTTTTCATGACTCATAGGTGTAACGCTCCTCAGTGCCCGAATGCTGCGGGCGACAAAAAATGGTATTGATCCCGGTGTGTCAGGCTGTTGTTATTCATGTCTGTTCAGTGTGATCCAGCGCCCTTCCGCGTGGGACTGCTCGACTGCATCCTGCAGACGGTTTACTTCATAGGCGGCACGAAAATCCGGCCACATGGGGTTATCGGTCAAAATTCCTTCAATCAGATCCCGGACTTCCACCGCCTTCATATCATTGAAGCCCAGGCCGTGGCCGGCACTGACGCAGAAGTGTGCATAATCAGGGTGTTCAGGCCCGGTAAGAATCCGTCGGAAGCCTTGCCGGTTACTGGCATCGTCAGCCGTATACAGTTGCAGTTCTGAAAGGCGTTCCTGATCGTAAATCAGGCTGCCCCGGGTACCCGTGACTTCAAACCAGAGGCCATTTTTTCGGCCCCAGGCAATCCGGGAGGATTCCAGTGTACCGATGGCGCCGTTGGCAAAGCGAACCATCATGTGTGCCTGGTCATCGTTTTCCACCGTGCCGGTGCTGCCCGGCTGATCCGGGAGTGGCCGTTGCCGGTGGACTGTTTGCAGATCTGCACAAACCTGAGTAATCGGGGAGACTATGAATTCCTCCATATTAATAATGTGGGAACCCATATCGCCCAGGGTACCGGAGCCGGAAAACTTCCGCTGTAAGCGCCAGGTAAAAGGCAATTGTTCATCGGCCAGGTAATCTTCATTGAAGGTGCCCCTGAAATGTACAACGTCGCCGATCTCACCGTTGCTGATGATTTCTTTTGCCAGCTGAACCGTCGGATTCTTCATATAGTTAAAGCCAACGAGGGTTGTAACACCGGCCGCTTCTGCCGCTTCGGTCATTTCCAGCGCATCGGCGGCATTCAGGGCCAGGGGTTTTTCTGAATAGACATACTTACCGGCTGCAATGGCTGCCAGCGCCATCTCTTTGTGCAAGAAGTTTGGTGCGCAGATATCAACCACATCTATATCCGGGTCGCTTACCAGTGTTTGCCAGTCGCCGGTGGAACGCTTAAAGCCAAATTCTCCGGCCCTGGCTGCTGCCAGTTGGGTATCGACTTCGGCCAGCATTTCGCAGACGATTTCTCCGCTGAGGGGGAAAACGGCTGATGCTGTTCTATAGGCAATGGTGTGGGCTTTACCCATATAACCGGTGCCGATAAGTCCGATGCGAACCTGTTTCATATAGCGTGTTCTCTCATAGCCGCAGACAGCTGCGGCAAACTGTTTTCATCAGTGATGGGCGTTCTGTGCCGCTGCGGCTGCTTCAAAGGTACTGCCTTCACCTGCATTGGCGGCTGCATCTGTACGGGTAAATTCCGCTAATTCACTTTCCAGATCTTCCAGTTCCTGTCCCCCGGCCATCATTTCCAGAATTTCTTCACGGGATACATCTGCTTTCAGCCAGGAACCTAAGCTCTTGCCCCGGTTGAGCAGGGTGAAGTGGTCAGCAATCGGGTAAGCATGATGGACGTTGTGGGTGATCAGGATGACCGCCAGGCCACGGGCACGGGCACGGGCGACAACTTTCAGAACATTGGCAGACTGTTTTACCCCCAGTGCGGCGGTCGGTTCATCCAGTATCAGTACTTTGGCGCCGAAGTGTATTGCCCGGGCAATGGCCAGACACTGGCGTTCACCGCCGGACATGGTTCCGATGGGGTGTTCCGGGTCGCGGACATCAATGCCCATTTCTGCAAGCCCTGCACGGGCGATTTCGTTGGCCCGTTTGGTATCAAAGATATTGAACGGACCGATTTTCTTGGTCAGTTCCCTACCCATAAAAAAGTTACGGGTGACGCTCATCAGCGGGACCAGTGCCAGATCCTGATAAACAGTAGCAATGCCGGCATCCAGCGCATCCTTTGGGGATTCGAACTCAGTTGTCTGCCCGTCCAGCAGAAATTCACCTTCTGAGGCTTTGTGTACCCCGGCCAGGGTCTTGATCAGTGTGGATTTGCCCGCTCCGTTATCTCCCAGAAGGCAATGGACTTCCCCCAGTTTTACTTTCATGTCGATGTCTTTCAGGGCAATGACTGAACCGAAGTAACGGCTGACTTTCTTCAGCTCCAGTATGTAATCGCTCATTGTGCTGCTCCTAATCTGTTTCAGTTCGTGGCAGTTGAGTTACCGTGCACCGGTGACTTTCTTACGAATGAAGTTGTTGAACAGCACTGCAATCAGCAGCATTACCCCAAGGAATACCCGGAACCAGTCTGAGTCTATGCCGGTGAAGAATATTCCCATTTGTACGACGCCGAATATGAGTGCACCAAAGCAGGCACCGATGACGGAACCGTAACCGCCGGTTAACAGGGCGCCGCCGATTACCGCCGCGATAATGGCTTCAAATTCTTTCAGCAGTCCGCGGTCTGCCGCTGCAGAGCCGAATTCAAATACCTGGCAGGCGGCAAATACCGTGGCACAGAAGGCGGTAAACATGAAGAGCATGATTTTTACACGGTCGGTGGGTACGCCAAGATTCTTTGCCGCTTTGTCATCGCCACCGGAGGCAAAGATCCAGTTACCGAAACGGGTGCGTAGCAGGACAAACGAACAGATAACCATCAGTAACAGCCACCAGATAATCACCATGGGAATACCTGTTACGATCGGCGTGCCGTCGGCATAGACCTCCATCCAGCCGTTTGTACCCAGCCAGCTAAACAGGCTGGTGCCTATCTGACCACCGAAAGCGGCGGCGAGAATGTCACCTTCGGCGACTTCGGACACACCGGAAACAATGGTTTTATTGGTAAACAGAATAGACAGTGCAATGGTCAGGCCACGGAGGATAAACAGGAATGCCAGCGAGACAATAAAAGATGGCAAGCCGGTTTTTACGACGATATAGCCGTTAATAAAACCGATTAACATGGCACCGGCAAAGGCAAACAGGATTGCTGTCCAGACCGGCCAGCCCCAGTAGAGAGCGGGAATGGATATCATCATACCGGCAAAGCCAATCATAGAGCCGATTGACAGGTCAAATTCACCGGCAATCATCAGCAGGCAGGCACCAATCGCAAGAATGCCCAGCTGAGCTGAGACGGTTGTCCAGTTCATGATGCCATCAGCATTAAACATGCCGGAGTCACCGGCAACGATGGCAAAGAAAATGAACATCAGAATTGCACCGGAAACAGACCCCAGCTCGGGACGGGTAAGCAGTTTTTTTAATGAAGACTCTGAACGTAGCCGTTCATCCGGGGGGATGTTCTTTTGCGCGTGCTGCACGGGTGTCGTCATAGTGGACATAGCTTAGTTAACCTGTTTTTTCAGAATCTGTTTTCCGACTGGGGTTGCAGATCATTTTTATTTCCATTTTTTTGTTTTTATCTAAACCCTTCTGTACAGGCAGCCCGGCTTGATGATCAGACTGATATGGAATGACGATAGAATAAAAATTCTATTTTTGCAATTATATAGAATGGATATTTTAATAGTGACTGGTTTGGTCTGAACGGATTTCTTTTTCCGGGTCCGGAAACGTTCAAGTTTAAGGCCGCGCTGTAGCGGTATTTTTCAGCTTGACAAGAAGAGCGGGAAGGCTCATTTTGAAAATAGAATAAATATTCCGGTAAATAAAAAATAAGAATAATGGCTTTATCTGAGTGGAGTGGCCGGGGTGCCATAACCGGCAGAGACTTTGCTATACGCTGAGCCAGGAGGGGAAAATGAAAAAGCTACTGACTACCACGAAGGCCGTCGTTTTTGCCGGGCTGGCAACCGCAGGTGCCATGATGGCGCCTTTCACCGCGGTGCAGGCCGCCGATGAGAGATTCGTACTGGTGAGCCATGCCGATGATTCTGATTCCTGGTGGAATACCATCAAGAATGCCATTAAAGAGGCAGGCGATCAGGTTGGGGCAAAGGTTGAGTACCGTAATCCGCCAACCGGAGATCTGGCAGATATGGCCCGAATTGTTGAGCAGGCTGTTGCCTCTAATCCGGATGGCCTGATCGTGACGATTGCCGATTATGACGTATTGCGCGGACCGATTGGCAAAGCGGTTAAAAAGGGTATCCCGGTGATTACCATTAACTCGGGTACTCAGGATCAGTCAGAGAAGCTGGGGGCATTGCTGCACGTCGGGCAGCCTGAATATGATGCCGGTTTTGGTGCCGGCAAGCGTGCGAAGGCTGAAGGTGTGAAGAGCTTTGTATGTGTGAATCATTACATCGAAAATCCGGCGTCGGTCGAACGTTGTAAGGGCTTTGCTGATGCGCTGGGTATAGAGCTGGGCGGTCAGATGATTGATGTGGGTAAAGATCCGTCTGAAATCGAAAAGAAGGTTCAGGCATATTTACGCCGCAATGATGATACCGGTGCCGTACTGACGTTAGGGCCGACGTCTGCACATCCGACCCTGCGTGCCCTTGAGAAAACCCGTCAGGCGGGCAACATTTATTTTGGTACTTTCGATCTGAGTTCTGAAATTGCGGGAGCGATTAAGTCCGGTGTCATTGATTTTGCGATTGATCAGCAGCCGTATCTGCAGGGTTACATACCGGTTATGACGTTGGCGCTGTACAGCCGTTACGGCATTGCACCGTCTAATCACATTAACTCCGGCCCGGGTTTTATCACTAAAGATAATATCCTGCAGGTTGAGAAACTGGCGGGCGATGTACGTTAATCATGCATCTGCCGCGTGAGCAGAGATAAGGATGTTGCCGTGTATCAGAAGGTCGTCACAGCATTGATGCCATGGAAGGGTGAGGGGGCGCAGTCGGGGACCACGGTTCCGGTTGCGGATTCAGCAATTCAGAGAATGAATAACTGATTTTGGAAAATTTGTTCCATTTTCTTCATGCTTGAGGAAAAATATGCAGCCTGAGCCCTGTGAGTGAGAACGATTATGCTGTTGGAAAAAGCCCCTGAAAGTCTGGTTGAACTGAAACAAGCGATTACGGAATGCCATCCCCGGTTGAGTAAGCGGTTGCGGCAGGTTGCTGAGTATCTGGTAGATAATCCTAATCAGATCGCTTTTGATACCGTGGCGGTTATTTCTAAAGATGCCGGTGTGCATCCTTCAACACTGGTGCGTTTTGCCAATTCATTTGGGTATACCGGATTCAGTGAAATGCAGCGCCTGTTTCAGCAAAAGCTGATGCAGGAGGCTCCAAGTTATCAGGAACGGATCCGTATCGCCCGGCAGGAGTCCGAAGATATGGGGGAGGCACCGGATCAGTTACTAGAGCAGTTTGTGCGGGCGAATACACTGGCGCTGGATACGTTAAGCAAGACCACCGATGGCGCGGAGATGGAGCGGGCAGTAGAAATTCTTGCCAGTGCCAAAGCGACGCATATTGTCGGTGTGCGCCGGGCCTTTGTGGTGGCCAGTTATTTTGCTTATGCATTGCGGCATATAGATCGCAGGGCTTACCTGATTGATGGTGTCGGCGGGATGTACCGGGAGCAGGCCAGTACTGTTGCGCAAGAAGATGCAATGGTGGCGATCAGCTTCCATCCCTATGCGGAGGAAACTCAGGACGTGGCTCAGGTCGCGGTTGAACGCGGTGTCCCTCTGATTGTAATTACAGACAGTCAGCTGAGTCCGCTGGCATCCCAGGCGACGGCCTGTTTTGTAGTAAAAGAAGCCGAAGTGCATGCATTCCGTTCACTGGCGTCTTCATTATGTTTGGCACAGTCATTATCGATAGCTCTGGCTTATCGGTTAGATAAACAGCAGGCGCTGGATATCGTCTGAATCCGGACGATGAAGGCACCTGTCAAAGAGAACTTTATATGATCAATCTTTGTCTTTTTGGTGCCGGCCGGATTGGCGCAATCCATGCCGCCAACGTTGCCCGTCATCCACAGGTGAATATCAAATATATTGTTGATGCGCATGCGCCGGTAGCGCAACAGCTGGCGCAGTTATATGGGGCTGATGTTGTCAGTTCTGAGCGGGCGCTGGCAGATACTGAGCTACATGGGGTGATTATTGCAAGCTCCACCAATACCCATGCTGATCTGATTGAGCTGTCTGCGGCTGCCGGCAAGGCTATTTTCTGTGAGAAACCGGTGGATCTGGATGTTGCCCGGGTAGAAACCTGCCTGGCCAGTGTGGAAACTAGTGGTGTGGTGTGTTCCATCGGCTTTAATCGCCGTTATGATCCGCAGTTCAGCAGCCTGCAGTGCGCGGTGCGTGATGGCAGTATCGGTAATCTTGAAATGCTGACGATCACCAGCCGTGACCCTTCTCCGCCACCGGCTGAGTATATCGGCGTGTCCGGTGGTTTATTCCGTGACATGATGATTCATGATTTTGATATGGCACGCTGGTTACTGTCCGAAGAACCTGTAGAGGTGTACGCGACAGCCAGTTGTCTGGTGGACCCTGCCATCGGCGAAGCCGGCGATGTGGATACCGCACTGGTCACCCTTAAAACGGCCAGTGGTAAGTTGTGTCAGATCAGTAACAGCCGCCGTGCCAGCTATGGGTATGATCAGCGCATCGAGGCGTTTGGGTCTGAAGGCATGGTGCAGGTGAATAATCAGTTGGAAAATACTGTGGTTGTCACTGGCTGTGCCGGTTCTCAGTCTGCTAAACCCCAGTATTTTTTTCTGGAACGTTATGAAGCGGCGTATCGTCTGGAACTGGATAATTTCATTGCCTGTATCGCCGGTGAAGCAGAGCCTTTGGCTAATACCCATGATGGCCTGCAGTCTTTACGGTTAGCAGAAGCCGCTGTTGAGTCGTTGCGTACCGGTGCAGCGGTGCAGTTGTAATTCACAGGAGAGGATTATGTCGAAATTACTTTCGCCGGTTTCAGCCCCGGATGTCAGAGGGTGTATTCAGAAGGTGACACCTGAGTCTGCCGGTTGGCAGTATGTCGGCTTTGAAGCATATCAGCTGAAAGCGGGAGAACATCTGACACTGCAAACAGAGAATAATGAAGCGTGTCTGGTAGTGGTCAGCGGTAAAGCGGATGTCAGTACCAGAGCTGAACACTGGTCCGGGTTAGGGGCCCGTATGAGTGTTTTTGAGCAGCAGGCTCCTTATGCTGTTTATACACCGCCGCAGGATGAATATCAGGTAACCGCTCTGACGGATCTGGAACTGGCGGTTTGCCGGGCACCGGGCAGCGGCAAGTATCCTGCACGGCTGATTACTCCGGATATGTGTCAGTACGAAACCCGGGGCGTTGGCACGAACCGCCGGCATGTCTGCAATATTCTGTTCGGTAATATGGAGGCGGAAAGTCTGTTGGTCTGTGAAGTCATTACGCCCGGGGGAAACTGGTCCAGTTATCCGCCTCATAAGCATGATACTGATAACGTACCTGCAGAAACGCACCTGGAAGAGACCTATTACCATAAGATTAACCCCGAACAGGGATTTGTTTTTCAGCGGGTGTACACTGATGACCGCAGTCTGGATGAGACCATGAGTGTGGAAGATTGTGGGGTTGTAATGGTGCCTGAAGGTTATCACCCGGTCGGTGTACCTCATGGTTATGAGTCATATTACCTGAATGTCATGGCCGGGCCGTCACGAAACTGGATTTTCCATAATGATCCGGATCATGAATGGATCATTGAAGCAGACCGGCAACAGTGAGGATTGATTGCTTCTGACATTAAAAAGCCCGTCTGATGACGGGCTTTTTAATGGTGAGCGTTTCAGCTGCTGTGTTTTCGGCGTTGCTGGCTCCGCTTATAGATGGTCAGCCCCAGCACTGCCAGTGCAAGCACCAGGGTGATCAGGTTTGCCAGTAGCATGGGCAGGTCTTCTACAATGATGCCGTATGTCAGCCACATGGCGACACCGCAGGTGAAGATGCTGTACATCAACAGGGAAATGCCATCGACATTGCCAGTACGCAGTATCTGAATAACCTGCGGAATAAAAGCAGCGGTGGTGCAAAAAGCGGCTGTCAGGCCAATCAGTGTTGTGGCGTCCATAGTGTTCCGGTACGGGGCAGATTTAGCCGTGGCAGCTTGAAAATGAGGTGGTTACCGAAGCATTTTCAGTTATCAGAGGGCGGCGATTATAGGGAGTGATGTTGCTGCGCACAAGATGCTGGTGGACCGTTTTGTATGAATAATTGATGACGTTCTGCTGTGGGTAATGATATCTGGCTGGCGCGTGTTTTAACCGGGGGGAGGGCTTATCCGGTAAAGGCCTGAAATGTTTCAGAAAAGAAAGCTACCGGAGCCGGTGAGGAAGGTCCGGTAGCTTAAAAGGGGCAGGTGACAGCCAGTCTTGTCACCGGCCGGGTAAAAGCGTTTGCTTACAGCTGCTTGCTGATCAGCTCCATGATTGCCTCATACTGTTCCTGAACTGTGGTCCGGTCGGTATTCAGACTCAGTTCGGCGTCACCGGCATTCAGGTCGACATGATAGGCACCGCTTACATTTTGTTTTGCGCTGATCAGAACGATTAATCCTTGCTGGTTCAGTAAGTTAGCAGTTACTTCTGTGTTATCGCCCAGGTCGTCTGCATTCAGTGTGACCACTGCACGCCCCTGACGGAACAGACTTTGCTCTACTGCGTTCAATAACTGAGTGCGGCTCTGATCATTCTCGCCGGTAATGACCAGGCTGAATGGCTTCTGACCAAATCGCTGAGCTTTAGCTTCGCTGCTCACAGGGCCTTCGGTTAAGAGAGATGCCTGTTGTTCCTGCTGATCGTTAACGATCATCCCGGCTGCTACGGTGGCATTGGTCAGACGGTCAATGACAATGAATGAACCGGTGCTGGCTACTTGCTGGTAATCATCTGCAATGATTGCCTGTTCAAGTGAGATTTCACAGCGGCCGATTTCGTTCAGTGTCAGGCTGGAAGCCGGCTGGTGGTCCTGGGTGTTTACGTCTACCCGGTGCCGAATGCTGCTGATCTTTCCGGTCAGGGTCTGGGTGGCAAGCTTGATGTCATAATCGCGGCCAGTTTCCAGCTTAGCATCGGTTAACCATACCAGGTTGGCATCAAAGCGTTCATGGGTTTCAGGTACCGTTTCACTGTGGACCAGGGTATCGCCACGGCTAATGTCGATCTCGTCTTCCAGTGTCAGGGTGACTGCCATTTGTGCGCTGGCAGATGCCAGCTCGCCTTCCATTGTGACAATGGATTTAACAGTACTTTGTTTGCCAGAGGGTAATACGGTTACCTGATCACCGGGTTTCACTGAGCCGGCGGCAATCGTGCCGCAATAACCACGAAAGTCCAGATTTGGCCGGTTAACATACTGAACCGGAAAACGCAGGGCCTGCTGGTTGTTATCTTCTTCCAGTTCGACGTTTTCCAGAAGGTCCATCAGAGAGCCGTCTTGATACCAGGGTGTGTGTTCACTGGTGCTGACAACGTTATCCCCGTTCAGTGCCGACATCGGTACGAAGCGAATATCCTTGAGGTTGAGGTTAGCCGCGAAAGACAGGTATTCCTGTTTAATGTCTTCAAAACGTTCCTGACTGAAGTCAACCAGATCCATTTTGTTGATTGCAACTACGGTGTGCTTGATCCCCAGTAGCGACGCGATAAAGCTGTGACGCTTGGTTTGTACCTGAACACCGTAGCGGGCATCTATAAGAATAATCGCCAGATCACAGGTGGATGCACCGGTTGCCATGTTCCGGGTGTATTGTTCGTGGCCCGGGGTGTCAGCAATGATGAATTTACGTTTGTCAGTGGAAAAGTAACGGTACGCAACGTCAATGGTGATGCCCTGTTCGCGTTCAGCCTGTAAACCGTCAACCAGCAGGGCGAGGTCAAGGGCTTCACCGGCGTTCCCCTGTTTGGCATTGTCGGCGTGTAATGCTGCTAACTGGTCTTCGTAAAGCATTTTTGTGTCGTGCAGCAGGCGGCCGATCAGGGTGGATTTGCCGTCGTCTACACTGCCGCAGGTCAGAAACCGCAGCAGCTCTTTGTTTTCATGTTGGGTCAGATATGCGTTGATATCTTCAGCGATCAGTTCTGATTGATGGCTCATGGTGCTAATCCTGCTATTCCATCTGCCGTTTTGTGTGGCAGACAGAGAAAAATATAAGGGTATCGCCGGCACTGTGTACGCGTGCCGGCGCTGGTGTGACTAGAAATATCCGGCGATTTTCTTTTGTTCCATGGAGCCTGCACTGTCGTGGTCAATTACCCGACCCTGACGTTCCGAGGTGGTGCTCAGTAACATCTCCTGAATGATTTCCGGCAGAGTCGTTGCTTTGGAGTCAACGGCACCGGTCAGTGGATAACAGCCCAGCGTACGGAAGCGCACCATTTTGTTTTCCGGTACTTCGTCCGGGTTGAGCGGCATCCGGTCGTCATCGACCATGATGTCGACACCGTCACGGTTTACAACCGGACGTTCAGCGGCAAAGTACAGCGGTACAATCGGGATGCTTTCCAGATAGATGTATTGCCAGATATCCAGTTCAGTCCAGTTTGATAACGGGAAGACCCGGATACTTTCCCCTTTGTCGATGCGGGTGTTAAAGGTATTCCACAGTTCCGGCCGCTGATCCTTGGGATTCCAGCGGTGGTGTTTGTCCCGGAAGGAGAACACGCGTTCCTTTGCCCGGGATTTTTCTTCATCGCGACGGGCACCACCGAACGCTGCATCAAACTGGTATTTATCCAGGGCCTGTTTCAGCCCCTGAGTTTTCATGATGTCAGTGTGTTTGGCGGAGCCGTGTTTAAACGGGCTGATATCCATATCAATGCCTTCCTGATTGATATGGACCAGTAGCTCCATGCCGGCTTCTTCAGCCATTTTGTCGCGAAACTCGATCATTTCCCTGAATTTCCAGGTGGTATCTACGTGCAACAGTGGGAATGGGGGCTTACCCGGGTAGAAAGCTTTGCGCGCTAAGTGCAGCATGACCGCCGAATCTTTACCGACCGAGTAAAGCATTACCGGGTTTTCAAACTCAGCAATAACTTCACGGATGATATGGATACTTTCGGCTTCAAGCTGGCGCAGGTGGGTCAGCTTGTGGGGTGATACTAGGCTCATCGCTGTGTGCTCAATAATAGTTTGAAGAAATATGCTTTAGACTAAAGAGTGTTGGATGGTTTATTGCCACCGGTTGACTCATCGTTGTAATTATTATTTCAACAAAAAATATCAAACATAAAAGAATAAATAATTATTTTTTATTTCTTTTTGGAATATAGGGGTTCAATCGCTGGTACCATCAACTTATGCATTTTGGTTATTGAAGTTAATTTAAATATTATTTCATGGAATAAGGTGTCGACGAGTAATATGAAGTATTAATATTTCAATAACGGGTTTTGATGGTGTTGATGCCGGTTATTGTGAAAATGGCAGTTATTCAGAGACACAAGTGAGCGGGTAAAGCGGGTAATGGAATTTGGTTATGTGATCGCTGGTGCCATGGTTGGGGTACTGGTGGGGTTTACCGGAATTGGTGGTGGCGCGCTGATGACGCCCATGCTTATTCTGGGCTTTGGGGTACCTGTGGTTACAGCTGTCAGTACTGATCTGGCTTATGCTGCGATTACCAAGTTTGCAGGCAGCGTTGCGTATGCCCGGCAGCGTCTGGTTGCCTGGCGACTGGTGATTTTGCTGCTGTGTGGCAGTGTGCCGGGTAGTTTAGTGGCGTTGCACTACCTCAGCACAGCTGAAGATTTGCAGAGCCAGGTGGCCTTGGTGAATCTGATTCTGGGTGTCAGCCTGGTGATGACATCGGTGGTGCTGTGTCTGCGTGGCAGAATTCAGCAGTGGCAGGCAGCCCGGCAGGCTGATATGGATTCAGCTGTGCAGTCAAAATCAGGTTTTGGTGCTAAAGATTTTATTCTGGTGGTGTCCGGTTTGGTGCTGGGTGGCCTGGTAACGTTGTCATCTGTGGGGGCCGGTGCGTTGGGCACAGCCTTATTAATTTTGTTGTTTCCCCGGATGAGTATGCGCCGGATTGTCGGTACGGATCTGGCCCATGCGGTTGTGTTGACCGCCGTGGCAGGCAGTGGCCATTACAGCCTGGGCAATCTGGATTTTGTTTTGCTTGGCTACCTTTTGCTGGGATCTGTTCCCGGTGTGATTTTAGGAAGTCAGTTGGCCAGGCATCTTTCTTCAGCGGTATTGCAGCCGGTGATTGCAGTATTGCTGTTTGGGATTGGCGTACGGTTTATGCTGATCTGATAATGTATAAAACATGTCCTTGAACATGTCACAAGAGCGATGGTGAGAAAAGTGAGTGATTCAGTTTCCCCGCAGTTAGCGGCTAAGGTAGAGCACAGTCTGAGTGTTTTACAGCAAGCGGCTGCCGAACACGGTTCTGCAGTGGTGTTTGCGAACAGTCTGGGGGCAGAAGATGTTGTGATAACGGATCTGCTGCAGCGTGCCAATACCGGTACAGCCAGTTTTGTGCTGGATACCGGACGCTTGCCGGAAGAGACGCTGACGTTGCTGGAGGCTGTACAGCAACGTTATCCGGAGTTGCCGGTGAAGGTGTATTACCCGGTTGCAGAGCAGGTTGAAAGCTATGTGGCCAGCCACGGTGTGAATGCGTTCTACCGAAGCCAGTCATTGCGGAAGTCTTGCTGTGCGGTGCGCAAACTTGAACCGCTGAAACGGGCGCTGACGGGGCAGTCTGCGTGGATTACCGGATTGCGCCGTGAACAGTCGGTGACCCGGGAAGAGGTGGGCTTTAAAGAGTATGACGCCGGTAACGGGATGGATAAGTATAATCCTCTTGCTGACTGGGCTGATGCTGAGGTCTGGGCGTATATCCGTGCGTTTGATATCCCTTATAACCAGTTGCATGATCAGAATTTCCCAAGTATCGGCTGTGCACCATGCACCCGGGCTGTCAGTCAGGGAGAAGATATCCGTGCCGGTCGCTGGTGGTGGGAAAATCCGGAAACCCGCGAATGCGGTTTACATCCCGGAACGCCTGACCAGCCTGTGGCAGAAGCCTCAAAAGGCGTCGCTGATTTCTTACCGGACTGATCTCTTGGTTTTGCCCGGTTTGTCAGCAGTCAGTGACGGCCGGGTGCTCCATTCTTTTAACGCTGGTTACAGACAACCGGTGCCGGTGGGCTGAGTAAGGTTGTAAGGCCGGTGATAGCCTGGGTTCAAATAAAGGTGAATTCAGATACAAAATTATATTGGACGTCTGTCACTGCCTGTTGTGATGCAAGTGCCAGCTGGCAGTTGTAGTTATCCAGTTTTTTGAGTATCAGATGTAGACCCTGTTTTTGATGCTCTTCACTGATTGTGCATATCTTTTCAATTGGCACCTTCTTCATTTTCAGTACGTTGTGTAATTTATACAGCGCTTCTTTAGCACACCAGCAACGGTAGAAAAAATCTTGTTGCTCCTCTTCTGACAGCGTTGCATAACGCAGCTGCTCGGCTGTTGTCATGAAGCCTGACGTCAGTGCGGCCATGTTGTGTCTTGGTTTTCTGTATTCAATATCAACCCCTAAATACATCTCGCTTACGGTCACTGCGATCAGGTTTTGACTGTGGCTAATGCTGAGGGAAATATTTTTTGCGGGATGGGTCACTCTGGGGGCAGCATTCAGCTGCTCGGTGATGTTCCATGCCTGGTTTGATAATTCAGGATAGTGGCAAAATACATGCCGGATCAGGCTGCGGCTGGTGATGTATTCTCTGAATTTGCGAGGGTGTCTGATGTTGTTCAGGCGTTGCTTCTCGGAACGACTGAGCAGAGGGCGCAGACTTTTCTCCAGCATCCGGGTGCAGGGGCCGGTTTCAGCAAACCAGATTATTGGGGGGGCATCAGAAGAGCGGGTTTGCATAAGAAATAATCAGCCAGGCTTAATATATGTCAGGGTCATTACTGTCTGATAATATTACCATCTGTTTCAGGTGGTGTTTATCAGGTTTCCGTTAAAGCAAATAGCAAAGTGATTGTTTTAATTTTCGGGTGCTTGCAACTGACGCCTTCCTAGGTAGAATTCGTCGATTCACTGAAAGCCCGGTGCGTGCTTCATATAACTGAGCGCTTTCATATATCGTTGTCACAGGAGAGTGGGAAGGTTGCTACGTTTTAATATTGATGCATGGAATGCGTATGCGCCTGATCTGGAAAGTCGCGATGCCTGGCAGGCATGGCTTGCCAGCCCGTTCACTCCTGATGGTCCTGTTAAACCTGCGGTTATGAAGACGGTCCCTGCTATGTTAAGGCGGCGTTTTACGCCTTTAGGGAAAGTGGCAATGGGGGCCGCGTTACCTCTGTTATCTGATACTGACTCTGTTGCCAGCGTGTTTGCGTCCCGCCATGGCGATACTCCTCTGACGCTTGAACTGTTACAGGGGATTGGCCAGGCTGATCCTATGTCACCCACTGCTTTCAGTCTTGCGGTGCATAATGCAGTTGGCGGCCTTTACTCAATTGCCTGTAAAGATAAAAGTGCAATCAATGCGATTGCTGCCAGTGAGGGGCTGGTGGTGCAGGCGTTGCTGGAAGCGGTTTGTCAGCTACAGGTTCACCGGCGGGTGTTGTGCGTTATTTACGATGTGGTATTGCCGGAGTTGTACCAGCCTTATTCTCAGGGGCCTGACTTCCCTCATGCACTGGCATTGATGATTAGCCGTGACGGTGACAACGGTTTTGTACTTCAACAGCGACCGGGCGTTACTGATGCGGTGGAAAGCGGCCAGGATATTCCGGATATGATTGCGCTGCTTTGTGGCAATGCTGACAGATTATCCTGCTCCGTCAGGGGCGCACACTGGCTGTTGAACCGGGTGACCCGGTGAAAGCGCTCTGGCTGCACATTAATCATGGCTGGCGCTGGGTAGGGACTGCATTTAGCTTCCTGGTATTTGGGGGTGGCGGTGTATTATTGCCGGTTATCGTCGTGCCGGTTTTATGGCTTTTCTATCGGGACGAACAGGTCCGGCAGTCTGCTGCTAAACGGTTTATTCATCATTCATTTCGTTTTTATATAGGGATGATGCGTTGCTTGGGTGTGCTGAGTTATCAGGTTGAAGGCATCAGGAAGTTTGAGGGGGCTCAACTGGTCCTGGCTAATCATCCTTCGCTCATTGATGTGATTTTTCTGATTGCCCTGTTACCGAATGCTAATTGTGTGGTGAAGGGGCGGCTGGTACAGAACCCTTTTACCCGGGGCCCCATCCGGACTGCCGGTTACATCATTAATGATGGCAGTGAAGATGTGCTTGATCTGGCCCGGGCTGCATTTCGCCGGGGGGAAGCATTAATTGTTTTTCCTGAAGGTACCCGTACGGAGCCTGATCAGATGCCTCTGTTTAAGCGCGGAGCCGCGCAGATTGCTGTGCGTACCGGAGCAGATATTTCGCCAGTGTTGATAGAATGTTCACCGACAACGCTGACTAAGTCTGACCGTTGGTACGAAGTACCTGACAGAAAAGTACATATCCGTATTCAGGTAAAGGATATTATTCCTGCGGATCAATATATGGCGCCGGTGTCTCCGGCAAAGCTGGCCCGGACGCTGACCCGGGATCTGAACGAATATTTTAATAAGGAATTGAGAGTCTATGAGTGACTTAAAGACTGAACTCAAACATATGATTATCGAGTCTCTTGATCTTGAAGATATTGAGGTGGATGAAATTGTAGATGATGAGCCACTGTTTGTTGAGGGGCTCGGGCTTGATTCTATTGATGCACTTGAGATTGGCCTGGCGTTACAAAAGCGGTATGGCATAACGTTAAATTCGGATTCTGAAGAAACCCGTAAGCACTTTGCTAATGTGAATGCATTGGCGGCGCTGGTTGAGTCTCAGCGAACTAAATAAGAGATTATTATGCATAGCCAGGAAGAAATTTATTCTAAAGTTGTTGCTATCCTTGAAGAGCTTTTTGAAGTGGATGCAGAATCAGTAACGCCGGAGTCTAACTTGTATCAGGATCTGGATATTGACAGCATAGATGCTGTTGATCTGGTGGTGGAGTTAAAGAAATATACCGGTAAGAAAATCCAGCCTGATGATTTCAAACAGGTTCGCACCGTTCAGGATGTGGTTGCCGAAGTTGATAAGCTGCTTAACAACGTATAATTCCTGTGGTGCTTAAGGTAATTGCGGGTGTCATCTCGCTGGCGTATCCCTTTCTTGTGTACTGGGGAATGCTGAACGTTGATGCCCGTTTTGTGTTGCCAGTGCTGTTAGTGCTTTTGGGCTTACGATGGGTTATCGGAGGGCAGGTTAACGAGAGCCACGTTAACGAGCGAAAGATACTCCTGATGACCGCCGTTGCATTGCTGACTGTTATCGCTGTCTGGGGGCTGACAGCAGGGTTGAAGTTTTACCCCGTGCTGATGAATCTTGGCTTTTTAACCGTGTTTGCCGGTAGTCTGTTTGCGCCGATGACTGTTGTTGAGAAAATTGCCAGACTGAAAGATCCGGATTTACCGCCGGAAGGGGTTATTTATACCCGGAAAGTTACTCAGGTCTGGTGTGCATTTTTCCTGATTAACGGTTCGCTTGCCGCAGGTACGGCGTTGTACGCCAGTGATGAAGTTTGGTTGTTGTATAACGGTTTTATCGCATACATTTTAATTGCTGCCCTGGCCGCCGGTGAATGGCTGGTGCGAAGAAAGGTTAAGCCCGAAGAGCATGGACGTAGTTAAGTTATCCCGCTGGTTGTCTGATGTGGATGCCGGGCAAACGGTGGCTTATGATGCTGGCCGTCCGCTGAGCAAAGCAGATCTTGAATCCCGGATTCGTAAGTGGCAAGCCTGTTTTTCCCGCACAGATGCAACGCGCTGGGCGGTGTATCATTCAGATGCTTTTGAGTTTCTGGCTATTTTGCTGGCGTTATGGACATTACAGCGGATCGCTTGTGTTCCCGGGGATAACCGTCCCGGAACAGTCGAATCTTTATATCCCTGCGTGGATGCTTTTGCCGGTGAGTTTGATGAGTCTGAAGTGACTGTTGCTGATAGCAGCGGTGATTTTTCCGGTTGGCCGTTGTTGAATATTGATTATCCGGCCCTTGAAATTTATACGTCAGGATCCTCGGGCAAGCCTGCTGCAATTGCAAAGACTATCGGGCAACTTGAAAGAGAGTCGCTGGCGCTGGCTGAGTTATTGCCGGCGAGTAGCGAACATGAGGTGATTCTGGGAACGGTTAGTCATCAGCATTTTTACGGTATGACTTTCAGGTTGTTTCGCTCGCTGGCTCAGAATCTGCCATTTGATTTAACTGTATGTGAATATGCCGAAACGGTGATCTCCCGGTCGGCTCACTATGATGCTGTTGGGCTTATTTCCAGCCCGGCACTGCTGGCCCGGCTGAATGCCGCGCTAAACTGGTCGCAGATGGCTGAGAAGTGTAATTTTGTGCTGTCTTCAGCAGCTGCGTTGTCAGCACAGGCAAGTGGACAGACCCATGCGTTGCTCTGTGCTCCGGTTCTGGAGATATACGGCAGTTCTGAAACCGGTGCAGTTGCCTGGCGTGATCAGCAAAAATCTGCTGTCTGGCAGGCCATTCCCGGGGTTGAGTTAGATAAAACTCCCGATGAGTGTTTACGGGTATCTGCTCCCTTTTTACCAACCCCGGTTGTTCTGGCGGATCAGGTTCGCTTTGTTGCCGGAGGCTTTGATTTACGGGGCCGTGCTGACCGGATTGTAAAAGTAGAAGGTAAACGGGTCTCTCTGACCGGTATCGAGAACCGCTTATTGCACAGCGAATGGGTACGGGAAGTAAAGGCGATCATTCTGGAGCGACGCCGAACCGAAGTGGCGGCGGTAATTGAGCTGAGTGATGAAGGTCTCAGTTTGTTACAGACTGAAGGCAAGAAAGCCCTGGTTGGCCGGTTAAAAGGGTATTTGAAAGATTATTTTGAAGCGGTTGCTATTCCACGCCGCTGGCGGTTTCCCTCGCGGTTGCCGTATAACCCGCAAGGAAAATTAACCGTGGAAGATTTAACAGCGTTATTTAATTCTGAGCCAGCCCGCTGGCCCGATTTAATCAGTCAGACCGTCGGGGGGCTTGAAGCGGAGCTGCGGTGTCGGATTCCGGCGGAGTTAGTGTATTTTGACGGACATTTTGCACAGCATCCAATTCTTCCCGGTATTACTCAGATACACTGGGCCGAGCGTTTTGGCCGGGATTTGCTGGCGATAGAAGGGCAGTTTCTGCGCCTTGAAGTAGTGAAATTTCAACAGGTAATAACACCTGATTCTCAGGTGCTTATCAGTCTTAGTTTTAATTCAGATAAACAGAAACTCACTTTTAGCTATACCTCGGATAAAGGTGTTCATTCCAGTGGCAGGATTTGTTTTGGCTGAATCAGATTTTCATCCTGCGTTTGTGATTCCTGTTTATAATCATGAGCATGCCATCAGAGCGACGTTGCTGGGCGCCTTAGAGTACCGGATGCCTGTACTGCTGGTGGATGATGGCAGTGACAGCCTTTGTCAGCAGGTTTTGGAGCAGTTAGCCGGAGAGTTTTCAGACCGGGTTTTTCTGTTACGCCTGGATCTTAACAGCGGTAAGGGCGGGGCGCTGAAGGCCGGATTCCGGTTTCTTCTGGATAAGGGGTTCAGCCATGGTATTCAGATTGATGCAGACGGTCAGCATGACGTGGCGGATTTACCGGGTTTTTTGAAGGCCGCTGAGGTGCAGCCGCAAGCGTTAATTGCCGGGTATCCTGATTATGACGAATCGGTGCCTAAGTTACGTTATTACGGACGTTATCTGACCCATGTCTGGGTTTGGATTAACACCTTGTCATTTTCTATTCGCGATACGATGTGTGGCTTTCGCCTATACCCCCTGGCCCCGCTGGTCAGACAGTTAAGTGAAGAGCCGTGCGGTGACAGGATGGATTTTGATACCGAGGTGCTGGTTCGCTGGTTCTGGCGCGGTGGTACGGTGATTAACCAGCCGGTGAACGTTCGCTATCCGCTGGATGGTGTGTCACATTTCAATGTCTGGCGGGATAACGTGCTGATCAGTCTGATGCACACCCGGTTATTTTTTGGCATGTTGCGCCGTTTACCTGCCTTGCTGCAGCGTAAATTTCGCCAGGATAAACGATGATGAAAACGCCTAAACACCACTGGTCCAGAGCAGGAGAGGCCGGAACAGTTCTGGGGATGCGTTTTTTATTGCTGATGTATAACGTGTTTGGCCGGCCAGGGTTCAGCGTAATTCTGTTTCCTGTGATGTGTTATTACTATCTGATTCAGGGGGATGCCCGACGGGCGTCTGCTGAGTATCTGCAGCAAATCAGGCCTCTGTTGCCACCGGAGCAGGCCAGTACATTGACGCCGTTTAAGCATTTCATGGCGTTTGGTGAAGCCCTGTTGGATAAGTTTATTGTCTGGATGGGGAAAATCCGCCGGGAAGACGTTACGTTTGCAACGCCGGATTTATTTGCACAGCTGGAATCTCATCAGCAGGGAGGGCTTATTATTATCTCTCATCTGGGGAATTCAGAAGTCTGTAATGCGCTGGCCCATCAGGCAGAGGGTATCAGGCTGACTGTACTCGTTCATACCCACCATGCGGCGAAGTTCAATTCGATTCTGAAGACGATAAACAGCAGTGCCACCATTGAACTGTTACAGGTCAATGATATGTCGCCGGTCACTGCAATGATGCTTGCTGAACGGGTAAACAATGGTGAATATGTGGTGATTGCCGGAGACCGTACCCCGGTCAGTCATGGTGGCCGGGTTTGCCGCGTTGATTTTCTGGGCCGTCAGGCGGATTTACCACAGGGCGCTTTTATTCTGGCATCGTTGTTACGCTGTCCTGTTTATCTGTTATTTTGCCTGAAGCAGAAAGGCCAATATTATCTCTATCTGGAATTGTTTGCTGAGCAGCTGAAGTTTTCCCGAAAGGAACGTAATCAGGCACTGGAAAAAGTGATAAGGCAATATGCAGTTCGGCTCGAGCATTATTGTCTTAAGGCGCCGTTACAGTGGTTTAATTTTTATCCATTTTGGAATACCCGGGCGTAACAGTTGGAACCGTGCAGTGAAGGATGCAGGATATGCTGGATACTGAAGTAACGCTGGAAATACCTTTTCATGATGTGGATGCGATGGAAGTCGCCTGGCATGGGCATTATGTGAAGTACTTTGAAATTGCCCGCTGTGCCTTACTTGATTCAATTGCGTATAACTACCGGGAAATGGCTGAGTCGGGTTACGCCTGGCCTGTGATTGATTTACGGATTCGCTATGCGCAGCCGCTGTTTTTTCAGCAGAAGATTAAGGTCAGGGCACAACTGACTGAATGGGAAAACCGCTTGAAGATCGATTATCGGATCAGTGATGCTGCCACCGGACGCCGTTTAAGCAAAGGTTCAACGGTCCAGGTTGCTGTTGCGATTGAAAGTGGTGAAATGCAGTATGTTTCCCCGGCTATTTTATTCACTAAGCTGGGTCTGACCTATGAATAATGTGATCCGTGTTTTAATGTTTGTCCTGATGACCGGGCTGGCTTCCGTGCTGTGGGCTGAGCCGGTGAGTTATTCTGTGCTGGCGCAGGTCACCCAGGCATCGGAAAAGATGCAGGGTGAGTTTACTCAGACTAAGTTTCTGGCCGTTTTGCAGGCGGGCATTAAGTCCTCCGGCCGTTTCAGCTATCAGCGAGATAAGCAGATAGTCTGGCTGACGGAACAACCTGTTGAGAATGAGCTGATCATTACGCCCACGGCTCTGGTGAGCCGGCAGGGTGGGGATGAGTTACTGCGTCTTGATACCCGGAATAGCCCGGCGGCAATTGTTCTTGGAGATATTATGTTTTCTGTACTGACTGCGGACTGGTCAGTGCTGGAGCGTTATTTTTCTGTTAACGGCGAGCTTAATGACGGGCACTGGCAGGCTGATTTATCCCCGACTGATGAAAGTATCCGTCAGTCCGTTGCACGGGTTGAGCTGCAGGGTGATGTTTTGTTGCGTCAGATTGTACTTCATGAAGTCAATGGCGATTCCACCACGATTCAGTTTAAGAATCTGCAGTTCTGATGAGGTTTGAGGATCTTGTGCGCCAGGGGCGAATCATCTGGCTGATTTTGGTGATTGTGCTGGTGGGCAGTGCTGCCCAGCGAGATACATCATTTGAGTCGGGTATTATGTCTCTGTTGCCAGCTTCGCAGCAGCAACCGGTGGTACGTCAGGCGAGTGAACATATTGCGGACACTTTCTCCCGCCGGGTTTTTGTTCTGGTGTCAGCTGATACTGTTGGTGTTGCCAGTCAGGCAATGACATCACTGGCGGGTGAGCTGTCAGCAATTGCGGGAGTGGCTGAGTTTTCATGGCAGGCTGGTGCCGGGCAGTTACGGCAGTTTGATGATATCTATTTTCCTTACCGGTTTGCGATATTGGATGAGTCTGTCAGGCGTTCACTTCAGGCAGAGCAGTATGAGCGTTTAGAGCAACAGGCTTTGCAGTATCTTTATTCGCCGCTGGCGGCTTCCGGTGGCAGCCTGATAGAAGATCCTTTCCGGCTTTATACTGCCCGTAAACTGAATCAGAGGAGTGAGCTTAATATTCGCTCTGAGCAGGGAAAGTTAAGGGTTTCCGGTCACGAGGCCCCCACGTTTCTCGGCGTGCTGACATTGCAAGACAGCCCTTTTTCCCCCCGTTTGCAGACGCAGATATTTAACAGTGTTGCCAATGTCGAGGGAAAATTTCCACAAGAAGTTTCCGTTGAGTTGTCAGGCATGCTGGTGCATGCAGCAGCCGGTGCCCGGCAGGCGAAATCCGAAATACAGACGATAGGTATTGGCTCTTTGCTGGGGGTTACCTTATTAGTTTGGCTGGCTTTCCGGCGCTGGGCGCCTCTGGGGATGATGTTACTCCCGGTCGGTATAGGTTGCCTTGTGGCGGTCAGTGTGACGGTGCTTATTTTTCCACAGGTACACCTGATTACATTTGCGTTTGGTGCGGGGCTGGTGGGCGTTTCGGTGGATTACGCGCTGCATTTTATCTGTGAGAGGTCGGCGGGCGACTCAGCGACGCGGGTCTTATACCGTTTGTTGCCGGGGTTAACTCTGGGCTTAGTCTCCAGCGGGCTGGCGTATGCTGTTCAGATCCTGACACCTTTTCCAGGGCTGCAGCAGATGGCGACATTTTCTGTGGCAGGTTTATTGGCTGCCTGGCTGACGGTTGTCCTCTGGTTACCTGCTTTCTCTCTGAAAGCTGAGCCCGGTGCGGAGCGGTCTGCCAATGTTCTTGGCAAGATACGTTTGTTTTTCCCCCTGATTTCCGGAAAGTTGTTGCTGACTATTTTTCTTGGTGGAGTAACCGTGCTGGCAGTGATCAGTATTAGCCAAAGCCGTGGGATTGATGATGTGCGTCTTTTACAAACATCCCCTGCGGCGTTGCTGGTGAAAGAGCAACGTATCCAGCAGTTGCTGGGTATGAGCGGCAGTGCACAGTTTTTGCTGGTAGAAGCTGAGAGCCTTCAGGCGTTGCTGGTGAAAGAAGAGGGGTTGAGGGAGGCGCTGGATGCATTGGTGACCAGGCAGCAGTTAGGCAGTTATCAGGCGTTGTCTGTGTTGGTGCCTTCATTACAGCGTCAGAGGGAAAATATTGCATTAACAGGCCGTTTATATCAGGCGCGGATAACCGATTATTTTGCCTCAGCGGGTTTGCCACCGACGGTGGCCACAGCAGCGTTGGAGCAGTTTAGCGCGTATCAGGATCGTACCTTAGCTGCAGTTGACTGGCTTGGTCGCGCTGATAAAGCGTATTGGCAGAGTCTTCTTGTCGGGGTGAGTGAGCACCGGGTGGTTTCGGTCATCCGCTTTAAAGGGGTCACGGCGGATACTGAGCAGGCTTTGCAGGTGCTGGCTGCTGATCAGGAAAATGTATATTACGTTGACCGTATCCAGGCGATTTCCGAGCTGATGGAAGAGTACCGGGAACAGATTACGGGTTGGCTTGGCCTGGCGTATTTACTGATTTTGTTGATATTGGCCGGTCGTTATCGTGTCGCCGTTTGGCGTATAATTACGCCGCCTTTGCTTGCTTCTGTTCTGACGCTGGGAATTTTGGTACAGCTGGAGCAAGGGATTAATCTGTTTCATTTGCTGGCCTTGATTCTGGTTCTGGGAATTGGTCTGGATATGGGGGTTTTTCTGACGGAGACAAAGTACAGCCCGCGAACCTGGCTGGCGGTTACCCTGTCAGTTTTTACCAGCTTACTGGCGTTTGGTTTGCTGGCGTTGAGTGCTACGCCGGTGCTGTATCATTTTGGCCTGACAGTATTATTGGGGTTGGTGTTTGTCTGGCTGCTGACGGTTGTTTTCAGAGTGGAGCCTGAGGGGAAAACGGATGATCAGTGATAACCCGGGTATTCAAAACATTGAAGGACGCATGCAGTACTACAGATACCGGTGTTTATTTCTGGCGCTTATAATCGCTCTCATGACCGGGTGCAGCAGTATTAGCTCGCCATCTGAAGATCCTCCTGCTCTGCGATTACTGCCTCCTCTGTCAGCCCCTGAACAGGTACTGAAACAGAAAGTATTGCTACAGGCACAGGAGATTGAGCGGGAGTTTTTACTGATCAGCCGGTTGACGCCTGAGAATATAATTGCGGTGGTTTTGTTGCCCACTGGCCAGACATTGTTGCAGCTGAAGTATGACGGTCAGAATTTCTCGCAACAGGTTTTTTTGCCGGGAGATGTTCCCGGTCATGAGTTGTTGGCCATTATGCAGTTTTCGGTCTGGCCAGAGCAGATAATAAGAGACCGCTATAATGCCGTGTCTGGCTGGCATACCGCCTTCAGTGAAGATATGCGCTCCCTGAGTTGGAAGAATCAATTGCTATTACAGGTAGAGCGGGAAGCCGGGCAGCTAACAGTGATGAATAACTTACATGGCTATCGGGTCGTGATAAAAGACTTGGAGAGTGACCGATGACGCAACCTTGTTATCTGAATGACATGGGGGTTGTCTGTGCCGCAGGAAATGCAGCAGATGAAGTAATAAAGGCTTTGTCCGATGCCGGTAATTGCCTTGTTTCCGCCACTGGCTTTGGAGTAGAAGACACACAAATGTTAGGCCTGTGTCATGTCACTTTACCGGATATACCTTTATCTGAAGTGCGCTGGCAGACCCGTAATAACCAGTTGGCAATGGCCGCGTTAAAGCAAATCCGGCCGTCAGTCGACCGTCTTATTGAAAAGTACGGTGCACACCGGATAGGGGTTGTCATAGGTACCAGTACTTCCGGTATTTCTGAAGG
>CAKZPE010000044.1 GCA_937138495.1 uncultured Oceanospirillaceae bacterium
CGGGTCGTTAGCTCAGTTGGTAGAGCAGTTGGCTTTTAACCAATTGGTCATAGGTTCGAATCCTATACGACCCACCACTTCATCAAACCCTCTCTTTCCTTTATCTGACTCATCCCATACTCACTATTCCACATCAGTTTGGCTGTGTTTTTTTGTGCTTGTCTGAACTTAATGTCTGTTCCATGCATTTGTTTTTTTTACGGTTTCCTGCCGTTAAGCGGAATGATTATCTTATCCACAGGTGTTTTGAGTGCCGTCAGGGCTGCTTGGCCTGGCTGTGTCTTTATGGTTTAGTCTGTATCCTTTTTGAACGTTATTGTTTCGCAGATAAAACGGGACTGTGCCTGTGGTAAAAAAATATCGGTTGTTTGTGATGTTGCTGGTTATGTTTGGTTGTCTCACGGGCTCTGCGCTGGCGGCCGATAAGGCCGGTTCAGTTTTGCATAAAAACTATCCGCAGGAGCGGAAATGGGTATCGAGCCAACAGTTTCCCTGGCGGGCAATCGGACGGATTAATCTGGCCGGATACGGGCACTGTACGGCGACGCTGGTGGCTGAGGATGTGGTGCTGACCGCGGCGCACTGTTTGTGGAATCAGCGGGTGGGACGCTGGTATCCGGCTAAGTACGTGACTTTTGTCGCCGGGGTTGAGAAGGAGTCTTTTCAGGGGGTTGCTAAAGGGGTTTCGATGCAGATCGCCCCGGGGTATATATTTTCAGAACAGAGTGAAATGAATAAGGTGAAGCGTGACTGGGCGTTGCTGAAGCTGAACCGTCCGCTTGGAAAAGAGTTAGGTTATCTGCCGTTGCTGGATGCAGACGGTATGTTTCAGGGTAAGTCGCTGGTGCAGGCGGGGTACAGGGGGGACCGGGCATTTGTATTAACGGTTCAGTCTGGTTGTAAAGTTAAGGCATTGCATGATGGTAAGCGCTTACTGCAGAGCGATTGCCGTACCACCGGTGGTGACTCGGGCGGACCTGTGTTGTCTGAGGAGGTGGGTGGCTGGTATCTGGTTGGGTTACACAGCGGGCGTTTGGAAACGGATGAGAGTCTGGCGGTGACAACTGAAAATTTTAGTCCGAAGAAGATTCAGTGGCAGTAAGTTTACTGGCTGTCAGTGGTGGGGGTCTTACGTGTTGCAATTAGTGGTTTCTGAATGGCGTTTATCGGGTAAGTATCGGAAAGCAAAATAGTATTTCTCTGTTTAGAGCATGCTCAGATTAATGATCTCTGTTAGGCTGTATGGTGACCGGTAGGAAGGTGGCGTGAACTTTTGATCTGGCTGCCCGTCTTACAGAGACTCGTCTGATAGGAATGATTGTATGTTTAATTCTTTTTTCCCCAACCCGAAAATGTTCTTTTTGTCGGTGGTGTTATTTTCGGGCCTGAGTTGCGGGATTTGGTACGGCTTTAATGATCAGATGGCCTTGCTGGTCGGATTGGATATTACGGATGAGCAACCGGTTATCGGGTTAGGGCATTTTGTTACTGATTCGTTTTTGTTGTTTTACGGGTATTACTTCCTTTGTACTGCATTGTTTTCGATCTTTTGGTTTAAGTATGCAAATCATAAGTGGCAGTGGTGGTCGATTGTCGGCTCTTCGGCGATTCTGTTTTCTACGTATTTTTCAGTGCAGGTTTCGGTGGCGATTAATAATTGGCGTCGGCCGTTTTTTGATCTTGTGCAAACGGCGCTGAAACCAATTGATCCTGAGGGTGGAGATACAGCTGCTGCGGCGGTGGCGGATGAAAAGGTTTCGTCCGTGTCTTCCGAGTTATTTGATCTGATTGTGATTTTTTCTGAGATTGCCTTTCTGGCGATTTTTGTTTTTGTAGTGACGCGCTTTTTTGTCAGCCACTTTATTTTTCGCTGGCGCACGGCAATGAATGATTATTACACCGCTAGGTGGGAGCAGGTGCGTCATATTGAGGGGGCGTCGCAGCGTATTCAGGAGGATACCATGCGTTTTGCCTCGATCATGGAGGGGCTTGGTGTATCCATCATTGATTCGGTGATGACGCTGTTTGCCTTTCTGCCAGTATTGTGGGCGCTGTCGGATTATGTGTCCGAGTTGCCGATTGTCGGTGAGATTGCTCACCCACTGTTTTATGCGGCGCTGGTATGGGCGATTTTCGGAACTGGTTTGCTGGCGCTGGTGGGTATTAAACTGCCGGGGCTGGAATTTAAAAATCAGCGGGTAGAAGCTGCCTTCCGTAAAGAGCTTGTTTACGGTGAGGATGATGAGGCCCGTGCTGAACCGGTGACGTTGCGTGAGCTGTTTTTGAATGTGCGGAAGAACTATTTCCGATTGTACTTTCATTATATGTATTTCAATGTTGCCCGGATGATGTATTTGCAGGCGGATAATATTTTTGTCTTTGTGTTGTTAGTACCAACCATCGCGGTAGGGGCGATTACCTTTGGTGTGTTGCAGCAGATTCTGACGGCCTTTGGTCAGGTAAGTAATTCGTTTCAGTATCTTGTGAATTCATGGACCACCATTGTTGAATTGTTGTCTGTATATAAGCGTCTGGCATCTTTTGAGGCAGTGATTCATCATCAGCCGTTGCCTGAAATCGACAGTGATGCGGTGGCTGAGCCGGGTGCTGTTCAGTAGTTTTTTCGTGTAATAAGAAAAGCCCCGGGGTGATGAGTCTGCGGGGCTTTTTTGTTTCTGCGGAAAATCAGTGTGCTTTATTTTCGGTAAAGTTTGCGAGCAGACCTGATAATCCTTCGCTGATGCGTTCGACTTTGCGGGCGTAGCGCTGGTTGTTGTCTGATTCCTGTGCGGAGCGGTCTGACTGTTCGACGGTGGCTCGGATGCCGTCGGCAATTTGTCCGGTCATGGCTGACTGTTGCTCGGCCGAACTGGCGATCAGGCTGTTCATCTGATTGATGTCATTAATGGCATTGCGGATATTATCAATGCTTTGTTTGGCGTCATCAGCAAGGGTAACGCTTTTTTGAACCAGATCTTGCTGGTGCTCAATCCGGCCGGATGACTGGTCGATGGCGGCGTTCAGTTTAACTATGATGCAGCTGATCTGCTCGGCAGCAGTGGTGGTGTTTCCTGCCAGTCCCCGGACTTCATCGGCAACCACGGCAAATCCTCGGCCCTGTTCGCCGGCTCTGGCGGCTTCTATAGCGGCATTCAGTGCCAGCAGATTGGTTTGATCGGCCAGTTTCTGAATAACGGTTAATGCATTGCCGATGTCTTTGCCGTCTTCTTTGAGTATTTGAAAGGTGTTGTGGGTTGTCTGTGTTTCTGCGACCAGGCTAAGAATGCTTTCCCGGGTGCGTTCCATTTGATTGACACCGTTCTGGCTGAGTGTAATGGCTTGCCGGGTAGAGTCTGATGTTTCGGTTGCACTGCGAACCACTTCTGAGTTTGATGCGCTGAGCCGGGTAATTTCTTCGGCAATGTTTTGAGTGGCGGATTGCTGAGCTGCGACGACTTCATCCAGTGAGCAGGCGCTGTTACTGAGGTCTCTGCCCAGTTTATTCAGGCTGTTGCTTTGCTGGCTTAGCTGTGTGATCAGTTGTTGCAGGTAGTTGCTGAGCTGCTGGCTGGCGGCGTTAAGTGTATTGATTTCGCTGATGTGGCTCTTTTGGGTAGTTTGTGATGACAGGTTGCCGCAGGCCAGTTGTTCAATGTTGTTACTGGTGTTGTGAAGGGTGTTGCTGAGTACAGTACTGACGGTGCTCATCAGGAGTGCGACAAGGGTGATCAGAGTAAGGCAGCTGATCAGCAGTATGTATACGTTGTCTTCAGTGGTTCGGTATTGCCGGTCGGCGGTGTTTTTTAGCTGTTGCAGGGTAGTTTCCAGTGCAGTGATCAGTTGCAGGCTGTTGTTACTGGCGCGGGTTTTGGCTGCATAGATGTGTTCTATGTTACTAAGATCTTTAAGGTAGCGTCGTAACAGGCTGGCAAGTTCCGCGTTGTAAATGTCGCCAAGTTCTTCCGGGTCTGTTTCGTTGTTTGCAGATTCCAGGCCGAGCATTGATTGCAGGTCATCTTCTTCTGCTTCGGTGTATATGTTCAGGCGGGGCAGTGCCTGTATTGCTTTCTGTTGCCGGCTTAGCTGGCTGATTATTTGCTGTATGTTGCTATGGTCGGTGCTGTTGTTGCTGAAATAGCGTTCCCGGTTATGGCTGAGCTCAGGAAGTTGTAATAAAAGTTGTTGGATGTGTTGCTGGTAGCGGTTGGCCAGTGTTTGCTGTGCCTGGGTAGCCTGTCGGGTGTAGTCATCCAGTTGGCTGAGGTTGGCCAGTATTTCGTTTTCAGCGTTAATTAGCAGAGACTGAGGGTTTTTCAGCTTGCCAGCGTCACGTAAATTGAACAGTGCGGTGGTCTGCAGTGTCAGTAGCTGGTCTTGCAGTTGTTGGCGGGTCTGCTCTGGCAAGTTATTCAGAGGAGAGCTTGTGTTCTGCAATGCGCTTATGTTGCTGTCAATGTCGCCTAGCAGGGTTGCATCGGCCAGTCTCAGATAGGTGAGTACCGGGCGGCTGATCGAGTGAGAGATGTGCTGTTGCAGGTCGGTGTAATGTCGGGTGGCATTAAAGTTCTGGTTGAGTTGTGCCAGTGACCAGAGCATGGCGGTAGCCAGAATGCTGATGATTATCAGCAGGGTAACGGTGGTCAGGCGGTTGATGGTGGATATTTTCATTGTCTCTGTTTCCGGATGCTGTTGGGGTGCGAATTTCATCCTTTAAAATCGCCGCTATTAAATGCGCTGCGCATGACGAAACGATGACAGTGAATAAGGCTTTTCCTCAGAGTGGTGAATATACTTATGGATGGCAATTGTCGGTTAAGGTTGCAGGTTGGCCGTAGACAGTTGCGGGGGAATGCACTAAAATACCGCCGTTTTGCATACAGTAAATGCGACAACCGGATTTTTTGAAAAAGCGAGATGGACTTTTGTTCTGTCTCGCTTTTTTGCAACTTATCGGTTGTTGATTCTAAGTTATTGATTCTGTTTAGATGCGCTCTAAGCGGGGAGGTTGATTTGACAAGACCAGCCATTCTGGCCCTTGAAGACGGAAGTATCTTCCGGGGAGTAGCTATTGGCGCGGATGGCCAGTCCTCTGGTGAGGTGGTATTTAACACTTCTATGACTGGTTATCAGGAGATTCTGACGGACCCATCCTATTGCCGTCAGATTGTGACTCTTACATACCCGCACATTGGCAATGTGGGCACAACAAATGAAGATGAAGAGTCGGCTAAAACCTGGGTTGCCGGTCTTGTAATCCGAGATCTGCCATTGCTGGCAAGTAGCTGGCGTAATGAGCAAAGCCTGGATGATTACCTGAAGGCCAACAACATTGTTGGTATTGCGGATATCGATACCCGTCGCCTGACACGTATTCTGCGTGAGAAAGGTTCCCTGAGTGGTTGCGTGATGGCAGGTGAAGATCTGAGCGAAGCAACTGCACTGGCTGCAGCACAGGAATTTCCTGGTCTGAAGGGTATGGATCTGGCAAAGGTTGTGACCACTGATGAGTCTTATGAGTGGATATCTTCTACCTGGGATCTGGTTGAGGGTCATCAGGAGCGTCCGGCAGAAGAGCTGCCTTATCACGTTGTTGCCTATGATTACGGTGTGAAGCGTAACATTTTACGTATGCTGGTTGAGCGGGGCTGTCGTCTGACGGTTGTTCCGGCTCAGACGCCGGCTGCTGAAGTGTTGGCGTTGAATCCTGACGGTGTGTTCCTGTCCAATGGCCCGGGTGACCCGGAGCCATGTGACTACGCGATTAAGGCGATCACTGAAATCTGTGAAACTGAGTTGCCGGTATTCGGTATCTGCCTGGGCCATCAGTTACTGGCGCTGGCATCCGGTGCTAACACTGTGAAGATGAAGTTCGGTCATCATGGTGCGAACCACCCGGTACAGGATCTGGATTCTTCTCAGGTGCTGATTACCAGCCAGAACCACGGTTTTGCAGTGGATGAGGATTCTCTGCCTGAAACGATCCGTGCAACCCATAAGTCACTGTTCGATAATTCTCTGCAGGGGATCGAGCGGACGGACCGGGTGGCATTCAGCTTCCAGGGGCACCCTGAAGCGAGTCCGGGCCCTCATGATGTGGCCCCTCTGTTTGATCGCTTCATTGCGGCAATGGCAGAGCATAAGGCGGGCTGATTTCCCGTCGCAGCAATATTTTCCGCCCGGTATATCCGGGCGGATTTGAATTGAGAGAGTTTTACCGGCTGGTAAAATTCCCGTTGAATCTTTTGAAGATCGGTTGATTACACATGCCTAAACGTACGGATATACAAAGTATTCTGATCCTCGGTGCGGGGCCTATCGTTATCGGTCAAGCCTGTGAGTTTGACTATTCAGGTGCTCAAGCCTGTAAAGCCCTTCGTGAAGAAGGCTATCGCGTTATTCTGGTGAACTCTAACCCAGCCACCATTATGACCGATCCAAGTATGGCTGACGCGACTTACATTGAGCCCATTCAGTGGCAGACAGTTGCGAAAATTATCGAGAAAGAGCGTCCGGATGCAGTGCTGCCAACAATGGGTGGTCAGACTGCACTGAACTGTGCACTGGATCTTGAGCGCGAAGGCGTGCTGGAGAAGTTCGGCGTAGAGATGGTCGGTGCAAATGCTGACACTATCGATAAAGCTGAAGACCGTGACCGTTTTGATAAGGCGATGAAGTCGATTGGTCTGGAATGCCCGCGTGCTGCGATTGCTCACAGCATGGAAGAGGCGATTCAGGTTCAGGCGCAGCTGGGCTTTCCTTGTATTATCCGTCCATCCTTCACTATGGGTGGTACCGGTGGTGGTATTGCATACAACAAAGAAGAGTTTGTTGAAATTTGCGAGCGTGGTCTGGATCTGTCTCCAACCAGCGAACTGCTGATTGATGAGTCCCTGATCGGCTGGAAAGAATATGAGATGGAAGTTGTCCGCGACAAGAACGACAACTGCATCATTATCTGTGCCATCGAAAACTTCGATGCTATGGGTGTACACACCGGTGACTCTATCACCGTTGCACCGGCACAGACGCTGACGGACAAAGAATATCAGATCATGCGTAATGCTTCGCTGGCAGTGCTGCGTGAGATCGGCGTAGAAACCGGTGGTTCTAACGTACAGTTTGGCATGTGTCCTAAGACTGGCCGGATGGTCGTTATCGAGATGAACCCGCGGGTATCCCGTTCTTCTGCGCTGGCCTCTAAAGCGACCGGTTTCCCGATTGCTAAAGTGGCTGCGAAGCTGGCGATTGGTTATACCCTGGATGAGTTGCAGAACGACATCACTGGCGGTGCAACTCCTGCATCCTTTGAGCCGGCGATTGATTACGTTGTTACCAAGATTCCGCGTTTTACTTTCGAAAAATTCCCGCAGGCAAATGACCGTCTGACGACTCAGATGAAGTCCGTGGGCGAGGTAATGGCGATTGGCCGTACTCAGCAGGAGTCTCTGCAGAAAGCACTGCGTGGTCTGGAAGTCGGGGCGACCGGTCTGGATCCGATTGTGAACCTGGACGACGAAGATGTGCGTTCCGATATCATTCGTGAGATGAAACAGCCGGGCGCAGAGCGTATCTGGTATCTGGCGGATGCGATGCGTATGGGGATGAGCATGGAAGAGCTGTATGAGCTGTCCGGCATCGACCCATGGTTCCTGGTTCAAATTGAAGATCTGATTAAAGAAGAACAGCGTGTATCTGAAATGGCGCTGTCTGAACTGGATAAAGACACTCTGTATCGTCTGAAGCGTAAAGGTTTCTCTGATGCCCGTCTGGCAACATTGCTGGGTGTAAGCGAGAAGCAGGTGCGTAAGCAGCGTCACAGTCTGGATATCCGCCCGGTATTCAAGCGGGTTGATACCTGTGCGGCTGAATTCTCCACTGATACTGCTTACATGTACTCCACTTACGAAGAAGAGTGTGAGTCCAAGCCATCTGACCGTGACAAGATTATGGTTATCGGTGGCGGTCCTAACCGTATCGGTCAGGGTATTGAATTTGATTACTGCTGTGTTCATGCGGCGCTGGCAGCCCGTGAAGACGGTTATGAAACCATCATGGTTAACTGTAACCCTGAAACGGTTTCTACCGACTATGACACCTCTGACCGTCTCTACTTTGAGCCGATCACGCTGGAAGATGTGCTGGAAATCGTTCATGTTGAACAGCCGAAGGGCGTGATTGTTCAGTATGGCGGCCAGACCCCGCTGAAACTGGCTCTGGCACTGGAGCAGGCGGGTGTACCAATCATCGGTACGTCTCCGGAAGCGATTGACCGTGCGGAAGACCGTGAACAGTTCCAGCAAATGCTGAAGCGTCTGGGTCTGAAGCAGCCTGAAAACGCCACTGTGCGTAGTCAGGAAGAAGCGATCATTGAAGCGGCTAAACTGGATTATCCGCTGGTTGTGCGCCCATCCTACGTGCTGGGTGGCCGGGCGATGGAAATCGTTTACAACGAAGCTGAGCTGCGTCAGTACATGAATACTGCGGTACAGGTTTCTCACGATGCGCCGGTACTGCTGGATCACTTCCTGAACGCGGCGGTGGAAGTGGATATCGATGCGATCTGTGATGGCGAGACCGTTGTGATCGGTGCGATCATGCAGCATATCGAGCAGGCCGGTGTTCACTCCGGTGACTCTGCATGTTCTCTGCCGCCTTACAGTCTGCCTGCTGATGTGCAGGATCAGATGCGTGAGCAGGTTAAGAAGATGGCGCTTGAGCTGGGTGTGGTTGGTCTGATGAACGTTCAGCTGGCTTACCAGGACGGCGAGATCTACGTGATCGAAGTTAACCCGCGTGCTTCCCGTACTGTGCCGTTTGTTTCCAAGTGTATCGGTGTGTCTCTGGCGAAAATTGCTGCGCTGGTGATGACCGGTAAGAAACTGAGCGAGCTGGGTTTCACTGAAGAAATCGTACCGGATATGTTTAACGTGAAGGAAGCTGTATTCCCGTTCAACAAGTTCCAGGGTGTTGACCCTATTCTGAGCCCGGAGATGAAGTCTACCGGTGAAGTCATGGGTGTCGGTGAAACCTTCGGCGAAGCTTTCATGAAGGCCGTCCGCGGTGCCGGTGAGAAGATGCCTGCCAAAGGCCGGGCGTTTATGTCTGTGCGTGATGTGGATAAGCAGGGGGCGCTGAAGCTGGCCCGTGACCTGATTGATCTGGGCTTTACGCTGGTAGCAACCAGCGGTACTGCGGCGCTGCTTACAGATGCCGGTATCGAAGTGGGTCTGGTAAACAAGGTGATGGAAGGTCGTCCGAACATTGTTGATATGTTGAAGAACGATGAAGTTGCCTATGCTATCAACACCACTGAAGGCCGTAAGGCAATTGCTGACTCTGCTGAAATTCGTCGTACAGCGTTGCAGCATAAAGTGCCTTATACCACTACGCTGGCCGGTGCTGAGGCAATGATCATGGCAATGCAATACGGTGAAGAAAAAGTTGTTCGCCGTCTGCAGGATCTGCACTAAGTAATAAGAGAGACAGGAATATGCAAAAATTTCCAATGACAGTGCATGGCGAAAAGGTACTTCGTGAAGAACTGGATGACCTGAAGACCGTTCAGCGTCCTACGGTTATCGCAGCGATTGCGGATGCCCGCGAGCACGGTGATTTGAAAGAAAATGCTGAGTACCATGCAGCGCGTGAGCAGCAGGGATTCATCGAAGGCCGGATTCAGGAGCTTGAAGGTAAGCTTGGTTCTGCTCAGATTATCGATGTTACCCAGATCCCTCACAGCGGCAAAGTTATCTTCGGTACGACCGTTGATATCATCAATCTGGATACTGACGACACTGTCAGTTACCAGATTGTCGGTGAAGATGAGGCTGATATTAAAAATCGTAAGATTTCAGTAGGCTCGCCGATTGCCCGTGCACTGGTAGGCAAGGAAGAAGGTGATGTGGTTGTCGTTAACACGCCGGGTGGCGCTGTTGAGTATGAAATCGATCAGGTACATCACGTATAAGCTTTCTGACTGTCAGAAACGAAGAAACCGCCAATTGGCGGTTTCTTTTTATCTGCATTAAATTTAATGAAGCAGATTCAGTTGTCTGTGGTCACACTGTTCAGCGCAACAGGTTAGACAGCTTAGGGTTCGGGTTTTGGGCGGCACGGTACAGGAGTGCAACGTTGCCAATTTCCTGAACGATTTGCGCTTCAACAATCTGGCTCATCTCTTTGATCAGGGCTTTTTTGACGGTGCGGTCACCGACAACAAACTTAACCTTGATCAGTTCGTGATCTTCCAGGGCGCGGTCTGCTTCAAGCAGAATGTTTTCGTTGAGGCCATTTCCGGCAACGGTGAGGATCGGATTCAGGCCGTGGCCTATGCTACGGAACTGCTTCTTTTGCGCTGTGGTTAAGCTCATACTAAAATACTTGGCCTTAAAAATAATGGGGATTGCAGGCGGTTTTACAGGTTGCCTTGTAAGTGCTGCAAAATTTAGCTGCGATTTTACCTCACTTCAGCCTTCCAGAGTAGCGTTGGCTGATATTCAATCGGTAGGTTAATTTGTCCAGATCAAAAAGCAGTGGTCGTTGGCTGCAGGAACATTTCGACGATCAGTACGTAAAAAAGTCCAAAGAGGATGGTTATCGCTCCCGTGCCAGCTATAAGTTGTTGGAGCTGAACCAGAAAGATAAGCTGATCCGGCCGGGTATGACTGTCGTAGACCTTGGAGCGGCACCGGGTGGATGGTCTCAGGTTGCTGCTGAACTGGTGGGTGACAGTGGCCGTGTAGTGGCATCAGACATATTGCCGATGGACAATTTACCCGGGGTGCAGTTTATTCAGGGAGACTTTACGGAGGAGTCTGTGCTGAATGAAATTTTACAAACCCTGGGAGATGATCTTTCAGACCTTGTAATTTCAGATATGGCCCCCAATATGAGTGGTATGTCTGCGATTGATCAGCCGGCTGCCATGTATCTTGTTGAGCTGGCGCTGGATCTGGCGCGGACAACATTGCGTCCTGGCGGTGATTTTATTGCCAAAGTCTTTCAGGGTGAGGGCTTTGATGCCTACATGCAGGATGTAAAAAGCAGTTTTACCAAGGTTTATACCCGTAAGCCGGACGCCTCCCGGGCCCGTTCCCGTGAAGTTTATATGGTTGGGCGTAATTTCCGGCCGTAAATATGGTCAAAGCCACTGAAGTACTGTAGTTTTTGCAGGCTTGGGTTTTACGACACAAAGATAAGTAGCAAACAGAGGGTCATCCTTTGAACGATATGGCGAAAAATTTAGTACTGTGGCTGGTAATCGCGGCAGTGCTGCTGACAGTGTTTAATAATTTCAGCGGCGAAACCAGTTCGCAGTCGCTGAATTATTCTGAGTTCATCACTGAGGTGAAGGACGACAGAGTCAGCAAGGTAATTATTGATGGTTATACCATTGAAGGCTTCCGTAAAAACGGTGAGCGCTTCCAGACGGTACGTCCGGCGTTGCAGGACCCGAAACTGGTTGATGATCTGTATAACCACAATGTCATCATTGAAGGTAAGCAGCCTGAAAAGCAAAGTGTCTGGACACAGTTACTGGTAGCCAGCTTCCCGATTCTGGTCATTATTGCGGTGTTTATGTTCTTCATGCGCCAGATGCAGGGCGGCGGTGGCGGCAAAGGCGGCCCGATGTCATTCGGTAAGTCTAAAGCGCGGATGATGAGCGAAGATCAGATCAAGACGACATTCGAAGACGTTGCCGGTGTTGAAGAAGCGAAAGAGGAAGTGAAAGAGCTGGTTGATTACCTGCGTGATCCCGGCAAGTTCCAGCGTCTGGGTGGTCATATCCCCCGCGGTGTTCTGATGGCGGGTAGTCCGGGTACCGGTAAAACGTTGCTGGCTAAAGCCATTGCCGGTGAAGCGAAAGTACCGTTCTTTACTATTTCAGGTTCTGATTTTGTAGAGATGTTTGTCGGTGTGGGTGCGTCCCGTGTCCGTGACATGTTTGAGCAGGCGAAGAAGAATGCGCCGTGTATCATCTTTATTGATGAGATTGATGCCGTGGGTCGCCACCGTGGTGTGGGTATGGGTGGCGGTAACGATGAGCGTGAGCAAACCCTGAACCAGCTGCTGGTTGAAATGGACGGCTTTGAAGGCACGGAAGGTATCATCGTAATTGCAGCGACTAACCGTCCTGATGTACTGGATCCTGCGCTGTTGCGTCCGGGCCGTTTCGACCGTCAGGTGCATGTCGGTCTGCCGGATATCCGTGGCCGTGAACAGATCCTGAAAGTGCACATGCGTAAAGTGCCATTAGGTGATGACGTTAAGCCTGAGCTGATTGCCCGTGGTACCCCTGGTTTCTCCGGTGCTGATCTGGCTAACCTGGTGAACGAGGCTGCTTTGTTTGCTGCCCGTGCCAGCAAGCGTACCGTTGGTATGGATCAGTTCGAAAAAGCTAAAGATAAAATCATGATGGGTGCTGAGCGTAAGTCGATGGTGATGTCTTACGAAGAGCGTCTGAATACCGCGTACCATGAGTCCGGACACGCAATTGTTGGTCGTCTGCTGCCAGATCATGATCCGGTTTATAAGGTATCTATCATTCCTCGCGGCCGGGCACTGGGTGTCACCATGTTCCTGCCGGAAGAAGACCGTTATAGCCATAGCCGTAAAATGCTACTGGCTAATATCTGTAGCCTGTATGGCGGACGTATTGCTGAAGAAATGACGCTGGGTAAAGAAGGTGTGACCACCGGTGCCTCCAACGATATTCAGCGGGCAACCAGCATTGCCAGAAATATGGTGACGCGCTGGGGTCTGAGTGAAGAACTGGGGCCGCTGCTGTACGATGAGGAAGAGTCTGATCCGTTCAACCGTGGTTACGGTCAGGGCAGTAAGCCGATTTCTGAAGAGTTGCAGCGGAAGATAGATGCAACTACCCGTAAGATTATTGATGACTGCTATGGTCAGGCTTATCAGATGCTGGAAGATAACCGCGATATCCTGGAAACCATGACGCAGGCGCTGATGAAGTATGAGACGATTGATTCGTCACAGATTGATCAGTTAATGGCGCGCGAAGATGTTTCTGAGCCGGAAGGCTGGAGTGAAAACGACGCGAAGAAGGATGGTCCTAAGTCTGATTCTTCTGATTCTTCTGAGTCTGATAAGGATGATTCTGATGCTGAAGAAAATAAAGCATCTGATGATATGCCGCGTGATGATGACGAGTCCCGTGATCAGCCGGATGCGCCGGATCAGAATCTGCATTAATCCGTGTGGTTGAAATCTGAAAAAGGTCAGCACATTTCTGTGCTGGCCTTTTTACGTTCTGAAATAGGAACAGTGACGAATGAGTGATTTAAATCAGTTTCAGTTTGCGTCCCGCCGGTTAGATTTAACCCGTCCGCAGGTGATGGGCATTGTGAATGTAACCCCGGATTCGTTCTCCGATGGCGGCACACTTTATTCCTCTGAAAAGCTGTCGGTGCAGCGGGCGATTGACCGCGCATTACAGATGGTTGAGCAGGGGGCCGCTTTTATTGACATTGGCGGGGAGTCGACCCGGCCGGGTGCAACACCGGTTGGTGTGCAGGAAGAAATGAACCGGGTGCTGCCAGTGGTTGAGCGGCTCAATCGTGAAGTAGATGCAATTATCTCTGTGGATACAAGCTCGCCGGAAGTTATCAGCGAGGCGGCTGTGCTGGGTGCGGGGCTGATCAACGATGTGCGGGCGCTGGGTAAGGAAGGGGCGCTTGAGGCTGCTGCTGCCAGTGGTTTACCGGTGTGTCTGATGCATATGCAGGGCAGCCCTGCGACGATGCAGGATGCGCCGGTCTACAGTGATGTGATTGATGAAGTTGAGGCGTTTCTTGCGGCGCGTATAGCAGCCTGTGAGGCTGCGGGCATTGACCGGCAGAAGATTATTCTTGATCCGGGGTTTGGGTTTGGCAAAACCCTGGAACATAACTTACGGCTGTTGAATCAGCTTGAGCAGTTGCACCGTCTTAAATGTCCGTTGCTGCTGGGAACATCCCGCAAGAGTATGATTGATCATGTGCTGAGTAAGCCGGTTGATCAGCGCTTGTCCGGTGGCCTGGCAACGGTGGCGTTAGGTGTAACAAAAGGTGCGGCTATTTTCCGGGTGCATGATGTACAGGAAACGGCTGACGTGGTGCGGATGTGTGAAGCGGTAATGGCAGAACGTAAGCCGGCATAACAGTGTGGAGTGTGGCCGTGTTAGTGTATTAACCGGTTTGCAGGAGCAGAAAGGAAATAACATGACAAAACGATATTTTGGTACTGATGGTATTCGCGGCAAAGTGGGCACTGCACCGATAACCCCGGATTTTATGCTGAAGCTGGGCTGGGCGGCCGGAAAAGTATTTGCGCGTGAAGGCCGCAGTAAAATTATTATCGGTAAAGATACCCGTATTTCCGGCTATATGTTTGAGTCAGCGCTGGAAGCCGGGCTTTCTGCTGCAGGTGTGGATGTGCTGCTGCTGGGGCCAATGCCTACGCCGGCGATTGCCTATCTGACCCGTACGTTTAATGCCAATGCCGGCATTGTTATCAGTGCATCGCACAATCCTTATTATGATAATGGCATTAAGTTCTTTTCTGATCAGGGTACTAAATTGTCGGATGATATTGAGCATGCGATAGAGGCTCAGTTGGATCTGGCCCTGACAACTGTGGATGCTGCTGAGCTGGGTAAAGTGCGCCGTATTGATGATGCTGCCGGCCGTTATATTGAATTTTGTAAAGGAACAGTGAATGCCGGTTTTAGCCTGAAAGGGCTGAAGGTCGTGGTTGACTGTGCAAACGGTGCAACGTATCACGTTGCGCCTCAGGTCTTCAGTGAGTTGGGGGCTGAGGTTGTAACTATCGGTGCGGGTCCTGACGGACTGAACATCAACAATGGTTGCGGAGCGACGTCCACGGAAGCGTTACAGGCGGCGGTAGCTGAGCATCAGGCAGATCTGGGTATTGCGCTGGATGGTGACGGTGACCGGGTGATCATGGCAGATCATAACGGTGTGCAGGTGGACGGAGATGAACTGTTATTCATTATGGCCATGCAGATGCACCGTGAGGGGCGTCTGAATGGCGGTGTGGTTGGTACCCTGATGACTAATTTCGGTCTGGAGCAGGCGCTGCAGAAAGCAGCGATTCCTTTTATGCGGGCCAAAGTGGGTGACCGCTATGTGATGGAAGCGCTGGCGGCAAACGAATGGCTGTTGGGTGGTGAATCATCCGGGCATCTGGTGTGCCGTGATGTAACCACTACCGGTGATGGCATTGTTGCTGCCCTGCAAGTGCTTAAAGCGATGGTGGCGAACGGCAAGTCCCTGGCTGATCTGAAAGGCGAAATGACTAAAATGCCACAAACTATGATCAATGTGCGCCTGGCAGAAAAAATCGATGTCGTAAGCTTACCTGACGTGCAGACAGCCGTTGCTGATGTGGAAGCGCGTCTTGGTGACCGGGGGCGGGTGCTGTTGCGTCCTTCCGGTACTGAGCCGCTGGTGCGGGTCATGGTAGAAGGGGATGATGCTGATTGGGTTGCAGGGCTGACTGCTGAACTGGCGGCGGCTGTAGAGGCGGCGATAGCGGCCTGATTTGCTTGATTCATAAAGCGTTTTTAGTGGTGGGCTGGTCTTTGTTATGACTTATTCCGTCACAGCATTGTTAAGATCTTGTAACTTATTTTGAAACTGGGTACTATGTGCGCCGCCTTACACAGAGGAAATCATATGCGTAAAACAATCGTTGCCGGTAACTGGAAAATGAACGGGACCCGTGAAGCAAACCGGGAACTGCTGAGCCAGTTAGTAGCAGGGGTAAAGGTTGCGCAGGGTGTAGAGGTTCTGGTGTGTCCGCCGGCTGTGTATCTTGATCAGGCAACAGCGCTGGTTAAAGATACCGCGATTAAAGTGGGTGCCCAAAACGTCAGTGATCAGCCGAAAGGTGCTTTCACTGGTGAAATTGCCTTGCCTATGCTGCAGGACCTGGGGTGCGAATACGTACTTCTGGGGCATTCGGAGCGCCGCACTCTGTTCGCAGAGACTGATGCGCAGGTAGCGGATAAGTTCGCTGCTGCACTGGATGCTGATATCGTGCCTGTATTATGTATAGGTGAAACGCTGGAACAGCGTGAAGCATCGCAAACACTGCCGGTTGTGGCTGCTCAGGTAGCAGCGGTTGTTGATCGGGTAGGCATTGCGGCGATGGCGCAGACTGTGATTGCTTACGAGCCGGTCTGGGCAATTGGTACAGGGTTAACTGCAACCCCTCAGCAAGCTCAGGAAGTGCATGCGGCGATTCGCGCACAACTGAAAAAGCTTGATGCTGATGTCGCGGATTCTGTATCAATTCTGTATGGTGGCAGCATGAACGCCGGTAACGCAGCTGAGCTCCTGTCAGAACAGGATATCGATGGCGGTCTGGTTGGTGGTGCCTCTTTGAAGGCGGAAGATTTTTTGACGATCTGTGGCGCTGCCGCAGCGCGTCTGAAGTGAGTGAATAGTTAAATGGAAACTCTGGTTCTTGCGGTACATGTTTTATTAGCGGCAGCGATTATTGCTCTGGTTCTGTTACAACAGGGTAAAGGCGCAGAAGCCGGTGCTGCTTTTGGTAGCGGTGCATCTCAGACTGTATTCGGTAGTCAGGGTTCCGGTTCTTTCCTGAGTCGAATGACTGGCATACTGGCGGTTGGCCTGTTTGCAACCAGTTTTGTTTTGGCTGTTTACGCGAAAGATAAAGCCGGTACGGTAACTGACGCCGGTATTCCTTCCGCTGCTGTGGTTGAGCAGGTGCAACAGGCTGATGAGCTGCCTGTTCTGGAAGAAAGCGCTGCGCCTGCCGATGCAGATGTACCGCCCGCAGAATAAACCTATATTTGCCGAAGTGGTGGAATTGGTAGACACGCCATCTTGAGGGGGTGGTGACCTAATGGTCGTGCGGGTTCAAGTCCCGCCTTCGGCACCAATTCATTGTTCAGTAGTGATACTGAAACAGTCGGATAGCCAAACTTTACTCAGAAATGAGAAGATTGGTCCTCTAAAGTCCTGTTATTGCTAAACAGGCTCGGTGAGATTATAATACCCACCGGTTTTTTTGATGCGGGGTGGAGCAGCCTGGTAGCTCGTCGGGCTCATAACCCGAAGGTCGTCAGTTCAAATCTGGCCCCCGCTACCAAAAAACAGCAGTTCAAGCTGCTGGTAGCCAAAAGATATTTTTTTATTAGATCTTTTTCTGCCAACACAGCGGCGTGCTGTCGCTTCATGCAGGTCTGTACGTATGAAGTGTTTTACTTAAGTGTATGTTATCTAAAGTAAAACGGAATCGGAGTGATTCGGTTCGCGCGGTGTTTAGCGTAATAAAATACTGTTTTATTACGCTAGGTACCGTTCAATTAGTACGCTGATTGGCCCCTTTTTAGGGGCTTTTTCGTACTTGTGGCTCAGGAATGCCGCGAAAGTAATGGGTCACAGACCCATTTTTTATTGGTTTTAACTAGTCAGTCTGAGGTTTTTGCGTGTCCGCAAAGATGAGTACTTTAGAAGCACTGATCGAGCCGTCTGTAGTGGCGCTGGGTCTGGAGCTTTGGGGCATTGAGATGCTGTCGCAGGGGCGGCAAAGCATGCTGCGTGTCTATATCGATTCAGAGAACGGCGTAGGTGTTGATGACTGTGCAAATGTCAGTCGTCAGATCAGCGGTGTTCTGGACGTAGAAGATCCGATCAGCGGTGAATATACGCTGGAGGTATCCTCACCGGGGATGGATCGTCCGTTATTTAAACTGTCGCAGTATCAGGACTACATCGGTCATGTGGTTCAGCTGCGTTTACGGATGCCGTTTGATGGCCGTCGCAAATTTAAGGGCGTACTGAATGGTATCGAAGATGAAGATATCGTGTTGGTTGTTGACGCGGATGAATATTTATTGCCAATCGATCATATCGAAAAGGCAAATATTGTTCCGCAGTTTAAATAACCCACGGACAGGATTGGAATTTGAGGTAGGGGCAGTTGCATGAATAAAGAAATTCTCCTGGTTGCTGAAGCGGTTTCTAACGAAAAGGATGTTTCCAAAGAAGTAATCTTTGAAGCCATCGAGTTAGCGCTGGCGACCGCGACTAAAAAACGTTACGACGAAGAAGCGGAAATCCGTGTAGTGATCGACCGTGAAACCGGTGATTACGAAACATTCCGTCGCTGGGATGTTGTGAGCAACGAAGCAGTACCATTGCTGGGTACTGAGCTGACAATGGAAGAAGCGGAAGAAATTGACAGCAAACTGCAGCCTGGTGATGTTCACGAAGAGCAGGTTGAGTCTGTTAAGTTCGGCCGGATCGCTGCCCAGACTGCAAAACAGGTGATTGTTCAGAAGGTACGTGAAGCAGAGCGCGCTAAAGTGGTTGCGCTGTATAGCGACCGTATCGGCGATCTGATTTCCGGTTCTGTTAAGAAAGTTACCCGTGACAACATCATTGTTGATCTGGGGAACAATGCTGAAGCGGTACTGCCGCGTGATCAGTTACTGCCACGTGAAGCGTTCCGCATGGGCGACCGCATCCGTGCAGTTTTGCATGAAATCCGCACTGAAGGCCGTGGCCCTCAGCTGGTGATGAGCCGTGTAAGCAATCAGATGCTGATTGAGCTTTTCCGTATTGAAGTACCTGAAATTTCGGAAGAAGTTATCGAGATTCGTGCGGCAGCCCGCGATCCGGGATCCCGTGCAAAGATTGCAGTTAAAACCAATGACGGACGTATTGATCCGGTTGGCGCCTGTGTCGGTATGCGTGGGGCACGTGTACAGGCTGTTTCTAACGAACTGGGCGGCGAGCGTGTTGATATCATCCTGTGGGATGACAACCCGGCACAGCTGGTTATCAATGCGATGTCTCCGGCAGATGTGGCGTCCATCGTTGTTGATGAAGAAACCCGCTCAATGGATGTTGCTGTTGCTGAAGAAAATCTGGCGATGGCAATTGGTCGCAGTGGTCAGAACGTGCGTCTGGCTGCTGATCTGACTGAGTGGAAACTGAATGTTATGACTGAAGACGAAGCGGCTGAGAAGCAGCAGTCCGAAGTCGGTTCAATTTTAGAAACCTTTGCCAAGCATCTGGATGTTGATGATGACATCGCAGAAGTCCTGATCGATGAAGGCTTCACTTCTCTGGAAGAAGTGGCCTATGTACCGGTCGACGAGATGCTGGAAATAGAGGGTTTCGACGAAGAAATCGTTGAAGAGCTGCGTAACCGCGCGAAAGATGCTCTGCTGAACCTGGCACTGGCTAGCGAAGAGAAGCTGGAAAGTGCTGAGCCGGCGCAGGACTTGTTGGAAATGGAAGGTATGGAGCGTCATCTGGCGTTTGTACTGGCCAGCAAGGGCATCGTCACTATGGAAGACCTGGCGGAACAGGCTGTTGAAGATCTGCTTGATATCGAAGAGCTGGATGAAGAAAAAGCAGCAGCACTGATCATGACTGCCCGGGCACCATGGTTTGCGGACGAAGAATAAGGTCAACGTAGGAGAGTAACGAATATGGCAGAAGTCACAGTAACACAACTTGCCGAGGTAGTTGGCGTTCCCGTTGATCGTTTGTTAACGCAAATGGGCGAAGCCGGTATTTCCGGTAAAAAGGAAGGCTCTAAAGTAAGTGAAGATGAGCGGCAGAAATTGCTGGCTCATCTTAAGCGCAGCCACGGTGAAAAGGCTCAGGGCGAACCTAAGAAAATCACCCTGAAGCGTAAAACCACCAGTCAGCTGAAGGTTGCCGGTGCATCCGGTAAGAAGACGATTAACGTTGAGGTACGTAAGAAGCGTACATACGTTAAGCGTGATGAGGTGGAAGATACTTCCGCTAAAGACCAGGAAGCAGCTGCCCGCGCCGCTGAAGAAGCAGAACGCGCCCGTCGCGATGCTGAATTGCAGGCTGCGCAGGAAAAACAGCGTGAAGAAGTGCGCAGCAAGCAGGAAGCTGATGCGAAAGCAAAAGCTGCTGCAGAAGCGAAAGCTAAGACGGCTAAGGATGCTCCGCGTCCGGCACGTGCTGCTGAACCGGCTGCTGATGCTAAGCCTGCTGCGGCGGCGAAGAAAGGCCGTGAAAAGCCTGCCTTCCGCAATGAAAGCAAGCCTGCTGGCGGTAACAAGTCCGGTAATAAGCGTCTGTCCCGTAAGGGCGGTAATGCAGGCCGTAACGACCGTGATAACCGCCGTGGCGGCAAGCCGGTTCGTAAAGGTATGACCAGCGATAACGTTCAGGCGTTTGAGAAACCGACTGCACCGGTGGTGCATGAAGTTCAGATTCCTGAATCTATCACGGTTGCAGAACTGGCGAAGAAAATGTCAGTTAAAGCCGCTGACGTGATTAAGGTGATGTTTAAGATGGGTGCCATGGCAACCATCAACCAGGTGATCGATCAGGACACTGCAACACTGGTTGTAGAAGAAATGGGTCACACTGCGATTCCTATGCAGGAAAACACCGTTGAAGATCAGCTGATCGAAAGCTCCAGCAACGAAGCGATTGAAGGCGATGCGCAGGAACGTGCACCGGTTGTTACCGTTATGGGTCACGTAGACCACGGTAAAACATCCCTGCTGGATTACATTCGTGAAACCCGCGTTGCGGCAGGCGAATCCGGCGGTATTACGCAGCATATCGGTGCGTATCACGTTGAAACTGACAAAGGTATGGTCAGCTTCCTGGATACACCGGGTCACGCAGCGTTTACCGCAATGCGTGCCCGTGGTGCTCAGCTGACGGATATCGTTATCCTGGTTGTTGCTGCGGATGACGGTGTAATGCCTCAGACCGAAGAAGCGGTCAATCACGCCCGTGCGGCCGGTGTTCCACTGGTTATCGCGGTGAACAAGATTGATAAAGAAGAAGCCGATCCGGACCGTGTTAAAAACGAACTGGCTCAGCGTGATGTACTGCCTGAAGACTGGGGCGGTGACGTTCAGTTCATTAACGTATCTGCGAAAACCGGTCAGGGCATTGATGACCTGCTGGATGCGGTACTGCTGCAAGCTGAAATTCTTGAGCTGACAGCGGTTCCTGAAGCGCCGGGCCGTGGTGTTGTTGTTGAATCCCGTCTGGATAAGGGCCGTGGCCCTGTAGCGACTCTGCTGGTACAGAACGGTACGCTGAATCAGGGTGATATCGTACTGGCTGGTCTGCAATATGGCCGTGTACGTGCGATGCTGGATGAGAATGGTCGTCCGGTTAAATCTGCTGGCCCGTCTATTCCTGTTGAGATTCTGGGTCTTGACGGTACGCCAGGTGCCGGTGATGAATTCACCGTGGTTTCCAGCGAGAAGAAGGCACGTGAAGTTGCTCTGTTCCGTCAGGGTAAATACCGTGAAGTTAAACTGCAGCGTCAGCAGCAGGCTAAACTGGAAAATCTGTTTGCGAATATGCAGGCCGGTGAACAGAAGTCGCTGAACGTGATCCTGAAGTCTGACGTACGGGGTTCTCTGGAGGCACTGACCGGTGCACTGAATGACCTGAGCACTGACGAAGTTAAAGTGAACATCGTTTCTGGCGGTGTCGGTGGTATCGCAGAAACAGATGCCAACCTGGCACTGGCGTCCAGCGCTATCATGATCGGCTTTAACGTGCGTGCTGATGTTCAGGCCCGTGCGGTGATTGAGCGTGAAGAGATCGAGCTGCGTTACTACAGCGTTATCTATGACATCATCGATGATGTTCGTCAGGCGATGACGGGTCTGCTTGCACCTGAATTCCGTGAAGAAATCGTCGGTATTGCTGAAGTACGTGATGTCTTCCGTGCGCCGAAGATTGGTGCGGTTGCAGGCTGTATGGTTACCGAAGGTACCGTATACCGTAACAAGCGTATCCGTGTACTGCGTGAAAACGTTGTTATCTATGAAGGTGAGCTGGAATCCCTGCGTCGCTTCAAGGACAACGTTGCTGAAGTACGTCAGGGTATGGAATGCGGTATCGGCGTTAAGAACTACAACGATGTTAAGGTTGGTGATCAGATCGAAGTCTTCGATTCTGTTGAAATCCAGCGTACTCTGTAAGGCGTTATGGCAAGAGATTTTAGTCGTACACAACGAATCGCTGACCAGGTCCAGAAGGAACTGGCTCAGCTGATTCAGCGGGAAATTAAAGACCCGCGTCTGGGGATGGTAACCATCAGTTATGTGAAGGTTGCTAAAGACCTTGGCTATGCGGATGTTTATGTGACTGTGCTGCCGTTAGGCGGTAAAGATCACGATGAAGCCATTACCGAGTCTCTTAAAGTGCTGAACCAGGCGGCAGGCTTCCTGAGAGGGCAGCTTGCACGGTTGGTTAAGTTGCGGGTAATGCCGCAACTGCGCTTCCATTTTGATGCCAGTGTTGACCGGGGTCGTCGTTTGAACGACCTGATTTTCCAGGCGCGCCGTTCTGATGCCGAACTGTTGGCAGATGATGCGCCGGAAAGTGATCAGCCCAACCCGGACACGAAAGGGGAGTAATCCATGGCCAGGCGGGCAAAAGGCCGGCCGGTGGATGGTATTTTCCTGCTGGATAAACCCGGCGGGATTTCCTCTAACCGTGCTCTGCAAATTGTTAAACGTCTCTATGGTGCTGCGAAAGCAGGTCATACCGGTGCGCTGGATCCTCTGGCCACCGGGATGTTACCGCTGTGCTTTGGCGAAGCCACCAAATTCTCTCAATTCCTGTTGGATGCGGACAAGCGCTATATCACCACGGCCAAATTAGGCCAGCGTACTGATACCAGTGATGCTGATGGTCAGGTGGTGGAAGAGCGGCCGTTACCGGCTGATCTGAGTTTTGCCCGCATAGATGAACTGCTGCAACAGGCGTTCACAGGTGAAATTACTCAGGTGCCTTCTATGTTTTCGGCGTTAAAGCACAACGGGCAACCGTTGTATAAGCTGGCGCGTCAGGGCATTGAGGTTGAAGTTAAAAGTCGTCAGGTGACGGTGTACAGCATTGAAGTGCTGGATTTCCGGGGCGATGAAGTTGATCTGGATATTCGCTGCAGCAAGGGCACTTATATTCGTTCGATTGTGCAGGATATGGGCGAAATGCTCGGCTGTGGAGCGCATGTACAGATGCTGCGCCGCCTGGATTCCGGCCCGTATAAAGCGGCAGATATGATACCGCTGGCTGAGTTGGAAGCCATGGTTGAAAAAATGACCCCTGAAGTTGATCTGGATGGCATACAAAAGCATCTGGATGGGTTATTATTGCCGCCCTGGAGTCCGGTAGCGGATACCCCTGAAGTTATTCTTGATGAAACACAGGTTCTGGCGCTGATAAGAGGCCAGAAAGTGCAGTTGGAAACCCATGACGCGCAGGCGCTGGTGCGGATTCTGACAGAGAATGACGAGTTTCTCGGGATCGGTGAAGTGACTGATGGTGGACGGCTGTTATCCCGCCGTTTACTGAATACCCAGAGCAAAGTTTAAATTTGTTCCGGCCCTGGCCGGAGCATTCTGACGATGGACTGAAAATATGCTCGGTGCATCGCGACTTTAAATCCGGCGGCTACGGCCGTGTGCATATTAAAAACTGGAGAAAGAAAAATGGCATTATCTGCTGAAAAGAAAGCTGAGATTGTTGCAGAATACGCGCGTGCTGAAGGCGACACTGGTTCCCCTGAAGTTCAGGTAGCTCTGCTGACTCACAACATCGTTGGTCTGCAGTCTCACTTTAAAGGTCATATCCACGATCACCACTCTCGCCGTGGTCTGATCCGCATGGTAAACCAGCGTCGTAAGCTGCTGGACTACCTGAAGGGTAAAGATGCCAGCCGTTACGTCGAGTTGATCGGTCGTTTAGGTCTGCGTCGCTAAGATAATGTTCCGGGGTCATCAATCGATGACCCCGGTGCTTTTTACGCCTGTTTAATTGTCGTTTATCAACCAGCCTGTACTCTGATAGGCCTTCCCCGAGGGGTTAACAGAGTACTGGCTAAAAGAGGCCTGATGACGCGATAAGCGGGCATTTATTGGTTTAGCTTAAGGAAAATTATTGTGCCACAAGCAATTACTAAAACGTTTCAGTTCGGTCAGCACCAGGTAACTCTGGAAACCGGACGTGTAGCACGTCAGGCAACTGGTGCCGTACTGGTCACTATGGCCGGTGTACAGGTACTGTGTACCGTTGTGGGTGCGAAAAGCGCCCGTGAAGGACAGGATTTCTTCCCGCTGTCTGTTCACTACCAGGAAAAATACTACTCAGTTGGCCGTATCCCGGGTGGCTTCTTCAAACGTGAAGCCCGTCCGTCTGAGAAAGAAACACTGACGTCCCGTCTGATCGACCGTCCGATCCGTCCACTGTTCCCGAAAGGTTACATGAACGAAGTTCAGGTCATCTGTACTGTGATGTCTGCAGATAAAGTAAACGATCCTGATATCGCTGCGATGCTGGGTACGTCTGCTGCGCTGGCTATTTCCGGTATCCCTTTCCAGGGCCCGATCGGTTGTGCACGCGTCGGTTATACCGAAGAAGATGGTTACTCCCTGAACCCTTCTTATGAAGCACTTCAGACATCTATGCTGGACATGGTTGTTGCCGGTACGTCTGATGCGGTTCTGATGGTTGAGTCTCAGGCTCAGGAATTGTCTGAAGATGAAATGCTGGGTGCGGTTGTATTCGCCCACGAAGAAATGCAGGTTGCTATCAGTGCAATCAACGAACTGGTTGCTGAAGCAGGTAAAGAAGCCTGGGTTTGGGAACCGGCTGCGAAGAACGAAACGCTGATCGAACAGGTACGCGGTGTTGCTGCTGCCGGTGTTGAAGCGGCTTACCAGACTGCAGATAAAATGCAGCGTCAGGCAGCACTGTCTGAAGTTCGCAAGCAGGCTGTTGCAGCGCTGTGTGAAGGTGAAGACGCGGCATCTGCCGGTGAAGTGGGCGGCATCATCAGCTCACTGGAAAAAGAAATCGTTCGTGGCCGTATCCTTGACGGTGCTCCACGTATCGATGGCCGTGACACTAAGACCGTTCGTGATATCGAAGTAGAAATCGATGTTCTGACCGGTACCCACGGTTCTTCTCTGTTTACCCGTGGTGAAACTCAGTCTGTTGTAACCTGTACGCTGGGTACTGCCCGTGATCAGCAGATCATTGATGCGATTGAAGGCGAGCGTAAAGACCCGTTCATGCTTCACTACAACTTCCCTCCATACTCTGTAGGTGAAGCTGGCCGTATCGGTGCAACCGGTCGTCGTGAAATCGGTCATGGCCGTCTGGCGCGTCGCGGTGTTGCTGCGGTTCTGCCTACTCAGGAAGAATTCCCATACACCATCCGTGTTGTATCTGAGATTACTGAATCTAACGGTTCAAGCTCTATGGCATCTGTATGTGGCGCGTCTCTGTCTATGATGGACGCGGGTGTACCTCTGAAAGCGCCTGTTGCGGGTATCGCGATGGGTCTGGTTAAAGAAGGTGAGCGTTTCGCCGTTCTGACTGACATTCTGGGTGACGAAGATCACCTGGGTGACATGGACTTTAAAGTTGCCGGTACTGAAGCAGGTGTTACTGCGCTGCAGATGGATATCAAGATCACCGGTATTACCGAAGAGATCATGGATATCGCACTGGAACAGGCATATGAAGCCCGTGCTCACATCCTGAAAGAGATGGGTAAGGTAATCGGTTACTCCCGTCCAGAACTGCCGGACAACGCACCTGCAATGACGCTGATCGAGATCAACCCAGAGAAGATCCGTGACGTAATCGGTAAAGGTGGCGCAACTATCCGTGCCCTGACCGAAGAGACTGGCGCGACTATCGATATCGATGACAGCGGTACTGTACGTATCTACGCAGCTGACAAAGCAGCGGCGAAGATGGCAACTGACCGTGTAATCGAAATCACTGCAGAAGCTGAAGTAGGCGCCGTTTACGAAGGTAAGGTTGTACGTATCGAAGAATTCGGTGCATTCGTTAACATCCTGCCGGGTAAAGACGGTCTGGTTCACATTTCTCAGATCGCTAACAAGCGTATTGAGAAAGTAACTGACTACATCAAGATGGACGATGTCCTGAAAGTTAAGGTTCTGGATGTTGATGCCCGTGGTCGTATCAAGCTGACTATGCGTGATCTGGAGCAGGACGAGTCTGTAGAATAAGACTGACTGCTGAAAAGAAAAACCCGCTCCGGCGGGTTTTTTTGTGTCTGTTGATTAGCTGTGCCTGATCTGATCAGGGTGTGTGTTTTTGTTTGAAGGCTGAAAATTGTTGTGGTAGTTCGGATTTGTGTATCTGTACATGTCTTGTAACGGTGTGCGGTTATAACCTTCTGTATTTTAAGGGATGTATATTGGTCTGTTCTGTTTTTAATATGATCTGGATGTATGTAGATATTTTTTTATAACTTTATTGTTATTCATGTGCCGCAGATTGGTTTTGTAAAATCTTTGAATTTGTTTGAAAAAATAGAAAATTTTATTCTCAGAATGGGGGCTGATTCTGGCGTTCCGAGGAGCGGGGCTGAGATTTTTAACATAGAATTATGACTGGTTGCTCATAGATGTTTGCAGGGGATCCGGCTGACATAGTCTCTGACCGGAGCCCGGCTCAGGCATTTAACCGAAAGGGCAGATGTACGTTCGCAAAAGGAAGCAGATCTGAACCTATGAGTATTATTTGTGTTTGATCTCACGGGAGGCTGTGATGTTGAAGCAAAAATTATGCATATGGTTTATATGCTGTTTCTTTTCTACGGTTCTGTTTGCGCAGGGGCCAGATCTGGCTACGCCGCAGAGCAAGGTACTGCTGACGCTCGCCGGCAATATTACTGAACATAATGCAGGCAATGTTTTACAGCTGGGCCGTGATCAGCTGCTGCAGTTCCCGCAACGTACTATCCGTACTGAAACCCGCTGGACTGAAGGTGTGACTGAATTTAAAGGTCCACTGGTTCGTGATGTATTAACCGCCGCGGGTGCACAGGGAAGTATTGTCTCGGCGCTGGCAGCCAATGAATATCAGATAGAGATACCCACAGCCGACTTTGAGTCTTATGACGTGATATTAGCGATCGAGAAAAATGGTGAGCCGCTGACTGTTCGGACGAAAGGGCCTGTATGGGTTATTTATCCCTGGTCTGAGAATGCGGACCTTGAAAACGGAACCTATTATTCCCGTGCGATCTGGCAACTGGTTAAGCTTGAAGTAAATGATTAAATCCAGCTCCAAAACTTCAATTATCGTCGCAACGATGATGATTGTGGTGATTATGATCAGTATGTTCAGCTCATTCTGGCTGTTCAGACAGATATCCGGCATGCAGGTAGGACCCACCCGCTCAGAGCTGGTGTTTTTCATGCGGCAGTATGAGTATGAGTTGATGCGTACTGCGGCACATTATGCTGAGGCATATCCGACGCCCCGCTATGAGGGCAGTCAGGAGCGTTTTGATACCTGGTTTAATATTCTCTGGAGCCGGTTAGACAGTATTGAGTCTGGCCGTTTAGGTATCGAAGCTGTTACAGATGGTTTCGATATAGTAAAGCTGCAGACCTCCGTTGTGTATATCGACAGTGTTCTGTACGGAAGCAAAGCCCCGTCTTATGACGATACCGAGAGTGTCCGCCGGCTGTTTAAACAACTGATAGAAGAGTCTCACGAGTATCAGCAGGACCGTGATTTTCTTAACCGCGAAGTTGCCTTAGAACGGCAAATGAAATCATACGTATCTTACCGAAACTCGCTGGTACTCAGCGTAATCGCCCTGATTCTTGGATTGATTGTTGCGGTGTATCTGTTTCGCAATAATAAACGCCTGCTGGATATGCAGGCTGGTCTTGAGGACAGGGTTGAGCAGCGAACCCATGAGCTGATGCTGAGCAATATCAGCCTGAAAAGTGAAATTAAAGAACGTTATAAGGTTGAAGAGCAGCTGCGAAACAGTCAACTGATCGCAGAAGAAGCCAAGGAAAGGGTTGAATACCAGGCGAATTTTGATTCCCTGACAAAGCTGGCGAACCGGAATTTATTTGAGGACCGCTTTTCACAGGCAATTGCCCGTGCCCGTCGTGACGGTCGTCAGGTAGCGTTATTGTTTCTTGATCTGGACCGCTTTAAACATATCAACGATACCCTGGGGCATTCCGTGGGGGATGAATTGTTACAGGAAGCGTCTGGCCGGATTCTGAGTGTGCTGCGAGAAAGTGATACTGCCTCACGGTTTGGAGGAGATGAGTTTGCAGTTGTGCTGCCGGATGTCCGGGATCCGCTGGTGATTGAGCATATAGTTGGCCGCATTCTGGATCAGCTTTCCATGCCATACCGGTTAGACGGTAATGATGCCTTTGTGTCTGCCAGTATCGGCGTGACAATTTTTCCGAATGACGGTGACAGCACCGGCACTTTACTGCGTAAAGCAGACAGCGCCATGTATAAGGCTAAAGAGCGCGGCCGTAATAATTTTCAGTTCTTTACTCCGCAGATGGATATCGAAGCCCATGACCGGCGTAAGCTGGAGGCGGCCCTGTATGATGCGCTGGAGCACAACGAATTTATGCTTAATTATCAGCCGGTATTTAATCCGCATACCGGTCGTCTGGTAGGGGCTGAGGCCCTGATTCGCTGGTATGACCATGAGAATAGTTTTGTGGCTCCGGACGTCTTTATACCGCTAGCCGAAGAAATTGGTTTGATCGTTCCAATCGGTGAATGGGTCCTGCGTGAAGCGTGTCGGGAAGCGGTAAGCTGGAAAGAAAACAGTGGCTTACCGTTACATCTGGCGGTGAATATGTCATATCGACAGTTCCAGAAGCAGAATGTAGCGGCAATGGTTGCGGAGGTTTTGGCTGAAACCGGACTGGAGCCCGACCGGCTGGTACTGGAAATTACAGAAGGCCTGATGATGGCCGACGACCAGGGGATTCATGAGCAGCTGGAGAATATTCGTCAGCAGGGCGTCAGCCTCGCCATTGACGATTTCGGTACCGGTTACTCTTCATTGAGTTATCTTAAGAAATTCCCGATTAACATTCTCAAAATTGATCGCTCGTTTGTGAAAGACTTGACGGTTGATCCGGATGATGACGAACTGGTCAAAGGCATACTGTCGATGGCGCAAAGCCTTAAGTTACAGGTTGTGGCTGAAGGGGTTGAGAGTCAGCAACAGGAAGCGTTTCTGGTCAGTAACCAGTGTTTGTTTACACAGGGGTATTATTACAGTCGGCCACTGTCTCAGCCTGATTTTGAGCGTTATCTGCTGCAATCTGCAGAAGCTTACCGAAGCGCCTGATACCGGTTGTATTTGTTTGGTCGCTGCCCGACAGGTATCTGGTTGAGAGGTGCAGAGGCTTTCTGCGTATGGGCTAGACAATAAAAAAGAGCGGCATATGCCGCTCTTTTTTTACCTCTCAGCCCGGATTACTGGGCTGGCTGAATTTCTTCGTCATCATCATCGAATACACCGAAGGTCATGATGCTGAACCAGGAGCGTTCATCAGTGTCTTCCTCAACCTGTGATGCAGGTTGCTGGTTAGCAGGCTCCTGATCGCCTTCGCCGAACAGGCCAAACGTGGCTGAGCTAAGCAAAGATTCTTTCTTAGCCCGTGCAATGTTGGTTTTGTAACCCGGGAAGTTAGCGTCAAGAACCGCCTGTGCATCGGCTGCAAGTTCCGGCAGTTGTAACTGGTTATACCCCAGTACCATGATGCTCAGTGCTTCGGGTACCAGTGGCGTTTCCTGATAGTTTTCCACTACGTAACGGCCACGGTTAGCGGCAGCGAGCCATGCTTCACGGCGAACATAGTAGCGGGCAACATGGATTTCGTACTGAGCCAGACGGTTTTTCAGGTACACCATACGTTTCTGAGAGTCAGGAGCGTACTGGCTGTTCGGGAAACGCTTGATCAGGGTGTCAAAGCTGTTGAAAGAATCGAGTGCGTTACCCGGGTCACGGGTGCTTTCATCAATCGGCAGGTAATCTTCAAAGATCGATTTGTCTTGGTTAAATGCAGTCAAACCTTTCAGATACAGTGCGTAGTCCAGGTTCGGATGGTTCGGGTGCAGACGGATGAAACGGTCTGCTGCTGCTTTAGCGGCTTCTGCTTCACCGTTCTTGTGGTAAGCAAAGATCAGTTCCAGCTGAGCCTGTTCGGAGTACTGGCCAAACGGGTAGCGGGCTTCCAGTAATTGCAGCTTTTCAATTGCCAGCGGGTAATTATCTGCCTTCAGGGCAGAAATCGCCTCGTCATAAATGGTTTGTTCCGGAGTATCCAGGTTATCGGTTTCTTCACCACCACCAAACCACGAACAACCGGCGGTCATGATACAAATCGATAGAATCGCGAACAGCTTAGCTAGGCGCATAAAAAAATATCCTGATAATTGTTGCCGGTGTCCTTGTTAGACAGCGGTTTAGGCCACTTTCAGTTATAATGGGCAAAATTTTACCGGGCTTATTTAACCATAACCCGATGTTAAGCCAAAGCATCAAACTGCCTTTGTGTGATGAAACCGCATAAAGGACACAAAAAGTGAAGAAAATATAGCATGACAGACCAGGTGCAATTAAGTGCAACCGTCCCGGATGGGTTAATTGGTAAGCGATTAGATCAGGCGGTTGCCGATCTGTTTCCGGATTACTCCCGTTCCCGTTTACAAAACTGGATTAAAGATGGCAGCCTGACGGTTGACGGCAAGAGCTGGCGTATCCGGGATAAGGTATTTGGTGGCGAAGAGATCGTCATTGATGCACAGCTGAATGTCATCGACAGCTTTGTACCCCGTGAGATGCCGCTGGATATCATGTTTGAAGATGAACATATTATGATCATCAATAAACCGGCGGGACTGGTTGTTCACCCGGCGGCCGGGCACTGGGATGACACCCTGCTCAACGGTTTACTGCATTACAATCCGGAAATGGCTCAGGTACCCCGGGCGGGCATTGTGCACCGGCTGGATATGGATACCACCGGTCTGATGGTTGTTGCCAAAACGATTCAGGCGCAGACTGATCTGGTGTCGCAGCTGCAGGAGCGCAGCATGGGCCGCGAATATGAAGCAGTGGTTAACAATGTAATGACCGGTGGCGGCACAGTGGATGAACCTCTGGGCCGGCATTCCCGTAATCGCCAGATGATGGCTGTGGTTGGTCTGGGCAAAGAAGCGGTTACACATTACCGGGTACTGGATAAATTCCGTTCCCATACCCATATTCGTCTGAAACTTGAAACCGGCCGTACCCACCAGATCCGGGTACATATGGCGTATATCAATTATCCGCTGATCGGTGATCAGATGTACGGTGGCCGTTTCCGTTTACCTAAGGGTATTTCATCTGATTTACAGCAGAACCTGCGGGACTTTAAACGTCAGGCGCTGCACGCCAAGCGGCTGGAACTGTTTCATCCGGCTACCGGTGAGCTTATGTCCTGGGAAGTTGATCTTCCTGAGGATATTCAGACGTTACTGGCTAATCTGAAAGACGACACTCAGGCACACGAAGACGCGCTATGAAACTGATTCGCCCTGACTGGCAGGCACCTGCACATGTAAACGCGTTTACCACCACCCGGCAGGGCGGTTGCAGTGAAGGTGTCTATGCAGGTCTGAATCTGGGGGATCACGTGGCTGATGACTCAGCAAAGGTTGCTGAGAACCGCCGTTTACTGGCCACTGAACATGGTTGGGAAGCGGTTCAGTGGTTACAGCAGACTCACAGTACTGTTGTTGTTGAAGCGTCTGCCGAAGGGCGCGTGCCTGAAGCAGATGCCTGCTGGTCGGATAAAGCCGGTCAGGTATGTGTTGTTATGACTGCCGACTGTCTGCCGGTGTTTATCAGCAGCGGAGATGGTTCCCGGGTGGCGGTTGCTCATGCGGGGTGGCGGGGGCTGGTGGATGGCGTAGTGGAGAATGCTCTGCAGGTGTTTTCCGGGCAGCAGGATCTGCATGTCTGGCTTGGTCCGGCGATCGGACCGGATGCCTTTGAAGTCGGCGATGAAGTGCGTCAGCAGTTTTGTGATTACCTGGCTACTTCTGAAACGGCATTTAAGCCATCTGCAAACTCTGGAAAATGGTTGGCGGATATTTATCAGTTAGCACGTTTGCGGTTACGGCATCTGGGCATTGAACAGATTTCCGGTGGAGATCACTGCACTTTTACTCAGACTACTGACTTTTATTCCTACCGTCGGGATGGCGTTACCGGCCGTATGGCCAGCGCAATCTGGATTGCTAACTGATATATATCAGCATCTTCTAATTTAATTTTCTGTACCGGCTTGAATTTTATTCAGCCAGCCCCTACTTAAGTTATTAACTCACCAGCCGTCCCGCGGGCCAGTTCAGAGCCCGGATACCATAACGGCCAGTGGTGCAGATAATTTTAAGGAGGGCTTCAATGCATCCCGAACGTTTTACCAGCAAATTGCAGTCTGCTTTGGCCGATGCTCAGTCACTGGCGATTGCAAAAGATCATAATTACATCGAACCGGTTCATATTCTGAAAGCCTTGTCGGATCAGCAGGGCGGTTCGATCAGACCCTTATTGTCGCAGGCGGGGGTGAATACCCAGCAACTGAGCAACGCGGTGCAGCAGGAGTATTCCAACCTGCCACAGGTGACTGACAGCGACGGCGATATCCGCTTTTCCCCGAATGTAGGCAAGTTGTTTAATCTGACTGAAAAGCTGGCTCGCGAATGGCAGGACCAGTATATCGCCAGCGAAGTCTTCGTGCTGGCCATGCTGGATGACAAAAGCGGTGTGGGCAAAATGCTTAAAGCTGCAGGAGCGGACAAACAGCGTCTGACGGCTGTGGTACAGCAATTGCGCGGCGGTGAAGGTGTGGATTCTGCTAACGCGGAAGAAAACCGTCAGGCACTGGATAAGTACACTATTGATCTGACCGCCCGGGCGGAAGCCGGTAAGCTGGATCCGGTGATTGGCCGTGATGATGAAATCCGTCGCACTATTCAGGTGCTACAGCGCCGAACCAAGAATAACCCGGTATTAATTGGTGAGCCGGGTGTGGGTAAAACCGCCATTGTGGAAGGTCTGGCCCAGCGAATTGTGAATGGCGAAGTGCCGGAAGGCCTGAAGAATAAACAGGTTCTGTCGCTGGATATGGGCGCTTTGATAGCTGGGGCTAAATTCCGCGGTGAGTTTGAGGAACGCCTTAAAGCTGTATTGAATGAACTGTCGAAACAGGAAGGGCAGATTATTCTCTTTATTGATGAGCTGCATACCATGGTGGGTGCCGGTAAAGGCGAAGGTGCCATGGATGCCGGTAATATGCTCAAGCCGGCACTGGCAAGAGGTGAACTGCACTGCGTAGGTGCGACGACGCTGGATGAGTATCGTCAGTACGTCGAGAAAGATGCTGCTCTGGAGCGCCGCTTCCAGAAAGTCATTGTGGATGAGCCAGGCGAAGAAGATACCGTGGCAATTCTGCGGGGCCTTAAAGAACGTTATGAGATTCACCACGGTGTCGATATTTCTGATTCAGCGATCATTGCTGCGGCTAAATTATCTCAGCGGTATATCACCGACCGGCAGTTACCGGATAAGGCGATCGATCTGATTGATGAGGCCGGCAGCCGTATCCGTATGGAAATGGATTCCAAACCGGAAAGTATGGATCGGCTGGAACGCCGCCTGATTCAGCTGAAAATGGAACGTGAAGCCCTGAAGAAAGAAAAAGATCTGGCGGCGAAGAAGCGTTTGCAGGAGTTAGAGGCTGCGATCAGCGATATTGAAAAAGATTACGCGGATCTGGAAGAAATATGGAATGCTGAGAAGCTTGCCCTGCAAGGGTCTCAGCAGGTGAAAGAACAGCTGGATCAGGCCCGGATTGAACTGGAGAAGGCCAGCCGTGCCGGTGATCTGAGTACCATGTCTGAATTGCAGTACGGCAAAATTCCTGAGTTGGAGAAACAGCTGGAAGCTGCTGCTCAGGCGGAAGCGGAAACAGATCATGCTGAGCAGCAGAATAAACTGCTGCGTAATAAAGTCGGTGAAGAGGAAGTCGCCGAGGTGGTGTCCCGCTGGACGGGTATCCCGGTGTCTAAGATGCTTGAAGGTGAGCGTGATAAGTTACTGCGGATGGAAGATGCCCTGCATGAACAGGTGATCGGTCAGGAAGAAGCGGTTCGGGCGGTATCTAATGCAGTACGCCGTGCACGGGCCGGCTTGGCTGATCCGAACCGGCCAAACGGTTCCTTCCTGTTCCTGGGACCAACCGGTGTGGGTAAAACTGAGCTGTGTAAAGCACTGGCCAGTTTCCTGTTCGATACCACGGATGCCATGGTACGTATCGACATGTCTGAGTTCATGGAAAAGCATTCGGTGGCGCGGCTGATCGGTGCACCTCCGGGGTATGTCGGATATGAAGAAGGTGGTTATCTGACAGAAGCAGTACGCCGTAAGCCTTACTCTGTATTACTGCTGGATGAGGTAGAAAAGGCTCACCCGGATGTCTTCAATATTTTGCTACAGGTACTGGAAGACGGTCGCCTGACTGATGGTCAGGGCCGTACGGTCGATTTCCGCAATACCATTGTGGTGATGACCTCTAACCTTGGGTCTGATCTTATTCAGAACTTCAGCAGTGATGATGATTACAGTCTGATGCGTAATGCGGTGATGGAGGTAGTAGGCACTCACTTCAGGCCTGAAGTGATTAACCGGATTGATGAAGTAGTTGTGTTCCATAGCCTGGGTAAAGAGCAGGTTCGTGGCATTGCAAAGATTCAGCTGCAGCGCTTGCGCAGCCGTCTGGCGGAAAGAGAACTCAGCCTGGTACTGACATCAACGGCGATGGATAAACTGGTGGATGTTGGTTTTGAACCGATATACGGGGCAAGGCCGCTGAAGCGGGCGATTCAGCAATGGATTGAAAATCCACTGGCGCAGCGTTTACTGGCCGGTGACTTCAGCAGTGGCAGTGAAATTGCTGTGGATGTTGAAGCCGGGGAGTTTGTTTTTCGGTAAACCGGACTGAGAGTTGAGTCTCTGAAATGTATGACCCCGTGGCTGACGTCAGCCACGGGTTTTTTTATGCCTTATCCGAACAGATAAGCGACAAATACTTAAGCACCGTGCTGTAATCAGGCTATATTTTTCAGACTGTTTTTCATTATTGCTGGGAGGAGGCGGTATGCAGGATTCGAAAACAGGATCTGCTGATCAGGTAACCGGCAGTTGCCTGTGTGGTGAAGTTACTTATCAGTTGGATGGTAATCTGGGGATTTTTCAGTACTGTCATTGCTCCCGGTGCCGTAAATTCACCGGCAGTGCTCATGCGGCGAATATTCTGGTCAGGCTTGAGCAGTTTAATTGGCTGAGTGGCCGGCCACTGATCGGCACTTACGCCCCAGCAGAAAGTAAACATTTCACCACGGCGTTTTGTAAGCATTGTGGTTCATCATTGCCCTGGCGGGCTAAGTCCGGTAAGGCGATGGTTATTCCGGCAGGTACACTGGATGTTCATCCGGGTATTGAGCCCTTGCAAAATGTATTTCGTGGTTCTGCAGCGGACTGGTATGTAGCGGCTAAAGATTTGCCGGAATGGGAATGTTTACCGGAAAAATAGCTTTTTGAGCGAAGTTTGATTCAGGTCGGTGTTTCACCGTTCCAGTCAGAGTAGGGTATCCCGGATATTGAAAAAGAGGATACTGGCGATGCAATACGACGTGGTGATTATAGGTGCCGGCCCGGCGGGTCTGAGTTTCGCATGTTCACTGGGGCAGTCAGACTTACGGGTGCTGGTGGTTGAAAAAGCTCCTGAAACCAGTTTGCGTGAGCCGGCGGAAGACGGCCGGGAGATTGCGCTGACCCATCAGTCAGTTGAAATGATGCAACACAGCGGCGCCTGGGATAAGTTGTCTGCAGAAGATATCGCACCTATCTGTGCCGCTCGTGTCGTGGATGGCGATTCAGACTATTCTCTCGATTTTGATAATCAGCGTCAGGATCTGGAGGCACTCGGATATCTGGTACCGAACCATGCTATTCGCCAGGCATATTATGAAGCGACCTTTGGTACAGAACAGCATCGGAATATTACTCTGCGTGCCGACACCTCCGTGACTGACCTTGGCAGCTGTGATGACAGCGCCTGGGTTGAGTTGTCAGACAGTACCCGTGTGCAGTGTGATTTGTTGGTATCCGCTGACAGCCGTTTTTCGGAAACCCGCCGTAAAATGGGCATTGCTGCCACCATGAATGATTTTTCCCGCAGTGCAATTGTGTGCCGGATGGACCATACAGGAGACCATGAACAGACGGCTATCGAATGTTTTCATTATGGCCGTACGCTGGCCCTGTTACCGATGGCCGGTAACCGGTCGTCTATTGTTGTGACGGTTGGCAGTGACGAAGCTGAGGCCATTCAGAAATTGCCGGACGCAGAGTTCGAAGCAGATATAGAGCAACGTCTGAAAGGCCAGCTGGGATCGATGAAGCTGTGCGGTCCAAGGCATTTGTATCCATTGGTGGGGGTGCATGCCAAGCGTTTCGTTGCCCGGCGTTTTGCGGTGATTGGTGACGCGGCAGTGGGTATGCATCCGGTTACAGCGCATGGATTTAACCTGGGACTGAAAAGCCAGCAAACCTTAGCCAAAGCGGTACTGAAAGCGGCGGCGAAAAATCAGGATATTGGTGCTGCCAGCTTGTTGGAAGGGTATCAGCGCGCACATATGCTGGCGACCCGGCCAATTTATCACGGAACGAATTTAGTCGTAGGACTGTTCACTGATGACCGAATACCCGCCAAACTGGCCCGTAAGCTGACCATGCGGCTGGCAAATAACTGTGCCCCCCTGAAACAGCTGATTACGGCTAAACTGACAGAGAAAGGTTTACCTTCACTGAAGGAACGTTTGCCTGAGTTGCCGGCCGTGCCGGCCTGGTTGCCGCGGTTTTAAGTAACCGGGGTTCGCGTTATGATCAGGTGACCTTCCAGCTGTCGGGATGTCATCTATGTCTGAAACGCATACATCGCAGAAACGCAGAAAACACCAGCTGAAAACACTGTTGCTGCAAATACGTGACAGCCCTCAGGTGCGGGAAGAGGAGTTGCAAAGCTTTGCTGCTCTCAGTGGGTTGGAACGCAGCCAGATTGATGTGCTGAATGTATTCGATACCCCGGATTTTCCTGTTACCGCAGCGGATGGTTATGATGCGCTGTGGGTCGGCGGTGCCAGCGAAGCGAATGTCCTTAAGCCTGCAGAATTTAGCTTTATTGATCCTTGCCTCAGACTAATCCGCCATTGTGCAGATACCGGTCTGCCTGTGTTTGCGTCCTGTTTCGGATTCCAGTTGGCGGTATTGGCGCTGGGGGGCGAAATTCTTCATAAAGATGCAGATTTTGAAATGGGCAGTTTGCCAGTTTTGCTGACGCCGGCTGCAGCAGATGATCCTCTGTTTCATGATATTGATAATGAGTTTCTGGCTATTTCCGTGCATCGTCAGTATGCGGCTGCTTTGCCGAAAAAGTGTCAGTTACTGGCATATACCGACCAGTGTATGCATAGCTTTCGGGTTGAAGGCCTGGATTTTTGGGCGTTTCAGTTCCATCCGGAAGTGGATCGTGACACTTTGGTCGAACGGCTTACCTTCTATAAAGCCCATTATACCGATGGGGATGGTCAGCTGGACCGGGTACTCAGCTCAGCCCGGGAAACCCCGGTCGCCAATGCCTTGCCCAGACGTTTTGTTGAGCGGGTGTTACTTGCCTGAAAGGTCTGCGCCTGGGACTGTCTGTCAAAACTGTTTACCGTTAATTTACCGGAACTGTTGTAGAAATTAGCTTTCATACAGGCACGGCAGTAGAATGTGCCCACTTTCTTAATAATATGCGGTGAAAACATATCATGATCGATCAGCACGATAATCAACACGCTGAAGACAACGGTTCTGCTAACCCACCTGAAAGCCCAGAAACTGCGCAGGAGAGCCCTAAGCCTCGCAGCCGTGGTATCTATCTGTTACCCAACCTGTTTACAACCGGTGCATTGTTCTCCGGCTTTTATGCGGTAGTTGCCGGCATGAACGGTGATTTTGCCAATGCCTCCATTGCGATTTTTGTCGCTATGGTACTGGACGGTCTGGATGGCCGGGTTGCCCGGATGACCAATACTTCCAGCGCGTTCGGTGCTGAGTATGATTCACTGTCTGATATGGTCTCTTTCGGTGTTGCACCGGCGTTGGTCAGTTTTAGTTGGGTGCTGAGCTCTGCGGGAAAATTTGGCTGGTTTGCTGCCTTTATTTATGTTGCCGGTGCCGCTCTGCGACTGGCGCGCTTCAATACGCAAATCGGCTCTGTGGATAAGCGTTATTTTATTGGCTTACCAAGCCCTGCCGCTGCTGCAGCCGTGGCCGGTCTGGTATGGGCCAGCGTTGAATTTGACCTGGATGTTACCGGTTATGCGTATTTAATTGCTGTTTACGTGGCACTTGTCGGTGTTTTGATGGTCAGTAATGTTCTGTATTACAGTTTCAAAGATGTTGATCCGAAAGGGAAAATCCCGTTTATGATTCTGCTGGCGATTGTGCTGGTGGTTGGGGTAATCTCGATCAGTCCACCGATCATTCTGTGGTTGCTGATTCTCGGTTACAGCCTGTCTGGTCCGATATTATGGTTAGTACGCAAGCGTAAAATGCGCGCGTAGAGTTAATAATCCCAAGGGGTGTTAAATGCTGATAAAAAAGCCTGATTCAATTAAGTCTTCGCAAATAACCCCCGAGTCGATTTACCGCAATCGCCGCCAGTTTATGAAAGCCGGCCTCGGTCTGGCGGCGGTATCTTCCCTTGGTCTGCCGTCTATCGCGCAGGCACTGGAATATGATATTCCCACTGACCTTCCACAATATCCTGGCCCTGAGTGGATGCGTGCACAGCTAACTGCTGCCGTGCGTAACGAAGCGTTATCCACAACGGAAGAGCCAGCCCCTTATTACAACGCTATCACGCACAATAACTTTTATGAGTTCGGGACCGACAAACGGGATCCGGTGCGTAAAGCGCAAAATTTCAAGACAGATCCCTGGACTGTTGAAATTGCTGGTGAAGTTGCCAAACCAGGCAATTACAATCTGGAAGATATACTGAAGCCGCATACTCTGGAAGACAGGGTATACCGGTTACGCTGTGTTGAGGCCTGGTCAATGGTTATCCCCTGGTTAGGCTTCCCGCTGGCGGATCTGATTAAACGTTTTGAACCGACCTCTAAAGCAAAGTTTGTCCGTTTTGAAACCTTGGTTGATAAAGACCAGATGCCTGAACAGGACAGTATCTTTTCCACCATCGACTGGCCTTATGTGGAAGGTTTGCGGATGGATGAGGCGATGAACCCTCTGACCCTGATGGCCGTAGGCGTTTACGGAAATGCGCTGCCTCCACAGAATGGCGCACCTTTACGCTTAGTGGTGCCCTGGAAGTATGGGTTTAAATCTATTAAGTCCATCGTGAAGATTGAGTTTGTTGAAGAAATGCCCGCCAGTAGCTGGAATATTATTGCCCCGGGTGAATATGGATTCTTTGCCAATGTAAATCCGGAGGTGGGTCATCCCCGCTGGAGCCAGGCAACAGAGCGCCGGCTGCCTTCTTCGCTATTGTCTCCGAATATTGTCGATACCCTGCCATTCAACGGATACGCTGAAGAGGTCGCTCAGATGTATAAGGGGATGGACCTGAAGAAATGGTATTGAATCTGCCATTTTCCCCGGCCATTCAAGCCCGCCTGCGCTGGTGGCTGTTGTTTCTGTTGCCGTTATGGCCGTTGGCTAATCTGGTAGGGTTGGGGGTCAGTAACGATTTGGGCACCGATCCGGCGAAATTCGTCGTTGATGAAATGGGTACCTGGGCGATTAACTTCCTGTGGATTACCCTGGCAATCACGCCGGCCCGACAGGTACTGGGCTGGGGCTGGGCGTTAAAGTTTCGCCGTATGATGGGGCTCTATGCGTTGTTTTATGGCGTACTCCACTTACTGGCGTTCTGTACGTTCCTTATCGGCTGGCGGTCTGATCTGTTTTTCCGTGAACTGACTGAACGGCCTTATATCATCGTGGGCGCACTGGCACTGCTGATTCTTATTCCAATGGGAATTACCTCTACCAAATCCATGATGCGCCGCTTGGGTAAACGCTGGAAAACCTTACACCGCTGGATTTATCCTGCCAGCTTACTGGTTATGCTGCATTTCATCTGGCAGATCCGGGCCAGCTTCTACGAACAACTGATTTACGGTCTGCTACTGGCAGTATTGCTGGGATATAGGCTATACCTTAGATATCAGCGCTGAACATTCTGTTCGCGACGATAGCCTGCCTGAAATGATACGCAGAAGGTGGCTCACTGAATGCTGAGCTGAACGTACCTGATGCAGGATATAAGGGCTGGGAGGTAGTATGTTTCATATCGATCCAGTGGTTGCAGCATTGTTCAGATGTAAACAGCTAACAGTGAAATGTTTCAAACTTCTGTTAGTTTTTCTGTCTGTTTCTCATCCGCATACTGGCGGTAAGAATAAAGAAGACCGTTCTTCTTTTTCGGCGTTGTTGTTGACTGTTCTGGCCAGCGTGATCCTGATTGTTGTAATTATTACCGCACTTTATGGGTTATTAAACGGCCTTGTGAACTGAAGGTTCTGACAATCGTTGCTACTGCATAAATACGATATATTTTGTCTTCAGATGAGACTCAGGATGAGCTGATTTTTCATCTGTTTCTGGTTGTTTTCTGATCATCCCGGATATTTTTTTTCACGTTTTTTCTGGCTTTTAGCATTTAGCTGTGGCCCGTTATTCATGCAGTGTTGGGCCTATTGAATCTGCTTGCTTTAATGGCTATGCCGCCGTTTAACAGGGCCAGTCCTCCTTGCCTGTAAATATCTGCTGCTATACTTCCTTCGACTAAGTTGTTAATTGCTGAAGAATAAAAAACAAAGAAAGGCCCTGAGGCAAAACCGTTTAATTTTAGCTGTTATCCGGTAGCAAGGAGACCTGTGTATGCGATGCAACCGATTGGCCCTGTTGCTGTCAGGGTTTGTCATTTCGCCAGCAGTAGTTGCGGAATGGGAAGTAAATCTGGTGAGGGGCGTGACGGAAATAAGTCACGCCATTTTTGATCTTCATATGATTATTTTTTACGTCTGCGTCGCTATCGCGGTAGTGGTGTTTGGCGTAATGTTGTGGTCGATTATCTATCACCGCAAGTCCCGGGGCGCAAAAGCCCACCATTTTCATGAACACCTTTGGGTGGAAATTCTCTGGACCATCATTCCGTTCGGTATTCTGGTCGCTATGGCGGTGCCTGCCAGCCAGACTTTGATTCAGATGTATGACAAGTCTGAAGCGGATATCAATATTCAGGTGACCGGCTATCAGTGGAAGTGGCGTTATCAGTATCTGGGTCAGGATATTGATTTCTTTAGTAATCTTTCCACACCTCAGGATCAGATCAATAACGAAGCAACTAAAGGCGAAAACTACCTTCTGGAGGTGGATCAGCCGGTGGTAATTCCTGTCGGTAAAAAAGTCCGCTTCCTGATTACTGCTAATGATGTGATTCATTCCTGGTGGGTGCCTGCTCTGGCGGTTAAACAAGATGCGATTCCCGGTTTTATTAATGAAGCCTGGACGGTGGTTGATGAGCCCGGCATTTACCGGGGGCAGTGTGCAGAGTTATGTGGCCGGGATCATGGTTTTATGCCGGTGGTTGTGGATGCCCGCAGTGAGGAAGATTATCTGCAGTGGGTAGCCTCGCAGACGCAGGCTCAACAGGCCGAGAAAGCAGCAGCGGAGCAGACCTGGACAATGGAAGCGCTGATCAGCAAAGGGGAAGAGGTGTATAAAACCAGTTGTTTGGCGTGTCATCAGGCGAATGGTCAGGGGATTCCGGGCGCCTTCCCAGGGTTGGTAAACACACCGTTGATGTCGGGTGACGGGCTTATGGAACATGCACGGATTGTGGTGCATGGCCGGACGGGTACTGCCATGCAGGCATTTGGTGAACAGCTAAGTGATGTGGATCTGGCAGCGGTCATTACCTATGAGCGAAATGCCTGGGGCAACGACGGTGGCATGATTACGCCACAGCAAATCAAACAGCTGAAAGCAGAGTAGGGGGTGGGTATGAGTACGCTTGAGCAAACAGCATCAACGGGCCATCACCACGGCCCGGCGAAGGGTATCACCCGCTGGCTGTATACCACGAACCATAAAGATATCGGCACCATGTATCTGATTTTCAGTCTGGTGATGTTTATGGTGGGCGGTTGTATGGCGCTGACGATCCGGGCGGAGTTATTTCAACCGGGATTACAGCTGATTCAGCCTGAGTTCTTTAACCAGATGACCACCATGCATGGTCTGATCATGGTGTTTGGTGCGGTCATGCCAGCGTTCGTCGGGTTGGCTAACTGGATGGTCCCGATGATGGTCGGTGCGCCGGATATGGCGCTGCCAAGGATGAATAACTGGAGTTTCTGGATTCTGCCGTTTGCCTTCAGCATGATGCTGATGACGCTGTTTATGGAAGGGGGCGGTCCTAACTTTGGCTGGACATTCTATGCGCCGCTGTCTACTACCTATGCACCGCCAAGTGTGACCTTCTTTATCTTCGCTGTTCATATGATGGGGATCAGTTCCATCATGGGGGCGATCAATATTATTGCCACTATCTTTAACCTGCGGGCACCGGGTATGACGTTTATGAAGATGCCACTGTTTGTCTGGACCTGGCTGATCACGGCGTTTTTGCTGATTGCCGTTATGCCTGTGTTGGCGGGCGTGGTTACCATGATGCTGATGGATATCCATTTTGGTACCAGTTTCTTTAATGCCGCTGGTGGTGGTGACCCGGTACTGTTCCAGCATGTATTCTGGTTCTTCGGTCACCCTGAAGTTTACATTATGATTTTACCGGCCTTCGGGATTGTGTCTGAAATTATTCCTACCTTCGCCCGTAAAAAACTGTTCGGGTATACCTCGATGGTGTATGCCACGTCTTCAATCGCAATACTGTCCTTTATTGTCTGGGCGCATCATATGTTCACGGTGGGTATGCCATTGATCGGCGAGTTGTTCTTCATGTTTACAACGATGCTGATTGCAGTGCCGACCGGGGTAAAAGTCTTTAACTGGATTGCCACGATGTTCCGGGGATCAATGACCTTCGAGACACCGATGCTGTTCGCGGTGGCCTTTGTGGTGCTGTTCACCATTGGTGGTTTCTCCGGTCTGATGCTGGCAATTGCGCCGGTGGATTTCCAATATCACGATACTTATTTCGTTGTGGCGCATTTCCACTATGTACTGGTACCCGGGGCGATTTTCTCGATCATGGCGGCAACCTATTACTGGTTACCGAAATGGACCGGTAACATGTATAACGAGTCCATGGGAAAACTGCATTTCTGGTTGTCTTTCATTGGCGTGAATATCACTTTCTTCCCGATGCATTTCATTGGTTTAGCAGGTATGCCGCGCCGGATTCCGGATTATGCTCTGCAGTTCGCTGACTTTAATATGGTGGCCTCAGTGGGCGCATTCCTCTTCGGATTTGCGCAGTTGCTGTTTATTTATAATATTGTCTGTTGCGCCCGGGGCGGTAAAAAAGCGACCGACCGTGTATGGGAAGGTTCTCACGGGCTGGAATGGACCCTGCCTTCGCCGCCGCCATATCACAGTTTCACTCAGCCACCGAAGGTTGATTAAGGTGAGATTATGGCTGAACAAACTTCATCACACCGTCGCCTGATTATCCGCCTGACACTCAGTTGCGTTCTGATGTTCGGTTTTGGGTTTGCGCTGGTGCCTTTATACGATGTGTTTTGCCAGGTGACTGGGCTCAATGGCAAAGTGCTGAATAACGGGCCGCTTCAGGAGACGGTGGTCAGTGACGTTAACCGTCGGGTAAAGGTTCAGTTAATCGCGGTGAATAACGGGGGGATGCCCTGGGGGTTTCGCCCGAGTGAGTCCAGTCTGGAAGTTCATATCGGTGAGATGAAACAAACGGCTTATGTGGCAACCAATCCTACCGACCGTTTTATGGTTGCCCAGGCGGTGCCCAGCGTCGCGCCGGCAGAAGCGGCGCAGTATCTGCGTAAAGTGAATTGTTTCTGTTTTGACCGTCAGCCGCTGAATGCTAAAGAACAACGGGAAATGCCCCTGTTGTTTGTGCTGGATGATGAGCTTCCAGTGCACATTAAGACGATTACCCTTTCCTATACCTTATTCGATATTACACCTGAAGATGCACTCGCCGCTGCGTCAGGCAGTGAGGAGGTTCAACTATGAGCAGTGCAACCTACTATGTACCTGAAGAAAGCCGCTGGCCCATATTAGCGTCAGTGGCTTTATTTCTGATGGCATTTGGTGCCGGCAGTCTGTTAAACGCACTTTCAGCTGAGGCTGGGGGCGGTGCAGGGATGGTGACTTTGCTGATCGGTGCACTGTTGCTCGGACTGATTCTGGTGGGCTGGTTCGGCCACGTTATAAAAGAGAGTCAGGCGGGGATGTATTCCGCCCAGATGGATCGTTCGTTCCGCTGGGGGATGGGGTGGTTTATTTTTTCAGAAGTGATGTTTTTTGCGGCGTTCTTCGGTGCGCTGTTTTACGTGCGAACATTAGCCGTACCCTGGTTAGGAGGAGAAGGAGCTAAAGGGGCTGCCAATATGCTCTGGCCAGGCTTTGAAGCTACCTGGCCGTTGTTGCAGACTCCTGATATGGAGTTGTTTCCGGGGCCACAGGCAATCATTGATCCCTGGCATGTGCCGTTACTGAATACTGTGTTGCTTGTGACGTCCAGTGTGACCGTTACTTTTGCTCATAAAGCGCTGAAGAGGGACAACCGGGGGGCGATCAAGCTCTGGTTGCTTGCCACAATTTTGTTGGGGATCGTCTTTGTGTATTTCCAGGGGCTTGAGTATGCCGAAGCTTACAACGAATTAGGGCTGACCCTGCAGGCGGGTATTTACGGGGCAACCTTTTTCATTCTTACCGGTTTTCACGGTGTGCATGTGACGCTGGGGACTTTCATGCTCATTATTATCTGGCTGAGGATTCTTAAAGGACACTTCGACAGTGAAAAGCACTTTGGTTTTGAGGCGGTTGCCTGGTATTGGCACTTTGTGGATGTAGTCTGGATCGGTCTGTTCCTGTTTGTCTATGTCTTTTAATTATTGATGAGTAACAGGGAAGGGGCTGCGAATCATCAGTTCGCCGGAATAGAAACCATAGACTAATAAGGCAATGAGCAAGACAGTCAGCGCGATACGTACAGAAAGTGCGTGCAGGGTGCGGTGGGATGCACCCTGGTCACGGACTAAGAAGTACAAACCGGAAAATAACGAATACAGCACTGCAGCAAGTACGATCAGAATGGCCGTTTTTATCAGCATTATCTGCAATCTCCGTGTCGGTGAAGCGGAATTCGCTAAAGGGATACTGATATGAGTAAAGAACATAGCTGGGGTTGGTGCAAGCGGCTTGTTTTTGGGCTGCTGGTGGCGCTGGTGCCGGTTATGTTTGGTCTGGGGATGTGGCAGTTACAGCGGGCGGAGCATAAACAACAGATTCTGGAGCGTTGGGATACTTCTTCGCAAACACTGTATGAACTACCTGTACTGAGCTCAGATTCAGCTGAAAACGACGGGCGTTCTGTTGCTTTGCAGGGGCAGTTGTTACCAGAAAGGTTTTTTTTTCTGGATAACCGGGTTCGGCAAGGGCAGGCCGGGTACGAGGTACTGGTGGTCTTAGACGTAAAAGCTTCACCGCAATATGCGCTGTTGAACTTGGGATGGTTAGCTGCAAATCCTGACCGTACACAGTTACCCAAAGTTGAGTTACCCGATGGATATGTTGACGTTGCCGGGCGGTTACTTACACCGGTCAGTGGTTTTACCTTAAGCAAGGTACCGCGGCCGTCCGGCTGGCCGCAGCGCATTCAACAGATTGATCTTGCTGATATATCTGCGGTGCTGGAACTGGAGCTGTATCCACAGGTGGTCAGAATGGATGCGCCTTTACTGACAGATATTCAGGTGGGTTGGGCAGCGGTTAATATGCCACCTGAGCGTCACATAGGGTATGCCTTCCAGTGGTTCATGATGAGCTGTGCGTTAGTTGTGTGCCTGATTGTATTTGGTTGGCGACGGGAGCGTATTGCCATTCAGTTGATAGCGGGCTCTGCAAATCTGACAGGACAAGGGGATAAGTGATGACAAAAATTTCCAGCCTCTGGCTAGTGATTGGTGTTGCCGTACTGCCTTTAATATTTGCCATGCTGAGCTATTTTGGTGGCTGGTGGCAGCCTGTGGGTAAAGTAAACAATGGCGTACTGATTGTCAGTGAGGCTGAGCAGCCATTACTGCTTAGTCCGGGTGAAGAGCTGGTGGCAAATGGTCGCTGGCAACTAATTATGCTGAGTTCGCAATGTCAGTCTGAATGTCAGGCGTGGATGCAGCGTTTAGCTAAGATAAAAACGGCGCTGGGGCGTGATTCTGATCGTATTGACTCCCGGTTACTGAATGGCGCTACTGGCACTGCCCAAAGTATTGTGCTGGTTGATCCATTGGGAAATCCGGTACTCAGTTACCGGCTGGAACAATCCCCGCGGGATATTCTGGATGATCTGAAACGTCTTCTGAAAGTATCCAAAATTGGGTGATTGGTATGATGATGAAAGGCGCTCATCCTCAAAATTACTGGCCAAGACGTATTTGCGCGCTTGCCATTCTAATGACGCTGGTTGTGGTGTCTATGGGGGCATGGACGCGGTTGAATAATGCCGGACTGGGATGCCCGGACTGGCCCGGATGTTATGGTCAGATTGCTGTGCCCAACACAGCTTCAGAAATTGCTGCAGCTGAACAGACATATGGTGGCAGTGTTGATGTCAGTAAGGGCATGACCGAAATGGTGCACAGGTATCTGGCCTCATCGCTCGGGCTAATCATTATGCTGCTGGCCTGGTATGCGTATCAGCAACGCCGCACTGCTCACTATCCGGTATTTCTGTCCTATGGTCTCTTAGCGCTGGTTATTACGCAGGGATTGTTTGGGATGTGGACTGTCACGTTAAAACTGTTACCGGTTGTGGTGACGCTCCATTTATTGGGCGGGTTACTGACACTGAGTTTGCTGATCCGGCTTTATCAGCGGTTACAAGCATCATCGGAGAGAGATAAAAATGTAAACCGACCTAGCTGGCTGGTGGGCGGTGCAGTGATATTGCTGTTTATACAGCTAATACTGGGTGGATGGACAAGCGCTAATTACGCCGGCTGGTCTTGTCCCCACTGGTTGCAGTGTGCCGACGATCAGACGGTTCCTCTGGATTTTCAAACTGGCTTTGATGTATCAGCGCCGGTGGGGCCCAACTATGAAGGCGGTATGTTATCGCTGGAAGCCAGGGCCGCTATTCAAATGACGCACCGGGCTGTGGCGGTGTTGCTATGTGCCTACCTTTTAATGGTAGCAACTGTGCTGTTTCGTAATAAATCACTGCGGGGGCCAATAGCCTGTGTGATCCTGGTTGTGTTCACTCAGGTTGGCTTAGGTGTCGGTAACATTATTTTCGGTTTACCACTGGGGTTAGCAATGGCACACCATTCTGGTGCGGTGTTATTACTGATCAGTTTACTTTGGTTATATCAGCGGGTCAGAACGGAGGTGAATTATGTCACAGTCTAAATCCGTGAGCAGTCTTCAAAGCACGCAGTGGCGTGATTATCTGGAACTGTGTAAGCCAAGAGTGGTTGCTGTCATGTTGTTGACGGCAATTGTCGGCATGTTTTTGGCACGTACTGAATTACCGCCCTGGCATCTCGTACTGTGGGCCACTGTTGGAATCGGTCTGGCCTCCGGCGGAGCCGCTGCGGTGAACCATGTACTGGATAATAAAATTGATGAAAAAATGTACCGTACTCGTCGGCGCCCTCTGCCCCAGGGACGGTTGTCACAGCGTCAGGCATTAATGTTTGCGTGTGTAATCTCCGTTATTGGCCTGGCGATATTGGCAATACTTGTTAATCCATTGACCGCGGTACTTACTTTGCTGGCACTGTTGGGGTATGCGGTGGTGTATACGGTATATCTGAAAAGGGCAACGCCACAAAACATTGTTATTGGCGGAATCGCCGGTGCTGCACCCCCAATGCTGGGGTGGGTGGCAATAACCGGCAGTATTGAAGCGAACAGTCTATTATTAGTACTAATAATATTTGCGTGGACACCGCCGCACTTCTGGTCACTGTGTCTGGCCAGAAAAGCAGATTATCAGAATGCAGGCATTCCGATGTTGCCGGTGACACATGGAGAGACATATACAAAGATACAGATTCTGCTCTATAGCCTGTTAATGGTTGCGACAACAGCATTACCCTATTTAACCGGCATGAGTGGTCTGATTTATTTATTGGGGATCAGCATACTGAACATTAGATTCTTACATTGGGGCTGGAAGGTGTTTAAGGATGTTCCGGGCAGCCAGATGGCTATGTTCAGATACAGCATTTATTACATTATGTGGCTGTTTGTGGTGTTGCTGATAGATCATTATTCAATGGGATTAGTATTCGGACTCTAGAGGAAAGATGAGTGTCTGATGGAGCGGCAACAGGTTACGGACCTAGCTGCGTAATTGGGGCGTGAGTACGCTTAACACCGAGAAATGGGAGTCGGTCATAGCCAACTGATACGCCTTAAATTCAAAATTAGGAGAAGTATCATGTTTATACACCATATGGTTGGCATGTTTCACCACCCGAAAGAAGAGTGGGGATCCATTCATAAAGAGCGTTACAGTGTGGCACATGTATTTATGGCGCAAATCAGTATTCTGGCCGCCATTCCTGCAGTATGCATGTTTATCGGGACAACGCAGATCGGATGGAGCCTGACAGGCACTGATTTTGTAAAACTTACGGTGGGAAGTGCGTTATCTGCAGCAGTGGCATTCTATTTTGCCTGCTGGGTCGCAGTGGCATTTATTGCATACGCCATACACTGGATGGAAAAAACTTATGGCGGACATGTCAACATGAATGAATGCCTGATTCTGACAACCTTTACGGCAACGCCTTTATTTATGTCAGGCCTGGCAGGTTTGTATCCAATGTTATGGTTTAACGTACTGGTTGGGTTAGCTGCGCTGTGCTATGCCGTTTATCTGCTGTATGTCGGTGTTCCGGTGATTATGGAAATACCGGAAGACCGGGCGTTTTTCTTTTCGTCATCAATCCTGACAGTCGGTTTATGCACAATGGTAGGAATGATCGTTACCAGTGTTTTGTTATGGCAGACCGTAGTACCGCTTAGCTATATATCATAAGAACAGGTTTATAAGGTTCAGGGTGGAGACCCCGTCGGTTACGACGGGGTTTTTTATGAGTGTGATTTTCATTTTAATAAGCACGTAAAACTAATTGCAGCTTTCTGCAAAAAGCCTGTTGACACTTTTGGCTGCGTGCCTATAATACGCCCCCACATTGAGA
>CAKZPE010000045.1 GCA_937138495.1 uncultured Oceanospirillaceae bacterium
CTGCGTTGCCGCGGCCCTGCGTCTCAATGTGGGGGCGTATTATAGGCACGCAGCCAAAAGTGTCAACAGGCTTTTTGAAGAAAGCTGCAATTAGTTTTTGCAGTGCAATAACCGCTCTTTTCAATACAGCTTTATATAGCTAAATAGCAGGCATAAAAAATGCCTCGCAAAGGAGGCATTAATTTCGGCAAAGACTTTACGCTTCTTTAATTACCACTTCTGGAGTTGCGTAGTAAAAGATCTGATGTTTCTTCTTACCGACTTTAACCATGAAGTAACTACCATGAACCGCATTAGATTGTGCAAAAATGCTCTCCGCATCCATATTACGATCCAAACCAATTTCAACACCGTTTACTAAAACGGCATTTCTCTGCAATGCATCTTTAATCTGCTTACCATTTCCCATACCTGCATCTGAAAGAAACTGAGTTAAAGGAACAGCTGGGCCAGCAGCATCTATCATAGACTGCTCGATTGGCAGTGATGGCAAGCCATCTTGAACTAACTGAGCAAAATCATCTGCCCCCAGATCAGACAGGTCACCACTGAACAGCGCATCGGTAATACGCTTAGCAGCAGTCAAACCTGCTTCGCCGTGAACCAGACGGGTGACTTCTTCAGCCAGAATACCCTGTGCTTGCGGGCGGCCCTGTGCGGCAGCGTCTTCAGCCTCAATACGTTCAATCTCTTCAATCGACAGGAAAGTGAAGTATTTCAGGAAGCGGTAAGCATCGGCATCTGCCGTTTGTAGCCAGAACTGATAGAAAGCATAAGGAGATGTTTTGTTCGCGGACAGCCAGATCGTACCGCTTTCAGTTTTACCGAATTTAGTGCCGTCTGATTTAGTAATCAGCGGCAGGGTAAGACCATACGCTTTATTACCATTCATCCGACGGGTCAGCTCAGTACCACCGGTGATATTACCCCACTGATCTGAACCACCGATTTGCAGTGTACAGTCATGGGATTTATTCAACTGCTGGAAATCATAAGATTGCAGAATCATGTAGGTAAACTCTGTAAAGGAGATACCTTCGCCTTCACGATCAATACGCTGTTTAACCGACTCCTTAGCGATCATCTGATTAACAGAGAAATGCTTACCCACATCCCGCAGGAATGTCAGGATATCCATACCTTTGGTCCAGTCCAGGTTATTCACAACCTCAGCCGGATTTTCAGTGGCATCAAAATCAACGAACTGACTCACCTGGCCTTTCAGTTTTTCAACCCAGTTACCAACGGTCTGATCATCATTCAGCTTACGCTCCTGAGCTTTAAAGCTCGGATCACCAATCAAGCCAGTCGCACCGCCCACCAGTGCTAACGGTTTATGCCCTGCCTGCTGAAATCGCTTCAGTGCCAGTAACGGAACGAGGCTGCCGATATGTAAACTGTCTGCAGTCGGATCAAAGCCACAATAAAGCGTCACAGAACCTTCTGCCAGGTGTTTTTCCAGCTCTTCTTCACTGGTCATCTGCGCGATCAGACCACGCGCATTTAAATCCTGTAACAACGTTTTTTCTGTCATTGCCGCTTTCTTCCGGTTGCATTAGATAATTTTAGGGCGGCTATTTTACCTCACCTTTTCCTTCAGACAACTCAAATCGGGCTGTTTATTCGCTAAATACACACAAAAAACAATGAAAAAGAGAACTTTTTCACCAATATGGAATCCGAGGTTTAGCCATTGTGCATTTCATTGGATATACTACCGGCAGACTGCGTTACATAAGGGGAGCACAGGACTTTGGGTACAGTTCGACACATTGCTAAGTTTTTTCCAACCACACATTTGGCTGCCGTCGCCATTTGTACTCTGGTCATTGGCACCACTCTGGTATTTCTACCGGAAAGCAATGCTCAACAGACGCAAACGCTGCCGGTAACCATCAGTGAAGAAACCGCCAGTACTGTTACGGATATTCTTGAAGACAATGATATTGCCATCAGTGCCGCCCAGACAGAATTGCAACTGGCATTAGCAGAAACGTCCGCAAGCCCACCTGCCGCCGGCAAAGAGAAAGAAACGGATGCGGCCTCTATAGCAAATCAGCAATCTCCGCGCATGGTCGTTGAGAATGTTCCTCTTGAAGATGAGTGGCAGGATTTTAAGGTTAGTAACGGTGACAGCCTTTCCGGGATTTTTCTAAAAGCAGGTCTGACAGCGACTGATGTTTACCGTGTTACCAATGCAGTCAAAGAAACCAAGGCCCTGACACGTATATACCCGGGGCAGACCCTTAGCTTCCTGATTAAAGACGATCAGCTGGTTCAGCTACGCCATGTCAAAAGCCAGTTAGATACTGCGGTCATTACCAAAACTGAAGACAGTTACATACTGGAAGAAGTTACCCGCCAGCCTGAAACTCTGCAACGTTTCGTGAGCGGCACAATTAATAATTCGCTGTTTCTTGATGCTCAGCAAGCTGGATTGTCTAACCGCATGATTATGGAACTGGCTGCGATTTTCGGCTGGGACATCGACTTCGCGCTGGATATCCGTAAAGGTGACTCTTTCAGTATCGTTTACGAAGAAAAGTTTCTCGACGGTAAAATGATCGGTGAAGGTAATATTGTATCCGCTCAGTTTACCAACCGTGGCGATACCTTTACGGCTTTACGCTTTACTGACAGTAAAGGTAAGAGCAGCTACTATACGCCTGAGGGCAACAGTATGCGTAAAGCATTTCTGCGTACCCCCATTGATTTTGCCCGTATCAGTTCCCGCTTTAACCTGAAACGAAAACACCCGGTTCTGAAAACAACCCGTCCACACCGCGGTACTGACTATGCAGCCCGGACTGGCACACCAATCAAAACATCCGGCGATGGTAAGATTATCTGGCGCGGTAAAAAAGGCGGCTACGGCAATACCGTCATTGTTCAGCATGGCGGCAATATCACGACCCTGTATGCACATATGTCCAAGTTTAAGAAAGGCCATAAAGTAGGTAGCCGGGTTAAACAGGGCCAGGTGATTGGCTATGTCGGTACAACCGGTCTTTCTTCCGGGCCTCATTTGCACTATGAGTTCCGTGTCAACGGCGTACATAAGAATTCGCAGACAGTAAAGCTGCCACAAGCAAATCCTGTACCTAAATCCGAGCGCGGTTTGTTTGATGAGGTGGCCGCGGATGTTATAGCCAAGCTGGAAACCTATAAAGCGACCCAACTGGCTTCAACCGCAAACTGAGATTTAACACTTCCCATCAGGAAAACATGATGCCGGCACCTGTTTATATTGGTTTAATGTCCGGCACCAGCCTGGACGGTATTGATGCTGTAGCGGTTCGCTTTGAACCGCATTTCCAGCTTATTGAAACCCACAGTGAAGCATTACCCGAATCCCTTAACCAAAACATACGAAGCTTGCTTGCCCCTGGTGATAACGAAATAGACAGGTTAGGCATGCTTGATCTTGAACTGGGCAACGCCTTTGCGCAGGCCAGCAACAACTTGCTAACCAAGTGCCATCTTGTCCCTGCAGACGTTTGTGCCATTGGCAGCCACGGGCAAACCATACGCCATCGCCCGGAACACAACTTCACCCTTCAGAGCGGCGACCCGAACACCATTGCAGAACACACTGGCATTATGACCGTTGCTGATTTCCGCCGCCGGGACATGGCGGCGGGTGGTCAGGGCGCACCGCTGGTTCCGGCATTTCATAATGCACTGTTTCGCAGTCCGGACACCAACCGGGTGATCGTCAACATTGGCGGTATGGCAAACCTGACAGTATTGCCCGCTGACCCGGAAGCAGATGTTCTTGGCTACGATACAGGTCCTGGCAATGTACTGATGGACAGCTGGATTAACGAACACCAGCAGCGCACTTATGACAAAAACGGCGAATGGGCAGCACAGGGAAAAGTGATCCCCCAGCTGCTGGAACAGATGTTGTCGCTGCCTTTCTTTCACGAACCGGCACCGAAGAGCACCGGGCGAGAGCAATTTAATCTGGTATGGATTCAGCGAATGCTGAGCCTGCTTGATCTGGCACCTAACAGTACGGATGTACAAACCACTCTGGCGGAACTGACAGCCACCAGCATTGCCATGGCTATTCGCTCGCACGGGCTTGATAAGGCAGAAGTCTATTTGTGCGGCGGTGGTAGCCATAATCAGCACTTACAGCAACGGATTCAGACCCTTCTGCCGAATTACAGTGTTACAACAACTGCCGCGCTTAACCTGCATCCGGACTGGGTTGAAGCCGTAGCATTTGCCTGGCTGGCAAAACAAACTCTGGATGATCTGCCGGGCAATATGCCAACCGTTACCGGTGCGTCAGGCCACCGGATTTTGGGGGCGATTTACCCCGCTTAATTACCACTCCCTGATGCATAAAAAAACCGCGAACTCAGTCGCGGTTTTTTTATTGCAGATTCGGTTCAGATTGAAAAAGACGAACCACAACCACAGGTAGTCGTTGCGTTTGGATTGTTAATCACAAACTGAGAGCCGGCTAACCCTTCTTTATAATCCACTTCGGCGCCCGCCAGATACTGGAAGCTCATCGGATCCACAACCATAGTGACACCGTCATTTTCAATCGCAGTATCATCTTCAGCCATAGCATCGTCAAAGGTAAAACCGTAGGAGAACCCCGCACAACCGCCACCGGTAATATAGACACGCAGTTTCAGATCGTCGTTTTGCTCTTCCTGAATAAGGCTCTTCACCTTAGCTGCAGCCGAATCAGTGAAAGCCATTGTTGGTTCCTGATACGTTGATTCTGACATAGCTACTCCACTTACATTCTTTCACAGGCCTGTCTCCAGACCCGGTTAATCTGGACGGCATTATCCGCTTAACCCAGTAAAGAGGTCAAGTATTTTCACTGACCTCCCGGCGACTGGCATAACCCTGAGTCTAATTATGGCATCATTCCGACAGCACGCAGACCTTCATCTTCTGCAATGCCACACATGATGTTCATATTCTGAATAGCCTGACCCGCAGCACCTTTAACCAGGTTATCAATGGCAGATAAAACAACCACAGTGTCGTCATTTTGCGGACGGAAAACACTGATACGGCAAATATTCGCACCTTTGACACTCCGGGTTTCCGGGTGACTGCCCGCCGGCATAACGTCTACAAAAGGTTCGTTAGCGTAACGTTCTTCAAACAACTCCTGTAAACCATCAACAGGATCTTTCAGCGTGCCATAAAGCGTGGCATGAATACCACGGATCATTGGCGTCAAATGCGGTACAAACGTCAGCCCAACAGGGCGACCTGCTGCCTCACTTAAGCCCTGCTTGATCTCCGGCAGGTGACGGTGGCCAGACACCCCGTAAGCCTTCATGCTTTCACTGGTTTCACACAACAGCGCACCCACATTAGCACCACGCCCTGCACCGCTAACACCGGATTTGCAGTCGGCAATCAAACGACGGTGATCAATCAGGTTATTCTCAATCAGCGGCAAAAAGCCCAACTGAGCAGCTGTTGGATAACACCCCGGACAAGCAATCAATTGTGCCGATTTAATCGCTTCACGGTTTATTTCAGGCAAACCATAAACAGCCATAGCTGCAGCGTCAGGAGACGTATGCTCCATTCCGTACCACTGTGACCAGAGCTCAAGGTCTTTAATCCGGAAATCAGCACCAAGGTCGATAACCTTAACACCGTTGGCGACCAGCTCCGGGGCCATCTTCATTGCTACGCCGTGGGGAGTGGCAAAAAACACCACATCACACTGCGACAGTGTCGACACATCCGGCACAGTGAAACGCAAATCATAGTGACCGCGCAGATTCGGGTACATATCGTCAACGCGTACACCTTCCTCAGATCGGGAGGTAATAACCTCAACCTGCGCCTGAGAATGATTCGCCAATAACCTGAGCAATTCCACACCGGTGTAACCGGTGCCGCCGACAATACCTACTTTTACCACTTTAGCCTCACAATACACGTCATGGTTTGATACAGTGTTACATGATACAAATCCTCGCTGACCTTTACTATCGCAGAATGCTGAAAAACATTTTTTCCTTCGAACATTTTCGTCACCGTCTGGCTCATGCAGAAGCCCTCCCCCAACTCGTCTTACTGGGGATCTTCTCCGGACTGGTGACAGGCATGCTGATTCTGGCATTTCGCCTGTTAACCGAGCTGCCCCTCTCTGAATGGTTACCCGGTGGAAATACCGAAAACTTTGAAGACCTGCCACGCTGGCTGCATTTTGCCCTGCCCATTATCGGTGCACTGATACTCGCCGGTATTTTCTACCGGCTGGCACCCGCCACCCGTAAAGTAGGCATTGTGCATGTCATGGAACGTCTTACCTATCATCAGGGCCACTTGCCCGCAAAAAATATGTGGTTACAGTTTGTGTCTGCCGCAGTCGCAATTCTCAGCGGGCACTCTGTCGGCCGGGAAGGGCCTGCGGCACATCTGGGCGCAGCCTGTAGCAGCTTACTGGGCCAGATGCTTCACCTGCCAAACAACTCATTACGTTTATTAGTTGGCTGCGGTGTCGCTGCTGCTATCTCTGCTGCTTTTAACACACCACTGGCAGGCGTAATTTTTGCGATGGAAGTCATTTTGCTGGAGTACACCGTCATCGGTTTCACGCCGGTATTGGTGGCATCAGTAACAGCAGCTCTGCTGGTTAAATCTGTCTACGGACATGATGCCGACTTCGATATTCCCGCTCTGCAAATCCAGTCGCTGAACGAAATCCCTCTGGTTATCCTGCTTGGATTTATCATCGCCCTGATTGCAGCAGGCTTTATGCGCCTGATGCTATACAGCCAGAAAAGCGCCCGGTGGCCAATGAGCTCCCGACTACTGCTGGCAGGCCTGCTTACTGGTCTGACAGCACTGTTTTATCCACAGGTAATGGGTATCGGTTATGACACCATCAGTGAAGCACTGCAGGGGAACTTCACCTTATCGCTATTGCTGGGCATGCTGATCGCCAAGTGTTTGCTAACCCCTGTTGTATTAGGGTTAGGTATTCCGGGCGGACTGATCGGCCCAACCTTTTATATCGGCGCGCTGACCGGCGCTGCGTTTGCGCTGCTCACGGCTGGTATAACAGGGCCGGATCATTCTGAAGTCGGCCTGTATGCCATGTTGGGTATGGGAGCGATGATGGGCGCCGTGTTAAACGCCCCGCTGGCGGCCCTCATTGCATTACTGGAACTTACCGCCAATCCGAATATTATTTTCCCCGGCATGCTGGCCATTGTTGTCGCCAGCACAACGGTGCGGTATGTTTTTAAACTGCCATCAATATTTCTCGCCACATTGCAAAATCAGGGGCTGGATTACCGCCATGAACCTCTTAGCCAGGCACTCTCCCGCATCGGTGTTGCCAGTGTGTTACAAAGTTCTGTCCAGCTGTCATTTAACTGTAACCTGTCAGCAGCTAAACATGCCTTACAGCAAGAATCACAATGGCTGCTTCTCTGTAACAAAGAACCGGACAGTATTCTTCTGCCTGCAGACCTTGAAGCTTATATCAGCGAACATCCTGAAGACGCAGAACGCGAAATAGATCTGATGGAAATTCCTGCACTTCGCAAAGACGTCGCCCCTCTGAGCATTAAAGCCAGTCTCAAAGAAGCCCTGGACAAAATGAATCACGACCAGTTAGATGCGCTCTATGTCTGCCATCTGAACCAGCAAATTGCCGGCATTATTACCCGTGAACAAATCGAGCATATTTACACCCAGAAGCTGCACCACTAAGCCACCTGATGAGGAGCAGGCATCAGCCCTTATAATGATGTTTAGCTGGCTTAGCCGCTGAACATCACCGCTGAACTGGAGTATCATGCGCCACCCGGTCACGATTAATCCACAAACAGGACATTCTATGAACACCCGCTCCCGCGACCCGCGCCTGCACGGACTGTACGGCATCACCGACAGCACACTGATGCCCAACCTTGAAAGCATGCTTTCCCAGGTTGAAGCTGCATTACGGGGTGGCTGCGGCATTATTCAGTACCGGGATAAATCCACAGATCCTGAACGGCGCCTGCAACAAGCTTCAGCATTACTGGAACTGTGCCACCGGTATAACAGCCTGTTACTGATTAACGATGATATCGCACTGGCAAAAGCCGTAGGTGCCGACGGTGTCCACCTGGGACAGGGCGATGGCAACCATGCTGATGCACGCAGTGAACTTGGCACCGACGCCATCATTGGCATCACTTGCCACGACAGCTTACAACTGGCCAGAGACGCCTGTGCCTGCAACGCAGACTATGTAGCCTTCGGTGCGTTTTTTGTTTCACAGACAAAACCGGACGCTAAACCTGCACCTATGCACCTGCTTCATGACGCAAAGCAAAACCTCCCTGTTCCGGTAGTAGCGATAGGCGGTATTACTGTGGATAATGCACATCAGATCATTGACGCCGGAGCGGACATGCTGGCTGTGGTAAACAGCTTATTCAGTGCCGAGGATATCACCGCCCGGGCAAAGGACTTTCAGCAACTGTTCCGTTAAAACAGAGCCGCTAAAATTCTTCGTCAACACACAGATATACGGCTTTCCCGGACACACCGGGAGAGCAGACAAGACTTTCAAATTTAACAGGCCTTATTTCACTAAGGCATCTGCATAGAGAAACCGATATGTCACGTTCAGAATCCCTGTTTCAGGCCGCTCAGACTCACATCCCAGGCGGTGTTAACTCTCCGGTACGCGCATTTAAAGGTGTCGGTGGCACACCGGTCTTCTTTAAACGGGGCGAAGGCGCTTACCTGTTTGATGAAGATGATAAAAAATACATCGACTATGTCGGTTCATGGGGCCCGATGATCCTGGGTCACGCTAATCCGGATGTTCTGAACGCCGTACGCGGCATGATTGACAGCGGACTGGGCTTCGGCGCGCCGACTGCCATCGAAATTGATATGGCAGATAAAGTGTGTGAAATGATGCCTGGCATGGACCTGGTCCGCATGGTGAACTCAGGTACTGAAGCAACCATGAGTGCCATTCGTCTGGCCCGGGGTTACACCGGTCGGGACAAAATTGTTAAGTTCGAAGGCTGCTACCACGGCCACTCCGATTCTCTGCTGGTAAAAGCAGGTTCCGGCGCACTGACTCTGGGTGAACCTAACTCTCCGGGCGTACCGGCAGCACTGGCTGAACATACCATTACCCTGACCTATAACGACCTGGATAATGTACGCGAAGCCTTTGCGGCTGCAGGTGATCAGATCGCCTGCATTATCGTTGAACCGGTTGCCGGCAACATGAACTGCATCCCACCGGTTGAAGGCTTTCTGCAGGGGTTGCGTGAAATCTGTGACGAATACGGCACCGTACTGATTCTGGATGAAGTCATGACCGGCTTCCGGGTATCTCTGACCGGTGCTCAGGGCTACTACGGTGTTATCCCAGACCTGACGACTATGGGCAAAGTCATCGGCGGCGGTCTGCCGGTTGGTGCCTTTGGCGGTAAACGGGCAATTATGGAACACATTGCGCCACTGGGACCTGTGTATCAGGCAGGCACCCTCTCAGGCAACCCGATTGCGATGGCTGCAGGCCTGACTATGCTGAACGCCCTTGAAGAAGAAGGCTTCCATGAACGCCTGAGTGCTAAAACAGAACTGCTGGCTGAAGGCCTGGAAAGCATGGCCCTTCGCCACAATGTTCCCTTTACCACCAACTACGTGGGCGGTATGTTCGGTTTATTCTTCACCGATCAGGAAAGCGTTACCTGCTTTGCCGATGTCATGAAATGCGACACCGATAAATTCAACCGCTTCTTCCACGGTATGCTGGAAGAAGGTATCTATCTGGCACCCTCCGCATTCGAAGCAGGCTTCCTGTCAGCGGCACACAGTGAAGCAGACATCGAAGCCACTATCGAAGCGGCTGGCCGCGTATTTGCCAAGCTGTAACAATGGTTTCAGTTTCACTGTTACTGCTGACTCTCAGCAGCGGTTATTCAGCGGTCTGGCAACATCGACGGACCACTGGTCCTGTTGCTGGCATTAATCAGAAGGTACTGGCGCTCAGCAGCCTGTTTATTGCCCTGTCTGCAGCGTCGCAGCTGTTAATAGGTATGCAGAGTGAAGACCTTTTCACTCTGCGGCAAATGCTGGAAAACCTGGCATACTTTGCCGGCATTCCGCTGATAGCTACTGCCGCTGTTGCCCTGAGCTTAGAACAAACCTGGTCAAAACCGGCCTGGGGCCGATGGCTGATTGGCCTGTTTGCATTTTTCGAATTACTGCGACAAATGCAATACGGCGCGCAATACGCACAACTGATTGCAGCAGCAACTGCTGTTGCACTGATCTACGCCGCCATCCGCCAACAGCAGCCTTTTAACCGGCCAATGCTGTTTTCTGGCAGCATACTGATTGCCGCAGGATTAACCGCCTTTGGTCAGGGTGCACTGCTCACACAATGGCAAGACACCGGACTGTTCAGTGCCTGTCTCACGCTGGGCATTCCACTGCTGTTTATGGGCAACCGACGTACCTGACTACCGACATTAAAAAGGGGATCAGTGATCCCCTTTTTTGTTAGCCACTTTATCTGCTTAACCTTTACGGCCTCCGGCAATCTTATTACACAAGCCTTGCGGGACTAAGATCCAGGCATTTGCCTGACGATCCCGTGTAGAATGCCCGGAACAGCTCAGGCCGTTTGAACGGCAACCGTTTTCACCCGCCCGGGCAATGCCGTAACACTTCTCATAGTTCGCTTTGCCACTGCTGCTGACTGACTTTTGCGCTTCTTTACTCGCCGACGGCGCAGGCTGTGCCGCAGCACTCTGACTCCCGGACTGCGCTTCAACCGTCGCACACCCCTGCAAAGCAACGGCAGAGAGTAACGCCAAGGCAAGTTTATTTTTATCTTTCATATTCCTGACTCCTGTTAAGCATCCGACTTAAGGCCATAGAAACCTCAGCCAGACTGATTAGAAAACACATCTGCGGTAATGCAGTACTGATAAGCCTCCTGCACGGAGAAATCGACAAAATGTCGTAACACCTCTTCATAGGTGGTCATAAAATCGTTGCCCGCCGCCAGTAACTGAATGAACAGGAAAATAGCCGGTTCAAGTACGGCCACGCCAATTTCACCACTGGGCAAACGCTGGATCAGCAACTCAGCACGCTGATCCGGTAATACATATTGCGACTTTAGTCCGGAATTCTGTGCCAGTTGCCAGTAACCCAGTGCCTGGGCATCCACCGTCAGTAGCTGCACACTGGGCAACAGATAAAAACGCACCTTACACAGCGCCTCTACATCCAGTCCGGCCAGCGCATCCGCCGCCAGTGGTGTCTGGTCTGCAGCATAAAAACATTGCTGAGCGGCACGTTCAATCCTGGCCAGATCGATTAAAGGTTGCTGCTTTGACAGAACCGCATCCTGCTCCATGAGCTCAGCAAAGCCTTCACCAAAACACCAGGCTTCAGGCTTTGCCATAGGATACTGCCGGCAATAACTGACACACACACGGGTAAATTCATCTTCGCCTAACTGAGTGGCGAGTAAAGGAAACGCAGCGGTCAGTAATTCCCGCAGTGTCAGCCCCAGGTGATTGGCATAAACATTCATTCGGTCAGCCGCCGATACCTCAGACGAAACCAGAGCTGGGGCCAGATCAGTTAACTGCCTTTGCTTCAGCGTGGTGATAAATTCACTCTGTAATTCAGCCAGCATGAACACCGCCTCCCAGAATTTCTGAGGCTATAGCCGCCTGATCCAGCAATACCTGCAAATCCGGCATCTGACTGTCCCACTCAATCAGGCTGGGCACAGCACCGAAGCGCTCTGTCGCCTGACGGTATAAAGACCAAACCCCGTCTGCCACCTCTGCATCATGACTGTCGATAATGAAAGGTTGCTGGTTGATCACTTTATGGGTCGCACCGGACAAGTGTATTTCGGCAACACTGCCTGTGCGGATGCCTGCAATAAAATCCTCTGCAGCAAAGCCATGATTACAACTATTTACCGCCACGTTATTTACATCCAGTAACAGCTGACAACCGCTTCTGGCGGTTATTTCATTCAGAAACTCCCACTCACTCATCTGAGATGCGGTAAAGGTGACGTAACTGGATACATTTTCCAGAATGAGCTGCCTTCCCAGAAACTCCTGCACCTGCTGGATACGGGACACCAGGTGCTCAATCACCGCTTCGGTAAACGGCAACGGATACAGATCGGGAAAATATTCGCCGTTATGCCGGCTCCAGGACATATGATCAGATACCAGGAATGGCTCGTAGCGCTCAATAAGGTGTTTAAGCGACGCCAGATAACGCATATCCAGCGGATCAGTCGACCCGACAGACAGCCCAACACCGTGTAAAGACAGCGGATACCTGTCTCTGACACACTGGAGAAAATAATGGTTTGGTCCACCGGGGTTAAAATAATTTTCGCTATGAACCTCAAACCATCCCAGCGAAGGCGCCCGGTCAATAACAGCCTGATAATGCGCCTGTCGCAATCCCACGCCTACTAAAGCTGTTTCATTCACCTGCATATCAACTCCTCCAGTACTGCCTCACCTCTGTCGGTGCTCACCTTCACGCGATTAAGCAGCACACTTTTTCTGCTCACCATGCTAAATATGCAGTCTGAAACAAAACTGAATACTTTTACGGCTAAACTGCCCATACTGCGCAGCCGCTAAACATTATTATCTCTAATGACAAAGATTCACTTTTCTGACTTTATTCCGACACCGTTTTGCTGGATGCTTAGCGAAAATAAGATAAGTGCAACCCTTGAGAACACAGAAGCACAACTATGAACAAACTCATTCTCATCATGATCGACGGCGTCAGTGCCGGTAAATTTGAACAGATGCGTGATCAGCTGCCCCATCTGGATGCATTGGCAAAACAAGGTTGCCAGGTCAAAGAGCTGACCCCGGAAATCTGCGGAACCTCATTTCCGGGCCGTACATCCATGGTCATTGGCCGCCCACCGGCTGAGCACGGTGTCTACGGCAATAAGATCTGGGACGGCGATGTTTTCCGCTGGTCGAACCCTTATGACGTCCGCGGTGAAACACTGGCAGGATTTACCCGTAAAGCCGGCGGCGACGTGGTAAACGTTGGCTACGGCATGGTGCGCCCCGAAGACTGCAGCCTGTTCATCAAGCCTTGGTGGGTAAATGATGTAATGAGCCGTGGCCGGGATAACCAACCCCATCCGGCCAATGAACAATGGCGTCTGACCAATAAAAATCTTGACCCGGATAACCGTCTCGCACAGCTGGGCCTGAGCATTGAAGACATGGTCGATCCGATTGCCGACCGTGAACAGACACTGAGCCTGGGCATGCTGGCGGACTATCAGCTGATGCAGGTGGCTGCGACTCTGGCCGGCGCAGATGCACCGGACCTGATTATGCTTGAAGTAGGCATCACCGATTACTACCTGCACCAGTACGGTACCGATCACCCACAAACAGAGCTCTCTCTGCGCACCGCTGATGCTCAGGTAGGCGCCCTGATGACTCAGTTACGCAGTAACGGCAGCCTGGATAAATACAACTTCGCCATTATGAGTGACCACGGCCACACCGCCATGCCGGACGCGGTTCGCTGCGACCTGCTTCTGCCAGAAGGCTGTCGTTGGTCCAGTGAAGGCAGCGTACTGATGGTTGCACCACGCTCCGGAGAAGAAGCCACGACTGTGACGGAACAGTTGCTGGCGCAAGGGATGGAAGTCATGCCAAAAGATTTTATCCCGGCAGACCTGCACGACACCCTGATCGCCTTTACCTGCCCGGCGGGAGAATATGTCAGCTTCGAAGCCGACGTCATGGGCACAGGCACCGTCCGTGGTGCATCGAAATACAAATCCAACCACGGTATGCGCCCGGGTACTCCGGAAGATAACCGCTTCTGCATCTTCGCCGGCCCGAATGTCCCACAGCAGGAAGTGGAATTTGCCACAGCCGTTCAGGTCGCCCCTACCATGGCTGCTATTATGGGTGTTGAAACCGACTGGACGGTTGACCCTATTCTGCAACCGGTCTGATCGCCATCAGATCGGTATCACCAAAGACAAAAATCCCAGCACTTGCCGGGATTTTTTTATACTGATAAAACAAGCAGGATAGCTTACAGGCTCAGGTTCCAGTCCAGATTATCTTTGCACGGATGCTGTTCCAACTCTTCCAGCATCCAGCGACAGAAATTATCTACCTTGGCGGTCATCGGACGGTTCGGCAACACCAGATAATGTCCACACTCGGCCTCCATTTCATAGTCATGCGCCTTAATCAGACGGCCAGTTTTCAGCGGTTCGTATAAATGCCCGCTCAGCCCCAGCAAAGCCCCCACACCCGCTTCAGCCATATCGATAGCCATCGTGGTGTTATCGCTCTCAAAACTGGTCATCGGCTGAAGCTCAACCAACCCCTGCTCACCAAACCAGCTGTGCCAGCCTTCCCGGTAGCCCATAATGCTGATCAGCGGCATTTCGATTAACTGTTCTAACTGATTACTGCCCGGATACTTCTCCATGAATTCAGGGCTGGCAACCACCTGCCACTGCTCTTTAATGATCCGCTGAACCAGTGAGCCGGAGAAATCACCATAGCCATGACAAATCTCCAGATCGACACCGTCAACACTCTCACCGTTCGGCCAGACAGATGTTTTCAGCCGCACCCGGTATTCAGGATACTTCGCCATAAACTTAGGCAACCGTTCAACCAGCCAGCGCTGCGCAAACGTGGTGCCGGACTTGATCTGCAGTACCGGCTGATGCGAGGTATCAAACAGCTCCTGTGTACTGGCGCGCATATTACTGAACGCCTGGGTCAGCACCGGTAAATAGGAGCGTCCCAAATCTGTCAGCTGCAGTTTTCGCGACTTACGGGTAAACAGAGGTGCGCCGAGATACTCCTCCAGCAATTTTACCTGCTGACTCACAGCCCCCTGAGTCACAAACAGCTCCTCAGAAGCCTTTGTCAGACTCTGCAACCGCGCGGCAGCCTCAAAGGCACGCAAAGCATTCAGAGGTGGCATAGGTTTTTTCGGCCGCTGCATGCGAAGCAATCTCCCAATGAAATATTCTGTAAAACGTAATCTTTGATTACCCGGACAAACTAAAAAAAACCGGAATCTGCGCAGAAATGCCGGAATCAGGCAAATCCGCAACTGCCTAGAATGTAACTCAGGCATCCCTCCCCGACAATCTAAGCTCAACAATTTTATTAGATTTTCTGGAAAATAATTTTTTAAAAATTTGACTGAAATCAAAAATACATATTTTTGTAACACTCCACCAACAATACTAAGCTATTGATAATTAATTTTTTTTAGCTAAAAAAACACTTTCACTTACCACCTTAACGTTACATAAAAATGACCGGACTCTTTAGTAAAACTAAAGTTTTTGTTCCGAAATTCTCGCTTTTTAGGCTATCGTTAATTTGCCACTATTGAGGACACCTGAAATGACAGTGATTTCGACGCTGTTCAGGATAAGAATAAATATTTTAGCTAAACAGGTTCAGCATCCGTCCGATCCAGCCGCGAAAGCCCACAACATCGGGTTATCCGGGAGGCTCTGGAGGCTGGACCTGATTACGCATACCGGTGACCACCGGCTACTTAACTGAATAAAAAAACGAGGTAGACATGTCACACGATTTAAATAAGTTGGCTATTGAAGCGGCAAAAGGCCGTCTGAGCCGCCGCGAATTCATGCGCCATGCAGCAGCTGTTGGTGTCGCTGCACCATTAGCGTCCACGCTTTTAAGTCAGGGTGTTCTGGCAGCAGAAACACCAAAGAAAGGCGGCCACCTGATCGCCGGTCTGAAAGGCGGCAGCTCAACTGACGTACTTGACCCAGCGCTGAATGCCTCAAAAGTTCCATATAGCTTCCTGCGTACCTGGGGTGAAACCCTGGTAGACATTACCCCGGCCGGTGAACCTGTCCCGCATCTGGCAACTTCATGGGAACCGTCCAACGGTGCCAAAACCTGGACATTCACTCTTCGCCAGGGCGTACTTTTCCATAACGGCAAAGAAATGGACTCAGACGATGTTGTAAAAACTCTGCAACGTCACTCCGGTGAAGACACAAAGTCCGGCGCTCTGGGTATCATGCGTGACATCGAAAACATCAAAGCTGACGGAAAGTACACCGTCGTGCTGGAACTGAAAGAAGGTAACGCTGACCTGCCATACCTGATGTCTGACTATCACCTGACCATCCAGCCTGGCGGCGGCTTCGACGATCCGAATGCAGGTATCGGTACCGGCCCTTACGTGGTAACTGTTAACGAGCCAGGCATCCGCCACGTTGGTGAAAAATTCAAAGATTACTGGAACGATAAAGTCGGTCACGCCGACAGCGTTGAAATCCGTGTAATGAATGACCAGACCGCCCGTATGTCTGCTCTGCAGTCCGGTAACATTCAACTGGCTAACGTTGTTGCAGCCAAAACAGCCAAGCTGATGGCCCGTCTGCCAAACATCACTATTGAGAACACATCAGGTAAGGGCCACTACCCATTCCTGATGCACGCTGATACCGCACCTTTCGACAACCTGGATCTGCGTCTGGCACTGAAATACGCCATCAACCGTGAAGACATGGTTTCCCGTATTCTGCAGGGCTACGGCTCTGTCGGTAACGATTTCCCGATCAACAAAGCCTACGACCTGTTTGATGAGTCTATCGAGCAGCGTACCCAGGATCTGGATAAAGCGGCCTACCACTACAAGAAATCCGGCCACAGCGGCCCGGTTGTTCTGCGCACCTCTGATGCGGCATTTGCCGGCGCGGTTGATGCAGCAATTCTGTTCAGCCAGCAGGCAGCTAAGGCAGGCATTACTGTTGAAGTTAAGCGTGAGCCGGCGGATGGTTACTGGTCTAACGTCTGGAATGCGCAGCCATTCTGTACATCTTACTGGAGCGGTCGTAACACCCAGGACGAAATGTACGCCGTTGCTTACAAGTCTGATGCAGACTGGAACGACACTAACTGGCGCCGTCCTGAGTTCGACAAACTGTTGTCTCAGGCTCGCGTTGAAACAGACCGTGACAACCGTAAGCAGATCTACAGCGACATGGGCCGTATGGTACGTGACGACGGTGGCGCGATGATTCCGTTCTTCAACGACTTCATTGATGGCGTATCCAAAAAGGTGGGCGGCTATGTACGCGACCCATCCGGCGAAATGTCCAATGGTTACTCCCTGATCCGTTGCTGGTTGGTTTAACCCATGGCTCTGACGTCTAACTCACTGACCGCCCTTGTGGCCAAGCGCATTGCGCTTGGCCTCGGGCTATTACTGGCGATCTCTGCACTGATCTTTGCCGGCACTGAAATGCTGCCGGGCGACGTTGCACAGAGTATTCTTGGCCAGAGCGCCACCCCTGAAGCCCTTGCAAACCTGCGGGCTGACATGGGTCTGAACAAACCGGCACTGGAGCGCTACCTGTCCTGGCTGGGTGGTATTTTACAAGGTGACCTGGGTAATTCCCTGAGCAGTGGTCGCGACATCGGCGACATGATCGGCGGACGTCTGGGCAACACACTGTTTCTGGCGATGAGTACAGCAATTATTGCCGTCCCACTGGCCGTCATCCTTGGTATGATTGCGGTTCACTTCCGCAACGGCATGGTCGACAAGCTGATTTCTATCACTACGATCACCGCCATTTCACTGCCTGAATTCTTTATCGGTTACCTGCTGATTCTGGTATTTGCAGTTAACCTGGGCTGGTTACCGTCCAGCTCAATCATCTACGACGGGATGTCTATAGGTGAGAAACTGACCGCAATTGCACTGCCCTGCGCAACCCTGACTCTGGTTGTACTGGCGCACATGATGCGAATGACCCGCGCAGCGATTCTCAATGTAATGTCCAGCGCATACATAGAAACTGCCGAACTGAAAGGCCTTAGCCCGTTCAAGATTATTTTCCGCCATGCATTTCCGAATGCCATTTCGCCAATCATTACCGTAGTGGTACTGAATCTGGCGTACCTGGTTGTCGGTGTCGTCGTCGTTGAAATCATCTTCGTTTACCCGGGCATGGGACAACTACTGGTTGACCACGTGACCAAACGAGACGTACCCGTGGTACAAGCCACTGGCCTGATTTTCGCAGCGATTTATATCCTGCTGAACATGTTTGCCGACATCATGTCGATCATTGCAAACCCGCGTCTGCGTCACCCGAAATAAGAGGCCAGGAAGAAAAATAATGAACTCAACTGCTTCTGATTTAACCGGCGCTGATGCAGCAAATGCTGCACCACACAAGCCAAACCCGCTGAAGAAATTCCTCAGCCACCTGTCGTGGGGGGCCCGGATTGGTCTGCTGTGTCTGGTCATATTTGCTCTGGCGGCGATATTTGCCCCCTGGGTTGCTCCTTTCACACAGGAAGAAATTGTCGGTGACGTCTGGTTGCCGATGTCCGGTGAATTCCTGCTGGGTACCGACCAGCTTGGCCGGGACATTCTGTCCCGTCTGATTTACGGTGCCCGGAATACCTTCTTCATTGCCGGTGCAGCGACTCTTTTGTCGTTTTTCATGGGGACCTTTTTTGGTTTCCTCGCCGCGGTTAGCGGTGGTCATACCGACCAGCTTCTGAGCCGGCTGAACGACCTGATGATGTCGATCCCAACACTGATTTTTGCCTTAGTGGTACTCTCTGTACTGCCGGCAAACATGCTGTTCCTGATCCTCATCATGGGTGTACTGGACTCTACCCGGGTGTTCCGTCTCTCCCGTGCGGTTGCCGTGGATATCGTGGTCATGGATTACGTGGAAGCTGCCCGTCTTCGCGGTGAAGGCACCCTGTGGATCATTTTCCGCGAAATCCTGCCAAATGCCCTTTCGCCGCTGTTTGCAGAATTCGGTCTGCGCTTTGCGTTCGCCGTTCTGTTCCTCAGCACGCTGAGCTTTCTGGGATTAGGCGTACAGCCGCCGGAAGCGGACTGGGGCAGCATGGTTAAGGAAAACAAAGACGGTATCGTCTTCGGTATTCCTGCGGCACTGATTCCAGCAGCGGCCATCGCGACACTGACCATCAGTATCAACCTTGTTGTGGATTCAATTCTCAGCCGTACCAGCAGTCTGAAAGGAGGCCGGGAATGAGCACCTTACTTGACGTAAAAAACCTGCAAATCTCAGTTACCAGCCATACGCCTGGCAAACCGGCGAAAACATTTACCATTGTTGAAGGGGTGTCTTTCACCCTGGAAAAAGGCAAGGTTCTGGGCCTGATCGGCGAATCCGGTGCCGGTAAATCGACCATCGGTCTGTCCAGCATGGCCTACGGCCGTGGTGGCTGCCACATCAGCGGCGGAGAAGTCTGGCTCAACGGCGAGAATATTCTGGCCCATAACCATAACCAGATCCGTCAGGTACGTGGGGCACGGGTAGCTTACGTTGCCCAGTCTGCTGCGGCAGCGTTCAACCCGGCGCACCGTCTGGGTGATCAGATCATCGAATCAGCGATGGAACACAATCTGATGAGCCGCAGCGAAGCAGAAAGCTATGCTAATACGCTGTACCACAAGCTTGGCCTGCCTAATCCGGACAACTTCGGCGACCGTTATCCACACCAGGTATCCGGTGGTCAGCTACAGCGGGCAATGACCGTTATGGCACTGTGTTCAAAACCGGACCTGATCGTTTTTGATGAACCAACCACCGCGCTGGATGTAACCACCCAGATCGATGTACTGGCGACGATCAAGCACGCGATTGCTGATACCGGCACTGCGGCCCTGTATATCACCCACGATCTGGCGGTTGTTGCACAGATTTCCGACGACATTATGGTGTTACGACACGGCAAAACCGTTGAATACGGCACCGCCGATCAGATCATCAATCATCCGCAGGAAACCTACACCCGTGATCTGGTCAGCGTTCGCGGTATCGAAAAAGATCAGGCACCACCCTGTGATCAGGAACCTATTCTGAAAATTAATCAGATCGATGCGGCATACGACGGCAAGAATAAAATCCTGCACGACGTCACTATGTTCCTGAAGCCGGGCCAGACCTTGTCTATCGTTGGGGAATCCGGATCAGGTAAATCAACACTGGCACGGGTGATTACCGGCCTGCTACCACCGATGTCCGGTAGCATTGAGTTTGCCGGAGAAACCTTACCGGCCGCACTCAAAGCCCGTAACAAAGAACAGCTGCGTGAACTGCAAATGATCTATCAGATGGCTGACGTGGCAATGAACCCGCGGCATACCATCGGTCAGATTATCGGGCGTCCACTGGGCTTTTACTTTGGTGTTCACGGTGCTGAGCAGCGTAAACAAACCATCGAATTACTCGAACAGATCGAACTTGGTGAGGAATATATCGACCGTTATCCGGCCGAGCTTTCCGGCGGACAGAAGCAGCGGGTATGTATTGCCCGTGCACTGGCAGCCAGGCCAAAAATGATCATTTGTGACGAGGTTACATCCGCACTGGACCCTCTGGTTGCCGATGACATCCTTCGTCTGCTGCTACGCTTACAGAAGCAACACAATATTGCCTATCTGTTCATCACGCACGATATCGCCACTGTCCGGGCAATCTCTGACGCCATCGCCGTGATGTATCAGGGTAAGCTGATGCGGTTCGGCGACAAAGACAGCGTGCTGTCACCACCTTTTGATGACTACACCGACCTGCTGCTCTCTTCCGTACCGGAAATGGAACTGGGTTGGCTGGAAAAAGTCCTCAGCACACGCCGAATGGAATCGGCAGGAAACTGATCTTCCCATCGGGAATAATCAGACTTACTGACCCGGTATCTCACTGAGATGCCGGGACTGTCCTTATTTTTCTGATTACCGGTCAATCCGGCAGGAGACACTCGACTCAACATGGTACAGGCATAATGCAAACAGCGGTCGGCACAACAGTTCTGATCAACTTACTCGGCGGTGTAGCTCTGCTTTTATGGGGGCTGACCATGGTTAAGACCAGTATTATCAGCGCCTATGGAGGCAAGCTGCGACGACACCTTGGCCGCAGTATGAGTAACCGGTTTAAAGCCTTCGGTGTTGGCATTGCGGTGACCTGTATGCTTCAGAGCAGCACAGCAACTGCATTACTGGCCAGTTCATTTGCCAGCCAGGGCCTTTCAGCGGCCCCTGCACTGGCATTACTGCTTGGGGCTGATATCGGCACTACTCTGGTTGCACAGGCGCTGTCGATGGACCTCAGCCTGCTTAAACCGGTGTTAATTTTTGCCGGGGTCTGTCTGTACTTTAATGCCCGCAGCGAACGCCAGAAACATCTGGGCCAGATCATTCTGGGCCTGGGTCTGATGCTGCTGGCCTTACAACTGATTGTAACGGCATCCTCTCCGATGCGGGACTCCCCGACCATTCAGTTCCTGCTGTCGTCACTGGCAGATGAGCCGGTACTGGCGATTCTGATCGGCGCACTGATCAGCTTCCTGGCACACTCAAGCCTGGCAACTGTACTGCTGGTTGTCGCCCTGGGCGCATCCGGTTCATTGCCCCTGCATGTAGGTTTTGTATTAATTCTTGGCGCGAACCTGGGCGGTGCACTCCCGGCTATTCTTTCAACAATGCGGGCAGAACCTGCTATTCGCCGGCCACCACTGGGCAACCTGATTTTCCGTACCGTCGGCGTACTGCTGATATTACCCTTACTGAGCATTGTAACCGCCTGGCTACCAGAGCTGGGCGAATCACCGGCCCGTCAGCTGGTTAATTTCCATATGTTCTTCAATGTGGGCCTGGCCATACTGTTCCTGCCGCTGGTTAACCCGGCAGCAAGACTGGTCACCCGTCTGCTGCCCGAACGGGAAGAAGATGCCAACAGCATCAAACCCCGTTACCTTGACCGTTCTGCACTGGATAACCCTGCTATCGCACTGTCCAACGCGATGCGCGAAGTACTGCGTATGGGCGACCTGCTGGATAACATGGTGAATAAAAGCATTGAGGCCCTGCAGCAGCGGGACAGCAGTGCCCTGAAAAAAATCACCCAGTCAGATGATCTGGTGGATGAATACCACGAAAAAATTAAACTTTACCTCACTGAACTGAGCCGCCGGGATCTGGGCAAGAAAAACCGCCGCCGGTGTAACCAGTACATGTCGTTTACCACCAACCTGGAACATCTGGGTGACATTGTTGAAAGCAGCCTAGCAGACCTGATTGCCCGAAGCCTGAACCAGAACATTCAGTTCGCCACCGCCGATATGCGGGCGATTGAAGAACTGCACAAAGCCACTCAAAACAATATGAAACTGGCGTTTACAGTATTGATGAACGGTCGGGTCAGTAATGCCCGCGAACTGCTGGAACAGAAAACGGCCATTCGGGAAATGGAAAATAAGGCAATCAACACCCATCAGCGCCGTTTACGGGAACAGGTCAACTCACCGGCCACCGACAGCGCTCTATTTCTCGACATCCTCCGGGATATTAAACGCATTAACTCACACCTGGCATCCGTTGCTTACCCGATCCTTGACCGGGCAGGTGAGCTGCGTGCCAGCCGGTTACGTCGCCAGACAACACAGCCCCCCGAGCAGGAACAGATCAGCTCCGGGGACGAAACAAAAATAGCCACTGTTACGCCGGATACCAAACCGTCGCAGTGATCCGAAATTCACACTCAGTTCTATAAGAAAATAATTATGACCCAGTACAAAGGTTTACTCTTCGACAAAGACGGTACCCTCATCGATTTCATGGCTTCATGGTTACCACTGATTCATGAGGCGTCTAAAAAAATGGCCGGTGGTGATGAACAAACAGCTGCTGACATGTTGGCGGCCACCGGTTACGACGCTGAGCACAATATTATTCTGGGCGGGTCCGTACTGGCTGCTGCCAGCAACCGTGAAATTGCGGAACACTGGGCACCGTTCATCAAGCGTCCACTGGATGATGCGATGGTCGAAGAACTGAATACTATATTCCAGCAAGGCAGCACGGAACACAGTGTACCGGTTACCGATCTGGGAGAATTGTTCGATCAGTTCCGCGCCCGGGGCCTGAAACTGGGTATCGCCACCAGCGACAGTGAACAGGGAATCCACTGTTCACTGGGACGGTTTAACGTACTGGATAAGCTGGACTTCATCTGTGGTTATGACACTGGTCATGGCATCAAACCCGGCGCGGGAATGGTAAAAGGTTTTTGCGCTGAAACCGGTCTCAAACCGGAAGAAGTGGTGGTTGTCGGTGATAATCTCCACGACATTGAAATGGCCCGCAATGCTGAAGCAGGCATGGCGATCGGCGTTCTGACCGGCACCAGCTCTGCACAGTTACTTAGCGAACATGCGGATCACGTGTTGAATAACATCAATGAAATACCTGCCCTGCTGGATCGCTTGCAATAAACACAGGGTTACGGCATCTTGGCCCTTTTTCACGGAAGAGGGCCAACCATGCTTTCCTCACTGCAACATCTGTTCATTGCATCATCCCTCCTGACAGCAGCCAGCCTCGTGCAAGCCAGTCATCAGTGCGCCACCGAGCGCGTCAGCTTACAAGTGCTGGGCTCCGGCGGTCCTGAATTTACCGATAACCGTGCATCCAGCAGCTATCTGATCAAGCTGGATAACCGCGCCCGGATTCTGGTAGATGCCGGCGCAGGCAGTGGCATTAACTTTGAAAAAAGCGGTGCCCGGATCCAGAATCTGGATGCCATTCTGTTTACTCACCTGCACGTCGATCACAGTGCTGATCTGCCAGCATTTATAAAAGCATCTTTCTTTACGCCCCGGCGGAGCGATCTGCAGATCTTTGGCCCGGCCGGCAACCGGGTTATGCCATCCACCACTGCGTTTATCCGCAAGAACTTTGGCCCGGAAGGCAGCTATGCTTACCTGCAAAACTTCGTGGAACCTGATCAGCGCAGTGCCTATAAAATTCAGGCAACAGATGTACCGCTAATGCCCCATGAAGTCAGTAATTATCCGCTGAATGATGACATCAGCCTGCAGGCAATACCGGTTAATCACGGGCCTATTGCGGCAACAGCATGGCGGGTAAACATCGCCGGATGCAGCATCAGTTTCACAGGGGACATGAGTAATCGCTACAACACCTTCGGCACACTGGCCAAAGGCAGCGACATCATTGTCGCCCACAACGCGATCCCGCAGGGGGCCGGCGGTGTGGCTGCCCGACTGCATATGCAACCGAGCGATATCGGTGTTATCGCAGCCGAAACCCGTCCGGGCAAGCTGGTGCTGTCACACCGGATGAACCGTAGCCTGGGAAAAGAGACTGAAACAGAAGCGGAAATCCGCCAGCATTATAACGGCGATATCAGCTTCGCTGATGATCTGGATGTGATTCAGCCTGCAAGTCACTGATACAGACCCACTGAACAAACTCTCCGGAAACTCCGGAAACAAAAAAGGCGCTATATGCGCCTTTTTATCTATGTCTGACCGCTCACAGCTGACCAGCCCTTTCACGGGCCTTCTTCGCACCGCTGCTGTCCCCGCCTTCCCGGCGAATATCCGCAATCAGTAACCATAAGCGCCGCTCAACCTTTGGCTGGCCACCGGCCACTGCAACCCCTTTAAGCGCCAGTTGTTCCGCCTGCAAAAACTGTCCCTGTCTCCAGCGAACGTCCGCCAGTTGGTAGTACACCTGCGGATCCCGCGGTGCGATTCGCTGAGCACGCTCCAGGCTGGACTGTGCAGAGCTCAGGGCTCCCTGTTGCTGTTGTTGTGAAGCCGTATTCAGCAGTGCAATGACTGCCGGATTTCGTGGCGGCGCCTGCGTCAGCGAAGCAGAGGTCTTAACAGGTTTAGTCGTCTGAGTTGGCAGCACATCAGGCTTCAGCGACTGACTGTCCAGTGAACGGGACTGAATCTGACCGCCGGATTCCACCGGGCTAACAGTACCAATCGGTTGGGTAGGATCAACCGGTGTCACAATGACGCCCTGCCGTGAATCTGTCGCCGGACGGGTCTCACCCACGGAGCTCTGGCCACGCTCTTCAACCACCGGAACGAAGTTAGAAGTGGCACAACCGGTCAGCAATATGCTGAAAGCCAGCGCAGAGAATCGAATCAGTGACATGATAAATCCTTATCTGGTGCTAAAAACGGAGCCGGGTTAATAACCCTGTACATATCTCCATTATACCGGCCGCAGCATTTACAGCTAGTGCCCGAAAGCTCTCAGACGGGATAAGTCATGTACATTTATTTCAGCACCGTGCACAGAAATGATACCGGCACTCTTCATCTCTTTAATCAGACGGGAAAACGTCTCGGGCTGCATACCTAACTGCGATGCAATCAGTTGCTTCGCCATCGGCAGATCAAAGCTGCAACTCTGAGCAGTCTGATCCGGCGCCAGATTGGAAAGATAATGCCCCAGCCGGTGCCGGGTATTCTGCAAAGTAAGGGTTTCAATTTCGTTAATACGGCGGTGTAATTTCAACGCCATACTGCCCAGCAACCGCATGGCACATTCAGGTTCGGCCATTAACAGTTTTATATAGTACTGACGGGGAATCAGCAGCACATCACCCGGCTCCATGCCTTCGGCATTCAGCGGATATTTATGCTGATCCAGAAACATCAGCGCTTCAGCAAACGCCTGGCCTGGGCTGACAACTTCTATCACTTTTGTCTGTCCGTCAGGGGATACCCGAAACAGCTTTACCCTGCCACTGAGGACAATATAAAAGCTGTGGGCTTCGCTTCCCTGATGAAACAGGCTCTCGTTATGCCCCAGATGTACAATCCGACAATGGCTGATGAGTTCTGCAAATGCCTGATCGGACATTGATGAAAGTAACAGATGCTGTCTCACCTCTGCAGCAATTTCTTCGATCATGGTTATCAAGCTCTCGGGCTGGTTGTTTATTAAACAGTTTATCCCCCCATAATAGCAGTCACCGAGACGCCCTTACTTAGACACATGTCAAAACCTCATCAGTTCTGTGATAAAAACTGCCTGTAAAAATGAACTTTTTACGTCAGACACACTTATAGCCCACTTATTCACCACCCGGATTGCTGATCCGTCATTTTTTTGCAGACAAAAAAAAGCCCTTCAGTGAAGGGCTTTTTTAACACTGCAGCGTGTTATTGTTTAACCGCGTTAATTTCAGCAGTATCGTCATCCAGTGCTAACTTATAGCCCAGGGATACATGGTGATAACGCCCGTTCGTGAAGTCATCGTGAATGGCAAAGCCAAAGTTATACAGCTTACCCGGTTCGATGCTGACATCACCTGGCTGGTCAGACTTCAGTTTACGCTTGATGATGACAGACCAGGTGCCAGCTTTCAGAGATGCTTCCACTTCAGCACCCTGGCCACCGTGCATGGACCGTTCAGCCATAATCTGACCGTCTTCCAGCTCATCCGCACCGGACTTGTAGCGCACCAGATCCATATACTGGTTAGCTGCCATTGCCGCGGTAATATCCCCTTCAGACTTCAGCTTGTCCCAGCCGCCCAGCGCTTTGCCGCGACGCCCTTTAAGCTCGATCTCAGTACGGGACTCGGTCAGGTACTTAGTCACTCCGGCATTAAGATCCAGACGGGCCGCCAGCTCAGAATCTTTCAGCACCTGATCTTCCGGTGCAAACGGCATTTCATCGGCATCCGCGTGGCAGGTTCCCCAGCAACCGGCACGGTCGGCATACTCAACATCATCGGTAGCCACCATGAAGGCCAGCTTCATTGGGTTTTCAGGGTCCATCTTACCGCCTTCAACGAATGGCACCGGTGCATGATCCCCATCTGCCCAGTTAAAGCGCAGGTAGAGATATTCATCATCGTGAGTGGCATTAATAGATACCGGAATACTGCCCCGCTTACCCGGGATCAGATTAGGTTCCAGTTCTTTTTCACTCTCGCCGCTGACAATCAGCTGGCCAATGGTTTCTGTCTCTTCACCGTGACATTCAACACAGCGGTCACCTTTAGTAAAGGCACGTTTGCCCCCGTGCTTACGGCCCAGGATCCATTCCATTGAAGCTGTACCCGGATAGAACACAGTAATATCGGCAGTACTGGCTTTACCCCAGTCGACATTGATATTACTGGCTGCCGCCGGTGCAGCCCCCACAGACGCCACATTGTTTTTCGCATCTGCAATCAGTCGCTCATTTTCTGCCTTCAGCGCAGCAACAGCACGGTTAATAGCCGCTTCACTGTCCGCTTTCGCTTCTGCTGCAATGGCTGCTTCTTTCGCTTCCACACGGGCTAAGCCAGCAAGATATTCTTCAGGAATCTCGCGGATATATTTTGGATCCGGTGCTTCGATCGCTTCCAGTTCTTCGTCAGTTAACTGATCCCTGACGTTATGGTGCGCAATGCCTTTGTGACAATCGATACAGGTCTGCCCTGTTTCAAAGGAGTTCATGTGCTGCTTACGGGCACGCGGCTTCTGGAATTCCGGATTCATCGATTCAAAGTTGTGACAGTTACGGCACTCTCTGGAATCGGTTGTTTTCATCGCCGACCAGACACTCTTAGCAAGTTCCAGACGGTGTTCTTCAAATTTCTCAGCAGTATCAATTTTGCCTGTAGCCCAGTAGAAAAGTTCTCTGGAGGCTTTAATTTTACGTACCACCTTGTGAATCCACGGACGGGGTACGTGACAATCAGGACATCCGGCTCTTACACCGGTACGGTTGGAATAATGGATGGTTGGCTTGTATTCCTGATATACATTATTTTCCATCTCATGACAGCCAATGCAAAACTCAGTGCTATTGGTTGCTTCCATCGCGGTGTTAAAGCCGCCCCAGAAAATAATACCAACAACAAAAAATACCAATGCACCGGCAGCGGTTACGCCCAGCACACGGCGGCGGGACCAGAAACCAGACTTGCTTGATGTATTTATATCCATAATCAACTCTAACCAAAGCGAGGTGAGCGGGCATGACTTACGCCATGCCCGCATTCAGGGTTTACAGGGAGTGACTAGGTTTTATGGTTCATACGGTTATAAACGTTGAACTTACCGGTAGGCGTTGTCAGGCCTTTGATACGGGACTTCTCTTCAAGAGTCTTCGCATCGTAAACCACGATTTCACCGGTAGGGTTTTTGCTGTCTGAACGGTTCCAGACAGATACCCATACTTCAGAACCATCTTCATTAAACTCCATGTGCAGTGCCGCTTTACCTGGCTCTTCAGTGACACGGATAGTTTTAACAATCTCACGGGTATCCTTATCAAATACCTGTACTGACTGCTGAATTTCTGGCTCAGGGTGTTTAATCTGGTCAGCCCAAACATACTGAGATGTCGGATGGGTACGGATGAATGCACCGGCACCATCAGTCTCAACTTCGTAGCACAGCTTCCAGGCTTTATCAGCGTTACTGGCAGGATCATTACCCCACACAGATACCAGACCGGTACCTAAGTGAGTTGTACCACCAACAGGGCCGCACTCTTTATCGTTCCAGTTAGCACCAGGGCCTGGGTGTGGCAGTGAGTCAACATCGATCTGAGCTTCTAACTTACCGGTTTCAGTATCAACAATGACCATCTTGTTTGAAGCGTTAGCCGCAATCTGGAAGTAACGACCGGTAGGATCGTAGAAACCGTCATGCAGGAACTCAGAAGAGGCAATTGAAGTAATGGTTAAGTTATCCAGATCGCTGTAATCAACCTGCAACATCTGACCGGTTTCTTTAACAGCAACAGTGAACTCAGACTTGTTCGGAGAGGTGTAAACAGCAGCAACACGCGCCTCGTTAACAAACTCACCTTTAGTGTTATAGCCACGGGTTGTGATTACTTTCAACGGATTCAGTGTAACCGCATCCATGATTACGAAATGCGCAGGCCAGTAACCACCGGCAACCACGTATTTGCCATCGCCGGAAACGGCAATGTCACGGGCGTCATACGCCATCTTGGTTTCTGCAACCAGCATCTTGTCAGGGGTTTGCCACAGGTCGATCTTGTTCACCTTACCGTCACGGCCAATGGTGTACCAGAAACGGCCAATATCTTCCGCATGGTCAATCTTGTGGTGCTCAGTCCCCTTGATTACGTGTACTGCATAACCGGTATTGATGTGGGTAATGATCTCTTTGGTATCGCCATCAATGATTGCGGCTTTACCGGCATCACGCTCGATAACTACGAAAAAGTTCTTCCAGTTACGGCCGTGCAGCGGCTTGGTCGGGTAATCTTTTGGCGCAACATACTCTTTGGTGTGTGAGCGCATTTGCTCCAGCGACATTTCAGGCGGAACAGGTGGCTCCATCTGAATAAAGGTCGCCAGATTGGCAATCTCTTCTTTTGAGAAAATATCGTCGAAGTTGTTCATACCGCCTTCTGTACCGTAGGCAATAATCTTCTCCAGACGTTCCTGACCTTTCTTCAGAGTTTCTTTTGGCTCAAGGTTCTTACCGGTTGCACCTTTACGTAAAACACCGTGGCAGCCAGCGCAACGCTGGAAGTACTGCAACTGTGCTTTAGCAAAATCTGCTTCGGATAAGGTAGGCTCAGCAGCAACAGCGGACATGCTCAGCGCTCCTGACGCCATACCGATAGCCAGGCCAATGGTGGATAATCCATACTTGAGTGTTTTCATCGAACAGCTCTCCAGCGGTTATTTACGTTTTTCGTTTGGCTAAATAACTTCTACTGGATGCACTATTAATCAAACCGGCAACAAAAAAACTGACAATGGTCAAGTTTAAAAACTTTTTGTCATTTTTTTGCTATTTAAATGGCCGCCTGTCTTTTTATTTATTTAAAACTCTGCTATTAGTTTTTGTTATTCCAAAATATCACAACGAATACAGCAGGAATAATAATCAATAAAAATCAACAAGTTAAAAACAAAATAATTATAAAAAGTAAAATCAGGGCAAAAGAGTTTCTACGTATTAAAACGTATAAAATGAGCGAGAGAACCCGGATAAAAACAGTGTATTTACGATTCCTCTTACACTAAATACACTGAATTCATTCACAAGTTTTTCTAATGGCTGGTGCCTGCAGAACGGGTTATTTTATTGTGTACATTATATTTACCTACCGGCTTTTTCATGGGTAAGCGCTTCACTTCCTCCAGCGTTTCAGCATCGTAGACAATAATCGCGCCATCCATTTCCCAGATACTGAGCAATGCAAAGCGACCATCTTTCGTAAATTCGATATGACCGGATGTTTTACCCGGCTCAGGCTTAAGGGTTTTGACGATTTCCAGCGTCGCCTTATCGATCACATGCATGACATCCTTATCAGGCCCGACAAATACATCGACCCAGGCATAAGGAGAATTCTCATGACTGCGCATGAAGAAGCCCGGCCCCTGAGTATCGATCTTTTTGATGGTTTTCCAGTTCTGCGTATCAATAAAGGTAACGGTATGTTCCTTCAGATTTGGCGTCGCCAGAACAGTGGTGTTCTGATAGGGCCAGGTGATCCCTGATCCAAGGTGTGGCATGCCTGTCAGATCCAGATCAGCTGCTTTTTGCTGACTGTTCAGATTAAATACCTGTCCGTTCTTCGCATTTCTGGCCGCTCCCATAATATGGTCATACTGCTGGTCGAAAAAGAAGTCATCCAGATAATCATCCAGCTCAATTCGGGTCACCTGTAACGGTGTTTCCGGGGCATAGCTGATTTCCCAGACTTCCTTAAAGTCTTTCAGCGCAGCAATGAAACTCTGTCGCGGTGGCGCAGCATACACGGCACTTACCCGGGAACTTTCTCCCTGCTCATCAGTAACCGGAATGGTCTTCACAAAACTCAGGTCGGTCGCATCCAGTACGACCAGGGTATGCGGCAGATAATTCCCCACCAGCACATAACGGTCATCACCGGAAACAGCTACATTACGGGCATTAATACCAGCACGGACTTCCGCCACCACTTCCAGGTTATACATGTCATATTTGGTCACCCAGCCATCCCGGGAGGCAAAATACACAAACCGTCCGTCCGAGGTATATTTCGGCCCGCCGTGTAAGGCATAGCGGGATTTAAAACGGTGAATCGGCTCAAAAGTATCGCCGTCCAGTACGGAGACATGATGATCACCGGCTTCCACTACCAGAAACACATTCAGCGGATCAGCGTCATAGACAGGATCAGCCGTGCTGGCATCCCCGGTCACCCACTCCGGCTTATAGATCACATGGCTGTCTTTTATCGCTTGCTCGTCCCACTGTGGCACTTCTGCAAGCGGGGTATAGATATAATCCGCCAGGCCTGCAATTTCAGCTTTACTCAGCACTTCACCAAACGCAGGCATCTGAGTTGCTGGCAAGCCGTTGGTCACCGAGCTGATCGCCGCTTTTTTGCGAACACGCTTCAGGTTTTCCGGCAACAGCGCCGGGCCGATTAATCCCAGCCGGTCGGCACCGTGGCAAGCCGCACAGTGTTGCTGAAACAGCTGTGCCGGTTCCGGCTCAGCCGCCGCGACGACACTGCTCAGCAGTAATGGTAGCAATACAGAAAGTTGTTTAGCTGGCAAAGCGAATCCTCCGTACATTCAGATCCATCTTCACAGGCTTTTCTGCTTCATAATCCGCCAGATTAATCCCCAGCTCCTGATCATCCAGATAGCAGGCCGGATCTTCCCACCAGGGGTCACCGGTTGTCTGGAAAGCCCGTACCCGGGTATTACCCCCACAGACGTCCTTATAGGTACACACGCCGCACCGGCCGCCCAGGCTTCGTTCTTCCGCTTTAAAACCCGCCATCAGTGGATCACTGGTATCCTGCCAGATTTCAGAGAATGGCCGTTCCAGCACATTGCCCAAGTTGTAATTCCACCAGAAGGTATCCGGATGTACATTGCCCAGGTTATCAATATTCGCCACATTCACACCGGATGAGTTACCCCCCCACTGGGCAAGCTTCGCCCGCATGTGCTCATAACGGTCCGGGAAATTGCGCTGTACCCAGTGCAGGAAGTACACGCCGTCGGCATCGTTATTGCCGGTGACAAACTCACGGTGACGGCCGGCCTTCACATCTTCCCAGCAACGTTCAAACAGCAGATCAAGTGCTTGCCGGGTAATCTGGTGTACCGCATCATGGCCCCGGTGACGGTTACCCCGGCCACCATAGTTCAGGTGAGACAGGTAAAACTTGTCGACCTTCTCCTGATCCATCACATCGAGCAGGTAAGGTAACTCGTGGGAGTTGTCCTGGGTGATAGAGAATCGCATGCCCACTTTAATGCCGGCTTCACGGCACAGCTGAAGGCCCTTGAAAGAGGCATCAAATGCGCCCTGCTTCTGACGAAACTCATCATGGGTTTCCCGTACACCGTCAATGCTTATCCCCAGATAGTCATAGCCTACTGCTGCCAGAGCATCGATATTAGACTCATCAATCAGGGTGCCGTTGGTGGATAACGCCACATAAAACCCCATGGCCTTTGCCTGATGGGAAATATCCAGAATATCGGGCCTTAACAGGGGTTCACCGCCGGATAAAATCAGCACCGGCACTTTAAAACTGCGCAGGTCCTTCATCACATCCACAACCTGCGTGGTAGACAGCTCACCGGGGAAATTAACGTCGGCAGAAATTGAATAACAGTGTTTACAGGCAAGGTTACAGCGGCGTACCAGATTCCAGATAACCACCGGTCCCGGAGGATTACGCTTAGGCCCGGCAGGGGTCGGATTTATAAGTTCCTGCATGTACTGAGAGATACGAAACATGGTTCAGCCTCCAATGCGGATTCCGGTTTTCTTAAGTATTCGGCTACTGAAAAGAACGTCTCTGGCGCGGCAGTGTTCTCCCAGTAAGTCAGCAATTTTCTGTGCTTTTTCAAGCACCTCTTCCCGGCTGCGACCATGTACCATGGCAAACAGGTTATAGGGCCAGTCAGGCATAAACCGCGGACGGTGGTAGCAGTGGCTAACGTAATCCAGCGCACCGATCATTTCACCAAGTTCATGTACCTTGTCATCGGGCACATCCCACACGGACATACCATTGCCGGTATACCCCAGCCGATAATGATTTGGCACCGCGCCGATCCGGCGAATCCGGCCATCGTCCTGCATCACCTGTATCCGCTGCATCAGCAGCTCTGTTTCAATGCCCAATTCTGCAGCAATTTGTTGATAAGGCTCTGCCACCAGTGGCAATCCCGCCTGGGTCTGTAAAATTATGTCCCGGTCCAGTACCTGTAATTCAGCGTCAGATTTCAAAATACAGCCCCACATAAAACTCGTGTAACTTAGGCATATTCCTGACCGGCAGGCCGGTTTCGGATTCAATAGCCGCCAGGGTATCCTCCAGTTCCTGCCAGCTTTCAGTCGCCACCACAAACCACATATTCAGTACGTGCGTTCGTTGATAATTGTGTGCCACCTGAGAAAAGGCATTCACCTGTTCTGCGACCGCATCAAACCGGTCTTCCGGCACCGCAATGGCACATAAACTCACAGCTCCGCCAAAGCGGTCCGCGTTATACAGTGGACCAAAACGGGTAAGAATTTTGTCTTCACGTAGCCGTTGTAAACGGCTAAGCAACTCACCTTCTGTCGTGCCAAGCTCTTCTGCCACGACAGCAAAGGGATGATCGCACACCGGAAAGCTGCGTTGCAGCGCATTGATAATGCGTTTATCCAGTGCATCCAGTTCTTCGCCAGAAGGCACTGTATTCAGTTCATTCATCGCAGCACCGCCTGTTGCGATACGTCATCAGACACAATGTATTTCGCGCCACACTGCTTAAAACGCTGCAATGAAAACAACACTTCATAAGGGGTGTCTTTCAGGGAAAGTTTGTCCACCAGATCATCCACATAGGCCATCACTTCATCGCGGCTTTTGCCGTGAATCATGCTGAACAGGTTGTACGGCCAGCGGGGCTTGATTCTTGGTCGCTGATAACAGAGGGTGACTTTCTGCTCAGCACTTAACTGCTGGCCCAGCGCATCCACCTGATCATCCGGCACATCCCACACCAGCATGGCGTTGGCCCGGTAGCCCAGTTCGTGATGGCGAACAATCACGCCAAGACGACGGATAATGCCTGCAGCCTGCATTTCAGACAGTGTTTCAATGACAGTGTCTTCTGAAAGCCCAAGCTGTTCACCAACCGTCAGATACGGCCGTTCAGTCAGCGGCAGTCCGGTTTGTATCGCGGCAATCAGCGACCCGTGCAGCGCCGGATCGAAGCTGCAGTCAGTATTATGCTGATCCGTCCCGCGGGAGACTTTTTGCTCACCGTCGGAATCCATCCGGAACCCCAGATCAATGTGATATTCCTTCAGCAGTGGCAGGCTCATGACCTCATAGCCACTGCGGGCTTCAATATCACTGAGCACCTGTTGCAGTTTTTGCTCATCGGCTGCTACCGCCACAAACCACAAATTCAGCCGGTGTTCCCGCTCATAGTTATGATTCACTTCCGGACAGGCATTCACCAGTGATGCTACCTCGGTGAGTACCTCTGCCGGTACGCTCATGGCCGCCAGTGTGCTGCTCCCTAACATACGTGGCTTAAACACCGGGCCTACCCGGCTGACTTTGCCGCGCATCAGTAACTCGGCGAGTAAATCCCGTACGGTCTGGCTATCCGACCCCAGCTCACTGGCCAATTGGTCATAAGGCTCGGGGACCAGCGGAAAGTTACGCTGATAGTTATTCAGTAATCGTTGTTCCAGGCTACTCATGATCATAACCCTATGGTGTGTGCACGGTTGGTAAAGAAGATGCCGGACGGTTTTTCAACCGGTAACTGATCCAGCTTTTCAAAGCTTTTGGTGTCATAAATCTGCACCTGATCATCATCACGGACCGACGCCCAGACTTTGTCGCCCTTAGGCGTAAATTCCATATGCAGAACGGCTTTACCGGGTTTCAGAGTTTTGATAATCGCCTGGCTTTCGGTATCGATGACCTGCAGGGTATCGTTATTGGGGTAAGCAAAATTCACCCACATATGCCGGCCACCCGGCCGCGCCATGACAAATATCGGCTGACCATGCACCGGAATACTGCCAATCTGCTGCCAGTTTTTACGGTCCACAACAATCACCTGGTTATGACCAACCGCCGGTACAAAGGCGTAATCCCCGGCAATCGCCCAGCCTTCCAGATGCGGCATCTTATACACAGGTAACTTTTCTTCACCGCGGCCGTAGTTATCCAGAATCCGGCGGACGCCTTTTTCCGGATACCACAGATCCACCAGCGCCATACCGTCTTCGCCGAACAGTCCGGCAATGTAATACCGCCCGTCCGGTGTAATCAGGGCATCATAGGGCTGACGGCCAATACCGGTGAACTTAGTCACCTGAGGGGTTGCCGGATCAGAGACATCAGCAATCCAGATTTCATCGGACTCATACAGGCTGAACACAAAGCGATTATCCGGTGCATCCACCAGCCCGACCACTTTGGACTGCACATTGTTGGCCCCGATAGCAGGAATATCCGCCACCAGTTCCAGTGTCTGTGCATTAAAGATTTTTACCCCGCCGGGCTCATAGTTAGATACCGCCACCAGTGTGCCGTCTTCAGAAATGGCCCCACCAATGCTGTTGCCGCCCTGCAGTACCCGCTTGTCAATTTCTCCGCTGAGGATATCAACCTTGGTTAAACCGCCGTCACGGCCAAAGACATACGCATAACGTTCATCACGGGAAAACACGATGGAGGCATGAGATAAATCCCCAAGCCCGTCAATCTGATAGAGCTGCGATCCGCCCGTATGCTCAACCACCTGAACACTGCCGGTAGCCCGCTCTATAATGACCCCCAGATCTCCGGTGCCACGGTCAGCCTGGCTGACAGAAGCGAAGCTGATTAACAGCGGGACAACACAGCAGCCAAGTGCCTGCTTACGCCAGTTTTTAATATTCATGAATCAACACCTTCCTTAAGTGCATCCACCAGCCACCGGATATCGCCATCACTGAGAATGCCTTGCCAGGGTGGCATCGGCGTTCCCTTGCGGCCGTAACGGATAACATGAAACAGATATTCTTCGGGTTTATTCGTCAGGACATCCGGCGTAAGTGCCGGGCCTAAACCGCCTTTAAGCGTCATACCGTGGCAGGAGCCACAATCGTGTCTGAGTAAATGTGTCAGCTCTGTTTGTCGCTGTGCGGAAATGGCATCAGACTGATCGCTGTCAGTGAGGGGCCCGGCATGTGCCAGACCTGACATGGAAAAGCAGATAGTCAGAACAGATAAATACTTCATTCTTCACATCTCTCTTTTTACATCCGGAGGGATTACATCTGACTCAGAGACTGCTGTTCTAACTGTTCACCGGCCGGTTCAAACCAGTCCAGTGTTTCAGCAAGATTCACCACATCGCCGATCACGACCATCGCCGGTGGTGCAATGCCTGCCGCCTTGGTATCAGCGACCAGATGTGCCAGATCCGTAATCAGCCGGCGTTGCTCCGGCGTAGTGCCTTTTTCGATCACCGCTACCGGCGTAGACGCCGCACGGCCCGCGGCCAAAACGGCATTAACAATAGGTGTCAGATTAGCCAGCCCCATATACACAGCCAGCGTACAACGGCTGTCACTGAATGCGCCCAGATCCAGCTCCAGACCCTGATCATTCTGGCGGTGGCCAGTCACGATATGCAGACCGTCTGCCACACCCCGGTGAGTCAGCGGAATGCCGGCGTAAGCCGCACAGGCCATTGCGGAGGTGATACCGGGGACAATTTCAAAACGCACTTTATGCTGAGTCAGCACAGTCGCTTCTTCACTGCCACGGCCAAAAATAAAAGGATCGCCGCCTTTCAGACGTACGATGTGACGGTAGCCTTTGGCCAGCTTTACCAGCAGATCATTGATCTCATCCTGCGGCATGGAATGGCGACCGGTCGCTTTACCGACATAGATTTTGGCAACACCTGCCGGAATCTGGGCAATAATCTCTTCAGATACCAGCCGGTCATACACCACCGCATCCGCCTCACGGATAAGGCGTTGTGCTTTCACAGTCAGCAACTCAGGGTCGCCCGGCCCGGCACCGACCAGATATACACAGGCATTGCTTTTAAGGTTGCGTGTTATATTCCCCTTTGCAGCCGGTGAATATTCGTTTTCAGGCAAGCTCATATCACATTCCTTCTGACTGTGATTGGAAAGACAGCTTCAGTGTACGCAGCAGGTTTGCCAGCCACATTGATAAAAATCAAAAGAATAAAATTTAGCAGACGCTGCAATACAAATAGCAGGCAAGAAAACAGAAAACTCTTACAAAACAAACAGTAACGCTTCTTATAATCAGTTAGCCCTGCAACCTGCCAGCCTGTAAGCCACTGTTTTTTAACACTGGTTATACCAGTCCAGCCGCTCCCTTAAAGACACCACTTTGCCAATGATAATCAGTGCCGGTGGCTGGAAATCAGTCACCGCCGCCTGATCTTCAATATCCGCAAGGGTGCCGGTCAGAATTCGCTGCTCCGGCAGGGTACCGTTTTCGACCAGAGCAATCGGCATGCACGGAGACATCCCGTGTCGCATCAGTTGCTGGCAAATCTGTGGCAGGCTCAGTAACCCCATGTAGATCACCAGCGTCTGGTGTTCTCGAACCAGTTCTGCCCAGGGCAAATCACAGTGGCCGTCTTTCAGATGACCGGTCACAAAGCGAACCGACTGTGCATAATTCTGATGGGTAAGCGGAATACCGGCGTACGCGGCACAACCTGAGGCCGAGGTAATGCCAGGCACCACCTGAAAAGGAATATCTTCCGCCATCAGCTGATCGATTTCTTCGCCACCGCGGCCGAAAATAAACGGATCGCCGCCCTTCAGCCGCAGTACCCGTTTACCTTCTTTGGCCAGCTTAACCAGCAATGCATTGATTTCCTGCTGGGAGATCACATGCTGGTTGCAGGTCTTACCCACAAATACCCGGTCCGCATCGCGGCGACATAAATCCAGTACCCGGTGAGACACCAGCCGGTCATAGACAACCACATCGGCCTGCTGCATCAGCCGCAGCGCTTTAAACGTCAGTAAATCAGGATCTCCCGGACCACCGCCCACCAGATACACTTCACCGTCAGAACGCCCCGTCTCCGTGCTTTCCAACGCCTGTTCCAGTAACTGCTCAGCTTTGCGGTCTTTACCGGCAAATACCATTTCAGCCACCGGCCCCTGCAGTACAGATTCCCAGAACACCCGGCGCTGATTAAGGGTTTCAAAGCGGGCTTTCACCCGCTCCCGAAAACGCCCGGCCAGCTGACCAAGACGGCCATAGCTGGCCGGTATCATTGACTCAAGCTTCCCCCGTAAAAGACGCGCCAGTACCGGTGACTGACCGCCACTGGACACTGCCATAACGATCGGTGAGCGGTCGATTACCGCAGGAATAATAAAGTTACTCAGCGCAGGCTTATCCACCACATTCACCGGCAAGCCCTGCTGCCGGGCATCCGCCGATACCTGTTCATCAATGCGCTGGTCTTCGATGGCTGAAATCACCAGCACCACCCCTTCAAGATGGGCGGCAGTATATTCAGCCGGGTAATGATCGCCGCTATGTTGCTGAATCAACGCTTCCAGATCCGGGCACAGCCGAGGTGCAACTACACAGAGCTTTGCGCCGGCGCTGACCAGTAAACTGGCTTTACGCAGGGCGACATCCCCGCCACCAACCAGCAAACAACGCTGCTCCTTAAGATTGTAAAAAATTGGCAGAAAATCCATCACCGGCCCCCTGGCAAAGATCTGATATATAAGCTCGTCAATTGAGGCACTTTCAGAAAGCGCCGTTTGTATATCAGCCTAAACAGACAGGCACGCAGACGCCTTGATGCATATCAATCGGCACCCGGCGACCGGCTCAGTGTTCCAGTAATTTACCGGTGAGTTTCAGATAAAGTTGTGGGAGTTTCTTCGGCAGCTCGGTGGCTCTGTGGATAAAGGTATACCCCTGCCGGCCGAACAGATACGGCAGGTACTGATTGGCCTGCTCATCAATGGTAATACAAAACGGCACCAGCCCCTGGCTCCGGGCTTCCTGAATGGCTTTACGGGTATCTTCAATACCGTGCCGCCCTTCATAGCGATCAAGGTCATTAGGTTTACCGTCGGTGACAATCAACAGCAGTTTTTTCTCTGCAGGTTGCTTCGCCAACAGCACAGAAGCATGACGAATGGCCGCTCCCATCCGGGTATAAAATCCCGGTGAAATATCGGCAATGCGCCCCCGGACAGTATCGTTATAGGTCTCGCCAAAATCTTTCAGGCAGTTAAACCGAACGTGTTCCCGCCGCCGGGAAGAAAAACCATGAATGGCGAACTGATCTTCACTGGCGTGCAGACTTTCTGAAAACAGGTACAGGCTGTCACGGATCACATCAATGACCTGACAATCTTCACCGGGATTGCGGGTCCCGACCCAGGCATCTGTGGATAACGACAGATCCGCCAGCAACAGGCAGGACAAATCCCGCTGCAGTTGCCGCTTCTGGCTGTACAGACGGCCATCGTCGCCTCTGCCGGTCATCCGCGCACTGCGGTGCTGAAGATACGCATCAATGTCCAGTTCATCGCCGTCATACTGACTACGTAAACGTACCGAGCGGTTGGTCAGCATTTCAAACTGACGGCGCAATCGCCGGGCTGTGGCTTGTAAGTGTCCGGGCAAATCACAGGCTTCAGCATTGCGGCTCTCCATTGGCACAATGCAGCTGTAATCGGGCAGCATCACCTGACGTTTATAATCCCATTCAGGGTAACGGATACCTTCACCCAGCGGGATGTCATCCTCCTGCGCCGAGGGCAGATCAAGATCAAATTTAATACGGCTGGCAACCGGTGTACTGTCCTGAGTGACCGCCATTTTATCAATATCATTGGCGATTGATTCAGCCTGATCCAGGTCATCTTCATCTTCACAGCCCCGGTCCATCTGGCAAAATTCAGCATACGAAAACAGATCCGCCTCATGCCGCACCCCCAGGGTGGTGCCATTTTCTTCAGGTTTCTCAACCCGTTCCGCCTGACGGCGACGCTGCTCCCCTGCTTTACTCTGCCCCTGAGAAGAATCACGGTCTTTACCGTTATCTTCACTGTGTAAGCCTTCCGCCCGGGGTGGGTTAGGGTGTAGCCATAACGGCACCGGATCCGGTGCAAAATCGTCTGCAGGCAGCTCCGTGACTGAGCCAGGATGACGTAACGCCTGATATATCGCCGACAATACCGCCGCCTGCCCGTTGTGCTTCAGTTCAGCAGGATCACGACGTGCTGTGAATGCGTCAACCAGACGCTGATAACGCGGTTTCAGGCCGGGAAATAACGATAATGTCTGTAAACAGCGTTGCTGATTATCCACCAGCCAGTTCATTCCACGGTGTACCTCGGCGGAAGCAGGCGTACCGGCCAGCGCTGCCAGCCAGAAATACAGTTCCCGGTTCAAATCCGCCTGTGGAAAAACATCAAGACGCTGGGGCAGGTACAGGCAACGTTCGTCATACCAGGCCAGCTCGACCTTACTGCCGGTACCGGCAACCCGGTGCAACCAGTTACGGCGGGCACGGTGTAACGTCGGGGTTGTTGCACTGATCGTCAGACCACTATCACCGCCCAGGCCACGGTAAAACACCCCTAACGCCGCTTTAACATCGTCCAGCTGAACCGCCGCTTCAGGGTGCCCCTGATACGCCAGCTTAGTAATCCACCTGTCCCATACCTGACCGACACGCTCTTCCATTACTGCCTCTTCAATCAGCGTTTGCTATGAATTTCACTGGGCGCCGAAGGTCGCCTGTACCAGCTCCATCAGGCCAACGACGGTTTGTGTATCATCGGTCAGGGGTTCAATCATCCCCGCCCGGCATGCCTGCAACGGCTCAAAGCCCGCAGCAATCAGGGTTGCCGTATAAACCAGCAGACGGGTACTGGCGCCTTCTTCAAGATCCTGATCTTTCAGCTCACGCAGGCTGTTAGCCAATGCCACTAAACGGTCAGCAACGGCCTGATCAACACCGGTTTCATGAACAATAACCGCCGCTTCTTCAGCCGCGGGCAAATAATCAAAACTCATCGACAGAAAACGTTGTCGGGTACTGGGTTTCATCCCCTTAAGCACATTCTGATATCCCGGATTGTAGGACACGATCAGCATAAAGTTATCCGGGGCTTCCAGCACTTCGCCGGTGCGGTCAATCGGTAAAATCCGCCGGTCGTCCGTCAGAGGGTGAATAACCACGGTCGTATCTTTACGCGCTTCAACCACTTCATCCAGATAGCAGATACCGCCTTCACGTACCGCCCGGGTCAGAGGTCCGTCACTCCAGACCGTATCGCCATCACCGATCAGATGACGGCCAACCAGATCAGATGCACTCAGGTCATCATGACAGGCAACGGTATGCAGCGGCAGGCCCAGTTTTTCTGCCATATAACTGATGAAACGTGTCTTACCGCAACCGGTCGGCCCTTTCAGTAACACCGGTAACTGATGCTCATAGGCGTGCATAAACAGCGCTTCTTCGTTGCCCTGTGGCTGATAAAAAGCAGCAGACCCCGCCGCGGAAGTATCAATTGTTGTCAGATTATTCATCACATGTTTCTCCATACGGCAGACGCCGTTATTCGCCGCGAAGCGATCTGAGCTGTTTGCTCAAAACAGATAAGTTACACCTACAATCACCCCGATCACCGGGGCATATGCCAGCAACAGAAAACGCCACATCCGCGGCGCTTTTCTCAGCCCCATAAAGTAATCCACTACACAGAATGCCTTAACCGCACTGGCAGACAGAATCAGCACAACTGCCAGAAAAGTGACTGCACCATTCTCGCCGAAATATGCCATGGCGACCGTGACCAATATCAATAATATCCAGATACTGTCCGCTAAACGTGCTTCGCTCATAAGAGATATACCAAAGGAAAGAGGACTAACCAGAGAAGATCTACCATGTGCCAGTAACTGGCACCGCTTTCAAACTCATTCATACGTCCGCTACGGTACTTTCCGCGCCCGTTCTGCCACATCAGCAGCACCAGAACCAGCATCCCCAGAATGACGTGAAACATATGAAACGCCGTCAAACCGTAATAGAAGAAATAAAAATCGTTGGTGCTCAGGTCAAATCCCAGCGCAACCGAATGCTGGTATTCTGTGCTTTTGATCCACAGATACGCACCGGCCGACATCAGAGCCAGCAGCAAAAATACGTTACCGCCAGCCCGACCGGCATGCACCTTCTGCTGCGCACGCACCACAAACCAGCTACTGGTCAGCAACGCCAGTGTATTCCCCACGCCGGCCAGTACACTTAACTGCGCCTGCCCTTCAGCAAACATCTCCGGAAAGCGCAGCCGGGTAATCGCATACAGAATGAAGAACAGCGCGAATACACTTAGCTCAGCAAGAATGAACAGCCAGATTGCGAAGTCTCCGGGCAGTTGTTTTACCTGAATATCTGCCTGCGCGGTCATTTCCGGGCTCCTGTATCAACACTGGGAATAATTTTATCGGCTTCCGAACTGCGTCGCGGATCACCATTGCCCCAATGCAGTAAACTGCCGTCCGGGTTATTTTTCTGCACGACATTACAGGCCTGAATGCATTCACTGCACTGGGTACAGGTAAACTTCTTCCGCTTAATACTGCGGGCCGGCAAACGCATCGGACAAGCCTTATCACAGGCCTTATCGCAGTCTTTACAGAGGGCTGCACGGCCAGCATCGAAGCTCACCATCAGCGCTTTGGGATTCATCATCCAGACCAGGCTCTGAAACACACCCAGTGCACAGCCAAACTTACAGAACAAATGACGGGCAAATAAAAAATCAACGCTAAACAGCGTGGTAGCCACGCCTAAAAACAACCAACTGGTGAACCCCAGCTCACCGGTTAATAAATCCCTGTAGAGCTCCAGCGGCGGCAACAGATACCCCAGCAGCCCCACTGCCCAGGTAAAGGCAATAGATACCGCAACAATGACAAGAGTTAACCATGAAGACACACTGTGAGGTTTAGAACCGGCTTCCCAGATAGTCGGCCGCCCCAGCAGCTTTTGCATCCGGCCGTTAATCAGTTCAACCACAGAAAAATGCGGACAGAGCCAGCCGCAGTAGAGCCGCCCAAAGCGGTAAGCAATCCAGATACCGGTAGCAATCAGTATTACCGCAGGCAGAAGCACCCTCAGAAGAATCTGGAATGCGGCATCATTCCCCTGTATCGATTCAAGCCCAAGACTCAGCGGGTAGGTAAAAATCACAAAGTGACCGGCCACCAGGTCATAACGGAAAATGTCCAGTACCGGCGCAACCAGAAACAGCGCAAAGAATGCGCTGCGGGTCAGAGTTCTTAAGCGTTGGCTTGGCTGCTTCATTACATCACTCCGACAAACAAGCCCTCCCCGCGAGCGGGGAGGGATACAACTCGGTCAATTTTACTCAACCTTATTCAACTTTCTTAGCTTTGCTCAGCCTTACCCGGCTTTACTCAACTAAAGTCTGCTCAGCAGGCTTCAACCGTGCCTCTTCGCCTTTCACGAAGAAGCTGACGATGTAGACGATCAGACCCAGCAGGAAGACCACACCGGCGAATTCACGCAACCAGTAGAACAGTTCGATCTTGTCCTGCACGATCATGAACGGCAGCGGAGCATCGCTGAAACGCTGCAGGTAAACCTGCAGGATACCAGCGCCGGTCAGGAACAGTGTGATGAAGACCATGGAAACAGTCATCAGCCAGAAGCCCCACATTTCAGTCACCTGAGACTTGTTGCTGTTCGCCGCTTCACGACCGTTCAGCATTGGCATCGCGTAAGAGATCATAGTCAGTACGATCATTACATATGCACCGTAGAAGGCCATGTGACCGTGTGCAGCTGTAATCTGCGAACCGTGAGTGTAGTAGTTAACCGGCGCCAGAGTGTGCAGGAAGCCCCATACACCGGCACCCAGGAAGGCCATTACACCCGTACCCAGCGCCCACAGAACCGCCGCACGGTTAGGATGCTGACGACGACGCTTGTTCACCATATTGAAAGCAAACAGAGTCATCATGAAGAACGGAATCGGTTCCATTGCAGAGAACACTGATCCAATCCACAGCCAGTACTCAGGCGTACCGATGAAGAAGTAGTGGTGACCGGTACCCAGCAGACCGGTAATCAGCGCCATGGCGATGATCACGTACAGCCATTTCTCGATAACCTCACGGTCAACACCGGTAACCTTAATCAGTGTGAAGGCCAGAATCGCACCCAGAATCAGTTCCCATACACCTTCAACCCACAGGTGAACAACCCACCACCAGAACATCTTATCCAGCACAGGGTTATGCGGGTTATAGAAAGAGAACAGGAAGAATACCGCCAGACCGACCAGACCCATGAACAGTACCATGGTGATAACAGTCTTACGGCCACGCAACAATGTCATGCCTACGTTAAACAGGAAGCCCAGTGCCACAATCACAATACCGATTTTGGTAATGGTTGGCTGCTCAAGGAATTCCCGCCCCATAGTTGGCAACAGATCATTGCCGGTCAGCTCTGCCAGACGTGCATAAGGCACCGCCAGATAACCCACAATTGTCAGTGCGCCAGCGACCAGGAAAACCCAGAACAGGAGCATTGCCAGCTTAGGCGAATACAGCTCGGTTTTTGATTCTTCAGGCACCATGTAATACGTGGAGCCCATAAAGCCGAACAACAACCAAACGATCAGTAAATTTGTGTGAACCATACGGGCCACGTTGAACGGAATTTCCGGGAAGAGGAAATCACCGACCACATACTGAAGCCCCATAATCAGGCCGAACAGAATCTGTCCGACGAACAGGCCAATTGCCGCAATAAAATACGGTTTGGCAACCTTTTGAGATTGATACTTCATAATCGTCCCTTACCCTTGAACATTAGGTGGCCAGTCATTGGTGTCTATCTCAGACATGTACTTGAGGAACTCAGCAATTGCTTCCAGCTCTTCTTCAGACATGTTGAACTGAGGCATACTGCGACGCCCGGGAATACCATCGACAGGACGGCTTGTAATAAAGCCTTTGATCGCTTCTTTACTGTTACCGTAGCGGACATATACGTTGCCCAGCTCTGGTGCAAAATAAGCGCCCTCGCCTAACAGGGTATGGCAGCCCAGGCAGTTATTGTCTTCCCAGACCTTCTTGCCCAGCGCCACCTGAGGTGTCAGGTTTTCGCGGTTGTCCCTTTCGGGGAGCCGTTGCACGGTATCCGCAGATAAACCGACCAACAGCAAAAAGAAGAACAGACTTCCGCCAAAGAAGATGTTCCTCGCCATTGATTTTGTAAACGTTTCATTCATAAAGGTATCTCCACCCTTTGCACCTTTAACTAATGCACTGCAAACAGTGAATTAGCCCCAGTAACCACTACGAGTAGACATTCTCTTACTGTGCCACTTTTGCCACCTTGACCTTTATCAAGTGCTGAAAAAAACTTATGCGTTACAAACAATTCCAGGGGATAAGACGTACACTGAAAGGGAGGAGAAAACAGATGCAGACAATTAGAAACACCGGACAACAACTGGCCAGTACAGCTGCCTTACTGTATCTGGTAAATCTGCTGTTATTGCCGGGAATTGCTCTGGGTGGCCTGATCTGGTTGCGCAGCCGGCATGCTGACAACAACACGCCGCTGGCAAGCTATCACCTGCGTCTTGCATTCAACGCCAGCCTGATAGCCATGTGTATTATCGCCGGCGGCAGTGGAATACTCTGGTTACTGTTTTCACACACAGCGACGGGAATAAGCATGGTGCTGCTTTATGCTATTACCAGCCATACCGCCTGTGTCATGTGGGGCATCTTCTGCCTGGCCAGAGCAATGAGCGGAAAATATCTGCGAAAACCCTGACAGCCGCCAGGCGAACATTGCATCCGCTCCGGCCGCTGATCAGCCCGCTAAAATAACAAACTCACCGGAACCATTTTTTAAGCCAGTTCAACGGTTCATCTTCGACATATCCCGGCGCATATGCCGCCGCACAGGGGATATATTCCTGCGGTTCGTTATCCAGCAGGAATGGCAGCTGTACACCGCCACATTCTTCGGCAGACCCCAGCCCCGTCAGTTCATCCACCCACAGGTATTCAACCTCGGCAGGCTGATCCAGAACCAGCGGCTGAGGCCGTTCCCGTTTCATCAGTTCAATCCAGGTCTTTAGCGCACCGCTGCTGCCGGTTAACGGCAAAGTACTGTTATCGTCCGCCCCCAGCCAGACAACCGCCAGCCGGTTGCCGGTAAAGCCGGCAAACCAGCTGTCACGCTGATCATTGGTGGTACCTGTCTTACCGGCCAGATTAAGGTTCTGTGGCAGGCTGGCATAGGCTGAACGGGCGGTGCCAATGTGCCCCACCTGCTGCAGAGCAAACTGCAGCTGATACATAGGTCCGGCATTCACTGTTTGCTGTACCACCAGCGGATACCGGGACAGTTCCTGATTTTCCGCATCAGCCACCATGCGGATCGCCCGCAGGGGCAACTGGAAGCCATTACCGGCAATGGTCTGATACATCTGCGCCACTTCTATGGGAGACATAGCCGTTGCCCCCAGGAACAGCGAAGGATACGCCGGTAAATCACGGCTAAACCCTAAGCGCCGCAACGTGTCCAGTACCTCATCCACACCGACATCCATCCCCAGACGCACAGTAGACTGGTTGTAGGATTTAGCCAGTGAATAATATAGGGGGACCGGGCCATGACTCTTGCGATCATAGTTTTTCGGCGACCAGGGACCGTCCGGCAACTCTATAGTTAAAGGCTCATCGTCCAACAGGGAAGCCAGGGTATAGCCTTTTTCCAGTGCCGTCAGATACACCGCCGGTTTAATCAGCGAACCTACCGGACGAATCGCATCAATGGCACGGTTAAATCCCTGGTAACGGGTATTTTTACCGCCGACAACCGCCAGTACTTCACCACTGTACGGATTGCTGACCACCATTCCCCCCTGCAGTTTGGCAACCTTTTTACCGTAACGTTTGGTGATCGACTTCACACTGGAAACCAGACTTTGCTCAGCATTAGCCTGCACCACCGGGTCCAGCGCGGTAAAAATCCGCAAGCCATCACTGCTGAGCACTTCATCCGGATACTCTTCCCGTAGCTGGCGCTTCACCAGATCCAGATACGCCGGGTAGGCTCCGCGGTGCAGACTTTTCTGTTTAACCACGCTCAGCGGTTGCTGTTGCGCCTGATGGCGCTGCTTCGCGGTAATCGTCCCCTGATCCTCTAACACCCGAAGCACCAGATCCCGGCGCTTTTTCGCCCGGGCCGGATTACGCCTCGGATCATAATAAGACGGCCCTTTCACCATCGCAGCCAGCAGCGCAACCTGGTGCAGCTTCAGCTCCTGAATTGGCTGCGCAAAGAAGTACTGACTGGCCAGACCAAAACCGTGAATAGCACGGTTCCCCTTCTGCCCCAGATAAACCTCATTCAGATAGGCTTCCAGAATTTCATCCTTGCTGTAATGGCGATCCAGCAAGAACGCCATCGGAATTTCCAACAGCTTACGGACAAACGAACGGTCAGAGGTCAGGTAGAAGTTTTTAACCAGCTGCTGGGTCAAAGTACTGCCTCCCTGAACAATCCGGCCGGCTTTCACATTGACCCACATCGCCCGGGCAATGCCTTTCGGCGACACGCCGTAATGGGAGTAGTAATCCCGGTCTTCAATGGCCACCAGCGCATCCACCAGATAAGGCGGTGCCTGTTCAATCTGCAGAAGATCACGGTCTTCATTGGATTTAGGATAAATGCCGCCAATCTGAATCGGCTCCAGACGTGCCAGATTGATATTTCGGCCGACATCATCCCGGATACGGCTGACAGTACTACCGGCAAAATCCACCAGCAAACGCCGGCTCGGCTCCAGTCCGTCAACGAAGTCAAAACCGCGGGAATAGATCCGTGCCCGCCGGCTGGCCCACTCTACAGTCCCCGGCTGACTGGCCCGGGCCTGAAACTTATACCCCAACCCTTTCAGTTCAAGCTTAAGGCTTTCCCGGCTCAGCACCTGTCCCGGATATAACTCCAGCGGACGGGCATACACCTTAGCAGGCAGTGCCCAGCGCTTTCCTTCAAATTTAGCGCGAATCTGAATATCCAGATACACCAGACCAATCGCCGCAAACACACTGGCCAGCAAACCCAGTTTGAAAAACAACCAAAAAAGCCGCCGTAACCATGAAGGCTTTGCTGCTTTAGATTTTGAATTTCGCGACTTACGTTTAGTCGCTGCTTTTTTGGCCATAAATGATTAAAAATCCTGAAGTAAGAGCAAGGATCCTGCGGCTGAAAACATGACATAAACGCTGCAGGCTGATATGAGACGTGAGTGTATCAGACCCCCGTATTGTGTAAATTGTTGCCTGAATATGTTCTGAGCAAATAATAAGTTTTGTTCAGTACATTCCTGACGCGATAAGATAGACACAATTTTTAACGGAGAATTCAATATGCATCCACTCTGTGCCGCCAGCGACATTACCGAACAGCAGAGTAAAGGCTTTGATATTGATGGCCGGGAGGTTTTTGCTGTCCGTAAAAACGACAAGCTGTATGTCTATGAAAACCGCTGCCCTCACAGGGGAGTGCCGTTGGAATGGATGCCCGATACTTTTCTGGACCCTGATAAACAGTTCATCCAGTGCGCCACACACGGCGCCTTATTCACAATTGATGCCGGCTTGTGCATCGCCGGCCCCTGTAACGGCACGTCACTGGAACCGGTTAAATTTGATATTATCGACGGTCAGCTGTGCATTGCGCCTCGCTGAGGTTGGCTGGAGCTCTTTTACCGGGTAACAACTGAAACAACTGCATTCCCGCCAGCATCGATACGACAAAAATAACTGTGTGACTTTGCCCGTATACCAGTGAAGCCAGCGCAGGCCCCGGACAATAGCCATATAATCCCCAGCCAATGCCGAAAATCACCGCTCCGCTGATCAGCCGCCCGCCAATAAATGAGGCTTCTGGCCAGTGAAACTTCGATGCAAAAAACGGACGGCTACGTGTATGCAACAGCCGGAAACCCACAATAGCTGTACCAACCGCCGCGACCAGTACAAACACCAATTGTGGATTCCAGCGACCGGTAATATCCAAAAACCCAATAATATTGGCCGGATCTGTCATACCGGATAAAGCCAGCCCGGCACCGAACAGCCCTCCGCAAATGAGGGCCAGAAAGCATTCAGTCCATCGGTTCATATTCAGCGCCCAGCCATCATTATGAAGACAGTCAGCATAGCTGCCAGCACAAATACACTGGTCGCCACCAGCGAACGTAATGACAAACGGCCAATGCCACAGACACCGTGTCCACTGGTACAGCCCCCACCTAACCGTGCACCAAAGCCAACCAGCAGACCTGCCAACACAATGATCCAGGTGGATGATTCAGGGGATTCAGGAAATGCCCGTTCAGTTAACTGATGTACCAGCCAGGTACCTGACAAGAGACCGGCTATAAAGAAAATACGCCAGGCACCGCCGAAGTTCAGCGAAGGCTGGCTCACAGCCCGCCAGACGATGCCACTGATACCCGCAACGCGCCCCAGCCAGGCCATCATCAGCACCGCACTCAAACCTATCAGTAAACCGCCGGCCAGTGCCGGCAATGCCATACCGCTCATCGATTACCCCTTTGCTGTTATACACTCACAAAGATGCACAATATTAGCATTTACTAATTTAATCAATACTAATAAAACTCAGAGCTGTACCGGTAACCGTTGTATCAGAGTGACTTCTTCCGGTGTGATACGAGCACCGTAGGCCAGCACTTCAACCCCGGCATCTGCTGCTTCACGCAACAGTTGACCGTACTCCGGGTCAATATGATCAGCAGGCATTACCCGTTCAATGCCGGTATGCGGCACACAAAAGAACAATACCGCCCGGTGCCCCTCAGCGACCATCGCCATCAGTTCCCGCAGGTGCTTGGCCCCACGGGCAGTAACCGCATCCGGAAAGGTGCCCAGGCCGTCACCTTCATACAGGGTGACATTTTTGACTTCTACATAGCAGT
>CAKZPE010000046.1 GCA_937138495.1 uncultured Oceanospirillaceae bacterium
AGATGTATAACAGTGCGCACAGTTATTATTTCTCTGCGTATAAAGTCGTTAAAAATAATCCGGATCCATCAGATATCTGGCCGGATACATCAACCCTTTATGTCTCGGTTTATCAGGGCGCTGATGCCTGGGGGGCATTGGTGGCACGGGGGATAATGCATATACAGCCTGCTGATTTTGCTGTGCAGATGACCACTATGAAGGTGCTGAACGCAGAGAATGAATTGCAGCGGCTGGAAGCGTTAACCCGGTTCGGTAAACATTTTGCCGGTGTCCTCTGGGACAGCTACGGCAGTGTATTCAGTAAAAAACAGCGTTTTAATCCCGATGCCCCACTCCGCAAAAAGCGCCGGTTAACTGCACCTGCGCCACAGCTGGAAGCGCTGCAGACAGAAGACGGCGTTGATTTACGGCTGAGCCGTTATCAGGCCGGTACAAAGGGGCCTGTGATGCTGGTCCACGGTTTAGGTGTCAGCTCGGGGATATTTTCGACAGACCTGATTAAAACCAATCTGGTTGAATATCTGTGCAGCCATGGATATGACGTCTGGTTACTGGATTTCCGGGCCAGCATTGATCTGCCTGCTGCACAAATGCAGTCCAACGGTGATCAGGTTGCAAAGTATGATTTTCCGGCGGCGGTTGAGCGGATTCGCCAGCGTACCGGCGCAGAGAGCATTCAGGCGGTGGTGCATTGTTGGGGGGCATCGACATTCTTTATGTCGCTGCTGGCCGGGCTGCAGGGTATTCGTTCGGTGGTCTGTTCACAGATTGCGAATGATGTTGTCGTGCCACTGGCAACACAGATAAAAACCGGCCTGCATCTGCCCGGTGTGCTGAATACACTGGGCGTGGATTCCCTGAATGCATACGTAGACAGCCATGCTGACTGGCGCGAACGGATCTGGGATAAAGCACTGTCGGTGAATGGGCTGCAGCAGGCACAGGGCAGTTGTAACAGCGCGGTGTGTCACCGTGTTACGTTTAATTACGCTTCGTTATACAAACATGAGCAACTGAATGACCGCTTGCATGACAATCTGCATGAATTATTTGGCGAAGCGAACATCAGTGCTTTTGAACACTTAGCGGCTATTTGCCGGGCTGGTTATATAACGGATGCTGACGGCGAGGATATTTACCGGCCACATATTGAGCGTCTGAATTTACCCATCTGTTTTATTCATGGTGAAGATAATGAATGTTATTTACCGCAAAGTACGGAGAAAACCTATCAGCAACTGTGTCAGCAGTTTGGTGAGCAGCAGTATAGCCGCCATGTGATTTCTGGTTATGGACACATAGACTGTATTTTTGGCCGGGATGCGGTGGATGATGTATACCCGCTGATTGTGAAACATTTGGATGACTCGGCCTGAATGCATGACAGGGCGATGAAAAATTATGTGTATAACCTTTGGCGATCAGTTGAGAGACTGGCGACTTCAGCTTGTGAAGCAGGCGTTGTGCAGATGAACAAAGGTGAGATGAAAATATAAATATCAACTGCTTATCAGGAGGATAACATGCAGGAAGATATGCACTATTACGGTACTTATGCCATGGCCAGGGCAGCGGGGCTGCCTGTTAAAAAGGCACAGGTGATTGCGTATGCCGCGCAGTATGTGGACGACTCAACGGATAATGACAGTGAAGTTCATAAAGACGGCGGGATGTTTGAGACCGTTGCAACGGCCCATACAAATACTGAGGCAATCGGTAATGCTGCGGCGGATCACACTGAGCAGCGCAAGGTCTGGGTGCCGTTTCACTTCTTTCCGGGTGGGGATGGCGCGACAATGTCAGAAAAACTGACCTGCCAGAAAGACAGTCCGCTGGCGAAAGAAATGGTGGAAAATCATTTGCGCCACGCTCTGAAGAATGAGGACAGTTACGGTCTGACATTGCTGGGCATTACCGCCCATGTATATGCTGATACATTTTCCCATTATGGCTTTTCCGGGGTGAGTTCCCGTAACAACAAGGTCGATAGCCAGTCATTCGAACTGGACGTAAAAAACCCGGCAGTAAAGGCTTATATCATGGGTAAGCTGCCCGGTTTTTTAAGTAAGTATGCGCCTAAATTTTTAATAGAAAATTACCGGCGTCTTGCCAGTGAAGGGGCCAGCCTTGTGACCGGTGCCTTGGGGCATGGTGCGGTGGGCACCTACCCGGACAGGCCTTTTTTACGCTGGCGCTTCAACTATGAGCTGAGTGATCAAAGCTCGGGCTGGCGTGATAATAAGGAAACTTTTCTGGAAGGTTGCGAGAAGCTGCATGGTTTTTTCCGTACGTTTGCCCGAAAGACGGAAGGCGAAAGTGTCGGAAGAGAATTCAGTGATATTCGCGATACGGTAGAAGCTGTACTCGCGCTGGAAGCGGCGAAGGAAGGCCGTATTGATGCCTGGAAACAGGCTATATCAGACGGCAGCCTGTTTCAGCCAGAAGAAAATGAAGCGCTGCATTATGACCCGTATCACTGGCGTGAGCAGCGGGAAGACTTCGAACATCTTGAACATTCGGCAGATGTCATAGAGACCGATGTGTATAACTTTCATCAGGCGGCTGCTTATCACCGTAACTACACCTTAAAACAGTTGCTGCCTAAATACGGGATTCTCGTTCTTTAGGCTGGAGTGATGATGTTTGTGGCCAGGCAAGCAGGCAGCTAAATCTATACCTGCCTGTCTGTTTTCTTTTTGGCGGTGTCTGTTTGTGGCTCAGCTGAACCGTCCCCTGAACTCCTTTGGTGTCAGGCCGGTGGTTTTGATAAAGACCTTACGAAAGGCGCTGGTATCTTCATAGCCGACCTGCTCGGCGATGGCTTCTATGGTGTCAGCGCTGGCTTCCAGCAAGTCACAGGCTTTCTGAATTCTCAGCCGTTGCAGGTACTGCATGGGCTTCAGCCCGGTGGCTTTGACAAAACGGCGCAGGAACGTCCGTTCGCTAAGGTATACCATTTCCGGTAAGTCGCTGATGCTGATGTGTTCATGGAAACAGGCCTGCAGGTGGTGCTGGGTTTTCAGCACCAGCCGGTCACCGTGGTCCAGTTTCGGGTTAAAACTCTGGTAATAACGCTGCTCCCGGGGGGCGGTATCGATAATCAGGTATTTGCCCAACTGGCGCATAATTTTGGGCTGGGTAAACTGCGCGACCAGTTCCAGCCCTAAATCCATCCAGGCCATCAGGCCGCCGGCGGTGATAATGTCGCCGTCATTAATCAGAATTTTATTGCTATCCAGTTTTACCTGCGGGTAATCGGCGGTAAACCGTTCAGCCAGATTCCAGTGGGTGGTGGCCGGGCGGCCATCCAGAATGCCGCTGGCTGCCAGCAGAAACGCTCCGGCGCAGACCGAGCAGATCACTGCGCCCTGATCGTGGTGCTGAAGTATCCAGCGATTGAGGTGGGCATCCGGTTCCAGATGATATTTTCCTTCCAGGCAGGGCGTCATGATGAGCACCTGTAAGCGGTGATCTTCATAATTGCCGCCAGCAATGTCTTCCGGGGTTAACAGGATGACTTTAAATGCCTGCTCACATTCATTCTGCGCGCAGATACGGTTGGCCAGCAGAAAGATTTCCTTTAAACCCTGAACGGCGGAGAGCATGGCACCGGGGTAGTTAATGATGCCAATTTTGATCAGCGGAGTGTCCGATAACTGAGAAGTGGATGTCATTTGTCAGTTTTAGCCTGTTTTGTGCCAGTTTTGACTTTAGTCTAGCGCCTTGTGCCGGGCAATAATAGTCCCATATTCAGGGCAACCTGGATTAGCTCAGAAAGTTTACCCAGAACATTTCTTTTAAAGGTACAGGCAGATGGCCAAAACAGCATTATTACTGATCGACTTTCAAAACGACTATTTTCAGGACGGCATGTGGCAACTGGTTGGCACAGAAGCCGCTGCCGGGCAGGGGGCAAAACTGTTAGCGGCTTTCCGCGAAAAATCGATGCCGGTCTTTCATGTCCGGCATGAGTTTCCGACTGATGATGCACCATTTTTTCTGCCGGGTTCAGAAGGGGCTCAGATTCATGCCAGTGTTGCGCCACAGTCCGGTGAGCCGGTGGTGCTGAAGCATCAGGTTAACAGTTTTCGGGATACAGAACTGAAAGCGTTGCTGGATGAGCAGGGAGTGGAGCATTTAGTGATTGCCGGGGCGATGAGCCACATGTGCATTGAAGCAGGTGCCCGGGCTGCAACGGATTATGGTTATCAGGTGTCCGTTGCCCATGACGCCTGCGCCACGCTTGAGCTTAACTTTGAAGGTAAAACCATTGCCGCTGCGGATGTGCATAACGCCTGCATGGCGGCCCTTAGTTTTGCTTGCGGCCGGGTGGCCAGTACGGATGAGCTGCTGGCTGATTTGTAAGCCTGACGTGATTAACAACGTTGCCTGCGACTGTGGGTGGCGTTTTCTGTGTGTATGTCTGGCGGCACGGATTTGATGGCCGTCTGTTTTATGTTTACTGATATTCGATGAAGGAAGGATGTTATGAAGACCAATCATGTTTTGTTAGCCGCTGTTCAGGAAGCCAGCGAAAACTGGAAGAATGCGTTTAACAGTGGCAATGCTGCCGGTTGTGCCGCTCAGTATGAAGCAAACGCGGTGATGCATGCCCGGCCGTTTGGTACGTTTACCGGCACGGAAGAAATTCAGGGGTTCTGGAGCAAGCTGATTGCAGACGGTTTCAGTGATGTTGAATATATCGATCCGACACTGGAAGTGGTGGATGAAACCAGCATGCTGCTGACTTCCGGCTGGAAAATGAATAATGCCCGGGGCGTTATCCACAAAGAGCTTTGGGTACTGCAGGATGACGGCACCGCTAAACTGCGTGAAGATGACTTTGAAGCGCAGGGTTAACAAGGTTAACGAAAAAAGCCGGGATATGTCCCCGGCTTTTGTTCTGTAGAGGAAAGTTCAGGCTTTGCCGTATTCGCAGCCTTCCGGAAACTGCCACTGATCATTGACGCAGTAACTGCACTTGCCGCTGGTCCGTTTCAGGTGACCTGTCTGGCTGTCGAAGTGCAGGTTACCGTCTTCCACTTCGGTATAGAGGGCACCGGCAACCAGTTGTTTTGGTTCATAATGATGCCCCATCAATACCTGCCAGGCGGCGGGATTAATGCTGTCCTTCAGGCTGTCGTCTTCTCCTTTAAGGTCGATCGGGATATAGCCGTTATAGGTTTCCTGTTCGATTTTATTGGCTTTTTTCAATGTCAGATAATCACCGGGATATTCGGTTTTAAAGGCTTCCCAGGCTGGTACCGAAAAACGTGACTGGCTATCGAAGTTACTGCCGTAGGAGAAATGCGGGGTAACAATGATCCGGGTTTTAACGGTTTTGCCGTTGACCGGATAGCTGACATAGCGTTTACGCAGGCAGGTCTCTTTCATCAGATCGAAAACATCGCGCTGTTCGTCGGAATCCGGCCGTTTAGTGGTCAGGTCAATACTGGCGCCGAAGCTGTCCAGCCCGTCACAGAACATTTTCAGGGAGCTGTTGCTGACAATGATCAGTATCTCCGGCTGGCTGCGGATGAGCTGATCAGACATAAAGCGCTTTTCAGAGACGCAGGTACTGGCAATCCGCTTTTGTGGAATGTCGTATTTATCGCTCCAGCCCGGAGACGCACAGCCAATCATATCGTGCATGCTGACATCTTCACCCACTTCCAGGGTACCAGTGGGGATGTCCATTTGCGCTTCGAGAAGATTAAGAATTGGCAGAATACGCTGATAATAGCCAACGGCCTGGGCGTAGAGCTGCATGTCGGTATATTTAGCCGGGTCCGTTTTGGCGGCAATTATGTCACCTTTTTTAAAACTGCCGGAGGCGAAAACCACCGCCCGTTCTTCCGGTATCCAGCCCAGCTCATATACGGTTTCTTCGTCTTTGTCGGCGTACTGAACCGGAATTTCCATCCAGCGGTGGTCCATGCCACGGGCGGGACGTTTGATGTAGCCGTCAGCCCGGGCAATGATCTCGCTGCCGGGGATGATGCCCTGGCGCATATAGTCCAGGTCGGTACGTTCCTGAAACACGCTGGCATGGCGGTAGTAATAGGCGTAACTGCCATTGCGGTCAAACCATGGGTAGGCGAAGTCAGCACCGTTGTCATAGGGCTTAAATGCACTCAGGTTCGGGTTGATACCGACTGTCATAACAGGGGCTTTACGGCAGCCGCGCAATACAGCTGGCTGGATATATTCTGCCCCGACGGCTTTTGCTAAGTGGGTTTTTTCATGGAAACGGCTGTTGTCGGTCTGGGGGGGCTGCTGGCGGATTGCCTCAGGAAATTCTTCTTCCCAGTGAAATGACGGGAAGGGACCGTAAGGTTTAATGCCCTGCCAGAACCAGGCACAGCTGGTGCAGGATTTAACGGCGTCGACCAGTTCAACATCGGTCAGAGGAATTCTGTTGCTCATAAGTGACATCCTTTGTTCTTATTTTATACAGGCGTTGACCTTTCTTTTTTAACAGAAAATGAATGGAAAATGTGTGTCACATGGTGGGTTTGGGTAACAAAGTCCGGTTTAAAGCCTGCAATACAGGCGGGTAAACCGGAGGACGGAGGACCGCTGATATGGATTATCCGCTGCTGGCAGGGGGAGAGGGCTGAGCAGGCAGATGTCTCCTGTTACCGGGTATTCAGATCAGATAACTGAGCATCTGCAATGCCCTGGGACGCCGGGGGGCAAAGTCGTCATTCAGGATCGGTGCGAGCAGTAAGCGGGCTGCCTGCTCTGGCGCGAGGGCTGCCAGCGTTTCGGCGGTTTTGGCGGTCAGGGCACTGTTGCTCAGTCCCTGTTCTGTCAGATGGGCGATCAGCGATGTATCGGTGGCCAGCGGTTTAACGGCTTGCTCGGCAAGCAGGTAATCGCAGGCGGTCAGCACGACACCGTCTACCGGGTCCTGCAGGCACGCACGGATGACTGCAATGACCGAATCCGGTGAGCCGTTGGGCAGGATCTTCTGCAAGGCCCGTATGCTTTCCATCCGCACATTGCTGTCTTCATCCAGCAGCGCCTGCTTAAGTACCGGCATAGGTTTACGGCTGCCCAGCGCGCCTAATGCCCGGGCTGACATGTGCCGGATCTGGTCAGTCCCGGCCAGTAGCAACGTAGACAGCGGGCCGACAGTATTTTCCAGTGAGCTCAGGCGGTTATCCTGTTCGGCAATCAGTGCCAGGCTGCTGATCACTTCCAGAACATACAGGGGGTCATCAGAGAGCAGGCCTTTCAGTAACTGATCGACACTGTCGTTGCTGATCAGCTTGCCCAGTGCCCGGACGGCCAGCAGCTGATTATTGTAGTCTGGCAGTTTGGCAATTTTTTTGCGGTTCAGGCTGAGTTTGCTGCCGGTGTCCAGGTGGCCGATAACGATGTCGCCAAAGCTGTGCATCTCTTCCGGCAGAGTGTCGACCATCTCACGGATATGTTCACCCCGGCCGGTATCTTCTGTCTGACTCTCGGTTTGCAGGGCTGCTTCAATATTGGCCAGATTGATTGCATCCAGCGTTGAGCGGGGCTGTGGTTTATGGGTGTTGGCGGTGTCTGCCCCGGCAGTGTTTGCGACGGGGTAGGTGTCGCCGAACTGATCCAGAATCTGCGCCATCCGTTCTTCATCGCTGAGGGGCTGGGGCGGGCTGTCCGGCTCACCGTCAGCATTCACCATGACGCTGGGGATCATCTGATTATCGTCACAGCCTGTGGGACGTTCCGCCGGAGTAAGCTGTTGCTGCAGTTTATCTGAACAGATGTCCTCGCCAGCCAGATACAGCGCCAGTAAATCGGTGCAGCTGAAGGCGGTTTTGGCGGTGGGCTTCTGCGCCAGCTGTACCAGTGTTTCCATGACGACTTGCCGCATTGCTGCGGTTTCGTTATGCAGCAGATTGTTCAGCGGCAACAGACAGTTTTGCGGGTCATCCGGCAAATGAACCAGCGCCGAAATAAGATAGCGCCGGGTGCTCAGCGGCAGGCCGGTTTCTTCAATCCGTTCAAGCAGCAGCTGCTGGGCGTTGCTGATATGTACTTTAGGCAGTAGCTGTACGGCTGCTTCAGTTTCCTCGCCGTCGCCGGAATTCAGGCTTTCCCGGATTGCACCGGCCAGAGCATCCTGTTGTGCTGGCGGTGCTTTCTGTAACTGATCCTGACTGAGTAACTGGTCGAGGGCATTCAGAATCAGGCTTCGTCCCTTGGCGTCCAGTTGTCGGTAGAGTGCGGTGAACTTATCCAGTGTCAGGTATTTACTGTGAAAGGGCTGTAGCTGTGGCAGCATGGTCCGGGCTGCGTTCAGTGCCTGCTGGCGAACATCCGCATCCTGATCTTTGAGCAGGTATAGCAGGTCGATAAAGTATGTTATGGCCTGACGCTGACCAAGGGCCTGTGCTGCATGGCTGCGAACATCCGGCTGGTCGTGATGTAATCCTTTGAATACGGCAATCAGGCTGGCGTCACAGGTACACTGGCCGAGGGCGTTCATACTGCGGCGAACAAGCCGTGGCTGGCTGCTCCGGCTCAGTTCGATAACCGCGCGGATACCCGGTTCACCGCAGCGGCTCAGGGCCCGTAAAATATCCGCTTCAATATCCAGGGGTTCTTCTTCCAGTACAGTTAACAGCAGCGGCACCGCATCTTCATGGCCGATCCGGCCCAGTGCCTGAATCGCGTCCAGCTGAATGTCCCACCAGTCATCCCATTCTTCCACAAAATCATTGGTTGTGGGGTTACCTTTTGCCCAGCTGAGCATCGCTTCAAGCGCTGCGGGCTGATCCAGTTTAGCGAGCGCGTTTGCGGCGGCTGCTTTGGCATCACCTTCCGGGTGCTGTTCGACCACAGTAATCAGGTGGCTGACCAGGTCGTCGGTTGAGTCGTCAGGGGGCAGTTTGCCGAGGGCGTCGGCGGCGTCCACACAGACATCCGTATCTTCATGGTAAAGACAGTTCAGCAATGCCTGGCGGCTGCTTTGTATACCGGCCTGTCCGGCCGCCCGTGCGGCGTAACAACGGTCAGCTTCGTCACCCTGAATAAGCAAATGGTTGAGTACCTGATGGAATTGGTCGCGTATTCCAATAGACATAACGAATCCTCTTCCGGTCTGCGGGATAGTGTCTGTAAAGACAGTAGTTGCCAGTGTTGAATTGTCAGTTTATGCCATTGTTCCCCCTGATCTGTTGATGTGTATCAAGGCCATGCGCGTTGTTCCGACAGGGGAGAAAAAGTTGATTTATAGTCGTACTGGCAGAGTTGAACGAAAGCTTAAACCACCGTGCAGGGCAGGTCTTAAATGGCATGACACATTGCATTGTTGCTCCGGAATCTAATTGGCTTTTTTGAGTTAAGTTATTATTTTTATTTGATTCTTTTTGTTTTTTGAGTGGCTGTTAATTCTGCAAAAACGCGGTCGCAATGTGTTTGCCATGTAATGAACGCTTTTATCTGAGCTGAAAAACGTCGCCGGATGACAGCACAGGGTAAGCAATCACGAGGTGAGAAATAGCAATGAGAATGAGGCCAAGTAAACAACGCCCCTGGCTGGTCGCCGGTGTGATGGCTGTAGCGTTTACGGTGGCAGGTTTACAAGCCGCTGAAAGTGATTCCAGGCAGTTACCGCCTCTTAAAACGGATGCTGCCAAAGCAGAGCTGGGTAAGCGTCTGTTTTTTGATAAGCGTCTTTCCGGCGATACCGCACTGAGCTGTGCCAGTTGTCATCAGCCGGACAATGGCTATTCCTATCCTGAAGCATTATCTCCGGGCTATCCGGGCAGCGGTCACTTCCGTAACAGCCCGACACTGATCAATACCGCCTATAAGGATCAGTGGTTTCACGATGGCCGTTTAGGTACCAGTCTGAATGATGTTACCCGGGAAATGATTACCGAAGATTACCTGATGAATATGGATATGCGCCTTATGCAGGAGCGTATCAAGCAGGATCCGGTATACGTGCAGATGTTTAAGGACGCTGGCTACGGTGAGCCGTCAAACGGGTCGGTCCGTAAAGCGATTCCTGAATATCTGAAGACCCTGATATCCCGCAATGCGCCTTTTGACAACGGCACCCTGAGTGATGCCGCCACACGGGGGCAAGTGTTGTTTGAAGGGAAAGCCGGCTGTAACCAGTGTCATACCGGCCCGCTGTTTTCCGACAGCGAAGCCCATAACACCGGGGTGGCAGAAAACGTTGATATCTTTCTCGACCCGCAACGGCATCAGGCATTTATTGCCTTCAATATGTTCATGGGGAACGAGAATTACATGAACCTGAAGCGTGACGTGGGTGCCCATGTGCAGAGCCATAAGGCAGACGGTTCGGATATTGGTAAGTTCATGACACCGACATTGCGAGAGCTGAAATACAGCGCACCTTATATGCATAACGGCACATTGCAGACGCTGCAGGATGTGGTTGCCTTTTATAATGGAGGGGGCGGCGAAGACAGCAACAGGAGCCTGCTGATCAGGCCTCTCAATCTGTCGGCGGCAGAGCAGGGGGATCTGGTGAGCTTCCTGGAATCATTGTCCGGTGATCCGCTGAATACTCAGGAACATGTCTGGCAGGTGGATGATTACAGTTATGAGGTTATCAGTAACTGGCAGAATGAAAGGAACTGAGGGGGATGCGAATCATGACATTTAGCAGAAAAGCCCGGTTGTTCATCATGGCCCTTGTTTCCGGCATCGCTGTTAGTGCTTCGGTCAGTGCTGCCAGTAAAGATGTATCCGTTAATGCCATGTCTGAGGTATCGGTGGCGATTGCCGATGCTATACGGGCGGGGCAAAACATGCCGGCTAAAACCATTCAGTTCGGTGATCAGACCTATCCTGCACTGGCAGCGTTAGGCCCGGTACCGGTGCCGCCGGATAATCCCATGAGCGATGAAAAAGTTGAGCTGGGTAAGCTCCTGTTCTTTGATGGCCGGCTGGGCGGTGACGGGTCTACTTCCTGTGCCAGTTGCCACGTGCCGTCCATGGGCTGGGACTGGCCGGACGATCTTTCGCTCGGTTATCCGGGCACCGTTCACTGGCGTAATTCCCAGACCATTATCAATTCGGCGTACTACGATAAGCTGTTCTGGGCAGGTTCTTCCAAATCGCTGGAAGCACAGGCCCGTTCTGCGGCGAAAGGTGGCGTGGCCGGTAACGGTGAAAACGACATCATGGAAGCCCGGCTGGCACTGATTCCGGAGTACCGCACACGTTTTAAAGATGTTTTTGGGGATAACTGGCCGAAGATCGGCAATGCCTGGATGGCCATAGCCGCTTACGAGCGAACGCTGGTGCAGCGGGATACGCCACTGGATAACTATTTCAACGGGGATAAAGATGCCCTGACGGCTGAACAGCTGGAAGGTAAAGCGCTGTTTGAAGGTAAGGCCGGTTGTGTGCAGTGCCATAACGGCGCGCTTGCGTCTGATCAGAAATACTACAACATCGGCGTCGCACCACTGGAGCGTTGGGAAGATGATGCGCTGGCGCAGATTACTTTCCGCTATGAGTTGTACGCCAAAGGGTCGACCGAAGAAATGTACCGTCAGACCAAGGCGGATCCGGGTGTGTATTTCCGCGGTAAATTACCGGCGATGAAAGGTAAGTTTCGTACGCCTTCCCTGCGGTACATCAAATATACCGCTCCGTATATGCATAACGGTTCCGTTGAAACACTGGAAGATGTGATCGACTTCTACAACAAGGGTGGGATTACTCTTGCCGGTACAACCACCGCTTTCCCACAGACTAAATCTTCACTGATCCGTCCGCTGGGGCTGACCCGGGAAGAAAAGCAACAGTTGCTGGCTTTCCTTGATGCCTTTAGCGGCGACAAGCTGAAAACCAAACGCCCGACATTGCCACCTTACGAGCCGCTGTTCTCTGAGCAAGAACTGCAGGAGGCGAAAAAATGAGTATTGATAAGTCTCAGAAAACCGCTGAAGAACATGGCAAATGTATGCTGACCCGCCGTAAGTTTCTGATGTATTCCGGCAGTGCGGCAGCGGCTTCCGGTGTGATTACCCTTAATATGTTTCCCGGTACCGCGATGGCCCGTGAGATGCAGGCAGAAGTCACCACTTACCCACGGATGCTGGTGGCTAAACTCAGTGAACTGGAAGACAACCGGCCAGTGGATTTTAACTACCCGGATGACGGCCCTAATTCTCAGGCGATGCTGGTGAAAATGGGCGTGCAGGGCGGTGGTGGTGTGGGTGATCAGCTGGATGTGGTTGCCTTCAGCTACATGTGTACCCATCAGGGTGGCCCGTTGCAGAACGAATACAAAGTAGTCGGTGAGCACCGGGTGCTGGGGCAGTGTCCTTTCCATTTGTCGACGTTCGATCTGCGCCGTCATGGCATTATCGTTTCAGGTCAGGCGTACGAAAGTCTGCCGCAGGTACTGCTGGAAGTAGACGGCGATAACGTTTTTGCCGTTGGCATCATGGGGCTGTTATTCGGCCGTGTTGACAACAAGCTGTCCGGCTAAAGGGAATGTAACATGACGACTAATTTTTATATTCCGGAAGATCACGCACCTTTACCGCCGAAAGATGCAGAAGTGCTCACTACGGCTTGTGATTATTGCATTGTGGCCTGTGGATATAAGGTGTATCGCTGGCCGCTGGAGAAAGCCAGTGGCGGTATGAAGGCACATGAAAATGCCTTTGGCATTGATTTCCCGTCAGCCCCTTTACAGGCCTGGGTAGCACCCTCACAGCACAACGTGGTGATGCATAAGGGCAAGCCGCATAACATTGTTATCGTGCCGGACAAAGACACCAAACACGTTAACCGTAACGGTGATTCCTCCATGCGGGGAGGCATGATTGCCCAGAAAGTTTATAACCCGGCAAATGCTACCCGTGACCGCCTGACTCAGCCGCTGATTCGTATCGGTGGCACCCTGCAACCGGTGACCTGGGACATGGCACTGGAGATCGCGGCTGAGGTTGGTCAATACGTACTGGATACGCACGGTGAGTCGGCTTACGGGGTAAAGACCTATTCGTATCAGTACATCGAGAATACTTACGCCATTTCCAAATATGCCCTGCGGCATGTGAATACGCCAAACTTTACGTTTCACGACACCCCTTCAGATGTGACCTCTACACCGGGCTTCCGGGATGCCGGTTTTGATAACTTCGGTCCGAGCTATGAAGACTGGGGCAGCGCCGACACCCTGATGATCTGTGGAACTGATCCGTATGAAACTAAAACCATACTGTTCACCCAATTCATTATGCCGGCGATTTATGCCGGCATGCAGACCGTGATTCTGAATCCGCGGGAAACCGCCGGTATAGCATTCATGAAGAAGCATGGCGGTCTGCATCTGGATGTTAATCCGGGGTCAGACAATCTGGTACTGGGGGCGATCGCCCGGATTATCATGCAGCAGGGCTGGGAAGATTCCGAATGGATCAGCAAGTGGGTGAACAGTAAGTGGGAATCAAACTCCGGCTTTGGTCAGGGGACCCGGAATACCCCATGGCAGTGGCGTACCACCTGGGGCAAGTTTCAGACCAATGGCTTTGACGACTACAAAGCCTGGGTACTGGAACAGAAAGAATATGACCCGGCATACGCGGCGAAAATTGCCGGTATTGATGTGGACAAGATTTATAAAGCCGCAGAAATGCTGGCCAGGCCTAAAGAGGATGGCAGCCGTCGAAAGACCTCTATCGGTATTGAAAAGGGCTTCTATTGGTCGAACAACACCGGCAACACTAATGCCATCAGCTCGCTGGCGACTATCGTCGGTGCCGGTGGCCGTGAAGGCCGGGTGGTGGGCCGCTTTGGTGGTCACCAGCGTGGTGGCGTAAAGGGTGGAAAATTTCCACGGAATAAATCGCCGGAGAAAGTACCGGGCCGGCGTCGCCGGGCATTGGATACTGACCGCTGGCTGTATTCCGGCCATACCCGTTTCGCCCATGTGATCGGCACGACCTGGATTCAGTCCATGAGCGGTTCCCAGGGCCTGCAGAAGAAATTCTGGGAGCTGACCACGGCCAATCCGAATCAGGTGTACAGCTACGATAAGCAGGACATCATCGATACCCTGAAAAAGCGGGTGGATTCCGGCGGCATGGTGGTTGTGAACCAGGATATTTACCTGCGTGATCCCATCGGCGCCAAGTTTGCGGATATCGTCTTCCCTGCCGCTACCTGGGGCGAAGAGAACTTTATGCGGGCCAACGGTGAACGCCGTCTGCGTCTGTATCAGAAGTTTAATGATGCCCCGGGCCAGGCAAAACCGGACTGGTGGATCATTGCCCTGCTGGCCAAACGGATGGGGTATGACGGTTTCGACTGGAAAAACGCCAACGAGGTGGCAGAAGAAGCATCGCGTTTCAGCCGGGGCAGCCGTAAAGATTTCCACATGATTAAGATTGCCGCCCATAAGGAAGGCAAAACCCTGCACGAAAAACTGCGTGAGTTTGGCACGGACGGTATTCAGGGGCCGGTGATGTACAACTACGAGACCGGTGAGCTGGTCGGCACCAAGCGTCTGCACGATACCGAGCTGATGAACCGGCCGGAAGAACTGGCCGCGATGGGCCTGGCGGACGGTCCGCAGGGGGCCAACGTACTGGGTAAGAAATTAACCCATTTCAACTCCCAGACCGGTAAGGTCAATTTGCAGAAACACCCGTGGGGATTGTTCAGTGATTTTCATGAGTGGTTATCGCCGAAGGAAGATGAACTCTGGTTCAGCAATGGCCGTATCAATGAAATCTGGCAGTCCGGTTTTGATGATGTGGAACGCCGTGCTTACGTGATTCAGCGCTGGCCGGAAAACTGGGTGGAAATCCATCCGGAAGATGCAAAGAAACGCGGCATTGAATCCGGAGATCAGGTGATGATGTATTCCGACCGGGTGGTTGGGGTGAAAGATACGATTCTGGGTATCCATGCCAACGATTTTCAGTTCTCTGAACTGATGAAGAATGGCCATGTAGAGCTGAGCAAAGGGGCGGTAACCGCTGTGGCTATTGTCACACCGGCGGTGAAGAAAGGTGTGCTATACGCCAACATGCTGGATATGCGTCAGCCGTCTAACTCTCTGAGCGCACGGATCGTCGATAACATCAGTGGTAACTACAACTACAAGATGGGGGTCGCGAAGATTCGTAAGCTGGGTGAATCCCAGTACAAAAAGGAGTTCCGCAGCTTCTCCTTTGCACCGCGCAACATTGTCTGATTAACGATTGGTGGGTTGCTATTACTGACTGGACCGGTAATGGCAGCAAGCAAATGCCCCCTGACGCTGGCTTACCTGTGCGGCTTAAGGGGGCATTTTTTTATCTGTCAGGCTGATACCTGAGCGGCCAGAATCCGCCGGATTTTTTCTGCCAGCCACGGGCTGTCTTCGACCCTGTGGCCCCAGTCCCTGAGCTGAAACGTCCATCCCATCTGTTCACAGAATGCTTGTTGATAATCTGCCGGAATGCTTTCGTCCCGACGGCCAATGATGATGCCCGCAGGCTGAACAGATGCGCACAACGGTGTGAAGGCATGGAGCATTGACGGCTCAAAATGAATAAAGCCGCCGTGGGCATAATCTTCAGCCGGTTGTTGCAGGTATTTACTCAGGCTCAGTGCCGGCTCAAAACAGGCATTGACCGCCAGACAGGGCAGGCCGGTCAGCTCCGCCAGTTTCAGGGCGTAATACCCTCCCATTGAAGTGCCGGCCAGTAACGCGGGTTGTTGCTCTGCAATTATCTGAGTGAGCTCTGAAATGCTGCCCTGATAATCCTGTGGAGCATAGTCTGGCGCGATAATATTCAGCCCGGCTTTTTGCAGTGAAATGGCTGTGGATGCCTGACCGCTGGAGCCGAGACCGTGGAGGTAAATAACATTGCGCATAATCAAAACTCAGACCGGGGGAAAGCTGTATTGTAAATGAATGTAGTCGCATTTTAATGACTCATTCCGGGGCTAAGGTGTTGTTTACTCTGGTTGGTTTGTTATGGTTTAAGGCAGTTAACGGTAATCAGCGGTACGCAGAAGTATCTGACGTCACCGGAGGTTGCCGGTTAAATACAGTCACAGAGAAGCAAAAGCGGCGTGATATAAGCAGGTCATGGAAGAAATTACCCCTGAAGGTAAATGTTCAGGCTTGCTTACTGAAGTACACGCTTTTGGTTTTGGCAGAACCGGCTGATGCAGACCGGTTGTTTAGTGTCCTGTGTAACGGATGACACCCTCAGGGCACGGTAAAACGTAATAAGGCTTCGATGCATGTCACGTTCGTTATATTGGAAAATTACTTCGCCGGTGCTGGTGATCGCACTGATTGGCACCTTATCCGTCTCACTGGCAGCGCCCTATCTGCTGGAGTGGTTTGTTACCCGGACGGCGGTTGATAACGCCCAGCAACAGGCGGCCACCTTCCGTAATATCCGAAATTATTATGCCGAGCAGGTGGTGACTAAAGTCACTGATTCCGGGCAGTTCAGTGTGATGGCTGACCATCAGACGTCTGCGAAAGGAGTCCCGGTTCCGGCGACCTTCCTGATTGAAATGGTCGACTACGATAAGCCTCAGGAACTGGTGATGACGGATCTTATCAGCCCCTATCCCTTCAGGAACCGCATTGAGCGGAAAATGGACGAATATCAGAAACGTGCCTGGAAAGCGGTGCAGGCCAATCCCGATGAGTTTTATGTAGAGTTGCTGGAGCAGGACGGCAAAATGATGGTGCGGGCCGCGCAGGCGGATACCCTGAATGCTCCGGCCTGTGTGGCCTGCCATAATAACCACCCGACTTCGCTTAAAAAGGACTGGAAGCTGGGGGATGTGCGCGGTCTGCTGGAAGTCAGTACGGTGGTTGATGGCTGGCTGGAACGGGGTGTCTGGATCAGCCGGACCTTATCCGGCGTCACCCTGCTGGCGTTTGCGCTGGTGATGCTGGTGAATTTTCGCGTGGCCCGGCAGGTATCAGAACCTTTGAACCGGATTTCCGGATCTCTGCGTCAATTGTCGCAGGGAGAAGATCAGGGGCTGCCACCGGAAGATTATCAGTACCGGGAAGTTGAATCTCTGGCTGATGCGTTTAACGGCTTCAGTGAAAAAGAGCGGGAACGTAAACAACTGGCGACCCGGGTTGAAAAACTTGCCTATACCGATCCGTTAACTCAGTTAGCCAACCGTACCGGTTTTCAGCAGGAGCTGGATAAGCGTATGGGGAACAGTGATGAGCACCAGACACTGGTGCGGATCTGGCTGGTGGATGTGGATCACTTCCGTGATATTAACGATACCCTGGGCTATGAAGTGGGCGATAAGGTGTTGGGAATGCTGGCTGAAGCCCTGCAAAGCACTTTGCCGCCAGATACTTTGTTGGCACGGTTGGGGGAAGATGAGTTTGGGGTGTTACTGGATGAAGCGGCCGATACGGCAAACTGGGCCGGCCTGGAGCGAATGGCTGAGAAGGTTCAGCATGCGGTGGCGGAACATCTGTCGGTGGCAGGCAGAACTCTGAAACTCAGTGCCAGTGTTGGCGCTGCCTGTTCATCTCATGATGCGGCCAATGGTCAGGAACTGATTTTACAGGCAAATATTGCGCTGCATCAGGCCAAGGCATCAGGCCGTAACCGGGCGGTCATTCATTCTCCGGAACTCAGTGAAGCGGTTACCGAACGGGTTGAACTGGTGCACGATATGCACAACGGCCTGGAGCTGGGGGAATTTGTGCCGTTTTATCAGCCACAGTTTGATTTACAGACCGGGGCACTGATTGGTGCGGAAGCACTGATGCGCTGGCGGCGTAAAGATGGCTCTCTGATGCCGCCCGGGATGTTTATTCCGGTGGCGGAACAGTCCAGCCTGATTGTCCCGATGGGGGCGCAGATTATGGAAAATGCCTGCCGGGATTGTCAGGCATGGCAGAGTGATGGGCTGGCGGGTATCCGGGTGGCTGTCAACGTATCCAGTGTGCAGTTTGCCGATGATGATCTGGCGGTTCTGACCCGGGATGTACTGGCGCGCACCGGCCTTGCGCCTTCGTTACTGGAGCTGGAAGTGACCGAAAGCGGTTTGCTGGCGGAGGTGGATGAAGTGATCGCGTCGTTGCAGAAACTCCATGAATTGGGCATTGAGCTGGCGCTGGATGATTTTGGTACGGGATATTCCTCCCTGAGTTATCTGAAAACCTTGCCGGTTGACCGTCTGAAAATTGACCGTGAGTTTGTCCGGGATCTGCTGAACAGCTCCGATGATCAGGCCATCCTGCGCATGATTGTCGAGCTGGGGCAGCAGCTGAATCTTAAAATTCTGGCTGAAGGTGTTGAAGAAGCCGAACAGCTGTCATTACTGAAAGCCAGTGGCTGCCAGGAAGTGCAGGGGTTCTATTACGCGAAGCCGTTACCACTGGAAGAGTTTATTGCCTTTGGCCGAAACTACCGTGTAGCCGAAACCGCATAAACTGCGGGTTCAGTCAGACCATAAAAACCGCCTGTTGGCGGTTTTTATGTGTTCTGGGCGGTAAAAGATCCGACTTATGTGGAACATGAGAAGTGTTTCGCTGACAATGGGCTCAGGTGTTTTGTAACGCAGGGATTCCACCGTGATTATTCGTCCGCAACCTAAGTCCTGGGAATTATTGTTTATTCATCAGGGATCTATCATTGGCAATGTGATTGGCAAGATTGCCTTCTTCACCGGTTTTGCCATTTGTCTGCAGCTGATCCATCACGTTGTGCAGCCCTTACCGGATGTGTCGGTGACGGCGATGGGGGTGTTCGGTATTGCCCTCTCTCTGTTTTTGGGGTTTCGTAATAACGCCGCCTATGACCGCTGGTGGGAAGCCCGCAAGTTATGGGGGCAGATTATTGCAGACAGCCGTGCCGCCGGCATTGAAGTGAATACTTACCTGCAGGATTCAGACAGCCGTCGTCACTGGCTGGGGTATCTGCAAATGTTCCTGTATTTTCACCGGCAACAGCTACGTAACGAAGCGCTCAGCTCTCCCCCGAAAGGCTGGGTTGAGGCGGAAGAACAGCAGCGTATGGCCGGTGCGGCTAATCCTGCAGCCATGGCATTACAGCAGGCCGGTGAGCATTTAAACCGTTTGCATGTTGAGGGAACGCTGGATGATTTCGGACGGCTGACGCTGGCTAAAAGGCTGGGAAGGTTTGCGTATGCACAGGCGGGTAATGAGCGAATAGCATCGACACCGTTACCTTTTGTGTATTCACTGCTGGTGCGCCGGACAACGTATCTGTATTGCCTGTTGTTACCCTTTGCACTGACTGGCGAAGTGGGCTGGTTTTCACCTCTGATTGCGGCGGTTGTTGCTTATGTGTTTTTTGGCCTGCAGGCAGTGACTAACGAGCTGGAACATCCTTTCGCGGATGTAAAGAATGCGTTGCCACTGTGTGCCATCACCCGTACCGCTGAAAACGCGATTCTTGAAGCCCTGGGGGAGCCGGCCAGACCGGCAGTTGCTGCCGAGGATTTTGTACTGAATTAGTGAATACGTGCTGCAGATATAGTGCTGGCCGGCTAACCGCTTTACAATGTGCCAGCCTGTGGAGGAAAACAGGCAGTTACAGGACGGTAATTTTAAATCATATGGCTGTAGCCTGAGAGGCGGTCAGCGCATATCAATGATGATCAGGGATATTTAATGAACAAGGTACTTGTTGCGGGTTTAGTGGTTGCAGTTGGCGCTGCAGGGTATGCGGGCGGCGTTGCATGGACGGCCGGTAAAGTAGATGAGGCGTTTGCCACGCAGATAGATCAGTTAAGTGATGCGTATGCAGGGCAGGCCAACATCAGTTATGAAGGTACCTCCGGTGCATTTTCTTCAGATTATCAGGTCAGCATCGAAATTAATGATCTTCCTGAGGATATGGTTGAAGATCTGGTTGCCGAATTCGGCACGTCTTCACTGTTACTGGATGTGAATTTCAAACACGGTTTATTCAGCAGCATCAGTACGTCAACGCTGGCAGACACACCGCTGCGCACTAAGCTGAAAGAGATTCAGGCTAACGCCGGTGAAGAGTTCCTGAGTGTTGAAACCCGCTACAGCTATGATCTGGGCAGTGAGCAGGTATTAATCGATGGCAACCTGAGTCTGGCGGCACTGAGCTACAGCGAAGATGCCGATAACTTTAGCCTGGCCGCTTCCGAAGGGACCTACAGCCTGACCGGCGAGACGTTTGATATCAGCCTTGAGATTGGTGAGCTGAAGGTCGACAGTGATGACGGCAGTCTGAATCTCAGCGGTGTCAGCCTGACAGAAACCGGAACGCTGTATGCGGATGATCCGATGATGACCACCGCGTTTGATATGCTGATTTCAGCGGATACTTTCAGCTTTCAGGATGCTGATCGAAACATGGATATCAGCGGATTTAAAGTTACTGCTGATCAGAAAACCGAAGGTGACCGTACACTGATCGGTGTTGGCTACGGTGCCAGTGAAATTCAGATTCAGGGGCCGGACATTAAAGAGCAGGTGAGCTTCACACCGAATATGCATCTGGTTCTGGATGTCGACTTCGGTGCATTCTATGACCTGACTAAACAGATTGCTGAATTACAACGGACTAATCCTGCACAGCTGGAAGACCCGTTCGTCATGATGGGGATGCTGGGCGGCCTGACCGGTAAAGGCATGGGGCTGGAAATCGATGACCTGTCTATCGGCCTGAAAGGCAGCAAGGTACAGGCAACTGCCGATCTGGATATGCAGCCATTCACCATGCAGGAAGCGATGATGCAGCAGCAGGAAATGTTGCAGAAAGTGGATCTGGATGCCCAGCTGGTCATTCCGACTGAACTGCTGGAAGCCATTGCTACACTGGATCCGGAGTTTGATCCTTCCGTGCTGGATGTTGCTGTTATGCAAGGCATGCTGGTACAGGATGAACAGGGCTACCGTGGTGAACTGACGGTTAAAGACGGTCAGGTGGTACTGAACGGCACACCGCTGCCACTGTAAGTTTTCCCTTTGCAGGTGCGAAGTGTCGCACCTGCAGTTATACACCTTTCCTCTCTTGCGGTATTATATCTGCCGCTTTTCCGATCGTTACCGGTAAACCGCCGGGCATCGCTGCAAAGCCTTTATCAGAGGCCTCTGTACGGCCTTTGTTTTTATTTGAATAAGTGGCTTACCAAACCTATGTTACTGCTGATCGATAACTACGATTCCTTTACGCATAATGTTGCACAATATTTCGGTGAACTGGGGGCAGATGTCCAGGTACACCGTAATGATGAGATCAGCATTGCTGACATTGAAGCGCTGCAACCTGAGCAGCTGGTTATCTCTCCGGGGCCCTGTACCCCGAATGAAGCCGGCGTGTCGGTGGCTGCGATGGATTACTTTGCCGGTAAGCTGCCGGTGTTTGGTATCTGCCTTGGCATGCAAAGCATGGGGCAGGCGTTTGGCGGCAATGTGGTACGTGCCCGTCAGGTAATGCACGGTAAAGTATCCAGGGTTTATCATAACAATACCGGGGTGTTTGAGGGGCTGGCGAATCCGGTCAGCGTGACCCGGTATCATTCGCTGGTGGTGGATAAAGATTCCCTGCCAGAATGTCTGGAGATGACCGCCTGGACGCAGTTGGAAGATGGCAGTGTGGATGAGATTATGGGGCTGCGTCACCGGACACTGGATATCGAAGGGGTGCAGTTTCACCCGGAGTCTGTTCTCACCGAGCAGGGTCATGATTTAATGGCAAACTTTCTTAAGCGCCGTGGCCCGGCCACGGCGGCTGCAGAACACTAATTTTACGAAGGAAGCCGACATGGATATTAAACAAGCACTGGCGGTGGTTGCTGAACAGCAGGACCTGTCGACTGAACAGATGCAGGCGGTGATGAACCAGATCATGACCGGCAATGCCAGCGATGCCCAGATCGGCGCTCTGCTGATGGGCCTGCGGATGAAGGGTGAATGCGTCGCAGAGATTACTGGCGCGGCTGATGCCATGCGTAAGCTGGCAACCCCGGTACATATTCAGGCAGATAAGGCTGTGGATATTGTGGGTACCGGCGGGGACGGCTCTAACCTGTTCAATGTATCCAGCGCGTCATCAGTGGTTGTGGCTGCCGCAGGCGGGAATGTTGCCAAGCACGGTAACCGTTCGGTGTCTTCCAGCTCCGGCGCTGCTGATCTGCTGGAAACTGCGGGCCTTAATCTGGAGATTAACCCGGAACAGGTTGCCCGCTGTATTGATGAGGTGGGTGTGGGCTTTATGTTTGCGCCGCAACACCACAGCGCGATGAAGTATGCCATTGGCCCCCGTAAAGAAATGGGCCTGCGCACATTGTTTAATATTCTGGGTCCGCTGACGAACCCGGCTTCTGCCCGGCATTACCTGTTGGGTGTGTTTGATCAGTCCCTGTGTCTGCCAATGGCGCAGGCATTACAGGCACTGGGTGCGAATCATGCGCTGGTGGTACATGCCGCTGACGGCCTGGATGAAATCAGCCTGGCTGAAAAAACCTTTGTGGCCGAGCTGAAAGACGGCCAGATCAGTGAATACACTATCAGCGCCGCGGATGCCGGTCTGGATGTTCAGTCTCTGGAAGGGCTACAGGTGAATGGTTCAGATGAGAGCCTGGCACTGATTAAGGCAGCGTTTGCCGGTGAAAACATGAAAGCAGTGGATATGATAGCACTGAATGCCGGTGCGGCACTGTATGCGGCTGATCAGGCTGACAGTCTGGCGGCCGGTGTGGCGTTGGCAAAAGACACTATTCTTGAGGGTAAGGCCGCGGCGAAATTGCAGCAGCTGGCCGAATTTACGCAACGTTTTAAGGGCGAATAATGAGTCATCCTGATACCCCGACTATTTTAAAGAAGATCATCGCGCGTAAGCACGAAGAAGTGGCTGAGCGTCAGGCGAAGGTGTCTGTTGCACAGCTTAAAGAACAGATTGCTGCGCAGCAGGGCAGTGCGACTGATCCGCGGGGCTTTGTCGCCAGCATGCAGAAAGCACTGAGCGAAGGCCGTTCAGCGGTGATTGCTGAAGCCAAGAAAGCCAGCCCGTCGAAGGGTGTGATGCGCGATCCGTTTGTGCCTGCGGATATTGCTGCTTCTTATGAAGCCGGTGGTGCCAGCTGTTTGTCCGTGCTGACAGACGCAGATTTCTTTCAGGGCAGTGAGGACTACCTGATACAGGCGCGGGCAGCGTGTAATCTGCCGGTGATCCGTAAAGATTTTATTGTGGATACCTATCAGGTGTATGAGGCCCGGGCCATCGGTGCTGACTGTATTCTGCTGATTGCTGCTTCCCTGACCGATGAGCAGATGCGTGAGCTGAACGACCTGGCCATTGAGCTGGGCATGGATGTGCTGATTGAAGTGCATAACCGTGAAGAGCTGCACCGGTCGTTGCCACTGAATAACACCCTGGTAGGCATTAACAACCGTAACCTGCATACCTTTGAAGTGACACTGGAGCATACCTATGAACTGCTGGATGAAATTCCACAGGACCGTATCGTGGTCACCGAAAGTGGTATTCTTAATCAGCAGGATGTACAGGACATGCGGGCCCGTCAGGTAAACAGCTTCCTGGTGGGTGAAGCCTTTATGCGGGCGGAAGATCCGGGGACTAAACTGAGCGAGCTGTTTGCCTGATTACCGGGTAACAGCTGCGCTGAAAATTCATTTTCATAAGAAGTATAAAAATCATGCAAGCAAAAGTTAAATGGGACGGTGACGTCCGTTTTAAGGGGACTACTGGCTCCGGTTTTGATCTGACTCTGGATGGCGAGCTGAAGGCCGGTCCGCGGCCAATGGAGCTGATGTTGTTGGGGCTGGGCGGTTGCACCTCCTATGATGTTGTGGGTATTCTGAAGAAAACCCGTCAGGACGTGGTTGACTGTGTTGCGGAAATTGAAGCCGAGCGGGCCGATGAAGTGCCGGCGGTGTTCACTAAAATTCACGTTAAGTTTGTGGTTTCTGGCCGTGGTCTGAATGAGAAGAAAGTAGAGCGTGCTGTTAAGCTGTCGGCCGAACAATATTGCTCCGCTTCTCTGATGCTGGAAAAAGGTGGTGTTGAAATAACCCACGGCTACGAGATCATAGAAGTAGAATAACGGATGCTTGAGTAAATACCGGGCGGCTGTACAGCAGTCGCCCGGTTAACAGATATGAGTTAGTCGGAGACTGGCTGTCATGCGAAACGGATACGTTCAAAACACTTTTCTGCTGAACCTGCTGGTGCTGATGTTATTGCTCGCCCAGACAGTTGCCGTTCGTGCGGAAAGCAGCAAGGTGTATTTGCTGGGTAATATCACTATCCGGGGTACCCCGGTGACGCTGTCTGTGCTGTTACACGAGCGAAGGATTACTGAACTCTCTGAGTGTCAGGCGTTTCTGATGAAAAATATCCGCAGCTCTGTCGCTGATAAAGAGCTTTACCGGCATCACATCCGGCAGGAGGAAACCGGCATTACTGTAAAACCCCGTTACCGCTGTATTGAGTCTGACCGTCAGATCAGCCGCTGGGATCCCCGCGGTTTCTATAAATATATCTACCTGGTGGATATGCGCGACAGCCTGTCTTTTACCCGTTACGACGATACCAACAGCTGCTGGGCAGCGATCCGTGATGAGGCAGAGAAGCATTCTGATAATCTCTTCTGTGCGAAGATGAATCAACTGATCGACGGTGCCTGAGGCATTTTCGGCACCGGTTTCCTGCGCATCTATTGGTGTATTGTTTCCACTCTGAACCTGTCCTGTTTATGCCTGTGTATGAAAATTGCACAGGTGATTGTTTTTAAATCTGATTGGCGTATAATTCTGCCTCCCTTTGGCTGTGAGCCAGAGTGGAATTAACTTTAACTCCTTGCTTCCAGCCGTTTACGATACGGGTTTGGGGGCTGTTTAAACCGTAAGGAGCAATTAATGCGTCATTACGAAATCGTTTTTCTGGTTCACCCTAACCAGAGTGAACAGGTTCCAGCGATGGTTGAGCGTTACACCAAGCTGATCGAAGAATCTGAAGGTCAAATCCACCGTCTGGAAGATTGGGGCCGTCGCCACCTGGCTTACCCAATTAACAAGATCCATAAAGCACACTACGTTCTGATGAACGTTGAATGCGAACAGGAAACTCTGGATGAGCTGACTAACATCTTCCGTTACAACGATGCGGTTATCCGTAACATGGTTGTACGTCGTAAGGAAGCTATCTCTGAAGTATCTCCTATCAAAGCTGCTGAAGGCCGTGAAGAGCGTCGTCCACGTCGCGAAGACAAGCCTGCTGATGCGCCTGCACCTGCTGCTGAAGAAGCACCAGCTGCCGCTGAAGAAGCTGCTGCCGAGTAATCGGTCTAATACCATTTATTATTGAGGAGATATATCATGGCCCGTTTTTTCCGTCGTAGAAAATTCTGCCGTTTTACCGCTGAAGGTGTTACCGAGATCGATTACAAAGATCTGGACGTCCTGAAAGGTTACATCACTGAAACCGGTAAAATCGTTCCTAGCCGTATCACTGGTACTAAGGCTCGCTACCAGCGTCAGCTGGCGACTGCTATCAAGCGCGCTCGCTACGTTGCACTGCTGCCTTACACTGATGCTCATCAGTAAGCATAACTGCTACTGATTTGGTTTAGAGCGGCAATCCGCAAGGGTTGTCGAGCAAGAATTCAGAGCTGTTAGCAGCTCGTAAGATATAGAGGTTTGCGAGATGGAAGTAATCCTACTCGAGAAAGTTGGCAAACTGGGCGGCCTGGGTGACAAGGTAAACGTTAAGGCTGGTTTCGGTCGTAACTACCTGATGCCTTTCGGTAAAGCTGTTCCTGCAACTGCTGCCAACCTGGAAACATTTGAAACACGTCGTGCTGAACTTGAAAAAGCTGCAAGCGATAAGCTGGTTGCTGCTCAGGCGCGCGCTGAAGAACTGAACGAAGTTGAACTGTCTGTTGTTGCTAAAGCTGGCGACGAAGGCAAACTGTTCGGTTCTATCGGTACTAACGATATCGCTGAAGCAATCACTTCTGCCGGTATTGAAGTAGCGAAGAGCGAAGTACGTCTGCCAGAAGGTGCTATCCGCGCTACTGGTGAGTACAGCGTTGCTATTCAGCTGCACCCGGAAGTAACTGCTACTGTTGGTATCGTCGTCGTCGGCGAATAATACCTGTAGCAGTCATCTGATATTCCGATATCAGGTGAGATAAAAAACACCGCGTAGTATTATATTGCGCGGTGTTTTTTTATGTCTGCAGGAAGTGTTTTGCCCTGAGGGGCGGTGCTTTTATTGCCGGCAGCGCGCGGTGAGTGTTTGCCGTGCTAGAGTAGTCCGCAAGATGAATAAAAATCAGTGGTACGAAGAGGGCTGAGAGTGGAAGAGCTGGAATCTGAGTCGAACGAATTAGCCGGGGTTAAAGTCCCGCCGCATTCCCAGGAAGCTGAGCAATCAGTGCTGGGCGGTATGATGCTGGACAATAATGCCTGGGATACGGTGTCGGAAATTGTTCTGGAAACTCAGTTTTACCGGCATAACCACCGGTTGATTTTCCGTACCATGGAAAAACTGGTTGCTGCGATGCAGCCTATTGATGTGGTTACCCTGTCGGAAGAGCTGGACCGGACGGCCAATCTTGAAGAGGCCGGCGGGCTGGATTATCTGATTGAGCTGGCCCGTAATACTCCGAGTGCATCCAACATCCGTGCCTATGCCGAAATTGTCCGTGACCGGGCGATGTTGCGGCAGATGATCGAAGTGGCGAATGAAATTGCTGACAGCGCCTTCTTCCCGGATGGTCGCGCCAGTGATGATGTTCTGAGCGAAGCTGAGCAGAAGATCTTCCAGATTGCGGAAGAACGGCCTAACGAGGGTGGCCCTGTCGGGGTGAATCCATTGCTGAAAAAAGCCGTGGATAAAATCGATGAGCTGTTTAACTCCGAAGGCAGTATGACCGGTGTGACGACCGGTTTTGAAGATCTGGATGGCGCCACTGGCGGCATGCAACCTTCGGATCTGATCATCGTGGCTGCACGTCCTTCGATGGGTAAGACAACCTTTGCCATGAACCTGGTAGAAAATGCCCTGATGGCGCAGGATAAGCCGGTGCTGGTATTCAGCCTGGAGATGCCCGCGGATCAGCTGGTAACCCGGATGCTGTCATCTCTGGGGCGAATCAACCAGACCAAGGTGCGTTCAGGTAAGCTGGAAGAAGATGACTGGCCACGGCTGACAACCGCCGTCAATCTGTTGCGGGATAAGCCACTGTTTATTGATGACACCGCTGGTATCAGCCCGACTGAAATGCGTAACCGTGCCCGCCGGATCGTGCGAGAACACGGCGATATCTCGATGATTATGATCGATTATCTTCAGTTGATGCAGATCAAGGGCGGTATGAGTGAAGGCCGTACTGCTGAGATTTCTGAAATTTCCCGGTCTCTTAAGGCGCTGGCGAAAGAACTGGAATGCCCGGTTATTGCGCTGTCGCAGCTCAACCGTGCGCTTGAGCAGCGGCCGAATAAGCGTCCGGTAAACTCGGACTTGCGTGAATCCGGTGCGATCGAGCAGGATGCCGATGTGATTATGTTTATCTACCGGGATGAGGTTTATAACGAAGACTCACCAGATAAAGGCATTGCTGAAATTATTATCGGTAAGCAGCGTAACGGCCCGATCGGGACTACCCGGTTAGCGTTTATCGGTCAGTTTACCAAGTTTGAAAACCTGGCGCCGATGGCCTATCAGGGCTATGACGAATAATCGCTGAAATATCCTGTATATGAATTAACCCCGCTGCGGCGGGGTTTTTTGTGCCTGAGGTTTGCCGATCTAAAGAGGGATTGATTGTCGCTGCTGATCTGTGAATACTGTGGCGAAAACTATGTAATCTAACAGGGAGTGATCATCAGGTGGCAATTACACGGATCAATCAGTTTCAGGCGTCAGTTGGCAATGAAGACAATATGAAAGCATTCTTGCAGTCGTTGGTGCCTTATATCTCAGGCTCACCGGGATGCATTTCCTGTGAGGTGCTGAGCAATGATGACAACCCTTCTGAATGCATCGTGCTGGAACGCTGGGAAAGCAAAGATGCGCACCGGGCGTCGGTCGCCAATTTTCCGCAAAAAGATATGCAGGCAGCCGGTATATTGTTTTCCGCGTCTCCGAAGGGCTGGTATTACTCTTCAGTAACAGACTGAGTGATCAGATAACCTGCCACAGCCGTAACAGGTAAATACCGCCACTGAGCGTCAGTACACAGCCCAGTGTGGTTGTCAGAATAATGTTGGCAGCGAGCTGGGCGTCACCCTGCATCGCTTTGGCCATAACAAAGCTGGCGGCAGCTGTCGGGCAGGCGTACAGCACCATCAGAATGCCGATGTCCTGGCCTCTGAATCCGTATAGCCAGGCCAGTAACGTGCCAATAACCGGAATGATAATGAGCTTGAGCGCGGTGGCCCATCCGGCAGTGACCGAGCTGTTACGCAGGCTCTTCAGATCCAGGGAACCGCCGATGGCCAGCAGTGCCAGCGGCAGGGTCAGGCTGGCGAAATAGTTGCCGATGGCATCACCGATGACCGGCAGGTGCCAGCCGTTATAAGAAAATGGTATCGCAAAGACTACCGACAGAATCAGTGGGTTAGTAATGATGTCTTTCAGGATACGCAAGCTGCTAACGGTGTTGCCCTGCTGAGGAAAGCTCAGAACTAGTACGGATAAAACGTTATACAATGGAATGACGCAGGCCAGTATCACAGATGCCTGTGCCAGACCCGGTTCGGCAAACATGTTGAAACAGACTGCCAGGCCGACAATGCCAAAATTCCCCCGAAAAGCGCCCTGAACAAATACCCCTCTGACGTTATTGGCCAGTTTCATCCGGCCACTCAGCCACCACAGCAAACCAACGGTTACCAGCGTGAATACTGCAAACAGCAGTAGCAGCTCAGGGTTAAAAACCGCTTTGAAATCTGTCTGGGAAATACTCATGAAGACCAGTGCCGGCAGGGTGATGGTAAATACCAGCCGGGACGATGTGGTGACAAATCCTTCATCGATTATCCGGTAACGGCGCAGCAGGTGGCCGAGGAATACAATGAAGAATATCGGGACTACAATGTCACTGGTAAACAGCAGGGTTTCAATGTACAGATTCAATGGGCCGCAACCTTCTTGTCAGAGCCATGGGAGAACGGTCGCGCAAATCATAACAGGTGCCCGGTAAAGCTGCGAACAGACCTGCCGGATAAGCAGCAGGTCAGATAACAATGTTTAACAGGGGATGTCAGGCATGCAGTTTGGGATAATCGAAAACTTCCAGGGTGCCGCATGATTCCGCCAGTTCTGTCCAGCAGGTAATACTCAGAGGGATATGAAGTAATCCACAGGTGGGAAATTTACTGAATTTCTCGCCGGTCAGGTAGGTCGCCAGCAATTCCAGTGAAGGGTTGTGGCCGACAACAGCAATATGCCGGTGATGATCGCTCTGGCTTTGCAGCAGGTTCATCAGGGTTTCGCTGCGGGCGTGATAGAGCTCAGCAATGTTTTCGATTTCTTCCGGCGGATACCCGATACCTCTGGCGAGCTGTACAGCGGTATTGATTGCCCGGTTGGCCCCGCTGCTGATTATCAGATCAGGCCGCAGGCCCATTGCCCCTGCACGGGCGGCGAGACCCGGAAGGTCGCGCAGACCACGGGTGTTAAGCGGGCGGTCAAAATCCGCCAGTTGTGGATCTTTCCAACAGGATTTCGCGTGTCGAACCAGAGTTAGTTGCTTCATTGTTTGCTGCTCTCAATCGCTCACGAAGTACTTTCCATACTAGTTAAGTCACGCTGAAATGCTATTAACTTGGCAGTTTTTTGATAATTAATTGATTCAGGTTTGTTTTCGGACCGTTCCCGGTGTGACACCGGTAATGCTTTTAAAGGCTTTACGGAATGCCACTTCTGAGTGGTAGCCACAGCGTTCGGCAATGTCCGTAATGCTTAACTCTGAGGTACGCAGTAATTCGCTGGCCTGAAGCATGCGCCATTCAGCGAGATAACGCATTGGGGTCTTGGTGGTCAGGTCCCGGAACTGCTCTGCAAAACCTGACCGGCTCATGCCGACAGTGTGGGCGAGGTTTTCAACGGACCAGTCTTTTGCCGGTTCGGCATGAATCAGCCCCAGTGCCTTACCCACTTTCGGGTGGAACAGCGCGCTGAGCAGGCCTTTTTCCAGACCGTTGTTAATCTGGCTGCGTAAAATATGTACAAACAGAGTATGGGTCAGGTAGTTCACAGAAACCCGGGTGCCGGGTTCATTGGCTTCCAGCTCACTGATTAGCAACGCCAGTAAGGCACGGGTACTGTGCAGTTTATCTGGCTGGCTCAGCTCCAGCACGATTACTTCCGGCAGGCTGTCCAGCAGTGGCCAGGCGGCTTTATTTTCGAATTCAAAAAATCCACAGGTAAGGCCGGTTATCGGGCCTTCATTGGGAAATTTTCCAATCTTTTCCAGAGTTTCATCCACCAGATAGCGACTGGGGCAGTTTTGCTCACTGGACAGCATGTGCCTGCAGTCCCGGGGGAAGATTACCAGATCACCTTCCCGCAGTTCCCGGGGCGGAGCATCAGGCAGGTGTAACCAGCTGTTGCCGTTGTTTACAAAGTGAAAGGGCACATGCCGGCTACCGGAGGTGTCGACCGCCCAGCAACCCTGAAAGTCTGTATGCAGATAGACCTCTGCCTTGAGTCTCAGCCAGTGAAGAATGTCGCTTAAACCGTCTTGGTGCATGGAGTATCTGCCGTAATTTTGGACGAATTGCTAATTATATTGGATTTTCTGGCATACATCGTCTTATTAAAGCTGGCTAAAGTAAAGCCATTCCTGCACAGGGTGCCGGTGAACAATATAACAACCCTTTTCATAATTTAAGGAAGGCAAACAATGAGTATTTTTAAACGTATTACTTCAGCAATGGTGTTACTGGCGGCGCTGGTGGCAGCCCCTTTTGCGACAGCAGCAACCCCTGAAGTCCGTGAAGACGGCGTGACCGTTATCCATCTGGATCAGTATGGCGGTTACTTTTCTGCCCATGAAACTGTTGCGGGTCTGAAGACCGGTACCTATGAGTTTGTCGTTACTAACAAGGCCGACAAGCTGGTGGGTTTCCAGATTCAGAACAACAAGACCCATGAAGGTCTGGATATGTTCCCGCTGGAGCCGGGTGAGCAGCGCATCTCCCGTGTAACGGTTACTGAAGACGGTATCCGCTTCCGTTGCCCGATTAACCCGACGCCATGGTATGAGCTGGATAACGTTAAGAAGCAGTAATCAGTTGCCGCACTGGCTTTGAAAATTGCAGCGCTATGAAGAGTAGCGCTGCATTTCGGTGTTTAGTGGAATGTTTGTAGGAGATATGTCATGGCCATTATCGAAATGTATAGCAAAGATTACTGCCCATACTGTAAAGCGGCAAAGAGCTTGCTGGAACAGCTGGGCTGGCGTTACAAAGAGTATGAAGTCACTCAGAACTGGAAAAAACGCCAGGAAATGATTCGCCGTTCCGGCCGTAAGACAGTGCCGCAGGTCTTTATCGATGATACCCATATTGGCGGTTACGATGACTTTTCTGCCTATGTTCGCCGTTTGGCGAACGTGAGCTAAATGTGTTTTAAGCCGGCAGATGCCGGCTAAGCTTTTTCCGGGCAATTAGCTTTTCCGGATCTGCGTGATCCGAAACAGGTGCTCCGGTATTAAGGAATCTTCCCGGGGAAAGGTCATTGCTGAGCGAAACCGCGTGTTCCCCCGTTTCAGTTCAGTATTTTTATATGCCGCCGTTTAATGGCGGCATTTTTTTATCTGGCTGCTGATCAGGCAGCGGGCCAGAGTTGCCAGAGGTCGGCAAAAAAATACGCGGTAATAGACAGGCTGGTCACAATGATCAGTTGCCGGATACGTTGCTGAGGAATCCGGCGGGATACCAGTGCCGCGCTGTAGCCGCCCAGCAGTGAACCGGCTAACAGGACGCTGCCTTCATACCAGACGATCACGCCATCAGCGATGAAGATCACAATGGCAATCAGTGAGACACAGGCAGATACCAGTAACTTAATGCCGTTCATCGCATTAATGTCTGTGTGGCCGGTGAGCACCAGGTAGCTCAGCGCAATGATGCCTAGACCTGCATTGAAAAATCCACCGTAGATGCACACACCCAGTAACAGTATTCCTGAGCCGATAAGGGCAGGCCAGTGGCGTGTGTTTCCTGCCGGTGAAAAACGGCTGAGAAGTGTGTTTAGCCGGTTACCACAGATAAACAGGGTGCTGGCGAACAGCAATAGCCAGGGAATCGCCGCTGAAAAGCTTTCCTGTGATGTCTGTAATAACAGCCAGGCGCCGAGAATGCCGCCGACCAGGCTGAGGCCAATGTATAACGGCAGTTGTTTGCGGTGTTTTTGCAGGTCGTGCCGGAATGCCCAGGTGCCGCTCATATAGCCGGAACAGGCAGCAAAGGTGTTGGTCGCATTGGCACTGATGGGAGGTACACCGGCGAATAACAGCGCCGGAAACGAGATAAAGCTGCCGCCACCGGCGACGGCGTTGAGCATGCCACTGACCAGTCCGGCGGCGAACAGTAACAGCAGCTCAGCCAGTGCCATTGATCAGAACGGCAGCTTTTTCAGTAAGTGCTGGGCCTGCTTATCCAGCAGCTTCTGATAGCTTTCGTTCACTGCTTTGAGTAATACTTTGTCTTCGTCAGAACGTTCAATGTCGGCCCCGGCCAGCAGGCTGATTTTCAGGTCAGGTGCTTCGCTGAGGGCAGTATGGCTGATCAGCTCATTACTGTCGGTTGAACGGGTCAGGTAGCGGGCTTCTTCCTGTAAACGTGGCAGTTTTTTGTAATGGCCGCGGACGATAGCCATATGCAGATTCAGAATCGGTTGCATGCGGCGAATGCGTTGCTGGTTGAATGCTTTGTACAGCCGGTTAAACAGCTGACTGGCACAGATAGCGTTGATGCCATGAGCGTCTTCAGGATTTGGGCGCAGAAAGGCCAGTTGCAGGTCGCCGTTACTCAGCCGGGTGATTTCTCCCTGATAAATGGCGATTACCATTTCCAGCATCCGGGTGTAGTAGTCCTGAGTTTGCTCCAGTTCGGTGGCCGACAGGTTTTCTGCATGGCCGGACGTCAGATCCAGATAGAGCAGGTAACCGGCTTCTTCTGCGTTAACAATCATTTCCAGTTCTTGTTCGAAGGAATACAGGTCGAGCTGAACTTCGCCGGTTTCCTGATCGAACAGAGGGTTTTTCAGAATACTTTGCCGGTTGTTTTCGGCCTGTGCCGGTGTTGTTTGCTGCACGTTAGGGATATTCGTTGCCTGTGGGATTTCAAGTTCTTCAATAATCGGTGCCGGTGAGACGCTTTCAGCCTGACTGTCTGGCTGGGGGTCCGAAGGTGCAAAGCTTGGCATGTTCGGTGCGTCTGTGTTTGGTCTGAGTAAATCGACCAGTGCATCCTGTGTGGGCGGCGGCGCTGGCTGTTCGGTGTTTTCTGTTCCGGGCTGATTAAACAGGTCTGCCACTTCCGGTGTAGCGGGAGGTGGAGGCGGGGTGTTTTGTCTGGCTGACTGGCTGGCCAGCTGTGCTTTAAAAGCATCCTTCTGGCGGCTGTCTTCTTCCGGAGGCAGTGATTCTCTGACTGTGCTTGCCGGTAATTTAGCTGCCAGTTGCCAGGTCAGTAATACACAGATAATGGCAATGATCAGTGCCAGAATCAGCGCCTGAAGCAGTAAGCCTCTGAATTGCAGATACTGTTCGGTAGGATTCAGCACCAGTGTCAGGTTGGCGAGGCTTTCGCCCTGCTGGGTAATGGTGATGTTACGGGTCAGGGTACCCAGGCGGTGAGCGTTACCGGCCCGTGCCAGAAGTTTATCTCCCGGGGTGCTGACACTGATGGCGTCAATGTAGTCCTGACGGACCAGCTGATTCAGCTGATAGTTCAGGCTGACCGGATCATTGGCGAGGATCGCGGGTTTGATCAGTGCGCCGGTCTGTTCAGCCAGTAACTGACCCCGCTGGTGGGTTTGCTGTTCGGCAATCCGTTCCGCGACCAGGTTTAAATAGAAGCCTGCCAGCAGAATGCCCAGAAACAGGCAGGCCGCAACGATGATCGTTAGTTGCAGTTGCGGGCGTTGCCGGGACGTTTTCAGCATAAGTTGTGTGGCTTTGTTTGATAGAGGCTTCATATGTATCTGTTTAATTAACACTTACGCAGTCATTCTGCTCCGGTTTTGGCAGCAATCAGGCCGCCATTATCCAGCCGGGAGATAATAGCAGTTCGCCGGGGCAAATGTCTGTGCCTGCGGGTGCTTTTATTGCAGGATTATGATTCCTGATTTGTCGGAGAGATCAGGCCTTTTTCCTGTCAGGGCGCCGGGGTATAATGCCCCATCTCCAAGGGGTACTCCATGAATGTAACTGAATATATGGCCCAGCTGGGTCAGCAGGCGCGGGTTGCTTCCCGCGCGATTGCAAAAGCCGATACCGGCCTTAAAAACCGCGCTTTGCTGGCAATGGCGGATGCTATTGATGCGTCCCGTGACGCGCTGGTTGAGGCCAATGCCAAAGATCTGGCGCAGGGCGAGGCCAATGGCCTGGATGCTGCTATGCTGGATCGCCTGCAGCTTAAGTCCAGTCAGATCGATACTATGATTGAAGGTTTACGGCAGGTTGCTGCCTTACCTGATCCCACCGGTGCGATTACTGATATGAACTATCTGCCCAGTGGTATTCAGGTAGGCAAAATGCGGGTACCGCTTGGTGTAATCGGTATTATTTATGAGTCACGTCCGAATGTGACTGTAGAAGCTGCCAGCCTGTGTCTGAAGTCCGGTAATGCGACCATTCTGCGGGGTGGTTCAGAAGCGATCCACAGTAATGCAGCGGTTGCAGAATGCATTAAGGCAGGCCTGAAAGCCGTGGGCCTGCCTGAGCATGCTGTACAGGTAGTGGAAACCACTGACCGTGCTGCGGTCGGTGAGCTGATCACCATGCCTGAATATGTGGATGTTATTGTGCCCCGGGGCGGTAAAGGCCTGATTGAACGGGTCAGCCGTGATGCCAAGGTTACAGTGATCAAGCACCTTGACGGTATCTGTCATGTCTATATTGATGATGAAGCAGACCATGCCAAGGCTGTGAACGTAGCGCTGAACGCAAAGACCCACCGTTACGGTACCTGTAACACGATGGAAACTTTGCTTGTTCATGAGTCCCGCACGGAAGTGCTGCAGGAACTGGCTGAACGTTACCGCGCGGCAGGTGTTGAGCTGCGTGGCTGTGCAAGAACGCTTGAAGTTTTGCCGTTTGCCACTGAGGCCACTGAAGAAGACTGGGCGACTGAGTATCTGGCGCCGGTACTGGCGATTAAGCTGGTAGCGGATATGGACGAAGCTATTGCGCATATTAACCGGTATGGTTCGCACCATACGGATGCCATCATTACTGAGAACTACACCAAGTCCCGCAGTTTCCTGCGTGAAGTGGATTCCAGTTCGGTGATGGTGAACGCATCTACCCGTTTTGCTGACGGTTTTGAGTACGGTCTGGGGGCTGAGATCGGTATTTCTACCGATAAGATTCATGCCCGTGGTCCGGTAGGTCTGGATGGCCTGACGTCCCAGAAGTATGTGGTACTGGGCGACGGTCATATTCGTCAGTGAGCAACCCTGTTAAACCTTCTGTTTATGCCTTTATGGGTGGGACTTTTGATCCCATCCATAATGGTCACCTGCGTACAGCGCTGGAAATCCGTGACTGGCTGAGTGCTGATCAGGTTGCGCTGATGCCGTCGAAGGTGCCGGTACACCGGCAACAGCCGGGGGCAGGATCAGAGCAGCGTCTGGCGATGGTTGAACAGGCCGTGGCTGCCGAGCCCGGGCTTTGTGCTGATCCCCGGGAAGTGTTATCCGTTAAGCCTTCTTATACGGTACTGACCCTTGAGGCCCTGCGGGCGGAACTGGGTAATGATGTGCCGGTCTGCATGATTCTGGGAATGGATGCATACTTGTCGTTGCCTGCCTGGGATCGCTGGCAGGAGCTTATCCAACTGGCACATATTGTCGTTGTGAAACGACCGGGTTGGGTATATCAGCCGGGTGAACAGATGAAGGCGTTTACCCGCACGTATGAAGTCACCGATAAACACAGAATATTAACTGAGCCGGCGGGGCGGGTGATTTTTCACGAGCTGACGCCGCTGGCCATATCTGCCACACAGATACGTACACTGGTGAGTGAGGGGCATTCTCCCCGGTATTTGCTCCCGGACAGCGTCTGGCAGTATATCCAACAACAGCAGCTGTATGGCTGTAAATCAAAGTAAGGTATAGATTAACCAATGGAATTAGATCAGATGATCAATGTTATACATGATGCCCTTGAAGATATGAAAGCCAAGGACATCGTTGAGCTGGACGTCAGTGAGAAGTCGACGGTAACCGACCGTATGATCATCGCCAGCGGTACTTCTAAGCGCCATGTGCAGTCAATCGGCCAGCATGTTCTGGAGCAGGTAAAAGCCAGTGGTTTACTGCCAATGGGGATTGAAGGGCAGGATACCGGTGAGTGGGTGCTGGTGGATCTGGGCGATGCGATTGTGCACGTGATGATGCCGGATGCGAGAAGTTTTTACGATCTTGAGAAACTCTGGGGCTTTGACGAAGTCGATACTAAGAGCTGATTTGTTTTCAGTGACGCTAATCCGCACGGAGTACAGACCGCTGCTATGAAAATTCGCCTGATTGCGGTTGGCACGAAGATGCCGAAATGGGTGACCGAAGGTTGCCAGGAATATCTGAAGCGTTTACCGGCTGAGTTTTCGATGGAAATCATCGAGATTCAGTCGGGACACCGGGGGAAAGGTGCTGATATCGCCCGGGCTAAACGTCAGGAAGGTGACGCTATGCTGGCGGCAATAGGCAAGGGCGACCGGGTAGTTGCGCTTGAGGTTGGCGGTAAAAACTGGAGTACAGAACAGCTGGCTGAGCAGGCTGAAAACTGGCAGATGTCGGGCCAGAACGTCAGCTTGCTGGTGGGTGGCCCGGACGGGCTCGCACCGGAATGCCTGGCGCAGGCGGATCAGAAATGGTCATTGTCAGGGCTGACATTGCCGCACCCGCTGGTGCGTATTCTGCTGGCAGAACAGATTTACCGGGCCTGGAGCATTATCCAGGGGCATCCATATCACAAATAGTGAGTAAACCGGTGGCCACTGGATGGCTGCGCGGTTTAGCGCTAACGACATTACTGTAAACACATGGCCGTACTTGAAAGCCTGAAGGATCACACAAAAGAAGGAAATACCTTCCTGTCCCGGGCGCTGATCGCCTTTGTGATCGTCTGCATCCTGCTTGGGGTGCTGATCGGCCGACTCTATTACCTGCAGGTGGTTGAGTATGAGCATCAGGCAGCCCTTTCTGATGATAACCGTATCCAGTTGCAACCGGTGGCCCCCACGCGCGGGCTGATTTATGACCGTAACGGTATTCTGCTGGCGGATAACCGTCCCAGCTACAGCGTTACCATCATGAAGGAAGAAGTTGAGGACCTTGAAGAGGTTCTGACTGAATTACAAAAGCTGATTCCGGTCACCGAACGTCAGCTGAAAACCTTCCGTAAACGTTTTAAGCAGCGTCGCCGCCCTTATGAAACCGTGCCGCTGCGCTTCCGGCTGACCCCTGAAGAAATCGCCAAGATCGGCGTGAATTATTACCGTTTGCCCGGTGTGCAGGTCGAGGCGGACCTGATCCGCTATTACCCTTACGGCGCCAGCCTGGTGCATGCGCTGGGGTATGTCGGACGGATTAATGAGAAAGAACTGCAGCGGGTCGATCCGACCAATTACAGCGCAACCCATTATATCGGTAAACTGGGAATCGAGAAGTTCTACGAGCCTCTGCTTCACGGCACGGTTGGTCACCACAAGGTAGAAACCAACGCCCGGGGCAGGGTCATGCGGGTGCTGGAACGCACGGACCCGATACCGGGGAAAGACATTGTCCTGAATCTGGATATCCGTTTGCAGCAGGCAACTGAAAAGTTGCTGGGTGAGCGCCGGGCGTCAGTGGTTGCAATCGATCCAAAAACCGGCGGCATTCTGGCACTGGTCAGTACGCCGGGTTACGACCCGAATATGTTTGTCACCGGGATTAGTCAGAAAAATTACACTGCGTTGCGTGAGTCGGAAGATTTGCCGCTGTTTAACCGCGCCTTGCGGGGGCAGTATCCTCCGGGATCGACGATTAAACCGGTCGTGGCGATGAGTGTTATTGATAGCGGTGTGGTCAGTCCGTCTCATACTGTCTGGGATCCGGGCTTTATGACGTTGAGTAAAGGTGGCCGGCGCTACCGTGACTGGAAACGGGGCGGTCATGGCCGGGTAGGGCTGGATATGGCCCTGTATCAGTCCTGTGATGTCTGGTTCTACGATGTCGCCAACCGTGCCGGGGTCGATGTGATGTCAGGCTATCTGGATAAGTTTGGCTTCGGCCAGGTGACCAGCCTTGATCTGCCGGAAGCTTTGCCGGGGATACTCCCGTCACGAGCCTGGAAGAAACGCACTGGCCGGGGCTCATGGTTTCCGGGGGATTCTCTGAACCTGAGTATTGGTCAGGGCTGGATGCTGGCGACGCCGTTACAGCTGGCAACTTCTGCAATGGTGCTGGCAAACCGGGGTGAATGGAAACAGCCGGCCATGCTGAAAAGTATTGTGACAAAAGATAAAGGCATGCAGATTAAGCAGGATGCCGATGGCCGTTTGGTGGCTGTGAATAATCAGCCGATTCAGCCCGGTCAGCCTCTGGAAGAAAGCATTATCAGTATTCCGAGCCGGGGCAAGAAAATGCCTGATGTGAAGCTCAATACACCGGCGTACTGGGATAATATCATCGACGGCATGATTGCTGTCGTACACGGTGAGCGGGGTACCGCACGGCGGATCGGTAAAGGTATCGACTTCCAGATAGCCGGTAAAACCGGTACTGCTCAGGTCGTGGGTATCAAACAGGATGAAACCTATGATGCTGAAAAACTGGCCGAACGGCACCGTGACCATGCGCTCTTTGTAGCCTTTGCACCGGTAGATGATCCGAAGATTGCTGTGGCTGTGATTGTGGAAAATGGCGGTGGCGGCTCCAGTACTGCGGCGCCGGTCGCCCGGGAAGTGATGGATGCCTTCTTTGAACTGGGGCAGAACGACATGATTGCTGCACAGGCTGCCGCGAAAAAAGCCAGCCCTGTGGCTGTGCAGGCTACTGACGAAGTAACCGTAACGGAGGCGCCCTGATGCGTGATTTTGAACGCACGATGCCGGAGGCGCAGCCCCATCTTGCACGTCGCCGGGGGCTTTGGTCCTATACCCATCTGGATGCCTGGCTGCTGATTCTGTTACTGATGCTGTGCAGTTATGGCCTGTTGATTCTCTACAGTGCTTCTGGCGGTGACATGGATTATGTCACCCGTCAGGGGATTCGTCTGGGGGCCGGTTTTGCTGTTATGGTGGTTCTGGCTCAGTTCCGGCCACGTTTCTTTGCACACTGGGCGCCGATTTTATACGTAATTGGAGTTGCTCTGCTGGTGGGGGTGCTGCTCTTTGGGGTAGGAGCAAAAGGTGCTCAGCGCTGGCTGGCTCTGCCGGGATTTCGCTTCCAGCCCTCTGAAATTATGAAACTGGTCTTGCCGCTGATGGTGGCGGGATATCTGGCGAAGCGGGCATTACCCCCCAGTTTTAAGCACATATTCATCTCGCTGGGCCTAGTGTTTGTGCCGGTGGTAATGATCATGAAACAGCCTGATCTCGGGACTTCTCTGCTGATTGCTGCATCCGGTATTTTTGTACTCTTGCTGTCCGGTATTTATTGGCGTTACATCTTTGGTGCGCTGGCGGTAGCGGCGGCAGGCCTGCCCGGTTTATGGATGGTCATGAAGGATTATCAGAAACAGCGGGTGCTGACCTTCCTTGATCCGGAAAGCGATCCGCTGGGGGCGGGCTGGAATATTATTCAGTCCAAGGCGGCTATCGGCTCAGGCGGTATATCCGGTAAGGGCTGGTTTCAGGGCACTCAGTCACAGCTGGACTTTCTGCCGGAAAGCCATACTGACTTTATCATTGCGGTATTGGCTGAAGAGCAGGGCATGGTCGGTGTACTGATACTCTTATCACTGTATTTAATGATCATTGCACGGGGGCTGATCATTGCTGTGCAGGCGCAGGACAGTTTCGGACGCCTGGTTGCCGGCAGTGTCACTCTGACATTTTTTGTATATGTGTTTGTAAATATCGGCATGGTAAGTGGCTTGCTGCCTGTGGTGGGTGTGCCCCTGCCACTGGTGAGCTATGGCGGAACATCTATTGTAACGCTGATGGCCGGTTTCGGATTGCTGATGTCGGTTCATACGCACCGGCAAATGATCAAACGTTAATAATTATATGGCTGGGAAATGTCATCATCCCGGTATGAGTCAGACAGTAAAAGGGTATTAGGGTGAAACGGAATATATTACGTGCCTTTGTTGGCCTGGGAGTAAGTTGGTTATTGGTTGCGCCGGGTATCTCGGTGGCGAAAACAACAGACAGTTATGCACAGCGGCCTGAGGCTCAGGCACTGATTGCTGAACTGGTTGAACAGGGTTTTTCCAAAGCTGAACTGGAAAAGGTGCTTGATCAGGCCAAGCAGCAAAAGAGCATACTGAAAGCGATGTCCCGTCCGGCTGAAAAACGCCTGACCTGGGGGGAATACCGCAAGTTGTTCCTGACGAAGAAACGTATCAGTCAGGGGCTGAAATTTTGGAAAGAGAACCGCCAGACGCTGGCTAAAGCTGAGCAGCAGTTTGGTGTGCCGGCGGAAATTATCGTGGCCATTATTGGCATTGAAACCAGCTATGGACGAATTACCGGTAACTACCGGGTAGTCGATGCACTGGCTACGCTGGGCTTTGATTATCCGCGGCGGGCAGCGTTTTTCCGGGAACAATTAAAAGAGTATTTTCTGCTGACCCGTGCCGAAGGCGTTGATCCACTGACTCTGAAGGGGTCATATGCGGGTGCGATGGGGCTGGGACAGTTCATTCCGAGCAGTTTTAACAGCTATGCGATCGATTTTGATGGCGACAACAAAAAGGACATCTGGAATAATCCCACAGATGCCATCGGCAGTGTGGCTAACTATTTTGCAGAGCATGGCTGGAAAACCGGGGGCACTGTCAGAATTGAAGCCATTGCGCCGGCAACCGCTGAAAAGGACTGGTTTAACGACGGTTTAAAGCCCAAGCTGAATATGGCCGAATGGCGTGCCAGAGATTTCAGCAGTGCAGCGGAACTTGATGACGCTGAAATGGTCAGTCTAATGCGGCTTGAAAAGGATGGTCAGTTTCAGGACTGGTTCGGTCTGCACAATTTTTATGTAATAACCCGTTATAACCACAGCCGCCTGTATGCGTCGGCGGTGTATGAGTTAAGTGCTGCGCTGAAGGCTAAGCAATAAGTTTACTTGCAACGGAAGAAGGCAAATACATGATCAGAGCATTATTCGGTAGCGTTCTGCTTGTGCTGCTAGCAGGCTGTTCTTTCCTGCCTGGCGGCGGTGGCAGTGACGGCGGTGGCCGTTACTCGATTAAACAGGACCGGCCGCCGGATGAAACCGATGTGGATGTGTCAAAAATTCCTGATGCTGTTCCCCGGGCAGAGCCAAAAAGCCGTGGCGGTAATAAAAGCCGTTATGAGGTGTTTGGTAAAACATACTATGTGTTGCCGTCATCTGCGGGCTATAAAGAGCGGGGCATTGCATCCTGGTATGGCAAAAAATTCCATGGGCATAAAACCTCAAACGGTGAGATTTATGACATGTTTGCCATGACCGCTGCGCACAAGTCGTTGCCTTTGCCCACCTATGTGCAGGTAACGAACTTAAAGAATAACCGCAAAATTATTGTCCGGGTGAATGATCGGGGGCCTTTCCATGAAGGGCGGATTATTGATCTTTCCTTTGTGGCGGCAAAAAAACTCGATATGCTGGGTGGCGGTGTAACCCGGGTTGAAGTTGAAGCCATTGATCCCCGTACCTGGCAGAGTGCCCGCGGTGTGGTTGCCGCTGGCCAGCAGGTAACATCCCAGCAAGGCGGTAAAAAACGTTACCTTCAGGTTGGGGCGTTTAGCCTGCTGAGCAGTGCTGAACAGGCCAGCCGTGAGCTGAACGATCTGTTTGGCAATTTGCCGGTACGGATTGTGCCGTTAGCCAAAGGTGACCTGACCCTGTACCGGGTTCAGCTGGGGCCGGTGGATTCCGGTGCTAACCTGGCGGAAATTGTTTCCCGGGTTGAAGCGGCCGGTTATGCCCAGCCGCATCTGGTGGACTGAATAGCAACATACGCTGCCGTGGGCAGTGAATAAACGACAACGATAAAGATAATGATGATTTCCAGACTGATTAAACCGTTTCTACTGCTGTTTATTGCCATTGTGGCTATTCCGCTACAGGCTGCGACCTTAGTGCCGGCACCTCCGCAGATTGCGGCCCGGGCATATATTGTCATGGATGCTGATACCGGTAAGGTAATTCTGGCATCCCGTGAAGAAGAGCGCTTCCCACCTGCCAGCCTGACTAAGATGATGACCAGTTATATCGTTGAAGATGAGCTGACTAAGGGCAACATCAGTAAATCAGATCTGGTACCTGTGTCAGTGAAGGCCTGGCGTTCGCAGGGATCCCGGATGTTTATTCAGGAAGGCACCCAGGTCCTGCTCAGTGACCTGCTCAAAGGTATTATCATTCAGTCCGGTAACGATGCCAGTGTAGCCGTTGCAGAATACATTGCTGGCAGCGAAGCAGCCTTTGCTGATCTGATGAACCAGCATGCCAATTTGCTGGGCATGGATAACAGCCAGTTTATGAATGCGACCGGCTTGCCGGCGGATGATCATTTCTCGTCTGCCCGTGATATGGCGATTCTGGCCCGGGCAATCATTAAAGATTTTCCTGAGCATTACGGTATCTACTCCGAGAAGTACTTTACCTATAACAAAATCCGTCAGCCGAACCGTAACAAGTTGCTGTGGCGTGATAACAGTGTGGACGGGCTGAAGACCGGTCACACTGAAGCTGCCGGTTATTGCCTGGTTGCATCTGCCAAGCGTGACGGCATGCGTCTTATTTCGGTTGTGATGGGCACAAAGAGTGAAGAAGCCCGGGCACAGGAAAGTCAGAAGCTGCTGGCCTATGCATTCCGCTATTTCCGTACCCATCAGCTGTATAAAGAAGGTGAGCGGTTACAAACTACGCAGGTCTGGGGCGGTAAGGTTGATCAGGTAGACCTTGGCCCTGCAGCGGATCTGGCGGTGACGGTTGCCCGCGGTAAGAGTGATCAGCTACAGGCGACGCTGGACCTGGATAATGTAATTGAAGCGCCCCTCAGTAAAGGTGATGTATTCGGTAAGGTCCAGGTAAAGCTGGGTGATGAACTGGTGGCGGAAGTACCTGTTGTGGCTTTGCAGGATGTTGAAGAAGCCGGCTTACTGAAACGTATCTGGGATAAAATCGCACTGTTCTTCTACAATCTGATCAATTAACGTCTGACAGATATCATTCAGATGCTAAACGCCCGTGCTGATTTCAGCGCGGGCGTTTATGTTTGTGGCGAAGGGCATTAAAATAGCCACCATGGATATAGTGCATCTGAACGGGCAACTGCTGCCCGCTGACCAGGCCCACATCTCGGTTTTTGACCGGGGCTTTCTGTTCGGTGACAGTATTTACGAAGTTATTCCTTTCTATCAGGGCAAGGGCTTTCGGCTGGATGAACATATCCGGCGGTTGGAGCACAGCTTACGGGCGATTCAGATCCGTACGGCGGTGAACTGGACACAACTGCTGGAAGAATTGGTTGCAGCCAATGGCGGCGGTAACCTGTCAGTCTATCTGCAGGTGAGCCGGGGGGCTTCAGAAGGGCGCAGCCATCAGTATGATGACGATCTAACGCCGACGATTTTTGCCTGCTGTAAACCTATTAAAGATATTTATGCCAGCGGCGCAGACTCCGTGGAAGGCATCAGCGTGATTGTGACGGCTGATTTGCGCTGGCGCCGGTGTGATATCAAAGCAACGGGTTTATTACCGAATATTCTGGTTTTACAGCAAGCCCGGCAGGCCGGCGCTGCTGAAGCTATCCTGATACGTGACGGTGTGCTGACCGAAGGCGCTTCCAGTAATCTCTTTATGGTGGAAAACGGTGTGCTTTATACACCTAAATCCAGTTCAGAAATTTTGGGCGGCGTGACCCGTGAACTGATTTTGCAACTGGCGGATGAGCAGGGGATTCCCTGTCAGCAGGTGGATATTGAGTATTCCCGTTTACTGGCGGCTGATGAAGTCTGGATCAGCAGCTCCACCCGGGCCATCGTGCCGGTGCTGGATGTTGATGGGCAGACCATTGGTGATGGCAGTAAAGGCCGGCTCTGGCAGCAGATGTTTGAGCGTTTTATTCAGTTACAGCATCAGATGATGCATGGCTGAACGTAAAAGATTTATAACGAGAGACCCTGAAATGAGTGATCAAGAAGCTCCCAAGATAGAATTTCCCTGTGCTGATTACCCGGTTAAGGTACTGGGCCGCAGTGCACCGGATTATAAGGAATTTGTACTGGACGTGGTGCGTAAATACGACCCGACACTGGATGTTTCCAAAGTGGTTGAGCAGCCAAGCAAAAACGGTAACTTCACGGCTATTCGTATTAAAATGACAGCCGCCAGTGCTGAATCACTGTCAGAGATGCATAAAGAATTCATGGCCAGTGGCCGTGTCCAGATGGTGATGTAATCCATGACTGAAACAACCGTCGAAGGGGTGGAGCAGCAGGAGGCTTCGCCGCAGGCACTGGTGATTCGGGAACTTGGCCAGCAGGAGTATATGACTACCTGGCAGGCGATGCAGGATTTTACCGCCGGGCGATCCGCTGCAACCGTGGATGAAATCTGGCTGCTGGAGCACAGTCCTGTGTATACCCAGGGGCATGCAGGCAAAGCTGAGCATGTTCTGAATCCCGGAGACATTCCGGTGATTCCGGTTGACCGGGGTGGTCAGGTAACCTATCACGGACCCGGGCAGTTAGTGGTGTATATGCTGCTGAACATCCGCCGTAAAAAATTCGGTGTTCGCGAACTGGTTGCCCGGATGGAGCAAAGCGTCATTGAACTGCTGGAGCAACGTGGTATTGAGGCCTATGCCCGTAAAGATGCCCCCGGTGTGTATGTGGGGGATGCCAAGATAGCCGCACTGGGATTAAGAGTCCGCCGTGGTTGTTCATTCCACGGTCTGGCATTTAATATTGATATGGATCTGGCGCCATTTAACCGGATCAATCCCTGTGGATATGCAGGTATGGCAGTGACCAGTCTTGCAGAGTTACAGCCGGTAGATGATTCGGCTGCAGTGCATCGGGAATTTCTCGACATTTTACTGGCTAAGCTGGATTACCAACAGCTCAGCCATGCAACAAGTATTAACTGAAGTGGAAAGGTTAGCATGACCGAACAGAGCAGCAAGCCGCAACGCGCGCAAGCCGGAGTTAAGTTACGGGGTGCTGAGAAAGTTGCCCGTATTCCGGTGAAAATAATCCCTACCGAGCGGGACAAGATGCTGCGTAAGCCTGAATGGCTGCGCATTAAGCTGGGCTCCACGCCTAAGGTTCAGGGCATCAAAGACAAGCTGCGTAAACACAAACTGGCCTCTGTGTGCGAAGAAGCCAGCTGTCCGAATCTGGGGGAATGTTTCAGTCACGGTACGGCTACTTTCATGATCATGGGAGACATCTGTACCCGCCGTTGTCCGTTCTGTGACGTTGCCCATGGCCGGCCAAAGGCCCTGCCTGAAAATGAGCCCCGGGAGCTGGCGGAAGCCATTGCCGATATGGGCCTGCGATATGTGGTGATCACATCTGTAGACCGTGATGATCTGCGTGACGGCGGTGCTGAGCATTTTGTGAAGTGTATTCAGGAAACCCGTAAAAGCAGTCCGAATATTCAGGTAGAAACCCTGGTGCCGGATTTCCGTGGCCGTATGGATGTGGCGCTGGATATTCTGAAAGATACTCCGCCGGATGTGTTTAATCATAACCTGGAAACTGTGCCGCGGCTGTACCGTCAGGTACGCCCGGGGGCCGATTACGAATGGTCATTGCAGTTGCTGCAACGCTTTAAAGCCGCCCGTCCTGAAGTGCGGACCAAGTCTGGCCTGATGGTAGGGCTGGGAGAGACTAAAGAAGAAATTCTTGAAGTGCTTAAGGATCTTCGCGCACATGATGTGGATATGCTGACCATTGGCCAGTATCTGCAGCCAAGCCGTAATCATCTGCCGGTTGACCGCTATGTGACTCCGGAAGAATTTGATGATTATGCCGCGGAAGCTAAAGCGCTGGGGTTCAGTCATGTTGCCAGCGGCCCGCTGGTACGTTCTTCCTACCATGCGGATTTGCAGGCGAAAGGCGAGAACGTCTCCTGATTTGTTTCACCTAGGAGCTGTTAAGCTTAGGGTTTGTATAAATGCCGGCAACTTTTTAGCCGGCATTTTTCGTTCAGCAATATGCTCATTTTATTTCTGCTCTGTCCGCTGTGATGCTGAATTTTTACAGTTATGCACAGAATCATTAGACAACCCTGTTAATAACCTTGTGGTAACTCCTTACAACGCCAGCAGGGCTGTATTTCGGCGTAATGCTTAAAATTCAGTCATATTTCCGATCCTGGAATTTTTTCTGTTTTCCTCTTCTGTTCAGGTACTTAGTGGTGTTTTTAAATGCATGCTGATGGTGTCATCAGAGGCAAAGAATGACGTGTTACCTGATTGCTTTGTATAGCTCTGTGCTCCCGCTTATGTACGTTCTCTATATCTGTTTTCCTCTCCCTGACAGCCCTTGTTAACCATGCCTTTACTGTTGCCGTATAAAAATCAGCCGTTATGTATCGGTCTGAAACTGAGGCGTAAATTACAGTGTGAAAAATAATCAGCAATCTGTGCATTGTTTTTCGTGACCGGCGGTCATAAAATGACGGCCAGTTTTATAAAGTGTGTCTGAATCTATGAATGATCGTAAAGCGAGAGAATTTAGCCGCCGTGAGCGGGACATTCTCGACAGTACGCTGGAGTTGCTGGCAGGTGAACACTGGGAAACCTTAAGCGTCGACAAAATTGCCCGCCACACCGGTATTGGCAAAGGGACGGTGTATAAGCATTTCAGCTGTAAAGATGACATTTATGCCTGCCTGCTGTTTGAAGACTGCAAGCAGATGCATGATGCGTTTCTGGCGTTTGCCCAAAACCGCTCACTGAGTGGTGTTGAGCAAATGCGCAGTATGCTGCTGTATGCATTCGAATTTCACCGGGACAATGTCGCCCATCAGCATATGCACGTGCACTGTAAGCAGCAATCGTTCCGTGAACGGATCAGCCCGGAATATTTTGAAAAGCTGGATGCAATTGACGGTCAGCTGACTGACGCGTTTGGTATGGCCGTGTGTAAAGGCATTGAAGAAGGGGATGTTAACCCGGCAATGTCCCAGGAAATGCTGATCGCAGGTATGAGTGCCACCTTTGAAGGGGCAATGATTACATTGCAGGAAGGCGGCAGCTGTAAACATCAGCAGCTGGACACCCATGCTCAGAAAACAGAATACATTAATCAGGTGGTGGACTACATGCTCGCCGCAATTACCGGTCGTCTTACCCGGCCAGTGGAACAGGGAAAATCATGAATAAATCAGTCGTGCTGGCGATAGCCGTTGTCATCGGAATTGCTGTGTGGATGTTATCCGGTATGCAATCAGACGCACCTGAGCAGGCAGATGCCCTGCCGGTGGCGGAAGAAAAAGCGCTGATGAGAGTGAAAGTTCAGGACTCGGATGCAGCTAAAGTATTGCAGCAGGTAAGGGTTCAGGGGCAGGTAGAAGCGAACCGTACGCTGGAAGTAAAGGTTGAAATAGATGGCCGGGTGACACAGTTACCGGTAGATGAAGGCCAGCGGGTGACGGCGGGCGAGAATCTGGTTGAGATTTCAGCAGATTACCGTTCAGCACAGCTGGCTGAGGCGAAAGCCCTGCTTAAGCAGCGTCGCAACGATCTGGCTGCCAGCATCAAACTGAAGAAGCGTGGTCTGCAATCGCAGAACCGGGTGATTGCCGATCAGGCTGCAGTACAGGCTGCACAGGCACAGTTGGCACGTATAGAACATGAAATTAAAGAAACCCGGGTAGCCGCTCCTTTTGCCGGTGTACTGAATACCCGGGCAGTTGAGCTGGGTGATTTTTTACAGGCTGGTGACATGATAGGTGAGCTGGTGGATGACGGTACTGTAAAAATTACCGGACAGGTTCCTCAGCACAGTGTTGGCCGCCTGCAGGAAAGTCAGAATGTCGATGTGGAACTGAATAATGGCCTGCAACTGACCGGGAAGCTGAGTTATATCTCGCCGGTTGCTGATACAGTTACCCGCAGCTATCGGGTTGAAGTACAGATTCCAAATCCTGATCATCTGCGCATTATTGGCCTGTCTGCAACCTTGCTGTTACCGGCCGGCGAGCAGATGGGACATCTGTTACCAGGCTCTGTCCTTGGGCTGGACGAAGCAGGAAATCTGCGGGTTAAGCTGGTGGATGCCGAAAACCGGGTCAGCGATGCAGGGGTTGAGATCATCCGTACTGATAAGAACGGTTTCTGGCTGAGCGGTCTCGATGAAAAGGTACGGGTCATTACAGTGGGGCAGGATTTTGTTGCCAGCGGTGAAGAAATTGATCCGGTAACTGAGGTTGATCTGGCGGCATCGGCTAACAGTTCACAGGGGGGCTAAGGGATGATTGCAGCACTTGTTGCGGCGGCTATCGACCGTAGCCGCACCAGTATTCTGATTTTGTTGTTCTTCCTGATCGGAGGCTTTTCGGCCTTCCAGAGCATCCCGAAAGAAGCTGATCCGGATGTCGCGATTCCTATTATGTACGTGTCTGTTGCATTCGATGGCATATCGCCGGATGACGCTGTGCGCCTGCTGGTAAGGCCGATGGAAAAAGAGCTTAAATCCATTGAAGGGGTGAAGGAGATGCGCTCGGTTGGTTCCGAGGGGCATGCGTCCGTTACCCTGGAGTTTGATGCAGGCTTCGACAGCGATAAAGCGCTGCAGGATGTACGGGAAAAGGTTGATATTGCCAAGAGTAAGTTGCCTGAAGATGCTGAGGAACCACAGATTCACGAAGTTAACGTAGCGCTGTTCCCGGTGCTCAACGTTGCACTTTCCGGTCCCTTGTCTGAGCGGGTAAAACTGAAAGTAGCCAAAGACCTCAAGGATGAAATTGAAGGTGTTGCCGGGGTATTGGAAGTGGATATCGGCGGTGAACGTGAAGAGCTGATGGAAATCCTGATCGAGCCACAGCTGATGGAAAGCTATGAACTGGATTTCCAGACGGTACTCGACAGTGTAGCCCGCAATAATCAGTTGGTCGCCGCCGGTGCGGTGGATACCGGCAGTGGCCGCCAGGTGCTTAAAGTGCCCGGTGTTGTATCTGAACTGGACGATATGCTGAACATGCCGGTGAAAACTTCCGGCGGTACGGTGGTCACGGTGGGCGACATTGCCACGATCCGTAAAACGTACAAAGATCCCCACGGTTTTGCCCGCGTTGGCGGTGGCGATGCCATGGTGCTTGAGGTTAAGAAGAAGGTTGGGGCGAATATTATCGATACCATCCAGGAAGTTCAGACCATTGTGGCTGAGCACAGTGTGCTTTGGCCTCAGGGGCTGGAATATACCTATATTCTTGACCAGTCCACGCAAATAAAGTCGATGTTGCGTGATCTGATGAACAACGTGCTCAGTGGCATTATTCTGGTAATGGTTGTGGTGCTGGCTGCAATGGGGCTGCGGACATCTCTGCTGGTGGGGCTGGCCATTCCCGGTTCGTTCCTGGCCAGTATGATGGTGCTGAATCTGATGGGCTTTACCCTCAATATCGTCGTACTGTTCAGCCTGATCCTGGTGGTTGGCATGCTGGTAGACGGGGCGATTGTAGTGACCGAACTGGCTGAGCGCC
>CAKZPE010000047.1 GCA_937138495.1 uncultured Oceanospirillaceae bacterium
GGTATTTTGGAGAAGTATTTTCGGCGCTGGTTTTCGGGCGGCAGTTACCACTGGAGATCGTGCCGGTGGGGGCGGATGCTGAACCGGTTTATAGCCATCAGAGTTCCCGCACTCTGGAAGATCTGTTGCTGGGAATGCTGAAGTATTCCAACAACTTTATCGCCAATCAGTTATTTCTGCTGTTACCGGGGGGCGATGTCAGTATTAAGGCGTCACAGGAGTATGTAGCGGCGCAGCTGGCAGCTGCCTATGGCTGGCAGGATTTCCATGTTGCCGACGGTGCCGGACTTTCCCGTCAGAATAAGTTAACGGCGCATCAGTTAATGGCTGTACTTGAAAGCTTCCGCCCCTGGGCCTATCTGTTGCCAACCCGTGGCGAGCGGATTCAGGCGAAAACCGGCACCTTTTGGGATAACCACAGTTATGCTGGATATTATCTCGACAACCGGCAACAGTGGCAGGCATTCGTGTTGCTGATCAATACCACCATGAAGGCCGGTTACCGCTACCGCTTCGCCGATGCGCTGATACGCTAGGCTTTTTCCGATCAGACTGCGCGTAAAAAAAGACCCGCCGGGTAAGTAAACCGGGCGGGTCAGGCAGAAAGTCTGCAATTTGGACGAGATTCGTTGTTCAGCCCCTAAGGGTCAGTTCTTGTCCCGCTGTACAAATACACTCAGCAGGGCCAGCAGGCCAGAACCGATCATCAGGAAGAATGACACTGCATTCAGCACCGGCGTAGAGCCGACTTTTGCCATGCGGTCATACATAGTGATGGTCAGTGGTGCATCGGAGCCAACCAGCATCAGGGTCGTGTTGAAGTTCTCGAATGAAATCAGAAAGCCAACAACCCCTGCACCGATCAGCGCGGGTTTCAGGAACGGCAGGGTAACGGTACGCAGAATCCGTGCCCGGCTGGCTCCCAGGTTCAGGGCTGCTTCTTCCAGCTGAATATCAAACTTCTTCAGACGGGCAGCAATGACGAGAGTAGTAATGGTGGTAACGAAGGAGAATTGTCCCAGTATGACCAGTAACAGCCCCGGCCGCAGTGATTCAATATCTATGCCCCAGTTATCCTCCATGCCGTTAGCAATATCACTGGCAAATACCAGGATGGAAATACCCAGAATAACCCCGGGGATCACCAGTGGAATCACCATCATGATGTAGCAGAAGCTTTTGAACGGGAAGTCCATACGTTCGAACAGGAAGGCGTTACAGGTACCCACCACAATCGACATAATGGCTACAGTCAGGGCAACCCAGAAAGATATGCTCAGACCGCTGAGCAGGCGGCGGTCGTGGAACATCCCCAGCTTAGGCTCTGTATCGCTGAAGAACCAGTCCAGTGTGAATCCCTGCCACGGCAGGGCCGGGAACATGGAATCATTGAAGGCAAAGGCACCGGCGGCAATCAGCGGCGCTGCCAGATAGATAAAAAACAGTACCACGTAGCCGGTAAAGCAGTTACGCAGAAAGCGTACCTGATTAAAGGCGGCCGGTTTTGGGTTTGACGCCGTGGCGCTGAGGGTTTTTGCATTGGATGACATGATAAACCTCCTTATGTCTTAGCCACGGTAGAAGAAAGGGTCTGGCCGGAAAGGCGCAGTCCGATCCACACGGTGATGGAGGTGAATATCAGCAGCAATACACCAAAGGCCGCACCGGATTCCCAGTTAAAGCGGGTAATAAACTGTTCATAGATCTGTTCAGTAAACCACTGGCTGTTCTTGCCGCCGAGCAGAATCGGCGTGAGATAACTGCCGGCAGTCAGCATGAAGACCACGATGCAGCCGGAGATGATACCGGGCATTGCATAGGGAATAATGATGCGCCGTAATACGGTTAAGCGGCTGCCACCCAGATTGAAACCTGCTTCAATGAGGCTGTCGTCCATACCGTCCAGTGTGGTCACCAGAGGGACAATCATGAACAGCATGACGGTATATACCAGACCGACAACTACGGTTGCGTCGTTGTAGAGGAACTCTACCGGTCCGCTGACAATGCCGATGTATTGCAGAAAGGAAGAGACGATGCCAGTTTCCCGCAGCAATACAATCCAGCCGAAGGAACGCACCAGATCACTGACCCACAGAGGGATCAGGCATAACAGGAACAGGCCTGCCTTGGCCCGCTGCCGGGCGATTTTGGCAATGTAGTAGGCAATCGGGAAGCCGATAATCAGGGTCACAATGGTGACGAATATCGACATTACCGCGGTACGGAGCAAGGTATTCCAGTAAACCGGCTCATTAAAGAATTCGATATAGTTGCCCAGACCGTATTCATAGACGCCCATGCCGACTTTTTCTTTCACGGAAAGGATAAATACGCCGATATGCGGCAGCACTATCAATAGCAGAATCCACAGAAAGAACGGGGCAAAGAGCAGGAGAAACGCCAGGCGTTTTTGTGCGTGATTCATAATTACCCCCGGAAGCACAGACTCTGTGACTGCGCCCAGCTGATGCCGATCCGGTCACCGTTACGCAGGGTGGTATGTTCACCGCGCTGGGGCAGATCCACTTCGATGCGTTCACCGGACTGAGTGTTGACAAGAATGCGGCTGTTGGCACCGTTGAACAGCATACTTTCCACCGTGACAGGCATGTGATTCAGCCCTGATCCGGCACTGGCAAGCTGTGCAGCTTCGTCACCCAGGTGCAGCTGAACCGCTTCCGGACGGACGAATATGTTGATCTCTTCACCAGTACTGACCGTATCCCCGGTGGCAGATTTACTCTGCAGGGTCAGACCGGATTCGGTGGTGGCGGTAATGATGCCGTTGCTGACATCTTTTACCTTGCCGCTCCAGCGGTTGCTGTCGCCGACAAACCCGGCGACGAAAGGCGTTTGCGGGTTGTGGTAGAGGTCCTGAGGTGAGCCGACCTGTTCGAAGCGGCCGTCTTTCATAACCGCAACATTGTCGGACATCACCAGTGCTTCGGACTGGTCATGGGTGATATACACAAAGGTCGTATCAAATTCGTGTTGCAGAGACTTAAGCTCAATCTTCATATGTTCGCGCAGCTTAAGGTCAAGGGCGCCGAGGGGCTCATCCAGCAGTAATACATCCGGATCCAGCACCATGCAGCGGGCGATGGCGATACGCTGTTTCTGGCCACCGGAAAGCTGACTGATTTCTTTGTTGGCCGAGTCCGGCAGGCCAATACGTTCCAGTACTTCGCCTACCTTACGGGTAATTTCATCTTTGCCTGCGCCGCGGCACCGCAGCCCGTAAGCAATGTTTTCCTGCACATTCATCATCGGGAACAGGGCCAGATGCTGAAACACCATTTTAACGTTACGGCGGTTAGGCGGCAGGGCGACAACCGAGTCACCTTTAATCCGGATATCGCCGGACGTCGGGGTTTCAAAGCCGGCTATCATGCGCATCAGGGTGGTTTTACCGCAGCCGGAAGGGCCAAGAATTGAGAAAAAAGAACCACTGGGGATGTCGAAAGAGACTTGGTCTACGGCGGTAAAGAGATCGAAGTTTTTAGTTATATTATCGACAGTCAGATCATACTGCATAGCATTATTCCGGTATTTACGAAGCAATCACAGCTTAAGTGTGAGTAAAGAGAGCAGGCAGGCAGAACTGCCTGAAAGGGGCCGGTATACGGCCCCTGTGCTGATGTTTACACCATCAGCGAATTGTTACAGCCTGAGGATCAGCTGCCGGATGCGGCCTTAATCTTCTCAAGGGCCTTACCTTCCATGTCTTCAACCCCTGGCGGGATGTTGGCGAAGAACTTCAGGTTTTTGATGTCGGCAGGGGTGAAGGCTGCTTTCAGTGCTTCACGCTTGTCATCCGGCATCAGGTCAATACCGCCGTTTACTGCAGCAACGGCACCGGTGCTGGCAGACATCAGCGGAATGATTTCCGGTGACATAACGAAGTTAATCCACTTGTAAGCCGCGTCGTCAGCCTTACCTTTACGTGGCAGGGTGAAGGTGTCGATCCATGCCAGTGCGCCGGTTTTAGGTGGCACAAAGACAATGTTCTTGTTCTGGTTGTACAGTTTGAATGCCGTGGAATCCCAGGTTTCAGAACCGACGATTTCACCGGACAGCATCATTGCAGACAGATCATCACCGCCTTTCCAGTACGCTTTGATGTTGTCTTTACAGTCGATCAGTTTGTCGGTGACCTTGTTCAGGATGCCCTGGTATTTGTTCAGGTCACTGTAGGCGGCAAACGGGTCTTCACCCATATCAAACGCCATGGCCAGCAGAATGGTCCGCTTCAGGCGCATGGAAGTTTTGCCTTTGTACTGAGGGTCACAGATGTCGCCCCAGCTGTTGAAGTCCGGTGCTATGGTTTTATCCGCCATCAGGCCGGTGGTGCCCCACTGATGCGGCACCGAGAAAACTTTCCCGTCGATGGTGGTATTGGCTTTAACGCCATCCAGCAGAGTCGTGTCGACGTTAGACAGATCGATCTTAGATAAATCCATCGGCTTGTAGATGTTGTATTCCAGCTGAGCAGAGTGAATACGGTCATGGCTCGGCTGTGCCAGGTCAAAGCCTGCACCACGGGTGGCGCGCAGCTTGGAGATCATTTCTTCGTTGTTGGAAAAGGTCACCTCAACTTTGATATCCGGGTACTTCTCTTCGAACATCTGCACCACTTTGTCCGGCGCGTAGCTGCCCCAGGTGAGCAGGCGCAGGGTGGTGTCTGCACTGGCATTGACTGACGTCAGCAGCGCCAGACCAGTTGCAGCAGCGATGAGGGTTTTCTTATGTTGGGACATCGGGTTTCTCCCTGATTATTTTTGTTGTTCGACATAACTGAAAGCCACCTTAAGTTATCTTTGGTTTTAAAAGAATAACCATTAACGGTAATTTTTAGATACCAATTTAATGTTGGTTCAGCGTGTCATGATCAATCCGATTCCGGCACAAAATGCCGTAGACGAACACAAACATATCCCAAAAAAGAGCAATAAGAAAATAAATTGTTCTAATATGTTCGTAAAGGAATAATCAGAGACAGTTTCATGTTTTTATGATGGATCTGAATGCATCCGCAAGTGTTGCGCAGGAGGCATTAAATTCATCCGGTCTGATACAGCCGTACCCCAGTGCGATGCCCCGTTCCTCAACGGCTGCAGCACAGTAATTTGAGAGCGGCCGTACCAGTATTCCACGCTCGCTGGCGGCTTGGGTGAGGGCTGCTTCATCGCAGTCATGGCGAAAAAGATTAAGCAGATGAAAGCCGGTAGCGGTGGGGATCGGGTTCAGGTACTCCGCCAGATGCCGGTCGATATTGTGCATCATTGCGTGATAACGCTCTTCATAGAGTTTCTTGGAACGCCGGATATGGGTGGCAAAATGCCCGTTCTCAATGAACTCGGCCACTGCCGCCTGAACCGGCAAAGGCACTGCCGGCAGAAAGCTGTTAATCACCTTATCGACACTTTCCACCAGATGATCAGGCACCACAAAATACCCCAGCCGTAATGCCGGAAAAATGGTTTTACTGAAGGTGCCCACATGAATAACCCGTTGTTGCTGGCTCAGGGAAAACAGGGTGGATAAAGGCTCTTTGTTGTAAAACAGCTCACCGTCGTAGTCGTCTTCTATTATCCATGCGTTGGCCTGATCTGCCGCCTCCAGCAGGGCCAGACGGCGCGGCAGGCTAAGCAACACTCCACGGGGTTGCTGATGTGACGGAGTAACGGTTGCCAGTCGGAAGTCGCGGGTTAACTGCTGGCCGGCAGCGACATTAATGCCTTCATCGTCCACCGGAACGGGAATCAGCTCAGGTTCGCTTTGCAGCAGGCCGTTTCGGGCCACCCGGGAGCCAGGGTTTTCAATCCAGACTTTATCGCCGGGGTCGAGTAACAGATGGGCCAGAAAACTGAACGCCTGATGGGCACCGCTGGTGATGTAGACTTGCTCGGCATCACATACCAGGCCGCGATCTGTATGCAGGTGGCTGGCAATGGCGTGGCGCAGAGCCGCAGAGCCTTTACTGGAGTTATAGCGGGTCAGGTCAGGCAAGCGGCTGTGCTTGGCCACAAGGCGCGCCCACAAAGGCAGAGGAAAGGCGTCGATTGCCGGAATGGCCGTTGAAAATGACTGGCTGACACTGTGAGCGACCGGTGCCGGTAACTGGCTGGCTTTTTTCAGGAAGGAACGGGAGACCATCGGGCGCTTGCCGGAATCTGCGCTGTTTGTCTGAATGGTTTTGGTCGGGGGGTGCAGGCTGCTGATGAGTTTTTTTTGCTGGCTAAAGACATCTTTAACAAAACTGCCTGATCCGGTGCGGGACTCAAGCAGTCCTTCACTGGTCAGCCGGTCGAATACACTTATAACGGTGGTGCGGGATATGCTGAGTTCTTCAGCCAGGACCCGTGAGGCGGGCAGACGCTCGCCGCCGTGCAGGCTGCCATTCAGAATCATGTCCCTGAGAGCAATATACAACTGATACTGCAGGCTCTTGCCTGCTTTTTTGTCCAGTTTAATTGCGCTGAGTAGTGAGCCACCGCTGCTTTTTGCCATGTTTACAACCTCTGTACTGCGAGCCTGATACGTAAATTGGTATTTTCTACTGTCTCTAAATGGATATTTTTATACGGCCAATGTTGCGCCATGATGCCGGCAAACAAACACAATGAACAGCTGTACAGTTTTAAAAACGGTTATAGAAGGGTGAGCTTCGCCGCTTTTATCCGGCGTTTTGGTCTGACAGCTGCATAGGATGAGCCATGAAAATCAGTCGCATTGAAACGTTCTGCACCGAAGATATTGGTCTGGTGCGGGTCACTACCGATACCGGGCATCAGGGCTGGGGTCAGGTATCCACTTACCATTCAGATATCAGTTGCACGGTATTGCACCGTCAGGTCGCACCCTGGGTGCTGGGCCGGGATGTATCCGGGTTAAGTCAGATCGGCGATATGTTCGATTATGTCTTTGAGAAAGAGCACAAGTTTCCGGGTTCGTATATCTGCCGGGCGGTGTGCGGTGTGGATACGGCGCTGTGGGATCTGCACGGCAAGCTGCAGGAAAAATCTGTTTGCGAACTGCTTGGCGGCACACCGCATCCGATTCGGGTCTATGCCTCCAGTATGAAGCGGGATATTACGCCGCAGGATGAAGCTGACCGTTTTGCCCGCCTGCGGGACATTCATGGCTATGATGCATTTAAGTTCCGTGTTGGCGCTGAATGTGGCCGTAATCAGGATGAGTGGCCAGGCCGCACCGAAGCCATTGTGCCGGCAGTGCGTAAAACCCTGGGGGACGATGTGGACCTGCTGGTTGACGGTAACAGCTGCTACCGGCCGGAAACCGCGATTGAAGTGGGCAAGCTGCTGCAGGATAACGGCATCTGTCATTTCGAAGAGCCTTGTCCGTACTGGGAATATGAATGGACCAAACAGGTCACTGACGCACTGGACATCGATGTGACCGGTGGTGAGCAGGATAACAATCTGGCGCTCTGGAAATACATGATTGATAACGACACGGTTGACGTTTATCAGCCGGATATCTGCTACATGGGCGGCATTGAACGCACCATGCGGGTGGTGAACATGGCACAGGAGGCGGGCAAGATTATTACCCCTCATGCGGCCAATATGTCACTGGTAACAGTATTTACCCTGCATATGATGGGGGCGATCAAAAACGCCGGACCATATGTTGAGTTCTCCATAGAAGAGGCGGATTACTACCCGTGGCAATACGGCATTTACGATGCATTTCCGGTGGCAAAAGACGGTAAGGTTCAGATTCCGGAAGGCCCGGGCTGGGGTGTCAGTATCCGCGATAGCTGGCTCGAAAAGGCGCAGTATCAGGTAAGCGAGTGGGAGCGATAACATGAGTACATCTTCACAGACGGATAAGCCGGATCTGGCGGAAAGAATACTTGCCGGTGAGTCACTGGAACAGCTGCCGGATCAGCATTTTATCGACGGAAGCTGGCAAGCGTCACAGGGTGGCAGCCTGCTGGATACTTACGATCCGGGCACCGCAGAGGTCTGGCATCAGATCAGCGCCGGTACTGCAGCAGATGCAGAGCAGGCAGTTGAGTCTTCTCAGCGGGCATTTGAAGCCTGGCGTAAAACCACGCCGGCCCAGCGGGCGGAAGTGATGCAGAACGCTGCACGGCTGATCGGTGAAAACGCCGAGCGGCTGGCGGTGATCGAGTCCCTGGATTGCGGTAAATCGCTGATTGATGCCGAATGGGATATCGGCTCTGTACAGAAGTACCTTAATTACTATGCCGGTGCGGCGGATAAGCTTGAGGGAGATACGATTCCGCTGGGCCCGGATATGATGTCGTTTAACATCCTGGAACCGGTGGGGGTTACCACACACATTATTCCCTGGAATTATCCGGTCTCCACCATGTTCCGGGGCATTGCTCCGGCACTCGCTGCAGGCTGTACCGCTGTGGTTAAACCGGCGGAAACTACCTCGGTGTCTGCACTGGTTGTGGCTGAACTGCTGAGTAAAGCGGGTCTGCCGGACGGTGTCTGCAACGTTGTGACCGGGCTCGGTGCTGACGTCGGTGCGCCGCTGTGCCAGCACCCAGATGTACGTCATGTCACCTTTACCGGTTCAGTACCCACCGGTTCAGCGGTGATGGGGATGGCAGCAAAGAATATTGCCAGTATCACCCTTGAGCTTGGCGGTAAGTCCCCGGCGGTTGTACTGGCGGATGCGGATATTGACGCGGCCGCTGACGATCTGGTGATGGCCATTTATGAGAATGCCGGCCAGGTGTGTTCTGCCGGTTCCAGGCTGGTGATTCACCGTTCCGTGCATCAGCAGTTTCTGGATGTGTTCATGGCGAAAGCCAGACAGCTTACCCTTGGCCATGCTCTGCGCAGGCCGGATGTGGCAGCCATTAATTCAGCCCAGCAGTTAAGCAAAATTGCTGGCTATGTGGATGGCGCCAGAGCCCGCGGGCTGGAAGTGCTGATGGGCGGCAATGTCACCGGTGACCCGGTTACCGGCAAGGGCTGGTTCTACGAGCCCACGCTGATTTATGACGTACCCCATGAAGACTGCATTGTTCAGGAAGAAATTTTCGGTCCCGTGCTGGCGGTGCAACTGGTGGATTCAGATGAACAGGCGCTTGCGTATGCCAATGGGACGGATTTTGGGCTTGCCGCCTGTGTGTATACCCGGGATGTCACTAAAGCGCTGCGGATGGCCCGGGACTTTGATGCCGGCATCATTACCATTAATCAGTATTTTGCCGGTGGGGTTTCGACACCCTTTGGCGGGAATAAAAAGTCTGGCTTTGGCCGTGAAAAGGGCCTGGAAGCACTGCGGGCTTACTGCCGGGTAAAAAGCATTACTGCCAAAATCTGATTAGCCGGAAGCCAGGCCAATGTTTCCTCATTCAAGCCGCAACAAGACCGATTCTGAGCCGACGTCTACGCCGGTGCTGACTCCCTGGTGGTGGGACAGTGCCGGGCAGCAGACATGGTTAAACGGCGTATCCGATAGCCAGTTACCGGTGCATGTGGATGTGCTGGTGGCAGGTTCAGGGTATACCGGGCTGCACGCAGCACTGGTGTGCGCGAAAGCTGGCAGAGAGACTCTGGTGGTAGATGCCGCCGGGCTGGGTTTTGGTTGCAGCAGCCGAAATGGCGGGCAGGTCAGCAGCAGTATCAAGCCCGGTTTTGAGGTGTTGCGAAAGCGTCATGGGGAAGCGGTTGCGCTGGCTATCCATCAGGAAGGCCATCGCTCGCTAGAGTGGCTCGGAGCGTTTATAGACAGTGAAGGTCTGGACTGTGATTTTAACCGCTGCGGACGCTTTCATGCAGCGCATAATTCATCTTCTTTCAAACACTTAAAGGATAGAGTTAATTCAGAACATCCATTATTAAAGAGCGGGGCTGAACTGATCAGTAAAGAGGATCAGGGAGCATTTATAGCCTCAGATGTGTATTACGGCGGGGCTGTATTCCCCCGTCATGCCAGCCTGCATCCGGCAAAATATCACCGTGAGCTGGTCAGGATTGCCAGTGACCAGGGGGTGAAGTTTGTCGCTGACTGCCCGGTTGAAACTGTCCGTGGGGAAGGCCCTTTTCGGGTACTGACATCCCGCGGTGAAGTACTGGCAAATGAGGTTGTCATCGCGACCAATGGTTATACATCAGCCGTTACACCGGCGCTGCAGCGGCGGATCATTCCTATTGGCAGTTACATGATTGCCACGGAACAGATTCAGACGGCATTGCTCAACCGTCTGTTGCCTGCCGACAAGATCATCAGCGACAGCAGAAAGGTGGTGTATTACTACCGCAAGTCTCCCGACGGCCAGCGGATTTTGTTTGGGGGGCGGGTCTCTGGCAGGGAAGCTGATCCGGCAGTCAGCGGGCCTTTGTTGCGCCGGGAACTGGTGCATCTGCTGCCTGAACTGGAAGGCATTGGCATCAGTCATTCATGGTCCGGTACGGTGGCGTATACCTTTGATGAACTGCCGCATATTGGCCGTTATCAGGGCATGCATTATGCCATGGGGTATTGCGGCGCAGGGGTGGGGATGGCCAGTTATCTGGGCAATAAGCTGGGTAAGCAACTGACCGGAAATCCCGGGGGTGAAACAGCCTTCAGTATCCCGGCGTTTCAGACCCGGCCAGGCTACCGGGGTAAACCATGGTTTTTACCGGCAGCGGTTCAGTATTACCGCTTACGGGACAGGTTAAATATCTGATTCTTTAAATTTCTCTGATATAAACAACAATAATTCAGGATCATCGCGGGTGATCCGGTTTGGAGATGTGTGCATGCACGGACAACAGACAAGTTACGATTTTCTGGTGGTAGGTGCCGGCTCGGCGGGCTGTGTGCTGGCAAACCGGCTGTCGGCTTCAGGTCAGCACAGTGTAGGTGTGCTTGAAGCGGGGGGCAGTGACTGGCGTTTCTGGATTCAGGTGCCTATCGGATACGGTAAAACTTATTATCAGAAAGCCGTTAACTGGATGTTCGAAACGGTCCCTCAGCCCGGCCTCAATGGCGGAGTCAGCTACTGGCCACGGGGCAAGGTCTGGGGCGGCTCCAGTTCAATCAATGCGATGGTGTATATCCGCGGCCACCGCAAGGATTATGATGACTGGGCCGCACAGGGCAATACGGGCTGGTGCTATGAAGACGTATTGCCGTACTTCAAACGGTCGGAAACCGCCCAGACAGGTGATCGTAAATACCGGGGTAAAGACGGCCCGATGTATGTGTCCGATGTGGCTAAAGACATGCACCCGCTGACAAAAACCTGGATCGCCGCCGGGCAGGAGATCGGCATCGAATATAACCCGGATTTTAATGGTGCCCGGCAACAGGGAATTGGTCATTATCAGCAAACCACTAAAAATGGCTGGCGGGTATCGGCGGCGAAAGCCTATCTGCATCCGGCCAGGAAACGCCCGAACCTGACCATTACCAGTCATGCTCAGGTCACCCGTGTGTTGTTTGAAGGCAAAAAGGCGGTTGGCGTTGAGTATTTGCGAAAAGGGAAACTGGAAAAGGTATATGCCCGTAAGGAAGTGATTCTCAGCGCCGGTGCGGTGCAGTCGCCACAGTTACTGATGCTGTCCGGCGTGGGGCCCCGGGATCATCTGGCAGACACAGGGATTGAGCTTGTTGAGCATAATGCCCATGTCGGTCAGCATTTGCAGGATCATCTCGGCGTGGACTTTCTCTATAAATGTAAGGTGCCGACCCTGAATGATGAATTGCACTCAGCCTTTGGAAAACTCTGGGCAGGCCTGAAGTTTATCTTCCTGAGGAAAGGGCCGTGCCGGCTGAGCGTTAACCAGGGCGGTGGTTTTGTCCGTTCTTCACCGGATAAGGATCAGCCGGATTTACAGCTGTATTTCTCACCGGTTAGTTATACCCGTGCACCGGCGAAAACCCGGCCACTGATGAACCCGGATCCGTTTTCAGCCTTTCTGATCGGCTACAGCAACTGCCGGGTGAAATCAGAAGGGGAAATACGCCTTGCTTCGAAAGACCCGCTGGCAGCACCGGTGATCGATCCGAAATACTTCAGCCATGAAGACGATATTAAGCTGATGCTGGAAGGTTCAAAGCTGATGCGCAAACTGGCGCAGACTGAAGCCTTTAAAGGCATCATTAGCGAAGAGATCCGTCCTGGGAAAGACTTCATTTCGGATGAGGATCTGATCAAAGACATCCACAGCTATGCCTGGACGGTCTTTCATGCCTCCTGTACCTGCAGGATGGCCCCGGATGCAGACCAGGGGGTGGTTGATCCGCGCCTGCGGGTACACGGGCTGGAGAATCTGCGGGTGGTGGATGCGTCCGTCATGCCCTTTATGGTATCGGGGAATACCAACGGGCCGACGGTAATGATCGGCGAGAAAGGGTCAGACCTGATTCTGGAAGACCATGCCTGACCCTATGCGTAAAAGTCCGCCGGACAGTCTGTCCGGCAGGAGCAGGATTTACTTTGCCTGAGACAGCTGACGCATTGCACCGGCCCAGTCTTCAATATGATAAGACGTCTTCACCTTGCCATCTTCAATGGTGTGCATATCGATCGACATCACTTTAAAGCTATTACCGCTGTGCGGTACGCCAAAGAAGTCACCAGCCGGGGTACCGGTCGCTTCGCCGCGGACAATCACAGTATCGCCGGCCACTTTAATGTCTTTGATTTCCCAGTTCAGATCCGGAATTAACTGGCCAATGCCAGAAAGTGTTTCGATCGTCTGGTCGAGGTTTTTAGAGCCGGCATTGTCATAGAACGACTGCCAGTCACTGTGGAATGACTGACGGGCCTTATCTGCCTGCTGCTGATCGGTCGGGTTGCTCAGGTAATCGTAAAACGGTTGCACAATGGCGCGGCCCTCATCAGCACTCAGCGCAAACGCATTGGCAGATAAAAGCATCGCCGCAGATACGGTAGTTAACAGGCGGAGGGATTGTTTAACGGGTGTCTGCTGGCGCATAGGGATATTCCTTCAGTTGATTAGTTTGCATCGGGAATAAGTGTGCCGGAGTTATATTGATCCGATAAGACGAATAATCGGTAACAGATTGTCCCGTTTTTGAGATCATGGTTTATCTGTATACTCCCGGGATGAGCATTGAAAACATACACCAGTTAAGGGCGCTGGCCATTTTTGCTGTAGTGGTGGAAAGTGGCAGTTTTGCCGCGGCCGCTAAAAAATTGGCAACCAGCCGCTCCCGCACCAGTGAAACCGTGGCCAATCTGGAAAAACAGCTTGGCATTCGTCTGTTAAACCGTTCCACCCGGACACTGTCACTGACCTCCGAAGGTAAGAGTGTTTATCAGCATGCTGCTCAGTTACAGCAAGTACTGGAAAATGTTGAAGCGGATACCCATCAGCATAGCCTGTCCGGGAACATCAGCCTGACCTGTAATTATGATATTGGCGTTAAAAAACTGGTGCATTATCTGGCAGCGTTCGAAGCACTGTACCCGGAGATTTCAGTTGAATTACAGCTGCATGATGAGCCACTGGATTTAATCGCTGAAGAGATCGATCTGGCTATCCGTGTCGGCATTCCCAAAGACTCTTCCCTGATAGGGCGCAGCCTTTTTAAAGAACCCATGGGGCTTTATGCCAGCCCGGCGTACCTGCAGAAATATGGTGTACCTGAGTCTGCAGAGGTGTTGTCTGCTCATCGCTGGATATTGCTGACACAATATTCTGGGCGTAAGAGCGTTGAGCTTGAAGCACAGGGACGCCGGCTGAAGGTAACGCCTGAATTTGTCCATTTGTGTAATGCACCGCTGATGATGCAAAAAATGCTGGTGTGCGGCATGGGGCTGGGGCTGTTGTTGCCGACGACCGTGACTGAAGAAGTGGCCTGTGGTGAGTTGGTACCGGTATTGCCGGAATGGCATGGCGGTGTGCTGACGTTTTCACTGATGTATCCGTCCCGTAAGCATCTGCCGTTACGGACCCGGTGTCTGGTTGACTATCTTATTGAACATTTCACAGGGTAAAAAAACGGCGTCAGATAAGGTTGGTATCCCTGACGCCGTGGACAAAAACTGCCAAGGGTGAGAAATCAGTAATTCAGTTTGCGGGTTTTACCTCTGAATACCCGGTAGGTGAATGCGGTGTAGGCGAGAATGACCGGCAATACAACGGCTGCCCCGACGAAGATAAACCACAGAGACTCCCGTGAACTGGCAGCATCCCAGATGGTGATCTTCTGCCAGACGATGTACGGGAAGAAGTTATAGGCCAGCCCGCAGAAGCACAGCACGAAAATGATGCTGGCGCTGGCGAACGGTACCCAGCAACCCAGATCGTTTTCCAGCGGTACCCGCTTCAGATACATGTGATTCAGCAGGAACAGGAAGGCAAGCAACAGGCCGGTAGGCAGCAGGACAAACACCTGCGGGAAGCCCAGCCATTTGTCCATGATGATGTCGCTCAGGAGCAGGTTGCTGATGGATACCGCGACGATTCCCAGGGCCATCAGCACGTTGCTGTAGCGGGCCCAGCGGGCTGCACGGACCTGCAATTCACCTTCAGTTTTCATTACCAGCCATGCAGAACCGATAAAGCAGTAACCGGCGGTAACACAAATTGCTGACAGCACTGCAAAGGCCAGTGCAGCCTGAGTGTCTTCAAAGCCCGTCACATAGCGGCCCAGCATGTAGCCCTGAGTAAGGGTTGCCAGTAACGATCCGAGCTTGAATGCCAGATCCCACTTTTGCTTAAACCGGCTCGGGGCCTTGGTGCGGAAGTCAAAGGCGACACCCCGCAGGATCAGCCCCGCCAGCATAATGGCAGTGGGCAGGTATAACCCCTGCAGAATGTATGAGTGGGCGCTTGGAAAGGCGATCAGCAATAAGCCGATGGCCATGACCAGCCAGGTTTCGTTGGCGTCCCAGAAAGGGCCGATGGAATAGATCATGCTGTCCCGCTGGGCCTGATTATCCCGGGGCAGGAGTACACCCACCCCCAGGTCGTAGCCATCGAGAATTGCATAGATCAGGAATGCCAGCCCCATCAGGGAAACAAAGGCGAGGGGCAGCCAGTCATATTCAGGAAAGATCATGCCTGCTTCTCCAGATTAAAAGACTTCTCGGAAATACCACCCTGTATGTTGGCAGGGTCAGTCTGCATATCGGATACATGAAGATTGTTGGCCTCCAGACGGATCGCCCGGTGGGCCATCACAAACAGGGTGCTGATATAGGCAATGAGTAACAGCAGGTAGATAGACAGATACATGGCCAGTGACAGTGCAATATTGCCGGACGGTAACTGGGTGGCCGCATCCGCTGTGCGCAGTACGCCGCTGACCAGGAATGGCTGACGGCCGATTTCTGTCACATACCAGCCTGCCAGTGTGGCAACCCAGCCGGAGAACGTCATGGCAATGGTGGCCTTAAGCAACCAGGGGGGATACTGGTTTTTACGTACAAAGTACCAGCAGCCGAAGCCTGCGGTGAGTAACATCAGAACGCCGGTACCGACCATGATCCGGAAGCTGAAGAAAATCGGCGCAACCGGCGGGGCTGCATCCGGGAAGTCGCTGATACCCTGAAGTTCACCGTCGACCTCATGGGTCAGAATAATACTGGCCAGATTCGGTATGGCGATTTCATATTTATTCGACTGGGTTTCTGCATCGGGAATGGCAAACAGCAGCAGCGGTGCGCCTTTTTCGGTGTGCCAGATACCTTCCATTGCAGCCACTTTGGCCGGCTGGTATTTCAGCGTATTCAGCCCGTGGAAGTCACCCACCAGAATTTGCAGCGGGGCGAGAATAGCGGCCGTAATAATGGCAAATTTCAGCGCCAGTTTGGCAGAATGCTTAGGGTCGCCCTTGTATACACGGTAGGCGGAAATGCCGGCGACAAAGAACGCTGCAGTCAGGCCGGATGCCAGCAGCATATGGGTGAGCCGGTAAGGCAGCGACGGATTAAAGATCACTTCCCACCAGTCGGTCACATAGGCGACACCATCCCGCATTTCAAAGCCGGTTGGTGTTTGCATCCATGAGTCCAGCGACAAAATCCAGAAAGCCGACGTGCTGGTGCCGAGCGTGACCAGTGCAGTGGCGATGGTATGCATACGGTCGGATACCCGCTCGATGCCAAACAGCATGATGGGCAGGAAGGTCGCTTCCAGGAAGAAGGCTGTCAGCACTTCATAGCCCAGTAACGGGCCGGCAATGTTGCCGACGGTTTCCATAAACCCGGGCCAGTTAGTACCAAACTGGAAAGACATGGTTACGCCGGTCACTACACCCAGCGCAAAGGTCAGGGCAAAAATCCGTACCCAGAAGCGGTAAACCCTCAGCCAGTTATCATCACCGGTGGTGGCGTAGCGGACTTTAAAGAAAAGCAGCATCCAGCACAGGGCGATGTTGATGGTTGGGAAGAGAATGTGAAAACTGATGTTGGCGGCAAACTGAATGCGCGACAACATCAGGCTGCTGACCCCCGGGTCAGTGGCTAACTCAAGCATAGAACACCTCGATGTCTGGGACCGGGGCTTAGCCCCTGATCGGATCAGACGTTATTTTTTTAGGAGTCGGTCCTTGGCCTCAAGGATTTTACTCAGCCCGGAACCCAGCGTGAGCAGGGTGGCCAGTTTGCCGGAAGACATGTTTTCCAGCTCACCGGACCAGCTGGAAATCATTTCCATGAGGTCATGCATTTCGCGAATCCGTTGCTGGGCATATTCATCTTCTGATGAAGACGGCTCCTGCAGCAGGGCGTCGCGTAATGAAGTAAGGGTCGGGTCAAGTTCACGTTTGCGGCGCTCAACCAGAAGGGTTTTGGCAATTTCCCAGACATCTTCCGGGGCGGTGAAATACTCTTTGCGGTCACCCGGAATATGCTGAAGTTTGATCAGGTTCCAGGATTTCAGCTCTTTCAGGCCCATGCTGACGTTTGAGCGGCTGATCTGCAGAGCTTCACTTATCTGGTCGGCGTTCAGCGGCGATTCTGTGAGAACGATAACGGCATACATCTGGCCCAGTGTTCGGTTCAGTCCCCAGCGGGAACCCATTTCACCGAAGTGCAGAACCAGAGACTGGCTAAGAGGCGATAATTTCATTGGCTTTTGTCTTTTCTGAATTTTCAGTAATTTCTGAAAATTATAAATTTTACTTGATCTGTGTCAATCAAAAACTGATAAGCTAAATTAATGACTGGCATAGCAAAGCGCTATTAAGCAGAGAAGGAGGCGGAAATGAGCAACAGTGATGCGCGTTCAGTGAACCTTTATGGCATAAGAGTGTTTGTGGATGACTGGCCGCTGGCCTGTGATTTTTATGAACACAGGCTGGGCTTAAAAGCGGAGTTTAAGAGTGTTGAATTCAGCTGGGCAGAGTATGCGACCGGGTCAGCAAAGCTATGTGTGGAAGGTTACAGTGAGGCAGAAACGTCCACCGGAGATCACCCGGATGAGCCAGCCGAACAGTTAGTGGGCCGGTTTTTGGGGGTGATCCTGCAGGTGGATGATATCCAGGCCCGTTATCAGGACTTGTGTGATAAAGGCGTGGTTTTCACTGCGCCGCCGGAAAAACAGCCATGGGGTGGAAGTCTCGCGCACTTTAAAGATCCCAGTGGTAATATTCTCACCCTGATGAGTGAATAAACCCTGCAATACTTCCCCGGAAGATTACTGAATGCGTCTTGACCGTTTTATACAGCGTAATACTTTGCATGGCCGTCAGGCCTGTCGTGCGCTGATTGCCGCTGGCCGTGTAAAGGTCTGCACAGAAGTGTGCCGTGACCTGCACTGTGACGTCGACAGCTTTACCACTGTCAGCCTGGATGATCAGGTGCTGCAGGCACGGGAGGCCCGTTATCTGATGCTGCACAAGCCAGCCGGAGTGGTCAGTTCTACCGAGCATGATGAGCATCGCACAGTGCTTGATTTACTTCCCGAGAGGCTGCGCCATGATTTGCATCTGGCCGGGCGGCTGGATCTGAAAACGACCGGTCTGATGTTACTGACCAACGACGGTGCCTGGTCACGCAAGGTGACCCAGCCGGAAGAGAAAATTCCCAAGGTATACACAGTTCGCACGAAAGATCCGGTTGCACCGCAGACCGCGGAGGTATTCTTACGGGGTATTTATTTCGCTACTGAAGACATCACCACGTTGCCGGCCAAACTCGAAAGTATTGATAGCCATACGTCCCGGCTGACCCTCTTTGAAGGCCGGTATCATCAGGTGAAGCGGATGTTCGGCCATTTACGCAATGAGGTGGTGGGCCTGCATCGTGAAAAAGTTGGGCAGCTTAGCCTGGGGGATCTGCAACCGGGTCAGTACCGTGAGCTGAGTGCCGCAGAGAGAATCAACATATTTACCGCCGGGGATACGTCTTATGATCCGTAATGCTGTCCTGCAAGATGCTCAGGTTATTCATGCACTGACCGCTGAGCTTGGTTATTCGCCTTCACCGGAGACTGTCAGTGCTCAGCTGGAATATCTGCTCAACAGCGATAATCAGCACGTGCAGCTGTTTGAACACAGGGAGCAGCCGGCGGGCTGGATTCAGTTCGGCAAAACCTACCGGGTTGGCAGTGAGCCCTTTATTGAAATCACCGGGCTGGTGGTCAGTGCCCGGTTTCGTCGTCTGGGAATCGCCTCCGCGCTGGTTAATCAGGCAAGGGGCTTTGCGGCGGCTGAGAATCTGAAGCTCAGGGTGCGCTGTAACAGCCAGCGGTCGGAAGCCCACCGTTTTTATCAGGCGCTGGGTTTTGCGGTGAACAAGCAACAGAAAGTGTTTGAATTAAGCTGATATCTGAAACCTTTTTAAGGATGATTGTATGTATGAAATGCTGATGGCGATGAACATCACTGATGATGAAATGTACAGTACGTACCGGCGGGCGATGACACCTGTTTTGCACGCACACGGCGGCAGTTTCGGTTACGACTGTAAGGTGTCAGAGGTGTTAATCAGTGAAACTCCTGAACCATTCAACCGGGTGTTTACCATCCGTTTTCCGGATGAAGCTACTAAAGATACGTTTTTCAGCCACCCGGAGTATTTGCAGATCAAAGCGCAATATTTTACGGCGTCGGTGGCGGATATCACCCTGATCGCGGCCTACCGGAAATAACCGGATGACGATCACCGAAGCGCTGGATGTTCTGGCCCGGTGTGGCCGGGGGCAGGACGACGCCTTTCACGTGCTTGCCGGGAATGACAGTCAGGAAGTGCTGCCGGTCACGCCTGAGCATGTTGCCAGTGTGCTGATGCGGTTTGCCGCCGGTGAGATCAGCCAGGATGATCTGGAGGACTGGGCCATGCTGCTTGAAGCCAGGGATGAGTTTGATTGTGGCAGCGTTGAGGATTACCTCTACGCGCTTAACAATCCTGAGCTGATGGGCGGAATCAGCATTCAAACCGTGGCCTCTATGGCGGAGCTGCTACAGGATCAGATCGCCGGATAGCATCAGATCGCCGGATAACATCAGACAGCTGTTATCCGGCACTTGCCGGTTCGGCAGGAAAGGCTTTGGGTATCAGAAATACACTTTATCTGAGAAGCGGCTGTACTGTATCGTATCCGCGACCTCTTCAGCTTTAGATTCTGATGCCAGCTTGCTCAGCAGTAACAGTGCAGCCTGATAGCTGACCAGGCTGCCGTTTGAGGTAATGACGCTGTCATCAATGACCACATTGGTATCAAACTGAACCTGCACCCCGGGGTAGGCATCCTGAAGTCCTGATTCACCGCCGGCCCAGGTGGTGGCTTTTTTACCGTCTAAAATACCGGCTTCTGCCAGCAAAAATGCACCGGAACAGTTACTGGCCATCCACTCTGCTGAGCCGGCAGTCTGCCGGATATAACTGATCAGCTGAGGGTTTTCCAGCAACGGGTCCATGTCATATGCAGACGGTACTATAAGTACATCCACTTCAGGGGCATTGCCTATCCAGGTGTCGGTCTGCAGTGTCAGGCCTTCTTCAGTGGTAATGGTGCCCTGATCGTTCACACTGATAACCACCGGTGTGTAATCACTGAACCAGGTTTTACGGCTGGCAACGCCGAATACTTCCAGAGGGGCGGTAACGTCAGAGGTCAGTACGCCGTCGTAAACAAGTATGCCGATTTTTTTATCATCAGCGGTAACAGGCTGGCTCCACACCAGCATGCTGATCATCAGTACCGACAGGGTTCGCAGTAGTGTTTTCATCATAGATCCTCGTGTTATCTGCGGCTTCAGTGTTCCATTGCGGTGGCAATGGCGATGCGGTTCCAGGTGTTGATGACACTGATCTGCATAATGCAGCTGGCGAGCAGGGGTTCACCTAACTGTTCAAGGGCATCCAGATAGGTAGTGGTTTTAACGCCTTTGAGATGGATCTGAGTGATTTCATCTGTCAGTGCCAGCAGGGCCTGTTCGGTGGTGTCGAACAGCTGAGAAGTACGCCAGGCTGCGACCGCAGCGATCTTTTCATCACTGAACCCATGCTGCCTGGCATAGGGTTTATGCATGGTCAGGCAGTAGCGGCAGTTATTGATCTCTGAAGCCCTGAGTTTGATCAGGGCCCGCAGAGGATCAGGAATAATACTGTCGGCCAGACTGGCTTCGAGGTTTAACATGGCACTGAAAGAATCCGGTGCCTGTTGCTGAATGTTAAGTCGGGTGCTCATAATTGAACTCACTTATCGTCAGTTATTGAATGAGAACCAGTGTAAAAACATCTGCCTCATGGAAAAATATCTTGTCAGGCATTTTATTAGTGAATAATCTTCAGTAATGGATAAATTCAATTCGCTAAAAATGTTTCTCGCCGCGTATGATCACGGCTCTTTCGGGGCTGCCGCTAATGCGCTTGGAACAGACCCTTCTACCATCAGCAAGGCGATCAGCCGGCTGGAAGAAAATCTCGAGTATCAGCTGTTCTACCGTTCGACCCGTAAATTACAGATTACCGAGGCAGGAAGTCACTATCTGGATACGGTCAGGCGGCTTTTGGCTGAGCTTGATGACTGTGAACAGCAGCTACTGAGTGATAACGAAAACCCCACCGGAACGCTGCGGCTGAATTTGCCGGTTTCTTACGGGCGGAGTTATATCCTGCCGTTATTACCGGCGTTCTGTCGCCGCTATCCGGACATCCGTCTGAATGTCACTTTCTCTGATGAGTACGTCGACATCATCGAACAGGGCATCGATATTTCAGTGCGCAGCGGGACGGTTGCAGACAGCCGGCTGGTAATGAAAACCCTCAGCCCGATGGATTTTATGGTGGTGGCTTCACCAGAATATCTGGAGGCGCATCCTGTTTCGGGTGTTGGTCAGCTGGCTGAACACCGCTGGATACGTTTTAAGTTTAAACAAACCGGAAAGCTGATGCCGATGTTGCTCGGGGCAGGCCACAGGGTATCGTCGGCATTAGAAGCCTGCAGTGATTATGTCGTGGACGACGGTAAAGCCCTGCTGGATCTGTGTACGGCCGGTTTAGGCCTGATGCAGGCACCGCACTTTGTCTTCCGTGAGGAAGTGCAGCGGGGGGAGCTGGTGTCATTGTTTCCGGTCACGCAGGCAGAAGGGTTCAGTGTCGGCCTGCTATATCCGAAGCGGCGTTTTCAGCCGGCAAAAGTCGCGGTGTTCATTGCGTTCGTCTGCCAGGCGCTGGCGGATATGAATGAAACCTCAGGCCATACATGGGCCCGGGATATTAAGCCTCTGCATCAGTGGTGAGACGCTGTGGGCTTCATGGTTCGGAGTATTGCTATGAGCCACTGAACGGTCAGAACGGGCAGGGGCAATGCCAGTGTACCGCTTCACCGCTGACCGGGTGTTCGAAATGCAGATCACTGGCATGTAACAGCAAGCGGTCAGCCTTCTGTTTACTGCTGTCACTCGTATATAAATCGCAGCCAAGAATCGGGTGGCCGATGTTGTAACTGTGAATCCGTAACTGATGGGTACGTCCTGTCAGCGGGGTATAGCGTACTAAGGTGCGTGCAGGATCTGCCAGCCGTTCTAAAACTCTATATTCGCTCACGGCCGCTTTGCCTGTGTTCTGGCAAATTTTCACCCGTGGAAACAGGGTTTTATCCTTAGCAATGGCAGCCTGTATCTTACCCTGATCGTCAGCCACGCTGCCTTCCAGCATGGCAACATAGTGTTTTTTTACCGTACTGGCCTGGAACTGTTTATTGAGATGCTTCGAAGACGCAGCATCCAGGCCGACAACCATGATGCCTGAGGTACCAAAATCTAACCTGTGTGGCAGTTTGGCGTCCGGGAACGGGGATGTCACGCCAGCCTGACCATGGACTAACCGGTAATGCACTGAGTCCCGGTTGAGAGGGTTCTTTCCGGATAAGCTAAGCAGGCCGCTGGGTTTGCTGATCAGCAGAATTGCGTCATCCTGATAGAGGATTTCGACAGGTTCATTACACGCCGGTGCGATAAAATCATCGGTAATCACGTGGCTGGAGGATGAGGGGCTGAGCATTTAATTCCTGTTGATGCAGATAAAAACAAGGTGTTTCTGTGCGGTTGATACTGACGGGTTTCATGCAGTTATGCCAGTCGAAAATAATATCTGCATGCGATTGGCTGACAGGTGGAATGAGCTGGTTCACAGTCTCTTCTAAAATAGTGACTGTGAACCCGCCGTTTTCATTGCACCCTGCTGGCAGAGTATATCAATTAGCCGTTATTTCAGGGCGCGCAGTGTTGCGTCTGATCCGCGGGTTTTGTAATTCATCAACGCGCATAAGCATAGCGCCAGAATCTATCGGTGACCGGTTCCATCTGCCAGAGTGATTTGTAACAATGCGGTAACTTTTTTGGATAACGGACATATAACGATGAGTTTTAAGCAGTTTTCCACTGATCAGGATGTCATTGATTTTGTTCAGACTCACACAGCGGTTTTCAATAACAGCCCTGATCTGACAGTGACAGAGATTGGTGACGGTAATATCAATTTTGTATACCGGGTGGGGGACGGCAACGACAGCCTGATCGTTAAGCAGGCGTTACCTTACATCCGGGTGATCGGTGAGGCGTGGCCGCTGTCACAGGACCGGATCCGCATTGAAGCCAAAGCGCTGAAACAAAGCGAGGCGTTCTGCCCGGGCAGTGTACCTGAGGTTTACCACTATGATGCCGCCAGTTGCGCCATCATCATGGCAGATATTGGTCAGTACCGGAATTTACGCCAGGCACTGACTGAACGTCAGCCTTTGCCCGGTGTGGCTGAATCGCTTGGTGTGTTTCTTGCCAGCAGTCTGTTTTATTCATCTGATTTTTACCTGAGCAGCAGTGCCAGGAAAGCCATGGTGCAGGACTTTATTAACCCTGATCTTTGCCAGATCAGCGAAGAAGTCTACTTTTGGGATCCGTTCTGTGATCATGAGCGCAATAACGTTAATCCGCCGCTGGCTGCACGGGCGGCTGCGTGGTGGCAGGATGATGAACTGAAACAGGCAGTAGCCCGTCTGAAAATGAAGTTCCAGAGTCAGGCCCAGGTTTTACTGCACGGGGATTTACACACAGGTTCAGTGTTCGTTGATCCTGCAGCTGAAAACAAAGTTAAAGTCATTGATCCGGAGTTTGCTTTTGTCGGGCCGGCCGGTTTTGACCCGGGCGTGCTGATTGCCAACTATCTGCTTAATCTGGCCGGACAGGCCCGGGCAGAAGGTGACCCTGCTGAGCGCCATGCTTATCAGCAAAGCATCCTGAGTGATCTTAATGATTTATGGTGCAGCCTGTCACAGCATTTTCACGGGCTGGCCGCTGAGCATACGCTGGATCCGTGTCTGAAGGGCACTGCCATTGTTGATGCCTGGCTGGCGGAATTACTGACTGACAGCCTCGGATTTGCCGGTGTTGAAATGACCCGCCGGACGCTGGGGGTTGCCCATGTTGCTGATGTTGAACAGATTGAGGATGCACAGGCACGGGCTGAAGCGCAAACCATGTGTCTGGACATTGCTGATCTGCTGATCAAGCATGCCCCACAGTTCAGCGGGATGCCGGTTATTACTGCTGCGGTGTCTGAACTGAGTTTCTGCCGTTAAGGCAGGGCCGCAGAGGGGATAAACGCCTGAAACCGATTGTTTCAGGCGCCGTTTCTATACCCGTCTGAGCCGGTTATTTGACAGGCTATTTGACAGGAAAGACGTAGTTTAACCAGCCAAGCATCCGCAATAATACTTTACGCATGACTGCCACATGGGTGAACTGGTCCGAATAGATCACCATTTTTCCCTGTACCCCCAGGGGTAGGTTGTATTTTTTCAGGTCTTCCTCACTGACTTTCATCAGCGCAATTGCCCGGCCGTGCCGGCTGATCTGGTTTGCAGATAAAAGCTCTCCTGACGCCTGATACTGACCTTCACTCATGGCCGGCAGAACACTGATCACTTCGCCTTTAAATACATGCCCGGGCACAGCATCCAGAATCATTTCCGTTTCAAAACCAGGTTTCATCATGCTCAGTGAGTTTTGCCAGAAACTGCCTGCAAATACCCGTTCCTGGTCAGGAATAAAGACCATAGCCGGTTTCAGAGGCAGGGGAACAGCCATGATGCCGGGCTTAAGGGCGATCTGTGTGGCGATACCGTCGGAAGGGGCTCTGACAACTGTACGCTCAAGGTCGTAACGGGCCGCTTCGAGTGTGTTCTCCAGCGCGATGACCGCAGTGTTGACGCCGTCGATGTTTGACTCAAACGCCAGCGTTACCCGCTGAAGATCCGCTTCTGCAGCATCCGCACTGGCCTGTGCGGCAAGGTACATCTGACGGCTGTCATCCACCGTTTGCCGGGCGAATGCGGCGGCGTTGTTTTTGCTGCCTTTACGGTAACGGTTGTATGCCGTACGGGTGCGGTCCCGTTCGGCCAGTGCCTGTTCGACTTTGGCTTTGGCAAAGTCCATCTGAGCGCCCAGCTGGCGGGCATTCTGACGGGCTTCAACCAGTGACGCTTCCAGTTCACTGACTTTAAGCCGGTAAGGTTTGGGGTCGATGGTAAACAGAATGTCGTCTTTCTTTATCGGCGTGTTCGGGGTTACCTCAACGGTCTGAACAATGCCCTTTACCGGCGGAACGATGGGGACGACGGCGTAAACTTCTTTGCTGAATTTTGCGTAGGGATGATTAAAGTTCATCAGCAAAATCATGGTGCCCAACAGAGCAATGCCTCCGAGTATGGCTGTGGGCACGCTCCATTTATTGAGGGGGATTTTAAAGAGTTTGAAAATAAGCACACAAATCCCTGCATAGATCAGGATAATCAGCAGATCCATATTCAGTGCTCCTGTTGGTCTTTAAGGTGACTAAGCTGTTCCTGAAGCTCTGTCAGTTGCTGTTGAATACTGGCCAGATCTGCATGTTCAGGTGCCTTTTCTCCGCTGTGGCCATGTTTAAAGCCCCAGCCCCGGTCTTCACGGTAGAGGGTTGACCAGATCCAGAGGAAGGGCCATAAAACGTGCAGTGTGAACAGGCTGACCCAGCCTGCCACATGGATTGCATCCTGATGGGGATGGTTGCGGTGAACGGCGATTTCGTAGGGAATGTCATGAATGACAATCACCGCATAAAAAACAAAGATGCCCACGAAAAAAATTAAAAATAAAGCGGCATAGTCCAGAAACATATCACTCTCCTTGCTGTATGTAGCTGTTATTGATGGGCCAGATCCCAGTTTTTGCGAAATCTCTTCACCCAGTAGTCGAGGGTATCATCCAGTGACTGAATGTCAGATGCGCCGGTGCTGACCGTGGTCTCGTCGCTGGTGCGCTGATCGACCATGGCAATCAGCCGGTCCCCGCTGACTGCGTCGTAGCCTTCAGCTTCAAGGCTGGCTTCATAAAAAATCTCTTCCTGATCCTGAATACTGTTGGCCAGGTTCTGACCTGCACTGAGCAGCAGGGCGATAGGAATGTACCCCAGCGCACCACGCTCCGGTGATTTCTTCTGCAGGCCAGTGAGCGCCATACGTACGACCAGTACATCTTCGCCGGCAACATCAACAACCGGGTACTGAGGTTCAAATACTGCTCTGAATTTTTCTTCCAGACGGGCTGTTATATAGGCCAGCTCTTCAGGATTGATGCCTTTGTATTCGGCGTTTTGCGAGTACCAGACTTCTATTGGCAGAAGCATGAGCTTGTCGTATTTCTTTAACTGGCTGAGTTCGTTGCCGGGGGGAAGGTAGACCCTGGCGCCGTCGCTCCAGCTCCGGTCTTCAAATCCGTCATAGTTGCCCAGGAAACCTGAGCCTTTGACTGCATTGCCCTGACAGCCGGATAAAAGTGCAGCAGACAGAAGTACCGACAGCACTGTACTGATCTTTTTCATAGAATATTCCTTTATATATGTGTTCTTTTCAGAGTATAGAAGGGAATATCTAATAAGATCAGCAATTTACGGAACACTTTCACCGTAATGGGTAATTGATAAGAGGGCGGTAATATGAGGCTTTCTGCGTGGGAGTGAGGCATAAAAAAAGGGCAGATACAATCTGCCCTTATTCAGAGGCTTCCGCCTACCCGGATGCCTCTGAATACTGTCATGCCCGGGGCATGTTATGCGGTCACAAGTGCGATGCTTGCTGCGTCGATATCGGCATCGTAATAGCCCATACCCAGTTTATTCAGATATTCCAGACGGTCGGCACTCATCAGGTCGATTTCCGGTGCGCTGAAGTTGTTTGCTTCATAAACAGCGGCCAGAAATGCCATGAAATGTTCACCTTCTTCAAGCATGAGAAGGCTGGCGGCACCCACATCAGGGCGGACTTTAGCGTTCTGTTCTTCGTTGAGAGTGACGCTGAAAACCACCGGCTGTTCATCGCCTTCAATCCGCACGCTGCGGTTTCTGACAGACTGTTCAGCCCAGTAGAAAGCCAGTTCTTTGCTCTGGGTTAAAAATACCGGCTCAACCGATTCTGTATAGCTGTTACCTATGGTCGCCATGGTTTGTTTGGCGGCGGCTTTGAGTGCTTTGTCGCCGGAGCGCTGCAGGCCCTGCTGACTGATTGAATCAACCAGTGCCGATGATGTGCCGTGATACCAGGTATTGCTGGCGATAAATCCCTGTTCGGTTAACAAGTCCTGTGCATCTTTAAGGAAGGCTGGTGTATCAGTCATATTCAAAATCACTTAATCAGTTTGCAGTAAAAAGCAGCCTGGAATCTTACCGCAAAAAGCGGTCTGTTTCTTTTCGCTATTGGCTAACCGGCCGAAAAAAAAGGCGGCACCCCGGGGAGGGTGCCGCCTGTTCATCCGAAGATGGACGTTGCCCTGAGGGAGCAAAGGCTCTGATCAGGGCTGACTAAACAGATCTTAACCGAACTGGTTAGATGTGTTCTTAGCGCCACCGGCTTTCAGAGCGTTCTCACCAGCGTAGTATTCTTTGTGATCATCGCCCATGTCGGAACCGGCCATGTTCTGGTGCTTAACACATGCGATACCCTGACGGATCTCTTTACGCTGTACGCCAGCCACGTAGCCCAGCATACCTTGCTCACCGAAGTACTCTTTCGCCAGATTATCAACAGACAGTGCAGTCGTGTGGTAAGTCGGCAGAGTGATCAGATGGTGGAATACGTTCGCTTCACGGGCAGTATCCGCCTGGAAAGTCTTGATGCGAGCATCAGCAGTTGCGGACAGTTCAGAATCGTCGTAGTCAGCAGACATCAGGTTAGCACGGTCGTATGCAGATACGTCTTCACCGGCTTCAACCATTGCGTCGTACGCTTGCTGACGGAAGTTCAGCGTCCAGTTGAAAGAAGGTGAGTTGTTGTAAACCAGCTTCGCATCCGGGTGTACTTTACGTACGTCATCCATCATGCCCTTGATTTCGTGGACAGTCGGTACTGCAGTTTCGATCCACAGCAGGTCAGCACCGGCATTCAGTGCTTCGATGCAGTCGAATACGCAACGTTCGTGGCCAGTGCCCTGACGGAACTGGTACAGACCAGAAGGCAGACGCTTAGGACGAACCAGCTTGCCGTCACGGTTGAAGACAACATCGCCTTGCTTCATGTCAGCAACGTCGATTTCTTCAACGTCCAGGTAAGAGTTGTATACGTCACCCTGATCGCCCGGCTCTTTAACAACTGCGATTTCTTTCGTCAGGCCAGCACCTTCAGAGTCGGTACGTGCAACGATCAGACCGTCATCTACACCCAGTTCCAGGAAGGCGTAACGCAGTGCACGCAGCTTGTTGTGGAAGTCAGCGTGAGGCACAGTAACTTTACCGTCCTGGTGGCCACATTGCTTCTCATCAGCAACCTGGTTTTCGATCTGCAGGCAGCACGCGCCAGCTTCAATCATTTGCTTAGCCATCAGGTAAGTTGCTTCAGCGTTACCGAAACCGGCATCGATGTCTGCAACGATAGGTACAACGTGAGTTTCGTGGTTGTCGATAGCTGCCTGAACTTCAGCTTCTTTAGCGGCATCGCCAGCTTCACGGGCTTTGTCCAGTTCACGGAACAGACCACCCAGTTCACGTGCATCAGCCTGACGCAGGAAGGTGTACAGTTCTTTAACCAGGCTTGCTACAGAGGTTTTCTCGTGCATAGACTGATCCGGCAGAGGGCCGAACTCAGAACGCAGTGCAGCAACCATCCAGCCAGACAGGTACAGGTAGCG